>NZ_JBEZYZ010000003.1:0-654784 GCF_040638895.1 Streptomyces sp. NPDC024017 | reverse complement strand
CTGGCCGAGGCCTTCACCCGGCCGGCGATGATGCACACCCTGGCCCAGATCGGTTTCCAGCAGTCCTACACGTACTTCACCTGGCGCAACACCAAGCAGGAGCTGACCGAGTACCTGACGGAGCTGTCGGGGGAGGCCGCCTCCTACATGCGGCCGAACTTCTTCCCCAACACCCCCGACATCCTGCACGCCTACCTCCAGCACGGCGGCCGGCCCGCCTTCGAGGTCCGGGCCGTGCTCGCGGCGACCCTCTCCCCGACCTGGGGCATCTACTCCGGCTACGAGCTGTGCGAGAACACCCCGCTGAAGGAGGGCAGCGAGGAGTACCTGGACTCGGAGAAGTACCAGCTCAGGCATCGCGACTGGGCCACCGCCGAACGCGAGGGCCGCACCATCACCCCGCTGCTCACCCGGCTCAACACCATCCGGCGAGAACACCCCGCGCTGCACCAGCTCAGGAACCTCCGCTTCCACCACACCGACAACGACGCGCTCATCGCGTACAGCAAGCGCAGCGGGTCCGATGTCGTCCTGGTGGTCGCCAACCTCGACCCGCGTCACGCCCAGGAGGCCACGGTCTCGCTGGACATGCCGCAACTCGGCCTGGACTGGCACGAGTCGGTGCCGGTGCGCGACGAGCTCACCGGCGAGACCTACCACTGGAGCAGGAACAACTACGTGCGTCTTGAGCCGGGGCGGGCTCCCGCGCACGTCTTTCACGTCCAGTCCCCGCCCGCCGCGCACGCGAACGGAGGGGCAAGAACGTCATGACCGTGAACGAGCCCGTGCTGGACACCTTCGAGGACACTCCCGCGAGGGACCGTGACCCGGATTGGTTCAAGCGCGCCGTCTTCTACGAGGTGCTCGTCCGCTCGTTCCAGGACAGCAACGGCGACGGCGTGGGCGACCTCAAGGGCCTCACCTCCAAGCTCGACTACCTCCAGTGGCTCGGCGTCGACTGCCTGTGGCTGCCGCCCTTCTTCAAGTCCCCCCTGCGCGACGGCGGCTACGACGTCTCCGACTACACGGCCGTGCTGCCGGAGTTCGGCGACCTGGCCGACTTCGTGGAGTTCGTCGACGCCGCCCACCAGCGCGGCATGCGCGTGATCATCGACTTCGTCATGAACCACACCAGCGACCAGCACCCGTGGTTCCAGGAGTCACGCAAGGACCCCGACGGCCCCTACGGCGACTACTACGTGTGGGCCGACGACGACAAGGGCTACCCGGACGCGCGGATCATCTTCGTCGACACGGAGACCTCGAACTGGACCTTCGACCCGGTGCGGGGCCAGTACTTCTTCCACCGCTTCTTCTCCCACCAGCCGGACCTCAACTACGAGAACCCGCGCGTCCAGGAGGAGATCCTGGCCGCGCTGAAGTTCTGGCTGGACCTGGGCATCGACGGATTCCGGCTGGACGCGGTGCCCTACCTCTACGCGTCCGAGGACAGCAACTGCGAGAACCTGCCCGCCACGCACGCGTTCCTCAAGCGCGTCCGCCGCGAGATCGACGCCCTGTACCCGGACACGGTGCTGCTGGCGGAGGCCAACCAGTGGCCCGAGGACGTCGTCGACTACTTCGGCGACTACCCGAGCGGCGGCGACGAGTGCCACATGGCCTTCCACTTCCCGGTCATGCCGCGCATCTTCATGGCCGTACGGCGGGAATCCCGCTACCCGGTCTCGGAAATCCTGGCCAAGACACCGGCCATCCCCTCGGGCTGCCAGTGGGGGATGTTCCTGCGCAACCACGACGAGCTCACGCTCGAGATGGTCACCGACGAAGAGCGCGACTACATGTGGGCCGAGTACGCCAAGGACCCCCGCATGCGCGCCAACATCGGCATCCGCAGGCGCCTGGCTCCCCTGCTGGACAACGACCGGCACACCATCGAGCTGTTCACCGCGCTGCTGCTCGCCCTGCCCGGCTCGCCGATCCTCTACTACGGCGACGAGATCGGCATGGGCGACAACATCTGGCTCGGCGACCGGGACGCCGTCCGGACCCCCATGCAGTGGACCCCGGACCGCAACGCCGGCTTCTCCACGTGCGACCCGGGCCGTCTCTACCTTCCGGCGATCATGGACCCGGTCTACGGCCACCAGGTGACCAACGTCGAGGCGTCGATGTCGTCGCCGTCTTCGCTGCTGCACTGGACCCGGCGCATGATCGAGATCCGCAAGCAGAACCCGGCCTTCGGACTCGGCTCGTACACCGAACTGCCCTCCTCCAATCCCGCGGTGCTGGCCTTCCTGCGGGAGTACGAGGACGACCTGGTCCTGTGCGTCAACAACTTCGCGCGGTTCGCGCAGCCCACCGAGCTCGACCTGCGCGAGTTCGCGGGGCGGCACCCGGTGGAGCTGTTCGGCGGGGTCCGCTTCCCGGCCATTGGCGAGCTGCCGTACCTGCTGACCCTCGGGGGCCACGGCTTCTACTGGTTCAGGCTCACTCGAGTCGCATCCCGCATCGGCCGGCGACTGTGAGCCTGCGCCGACGAAAGGAGGCGTGACCATGCCGAAGACCGCATCCCCCCGCCCGGACCTCGCGCGCCTGGCCGAGCCCATGGAGTCGCTCGGCGGGCTGCTGCGCGAGTGGCTGCCCCGGCAGCGCTGGTTCGCGGGCAAGGACCGGCCCGTCACGGAGCTCGGCCTGCTGTCGATGACCGAGCTCTTCCCGGGCTGTCTGCATCTGCTGGTCCACGCCGGTCACGCCGGCCACACGGGTGTGCCCTCGCCCGGCGGGGCTCCCCCGGCCGGCGACTGTTACCAGCTGCTGCTCGGTGTGCGGGAGCAGCCGTCGCCGCGGCTCGGGCGGGCGCTCATCGGGCGGGTGCAGGACGGGCCGCTGGCCGGGCTGACGGTCTACGACGCGCTGCACGACCCCCGCTCGGCCCAGCTCCTGCTGGACCGGCTGCGGCATCCGGGCACCGCGGGCCCCCTGCGCTTCGACTGCGACCCGGACCAGCAGGTGCCCGCCGGGCTGGTGCCGCGGCTGCTGGACGCCGAGCAGTCCAACTCCTCGCTGGTGTACGGCGACGAGTACATCCTGAAGGTCTTCCGGCGCATCCAGCCGGGCGTCAACCCGGACCTGGAGGTGCCGGGCGCGCTGGCCTGCCAGGGCTGTCACCGCGTGCCCGCGCCCGTCGCCTGGTTCCAGACGAACCACCCGTTCAAGGCCACCCTCGGCGTGCTCCAGCCGTATCTGCGGGACGCGTCCGACGGCTGGACGCTGGGGCTGCACGCGCTGGCCGCCGGGGACGACTTCACGGTCCAGGCCCGGGCGCTGGGCGCGGCCACGGCGGAGGTGCACCTCGCGCTGGCGTCGGCGTTCCCCGTCGGCGGGCCCGGGGAGAACGGGCAGACGGCCGCCGCGATGATCGAGCGGCTGGACGCCGCGGCGCACTGCGTGCCCGCGCTGCAGCCGTTCGTGCCGGGACTGCGGACCGCGTTCGCCGCCCTCACCAGCTGCGACCCCGGGCCGCCCGCCCAGCGCATCCACGGCGACCTGCACCTGGGCCAGGTGTTGCGGGCCGGGCGGGACTGGTTCGTCATCGACTTCGAGGGCGAGCCGTCCCGGCCGCTCTCCGAACGGCGCAGCGCCCACTCCCCCGTGCGGGACATCGCCGGGATGCTGCGCTCCTTCGACTACGCCGCCCGGCAGCGCCGCCCCTGGCGCCCGGAGTGGGCCCGCCGCTGCCGCGAGGCCTACTGCGCGGGCTACGCCGCCCGTGCCGGCTGGGACCCACGCAAGAAGCACGGACTGCTCCGCGCCTATGAGACGGACCGGGCCGTGTACGAGGTGCTGTACGAGGCACGGCACCGCCCCGACTGGCTGCCTGTACCGATGGCGGCGATCGAGCGCCTCGCTGTGAGAGGAGACTGAGCCGTGGCCCTGCGAGACACCTCAATCCCGGAGCCGTCAGGCCCGGTCCCGCGCACGACCGCGCCCGCCCTGAGTCCGGAGGACCGCGGACGCCTGCTGGCGGGTGCCCACCACGATCCGCACGCGCTGCTGGGCGCCCACCCGGTGCCCGGCGGGGTCGTGTTCCGAGTCCTGCGCCCCTTCGCCCGCGCGGTGAGCGTGGTGATCGACGGCACTCGCACGGCCCTCGTCTCGGAGGGCGACGGCCTCTTCTCGGGCGTACTGTCGCTGGACGCCGTCCCCGAGTACACCGTGCACGTGGCGTACGAGGACGGCGAGCAGGAGACGCACGACCCGTACCGCTTCCTGCCCGCGCTCGGGGAGCTCGATCTGCACCTGATCCGTGAGGGCCGGCACGAGGAGCTGTGGCAGGCGCTCGGTGCGCAGCCCATGACCCACGAGGGCGTCGCGGGCACCCGGTTCACCGTGTGGGCGCCGAACGCGCAGGGCGTGCGGGTCGCCACGGACTTCACCCACTGGGACGGGACGCAGTTCCCGATGCGGTCCCTGGGCGCCTCCGGCGTGTGGGAGCTGTTCCTGCCGGGCGTCGGCGAGGGCACCGCGTACAAGTTCGAGATCCACTCCCGGTACGGCCAGCGGTTCCTCAAGGCCGACCCGATGGCCCGTCGCTGCGAGGAGCCGCCCAACACGGCGTCGATCGTGACGGCCTCGCACTACGAGTGGGGCGACACCGAGTGGATGGCGCACCGCGCCGACACGCCCGTGCACGAGGCGCCGTTCTCGGTGTACGAGGTGCATCTGGCGTCGTGGCGGCCGGGGCTGACCTACCGGCAGCTCGCCGAGGAACTCCCGACGTATGTGAAGGACCTGGGCTTCACGCACGTCGAGCTGATGCCGGTCGCCGAGCACCCCTTCCACGGGTCCTGGGGGTACCAGGTCACGGGGTTCTACGCTCCGACGTCCCGGCTCGGCACCCCGGACGACTTCCGGTTCTTCGTCGACGCCTGCCACCGGGCCGGCCTCGGCGTGATCATGGACTGGGTGCCGGCGCACTTCCCGAAGGACGACTGGGCGCTGGCCCGGTTCGACGGGGAGCCGCTGTACGAGCCCGGGGACGACCGGCGCGCGGAGCACCCGGACTGGGGCACGTACGAGTTCGACTTCGGCCGCACCGAGGTGCGCAACTTCCTCGTCGCGAACGCCGTGTACTGGTGCGAGGAGTTCCACATCGACGGGCTGCGGGTCGACGCGGTCGCCTCGATGCTCTACCTGGACTACTCGCGCGAGGACGGCCAGTGGGAGCCCAACGCCTACGGCGGCCGGGAGGACCTGGCGGCCATGGGGTTCCTGCAGGAGATGAACGCGACCGTGTACCGGCGGGCCCCGGGCGTGGTCACGATCGCGGAGGAGTCCACCGCCTGGGGCGGGGTGACCCGGCCGACCGAGACCGGCGGGCTCGGCTTCGGGCTGAAGTGGAACATGGGCTGGATGCACGACTCGCTGGAGTACATCGCCCTCGAGCCGGTGCACCGCAAGTACCACCACCACGAGATGACGTTCTCGATGGTGTACGCGTACAGCGAGAACTACGTCCTGCCGATCTCCCACGACGAGGTCGTGCACGGCAAGCAGGCGCTGGTGTCGAAGGTGCCCGGCGACTGGTGGCAGCGGCGTGCCACCCACCGCGCCTACCTCGGTTTCATGTGGGGCCACCCCGGCAAGCAGCTGCTGTTCATGGGGCAGGAGTTCGCGCAGGGTGCCGAGTGGTCGGTGGAGCACGGGCCGGAGTGGTGGCTGCTCGACGACGGCTACCACTCGGCGGGCGACCACCGGGGCGTGCGCGACCTGGTCCGTGACCTGAACACCGCGTACCGGGCGACACCGGCGCTGTGGCAGTGCGACACCCGCCCGGAGGGCTTCAGGTGGGTGGCGGTGGACTCGGCCGACGACAACGTCTTCGCGTTCCTCCGCTACGACGCCGAGGGCAATCCGCTGCTGGCGGTGTCGAACTTCTCCCCCGTCGTGCGGCAGGACTACGGCCTGTGGGTGCCGGGTGACGTCGTCGCCTGGGAGGAACGCCTCAACACCGACGACACGCGCTACGGCGGCAGCGGCGTCACCAACCCGGATCCGGTCAAACCGGAGGACGGCCGTGTCCACATCACGCTGCCTCCGCTCGCCACGGTGTGGCTCACGCCGTTCGCCGTGTGAAGTCCTGCCGCCTCAGCAGGTGTCCCACCCGCCTGTGAGGGGCACTGGAGGTCGTACCACCGGGGGCAACCCGGTGGTACGACGCGGCAGGCACAGAAGGGCGGGCATCAGGTGCGCACCGTGGGAGTGGAGGAGGAACTCCTCCTGGTCGATCCGGAGACCGGTGAACCGCGGGCGCTGTCCGCGGCGGTGCTCGCCCGGGCGGAGAAGGACGACGCGGATCAGGACGTCTTCGAGAAGGAACTCCACGAGCAGATGCTGGAGTTCGCCACCCATCCGCAGTCCTCCATGGAGAGCCTGCGCGCGGAGATCGTCCGCTGCCGCAAGGAGGCCGCCCGGCACGCGGGGGAGATCGGCTGCGCGGTGGCCGCGCTCGCCACCTCGCCGCTGCCGGTCAGTCCGGCCATCGGGGTCAACCGGCGGTACCAGTGGATGGCGGAGCAGTACGGCATCGCCACCCGGGAGCAGCTCGTCCTGGGCTGCCATGTGCACGTGTCGGTCGAGTCCGACGACGAGGGTGTGGCGGTCGTGGACCGGCTGCGGCCGTGGCTGCCGGTGCTGAGGGCGCTGAGCGCGAACTCGCCGTTCTGGCAGGGCAAGGACACGGGGTACAGCAGCTACCGCAGCAGGGTGTGGGGGCGCTGGCCGTCGGCCGGGCCGGCCGAGATCTTCGGCTCGGCGGAGCGGTACCACCGGCTGATCTCGGACATGGTGGCGACCGGCGTCCTCCTCGACGACGGGATGATCTACTTCGACGCGCGGCTGTCCCAGCAGTACCCGACGGTGGAGATCCGGGTCTCGGACGTGTGCCTGCACTCCGGCACGGCCACGCTGATCGCCACCCTCGTCCGCGGGCTGGTCGAAACGGCGGCGCGGGAGTGGCGGGCCGGTAGGGAGCCGCTCGGCCACGGTGTCAGCCTGCTGCGGCTGGCCGACTGGCAGGCCGCCCGCTCCGGCCTTGCGGGCGAGTTGCTGCACCCCGAGACCATGCGGCGCATGCCTGCCGAGGCCGTGGTGCGAGCCCTGCTGGACCATGTCGAGGAGGCCCTCGCGGGCACCGGTGACCTGGAGCGGGCCCGGGCCGCCTGCGACGAACTGCTGAGGGAGGGCAACGGCGCTCAGGTGCAGCGCGCGCTGATGGAGCGCACGGGGCGTCTGCGGGACGTCGTCACCGAGTGCGTCCGCCACACACAGGAGTGAGGCGCCCCGTCTGTTCCGGGTAGGGGCTCAGAGGATCAGGACGAGGGCGTAGGCCAGGAAGAACGCCGCGATCAGCACCGCTACGACGATGATCACGGTCAGCGGGGCCTTGGCCCAGCCCTTGGTCGGGTTGTGCGTCTCCCGGGGCAGCGTTTCGGGCATGCTGCTCTCCGCGGGTGGGGTCTCGCCCGGCGGTACACCGCCGCCGGGTTCCAGACCTGGGGTGCGTTCGGGTTCGGGATCGGGACTGATGTGAGTCATGCCGTCCGTGTCCCCCGATCACGCCGAGATCATCAGGGGATCCACTTCCGTATTTTCCGACCCCAGAGGGTCTCGACTCGACTACATTCGAGCACCGCCGATGACGGTACCCGTCGGCAACGTCACACCCCGTACATGTCAGGAGCAGTGCATGCGCGACCTCGCCCTCGCTCCCCCGGCCGTGGCGCCCCTGAGCGGCGGGCTCGCCGACAGCGTCTTCGAGACGGCGGAGCGTGAACCGACCCGCCCGATGCTCGCCCGCCGCGCCGACCCGGCCTCCGCGACCTGGGAGGAGGTGACGGCGATCGAGCTGCGCGACGAGGTGGTGGACGTGGCCAAGGGGCTGATCGCCTCGGGGATCGCGCCGGGCCACCGCGTGGCGATCATGGCGCGCACCCGGTTCGAGTGGACGGTCCTGTGCTACGCGCTGTGGGCCGTGGGCGCCGAGGTCGTGCCGGTCTATCCGACGTCGTCGCGTGACCAGGTGGAGTGGATCCTGCGGGACGCGGGCTGCGTGGCCGTGGTGGTCGAGGACGAGCAGGGGGTCATGACCGTCGGCTCGGTGTGCGCGTCGCTGCCGCTGCTGCGCCACGTCTGGCAGCTGGACGCGGGCGCCCTGGAGGACCTGACGGTGCGCGGGGAGTTCATCCCGCTCGCCACGGTCGACTCGATGCGCCGCATCGTGCTGCCGGACTCCACGGCCGTCATCGCCTACACCTCCGGCACCTCCGGCCATGCCATGGGCTGCGCGCTCAGCCACCGCAACCTGGCCGGCCCCTGCGACACGCTGCTGGCGGGCTGGGGGCACACGGCCGCACCGCGCGGGGAGCAGGGCTCCGTACTCGCGTTCCTGCCCTTCTCCCATGTGTACGGGCTCATGATCCAGGGGCTGTGCGTACGCGGCGGGCTGCTGATGGGGCACCAGGGCGATCTGAGCGGGGAGGCCCTGTCGGCGGCACTGCGCTCGTTCCGGCCCACCTACCTCTACGCGGTCCCGTCGATCCTCGAGAAGATCTACAAGAACTTCCTGCGCACGGCTCAGCAGGGGGGTCACGGCGGACTGTTCGAGCGGGCCGCCGAGACGGCCCGGGACTTCGCCGCGGCCCTGGAGCGCCAGCGGCTGGGCCGCGGCCGGGGTCCCGGCTTAGACCTGCGGCTCCAGCACGCCCTCTACGAGCGCACGGTGTACCGCAGGCTGCGGGCGGCGCTGGGCGGCCGGGTGCGGCGGGCGACGTCCGGAGGCTCCCCCCTCAGCCGCGATCTGTCCCTCTTCTACGAGGGCATCGGCATCTACGTGCACGACGGGTACGGCCTGACGGAGACGGCCGGCGGGGTGACGATGCAGCCGCTGGGCCGGGAGAAGTCCGGGACGGTCGGGCAGGCGCTGCCGGGCATGGAGATCCGGGTGGCCGAGGACGGGGAGATCCTGGTGCGCGGCCCGTCGGTGTTCCAGGGGTACGTGGGCGACCAGGCCGCGACCCGGGCCGCACTGCGCGGCGGGTGGCTCGCCACCGGGGACCTCGGGCAACTGGACTCGGAGGGCTACCTGACGATCACCGGCCGCAAGAAGGAGATCATCATCACCAGCAGCGGCAAGAGCGTCGCCCCGCTGGCCCTGGAGCAGCGGCTGCGGATGCACCCGCTCGTCCACCAGGCGGTGGTCGTGGGGGACAACCGGCCCTGCGTAGGCGCCCTGATCACGCTGGATCCGGAGTTCCTGGCGCACTGGCGGGCGGCGCTGGCGCTGCAGGGCGAGATGCGGGAGGCGCGGGAGGAGAACGCGTTGCGGGAGGAGGTCGCGCGGGCCGTGGCCGCCGCCAACAGCGCCGTGTCGCGGTCGGAGTCGATCCGGGTGTTCAGGGTCCTGCCGGAGCCGTTCGACGTGGCCAACGGGCTGCTGACGCCGTCGATGAAGCTGCGCCGGGACGAGATCGTGCGGCACTACGCTTCCGAGATCGACTCGATGTACCAGTCACGGAGGCGTCCCGGGCGGCCGAGCACCCCGGACGAACCGTCGAACTGGGACGATTCGGACAATGTGTTCCGCTGAGCGTGCAGCCGGACGACTAGGCCTCGTCGCCTCGGGAACACGCAACAGTGGCGACGCAAGAGAAAGGACGACAGCCCTGACGACAGCCCTTGCTGACGCCCGGGCCGGAAAGGCGATATGTCAACCGAGCCGCGTGGGGACGACGCCCTGACCTCCGAGGAGATCCCGAGCCGCACGAACAGCTTCGTCGGCGAGCCGCATGACGTGACAGGTGCGCGGCTGGCCGCGGAGGAGTTCCTGCGTGATCTGGCACGCTCCTCCCCGCCCTCTGCCCCCGAGTACTGGGACGACATCCTGCTGGTGGTGACGGAACTGGCCGCCAACGCGGTCCAGTACGCCCCCGGTCCGTTCGCACTGCGGATGCGCCGGACGTTCGACGGTGTGCATGTGGTGGTGCACGACACCAGCACCACGGAGCCCGCCCCTCGCCCCTTCGACCCGCGCAGCGGCGGCGGGGGCATCGGCTGGCACCTGGTCCACACGCTGTGCGACCAGGTCAGCGTGGTGGCCGACGACCGGGGCAAGGACGTGCACGTGTTCATGCCCTGGTGAGCCGGGAGCGTCACGGGCGCGACGCGCCCGTGACGGCTCAGACCGAGGCCGTCTCGCGTGGCGGCAGCCGGTCGTAGTAGTCACCCACGGCCCGCAGGTATGCCTGGTCCCTCGTCTCGCTGTCGGTCTGGAAGCGGGGCGCCGCCTTGGCGTCCGCCCTGCTGCAGGCCAGTGTGACCTTCCTCCCCTCCCTGTCGATGCCGGTGACGACTCCGGCCGGTACCAGGACGCTGCGGCCGAACACCCAGACGCCGGTGTCGACGACCAGGTGCCGCATGTCGTGCGGCGCGGCCTCCCGGTCCACGTGCCCGATCGTGCCGTCGGTCGCGGCGACGGCGAAACCGGTCAGGTCCTGCCCCTCGATGTGACCGCTGTCCGGCGCGTACGACCAGATTCTGTCGATGGCCACGCTGCTCCATCCTCCCTGGCGATGTGCGGATCGCAATGCCTCCGGCGGACACCTCGCGCCCGCCGCGTTCCACAGCAGCAATTACCCTCCTGCCGCAAGCGCATTCGGCGCACACACCTTCTACCGCGGGCGACTTCCGGCGGCCGGTCCCGGCGATGTTCGGCCGAGGGTGCATGGAGGACGGTTTCCGGGGTAATCGCGGGTGCGCGGTGACATCCGAAGCCCGTCCACGAAGGGAGGCGCATGAGAAACGGCATTCGGGTCCGGAGAACGACCGGGATCCCCTCGCACCGCGGTCATCCCCAGAGGTGACCAGCCCAGGCCGTAGCACTTGTTGGAGGTATCCGTGCCCCTCGCCCAGAACCCGCTGTCCGTGGAAGTCGAACTGCCCCGGGAGGACGTGGCCCTGATCACGGTCGACGGCTACCTGGACGTCGACACCGCGACCGAGTTCCAGGCCCATCTGGCCAACCAACTCCACCACGGCCGACGGCACTTCCTGCTCGACCTCTCGTCCGTCCCCTTCATGGACTCGTCCGGGATGAACATCATTCTGCGGGTGTACCAGGAGACCCGTAAGACCGAGGGCAGCGTGCACGTCATCAGCCCGACGCCGGCCGTACGGCGCATCCTCGATCTGACCGGCGTCAGCATCACGGTGCCGATATCGGAGAGTGTCGACGAGGCTCTGACCCGTGTCGACGAAGGGCCGGACCTTCCGGAGGAGCCGAGCGTCTGACGGTGCGGTCGCCCCCTCGGGCCCGGCGCCGGCGAAGACCGGTGGCCCGGTGCCCTCGCTCCGCCCTGCCCGGACGACGGCTCGCCCGCCCTTCGCACGCCGATGACGGCGCCGCCAACCGCCGTTCCCCTGTACCGGATCGCTTGCACCGGAGCAGGTGTCGTACGAGGTCGGCGCATGGTTAGAGTTGTCGCCCGGCAAGTGCCACATCGCCGTCTCGTTGCCAGAAGCGGGCTCGGTCGACGCAACGCGGATGAGGAGAGAACCAGGTGCCGGAGCACGAAGCGGACGAACAGCTCGCCACGCCCACCCACGAGGTCAGGGACTTCCTGCACCGCCGGCGTGAGCAGATCGCCCAGCGGTGGGCGGACGAGCCTTTGTTCCGCACCGTGTTCACCGTCTCGCGCGACGAGGCGGTGGAGGCGGGCAAGGTCGTCGTGGACGCACTGGCCCAGGTGGCCGACTCGGAGCAGGTGGAGGACCCCGACGCCGCGGGATTCAGCGGCGTGCGCGAGCAGCTGGCCCGGATGGGCGTGGCCCGCTCCCGAGCCGGGCTGTCCAACACCCAGGTCTCCAGCGAGCTGGCCGCCCTGCGGCCGCCCGTGGAGAACCTGCTGGCGTCCGATCTCGAGCAGGCGCCCCCCGAGCACCTGCGGGCCTGTTCGACCGCACTGACGGTGCTGATGGGCACCCTGCGGCTGGTGGCCATGCAGACGGCACTGAGCGAGTGGCAGGCGCTCAGCGACCGGCAGCGGCTGCAGCTGATGGAAGTGGCCACGCCCGTCATCCGGCTGTGGGACGGCGTCGTGGCCGTGCCGCTCATCGGGACGCTCGACAGCGCCCGCAGCCAGATCGTGATGGAGACCCTGCTGAACGCCGTCGTCGAGCAGCACGCGCGGTTCGCGATCCTCGACATCACCGGGGTGCCCACGGTCGACTCGCTGGTGGCGCAGCACCTGATGAAGACGGTCGCCGCGGCGCGCCTCATGGGCGCCGAGTGCATCGTCTCGGGCATCCGCCCCGCCATCGCGCAGACCATCGTGCACCTCGGACTGGACCTGGACGTGATCACCCGTGCGAGCCTCGCCGACGCGCTGGGGTACGCGCTCCACGAGCTCGGCGCGGGCATCGTGAACACGGGTGCGGGTCAGCGGTGAACGACGCGTACCCCCGTCCCGTGACCGGCCATGTGCCGGTGCTCCGGCTCGGCGACGTCCTGCTGGTCACGCTCCAGGGAGACCTGCACGACAGCACGGCGCAGCAGCTCCAGCAGGACCTCGCCGAGACCATCTCCCGTACCGGGGTGCGCGGGGTCCTCATCGACATCTCCGGTGTGGAGATCGTCGACTCCTTCCTCGGCCGGGTGCTGGCCGAGATCGCCGCGCAGGCCAAGCTGCTGGCCGCGCGCACCGTGGTGGCCGGGATGCGCCCGGCGGTCGCCATCACCCTGGTCGAACTGGGTCTGACGCTGCCGGGGCTGAGCACCGCGCTCAGTACCGAGGCGGGCATGGAGCTCCTCGCGCAGCAGGCCCCGGTGACCCGTCCCGGCAGCCCGCGTCAGGAGAGTCCGTGATGCACACCGCCGCGGGCGTGGAGGCCTGCCTGCCCATCCGGTCGGACATGGACCTGGTGTGGGTGCGACAGCACGTGCGGCAGGCCGCGGCCCGGCTCGGCTTCGGCCTTGTGGACCAGACCAAGCTCATCACCGCGGCCAGCGAGCTGGCCCGCAACACCCTGGTGCACGGCGGTGGCGGACAGATGGAGGCAACCCAGGTCAGCATGGCCGGTGCGCAGGGGCTGCGGCTGGCCTTCTCCGACCAGGGGCCGGGCATCGCCGACCTGGAGCAGGCACTCAGCGACGGCTACACCTCCGGCGGCGGTCTGGGGATGGGGCTGAGCGGCGCGCGGCGCCTGGTGCACGACTTCGACATCGACACCACGCCGGGCTCGGGCACCACGGTGCGGGTGACCTGCTGGGTGGGCCGGCCGCCGCGCCCGCGCGAGGAGGTCTGATGCCACGCGTGTGGGACGTGCCGGTGCGCGACTCGACCCGGGTGCGCGACGCGCGGGTCGCGGCGGAGGATGCCGCCGCGCATGCCGGGCTGGACGAGCGGCGCACCGCGGCGGCCGCGCTGGTCGCGACCGAGCTCGCCACGAATCTGCTGAAGCACGCCGAGGGTGGTCAGGTGCTCATCGACGTCGTCGCCCCGCCGGTGCTGCGGGAGGGCCGGGCGGAGTCCCGGGTGGTGCAGATCGCCGCGATCGACCACGGCCCGGGCATAGCCGACGTGCCCGCGGCCCTGCGCGACGGTTTCTCCACGACCCGCTCGCTCGGCGCGGGGCTCGGCACGTGCCGGCGCCTCTCCGACGACTTCGCCCTGCACAGCGTGCCCGGCCGCGGCACGGTCGCGGTGGCCCGCGTGAGCGGGACGCCCCGGGGCGGCACGGCGCCGGTGCGCTCCGAGGGCGGGGTCTCCGTCGGCGGACAGTGGCCGGGCGGCGAGCCGCCGTTCGGCGCGGTGGCCTGCGGCGGCCTGACGGGCCACGCGGCGGTGTCCGGCATCGCGCCGGGCTCCGAGGAACAGGCCCGGGGCGCTGCCGACGGCCCCGCGCCGGCGGGGCTTCACGGAGCGCCGAACCACGCCCTCCCGGGCACCGGCACCCCGGCAACCCGGCCCGGCCCCTGGACGGCACCGGTCCACGACCTCGCGGAAGGCATCCAGGAGACCGACTCGGCTTCCCGGACGGCACCGGCCCACGACCCGGCAGCCACCGTCACACCCGGCAACCGCACCGATCCCCAGGCAGCGCCGGCCCACGGCCACGCGAGCGCCGGCACCCCGGAGACCGACTCGGCTTCCCGGACGGCACCGGCACACGACCCGGCAGCCACCGTCACACCCGGCAACCGCACCGATGCCCAGGCGGCACCGGCACACGGCCTGGCGTCCGGCGGTCAGACCGGTCATCAGGGCCCGGCGGTCCACAACCCGGCGGGCGCCGGGGCCACGGGCAGGGGCCCTGGGAAGGGCGAGCCGGGCTGGCCCGTGGCTCCGGATCACGGCCTCGCGGACACCGCGGCCGTGGGCAGGGGGCGGCCGAAAGCGAGCACGCCGGATCACCGCGCGACACCGGCACGCAGCCTCCCGGGCCCCGGGGCCGCCGCGCTGAACCGTTCCTTGCCGGTTGCCGGTGTGCGGGCCGGCGGGGTGAACATCCCCTACGGCGGAGCCGAGTACTCGGGAGACGCCTGGGCGTGGGTCCGGGCCGGGGACCGGGTCACGTTGCTGCTGGCGGACGGACTGGGCCACGGGCCGGAGGCCGCACGGGCCTCGTCCGCCGCGGTCGCGGCGCTGCACCGCTGGGCCCACCTCTCCCCCGCCGACGCGCTACGGCGGCTGCACGACGCGCTGAAAGGCACGCGGGGCGCGGCCGTCGCCTTGGCCCAGCTCGACCTGTCCACCGGGCGGCTGCGGTTCACCGGCATCGGGAACGTGGGGGCGCGGCTGCGCACCGACGGCACCTGGCGCCCCCTGCTGTCGCGGCCCGGCATCGTCGGGGTCCACCGGCCCACCACCCTCCGCGAGGAGGAGGCCGACTGGGTGGACGACCCGCTGCTGATCCTGCACACCGACGGCCTGCCCAGTCGCTGGACGCCGCCCTCCGACCCCACTCCGCCCGCGGCCGACCCGGCCGTGACGGCCGCCGTGACGATACGTGACGCCAGCAGTCCCGCCCGGCCGGTGCGGGACGACACCGCCGTGGCCGTGCTGACCTCGACCCCGCCGGAACGCCCATGATGCGCACTTGGCAGATCACCACCGTCACCGACGCGGCCCGCGCCCGCATCTCGCTCGCGCGCCTGGCCGCCGCCTACGGTGTGCCCACCGTCGAACGGACCCGGCTGGCCGCCGACCTCAGCGCCCACCTGCGGCAGTGCCTCACCAAGGGCGGCACCTGGCAGCTCACCATGGACCTGGCGGGCTCCCCCGCCGAGGAGGGGCTGCTGCACGTCGTGGTGACCCCCTCGCCCGAGGCGTGCGCCGCCGGGGAGCCGCTCTGGGAGATCACGGTCACCTGTCCCGAGACGGCCGAGGCCGCCGAGGACGGCACCGTCGCCGACGACCCCGCCGCCCTGTCGGAGGCGCTGCTCGGCGCCGACGAGGACACGGCCGTGGTGCTGGACAAGCTCACCGAGCAGGAGGACCTGGTCTCCTTCCACCGGGAGGAGCTGCACCAGACCAACCAGGGCGTGCTGGCCCTGCACGCCGAGCTGGACGCGGCCGGGCGGGCCCAGCGCGAGGCCTTCGCCGCCGAGCGCAGCGCCCGCAACGAGGCGGAGAGCGCCCGGCGCAGGCTGACGTTCCTCGCGGACGCGAGCGCCGTACTGACGGCGTCGCTGAACCACGAGGAGATCGTGCGCCGGCTGCCGGACCTGCTGGTGCCGGAGTACGCGAGCAGCGTCGACATCTGGCTCTTCGACCACGAGGAGGACAAGCACCGCTCGACGCCGCAGCCGGCCGCCGCCGTGGTCGCGGCCCGTACCGGGCGGCCCCAGTACGCAGCCGACCACCCCGGCAACCTGCCCGGCGTCGACGACCAGCCGCCGTCGGCGCTGGAACCCGGGCGGCCGCTGCTGTGTGTGCCGCTGCCGACGCGGCGGGCGCCGCTGGGGATCCTGACGCTGTCGCCGCCCGGTGCGCGCTGGGACCCGGACGACGCGGTGATGCTGATCGAGCTCACCCGCCGGGCCAGCATCGCGATCGACAACGCCCGGCGCTTCGAGCACAACCGCGACATCGCCGAGACGCTCCAGCGCGCCCTGCTGACGGACCTGCCGGCCACGCCCGGCCTCAGCCTGGCCGCACGGTACCTTCCGGCCACGCACGGGCTGAACATCGGCGGCGACTGGTACGACGCGTTCCCCCAGCGGGACGGCGGCCTCATCACCGTCATCGGCGACGTGACCGGACACGGACTGCACGCGGCGGTCATGATGAGCCAGCTGCGCACCGCCCTGCGGGCGTACGCCGTCGACGGCGACAGCCCCGGCCGGCTGCTGACCCGGCTGCACCGCTTCCTGCACCATCTCCAGCCGGACCTGTACGCCACCGCCGTCATCGCCCGGTTCCACCCGGACGAGCCCACGCTGACCTGGGCCGCCGCGGGGCATCCGCCGCCGGTGCTGCGCCTGCCCGACGGCACCGTGCGCACGCTCGACGCCAAGCCCGGCGCGATGCTCGGCATCCCGCTCACCCAGGAGATCGCCGACCACACGGAGCACCTGGCGCCCGGTTCGACCCTCGCGCTGTACACGGACGGGCTGGTGGAGCGGCGTGCGCAGGGCATAGACCCGGGCATCGAGCGGCTGGCCGCGGCGCTCGGCGGGTTCCGCTCGGCGGAGCTGGACGCGGACCTGGAGGGCTCGGCGGACCGGATCCTGCATCCGCTGCTGAGCGATTCCGAGCGGGACGACGACGTGTGCCTGTTGCTGTGTCATTTCCAAGGCGGCGTCGGCTCCTGACGGCGGGTCCGGCCGGCCCCGGTGTGCACGTGTTCTTCACTCCGGCCTGGTGCTTTTCGGCCACGGTGCGGGCATGGTGGTGATCGACGCGTTCGTCTGCCTGCCGCGTCCGGCTGGCGTACCGGCCGGACACACGGTGGGATCGAAAGGGTGCGAACCAGCGATCCAGGGGCAGTCGGAAGGCGTTCGAGGCAGACCGCCTGGAGCCGCAGAAAGGGATGAACACCGTGACACGACCCAGGATCCTGGTGGTTGGCGCAGGCTTCGCCGGCGTGGAGTGCGTCCGCCGTCTGGAACGGAAACTCTCCCCGGACGAGGCCGACGTCACGCTGGTGACGCCGTTCGCCTACCAGCTCTACCTGCCGCTGCTCCCCCAGGTCGCCTCCGGCGTGCTGACGCCGCAGTCGATCGCCGTCTCCCTGCGGCGCAGCAAGAAGTACCGCACCCGGATCATTCCGGGCGGCGCCATCGGCGTGGACCTGAAGTCCAAGGTCTGCGTCATCCGCACGATCACCGACGAGATCGTCAACGAGCCGTACGACTACATCGTGCTGGCGCCCGGCAGCATCACCCGCACCTTCGACATCCCGGGCCTGACGGACCACGCGTTCGGGATGAAGACGCTCGCCGAGGCTGCGTACATCCGTGACCACGTCATCTCGCAGCTGGACCTGGCCGACGCGAGCCAGGATCCCGTGGAGCGTGCCTCGCGGCTGCAGTTCGTGGTGGTCGGCGGCGGTTACGCGGGCACCGAGACCGCGGCCTGCCTGCAGCGGCTGACGCACGCGGCGGTCAAGCGCTACCCGCGGCTGGACCCGAGCCTCATCAAGTGGCATCTGATCGACATCGCGCCGAAGCTGATGCCGGAGCTGGGTGACAAGCTCGGCAGCAGCGCGCAGGAGATCCTGCGCCGGCGCGGCATCGACATCTCCCTGGGCACCTCCATCGCCAAGGCGGGCCCCGAGGAGGTCACCTTCACCGACGGACGGGTGATCCCGACCCGCACGCTCATCTGGACCGCCGGGGTCGTCGCCAGCCCGCTCATCGCCACGCTCGGCGCGGAGACCGTCAAGGGGCGGCTCGCGGTCGCCCCCGAGATGAACCTGCCGGGCAACGACGGGGTGTTCGCGCTCGGCGACTCGGCCGCCGTGCCCGACCTGGCCAAGGGGGACGGGGCCATGTGCCCGCCCACCGCGCAGCATGCCCTGCGGCAGGGCAAGCACGTCGCCGACAACGTCATCGCGTCGCTGCGGGGCCTGGCGATGAAGCCGTACGTCCACAAGGACCTCGGGCTCGTCGTCGACCTCGGCGGCACCGACGCGGTCTCCAAGCCGCTGGGCATCGAACTGCGCGGGCTGCCCGCCCAGGCGGTGGCCCGCGGCTACCACTGGTCGGCGCTGCGCACCAACGTGGCCAAGACGCGGGTCATGACGAACTGGCTGCTCAACGCGGTCGCGGGCGACGACTTCGTACGGACCGGGTTCCAGGCGCGCAAGGCCGCGCGGCTGAAGGACTTCGAGTACACCGACGCCTACCTGACGCCGGAGCAGGTGCGGGCGCAGGTCGAAGGGTCCGGCCTGCCGGATTAGAACCGGGTCGGGCCGGGCCGGAGGGGAGCCTCCGATCATGGCATGTCATGCTGAGATACGGATCTTGGTGTGAGTCGGGAGAGAGTGCGGCGGCGTGAGGGCAGCGGGACGCGCGGTGCGGGCACGACTGCGGGACCGGATCGCGGCGTCCGACCCCGGACTGCTGCGGCTGACGGCCGGGTTGCGGACGGTCGGCGCGATCGCCCTGACCCTGGCCGTGCTCTCCCTGCTGGGGGCCGATGTGCATCTCCTGGTGGCGGGGGCCATGGCGGCGATGGTCGCCACCTTCGCCATCCGGGAGAAGCAGCTGGGTGCGCAGGCCGTGACCCTGGCGCTGGGGCTGCCGGTGGCCCTGGCCTCGGTGTCCCTGGGCGCGGTGCTCAACTCGCGTCTCGTCGTCGGTGACGCCTTCTTCGTCGTCCTGATCTTCTGCGCGGTCTACGGCCGCCGGTTCGGCGACCGGGGCACCGCGCTCGGTCTGATCGGCTTCCAGGTCTACTTCCTGTCCCTGTTCGTCGGCGCCACCGTCTCCGCGCTGCCCGCGCTGTGCGGTGCCATGGCCCTGGCGTTCTGCTCCAGTGCCCTGATGCGCTTCGCGGTCGTGCCCGCGTCGCCCACGGGTGTGCTGCTGCGGATGCGGCTGGCCTTCCGCGCGCGGCTGGCCCAGCTGGTGTCCGCGCAGCTCGAACTCCTCGACGCCCCCGCGGACGAGATGGACAAGGCGCTGGCGGCCGTGCGCGAGGGCACCGCGCGGCTCCACGAGACGGCGATGATGATCCAGGACCGGCTGGAGGAGGGCACCCCGGACGAGTCGGCGGCACGGCTGGTGCAGCGCAGGATCGCGGACGCCGAGATCGCCGCCGAGCGGCTCGGCCTGCTGCTGCTGACCGCCCGCAGCGCCGAACGGGCCGACACGCTCACCCTGCACCTGCCGGGCGCCCCCGCCCCGTCGGTGGCCGGGCCGGCGGTGCCGGACGAGACGAGTGCCACGCTCCGTCGCGATCTGCAGGCGCTGCACGCCTTGGTGCTGCGGGCGGGCAGCGGCGACACGGGCACCGGGCTGGCCCATGTGCGCAACCGTCTCCTCGGCTACCGGGACGAGGAGAACCTGCCGCCGGCGTCGGCCGCCGTCCAGGACGTCTTCCGCGGCATCGGCGAGTCGGCCCGCGCGGTGCTCGGGCTGCGGATCGCGCTGGACGGCCCGCAGGACGAGTCGGACGACACCCCCGCGACGGCCCGCTCCCGCGAGGAGCTGGACGCCGAGGACGCGGCGATCGACGGCGGCGAGGAAGCCGCGCAGGAGGAGGAGACGGGACTGCGGCGGCCCACCACGCGTGCGGCCGTGCAGGTCGCCGTGGGGTCCTCGCTGGCCATCGTGGGCGGCGAGCTGCTGTCCACGCAGCGCTGGTACTGGGCGGTGCTGACGTGCTGGATCGTTTTCCTCAACACCGCGTCGACGGGCGAGATTTTGGTCAAGGGGTACCGGCGGCTGCTGGGCACGGTGTTCGGCGTGGTGGCCGGCATCGTCCTGGCGGGACTGGTCGGCCGGCACACCTGGACGGCGTTCGCCCTGGTCCTGGTGCTGATCTTCGCGATGTTCTACGTGGCACCGCTGTCGTACACGCTGATGTCGTTCTTCGTCACCGCGATGCTGGGGCTGCTGTACACGCTGCTGCACACCTACAGCCTCGACGTGCTCGTGCTGCGGATCGAGGAGACGGCGCTCGGCGCGGCCTGTGGGGTGTTCGCGGCGGCGCTGGTCCTGCCGGTGCAGACGGATCGCCGTACGAACGAGCTGCTCGGCACCGTGCTGGAGCGGCTGGCCGAGGTCACGGAGGCCGCGGTCGGCCAGCTCAGCGGCGGACCGGCGGACGAGCTGCTGGACAAGGCGCGCGACCTGGACCAGGCGCTGGCCGATCTGCGGGGCGCGACCCAGCCGCTGATCCACCCGGTCACACCGCTGCGGACCCGGCGTCACACGGCCCGGTACGTGGTGGCGCTGCTGGAGACGTGCGCGTATCACGCGCGGACGCTGGCGGCCACCGCCGAGCTGCTGCCCACGCATCCCTCGATCGCGGCGGACCCACGGCTGCGCGGGGCCGCCGGGCGCACGGTGCGCAATATCGAGACCATCGCGGCCCGGGTCGCCGACGAGCACGCGGACGTGCAGGCCGAGACCGGGCCGAGCATCGCCTCCCTGCTGGGGTCGGACGCCGGCACACCGCGCTACGGCCGCATCACCGACCGCGTGCTGCGGCATCTGGAGCGGTTGGACGAAGCCGTGGTGGGCCTCGCCCGGCCGCTGGGCGTGCCGGTGGCGGCGCCCAAGGGGTGAGAACCGCCCCAGGGGTGAGAGGCGCTGCCCGTCAGAAGTCCGTGGGCAGCCCGCTCACCTCGGCGATGCCCCGCAGCTCCTCGGTCTGCTTGTGCCGGTCCCGGATGTAGTCGGCTATCTCGCCGAGGCGGATCGGGTCGGACGCGGTGGTGGCGTCCGTGACGATCCTGACCGGGCCGGTGTCGTCGACGTCGAGTTCGACCACTTCGTTGTCCAGGCGGCCGGTGACGGCGGTGGCGATGACGAGGGCCACCTCGTCACGGACCTCCTGGGGCAGTTCGTCGTTGGCGCCGGAGTCGAGCGCGAAGTCGAGGCTGGACAGGCGTTCCTCGTCGATCGCCTCGAGGACCGGTTCCACCGCGCGCATCAGAAGGCGGTAGTCCTCCGTGTCCATCCGGATGCGCAGGAGGTCCAGGTACACGTCCACGGGCCGGCCGTCGCCATGCGGAATCTCGGAATCGCTCATTGGCTTCGTGTTCCCCGCAGAACGCGGCTCAGACGCGTCGCCACCGGGCCATGGCGAAGGAGAAGATCCCGAAGAGCACCAGCCCGGCCGCGACGCAGACCAGCAGCCAGGGGCCGAGCGGGGTGTCGGCGAAGGAGCGCAGGGTGTCGTCCAGGCCCTTGGCCCGGTCGGGCTCGTAGTCGATGGCGGCGCGGACGGCGAAGACACCGGCCACCGCGAACACCAGCCCGCGGGCCGCGCCGCCGACCACTCCGGTGACGTCCACCAGCTGCCGCGTCCGGTGGCTCATCTGCCCCAGCCGGAGCTTGTCGTGGTACTTGCGCAGCACCGCGCGTACGGCGATCCAGCCGCCGGCCGCGACGATCGCGATCCCGGCGGCACCGACCAGCCACTGGCCTGCGGGTATCTCCAGGGCCTTGGCCGTGGCGTCCCGGGACTGCTGGTCGCTGGATCCGCCGCTCTGGTGGCGGCTGGCCGCGAACGTCAGCACCGAGTAGGCGACGAAGACGTAGAAGGCGAAGCGGGCCGTCGCCATCAGCCGTTTGCGTGCGCTGCGGCCGTCCTTGCCGATCGACCCGAAGAGCGCTTCGGACAGCCGCCACAGGGCCATGCCGACGAGCCCGATGCCCAGCGCCCACAGCAGCACCGCGCCGAACGGCTTCTGTGCCAGTTCCTGCAGGGCTCCCCCGCGGTCGGCCTGCCGGCCCGTGTCGCCGAAGGCGATCTGCAGGGCCAGCGCTCCGACGAGCAGATAGATCACGCCCCGGGCGGTGAAGCCCGCCCGTGCCGCCCCCTCGGTCACCGAACCCCGCGCCATTCGCCGGGCCCGGAACCGACCGCTCTGTGCCATCGCACTCGTGTTCATTTGACCTCCCGGCAGTCCGGATGCCCCGGGTCGGCGTCCACACACCCGGCGCAGCCTCCGGACCAGGGGATTCCGGTTCGAGGCCGGGTCCTGTCCGCCACAGCGACACGGCGGTGCCACTTCCGTCACGGGCTCAGGACCGCCGGAGCCTCGATCCGCGGTCGGCGCGGCCGAGGGCGTGCAGGTGCTCCAAGGCGTCCAGGACCACCGTGCGGTCGTGCCAGGCGAGCCAGCGGCCGGCCTGACCGCCCACGGTGTCGAGGGCCTTGGTCTGGGCCGCCGTCAGTGCGCTGAGGGGCCGGTCCGTGTGGGCCGAGACCATGCCGACACACATCCCGGACGCGGTCGTCAGCGGGACGCTGTGGCAGGCCCTGCTGCCCGCCGCGAGGATGGCCTGCCGGGCCGGTTCGGTGAACACCGGGTCGCTCTCCACGTCGTGCACGGTGACCTGGGCGACGTCCCGGGCGGCCCGGGCGCAGGCGGTGCCGTCGTCGCCGACGTGGGCGAAGAAGTCGACGAAGTCGGCCGTGAGGCCGGTGTGCTGCTCGATGCGCAGACCTCCCCGCGCGGGGTCGGTGAGCTGCACGTTACCCATGTCGGTGCCGACCACCGCCAGGGTGGAGTTCAGCACGGCCTTCAGGACGGCACTGCGGCTGCCGGACCCGGACCGGTGCGCCTGGGTGAAGGTCAGCTCGGGCTCCGGGCCGCGGACGCGCCGCGGGAACCACAGTGTGTCCCGCCCGTCGGGACGCGGTGCGGTCACCAGAACGCCGGCCAGCGTGCGCAGCTTGACGTTGTACCGCTGGGAGGCCCGCTGGAGCAGCGCGAAGGCGCTCTCCCCGTCGGGCAGCGCGTACCGCTCCTGCAGAATGCCCTGGGCCTGCGAGATCAGCGGGTGGACGCGGGCCCGGGCCCGCAGGTCGCGCACCTCGGCGCGCAGGCGCTCCAGCTCGCCGTCGTCGTCGGCTGATGCCCGCCCGGCTGTGGACATGGGACTCCCAGGGGTGTCGATGGCATGACGCGAACGGGCCCGGCCGCGGCTTCCGCCGTCGGCCGGGCCCTCGTTCTGTCCCGCCTTCCCCGTCGTCTCAGTGGCACACGCGGATCAGGCGGGCTCCGGGGTCGGCATGCGCTGTCCGGCCGTCGGCGCAGCGGTTTCGCGGACCGGTGCGGGTGCGGCCGCGAGCCACTGGTGAGCGGCTTCCAGGGCGCGCTTGACGTCCCTGGTGCCGGTGGACACGCACAGCGTGTACGCCAGGTCGCGTGCCCTGGGATTCAGCTCCGCCGGTCCGCGGGCGGCCTCGGCGGCTGCCAGGGCCTCGTACTCGTCGACGAGTCGGCGCAGCACGGCGGGGTGGGGCCTCAGCATGGTCGTTCGCTCCTCGTGGGGTCGGATGGTCAGGCCGTCGTGGAGGTGCCGCCGCTCCCCCGGGTGCCCGGCCGCTGCCCCAGCACCTCGTCGCGCACGCGGGCGCAGCTGCGGCTGATGAGGCGGGAGACGTGCATCTGGGAGATGCCGAGGTGGTCGGCGATACGGCTCTGGGTCATGTCCTCGAAGAAGCGCATGTAGAGGATGGCCCGTTCGCGTTCCGGCAGCCGGCGCAGCCCTTCCTTCGCCGACTCACGGTCCACGACGACGTCGTAGGACGAGTCGGCCGCACCGAGGGTGTCGGCGAGGCTGTAGCCGTCGTCGTCGGCCGAGAGCTCGGCGTCCAGCGACAGGGTGCTGAAGCTGTCCAGGGCCTCGAGCCCGGCGTTGACCTCTTCCTCGCTCAGGCCGGTGTGGGTGGCGAGGTCCGCCACGGAGGGCTCGGGGCTGCCCGGGTTCTGGGTGAGTTCGCGGCGTGCCACCCGCACCTTGTTGCGCAGCTCCTGCACACGGCGGGGGACCCGCAGGGCCCACATGCGGTCCCTGAAGTGCCGCTTGACCTCGCCGGTGATGGTGGGGACGGCGTAACTCTCGAAGGCACCCCGGCTCGGGTCGAACCGGTCGATGGCCTTGACCAGGCCCAGTGCGGCGACCTGCCGGAGGTCCTCGATCGACTCTCCGCGGTCGCGGAAGCGGCCGGCGATGCGGTGGGCCATGGGCAGCCACAGGGTGACCAGTTCGTCGCGGACGGCCTCCCGCTCGGGTCCCTCTTCCAGCTCCGCCATCCGGGCGAAGAGGGCGGCGGTGTCGGGGGCGTCGTCGTGACGCCGCCGGGAGGCGGTGGTCGTCGTTTCGGCCGTGCCGGGACGATGGGTGGGCGTTTCGATGAGCATGCGGATTCGCTCCTGAACGGTGGTTTCAGGGACTGACCGCGGGAGGGGCGCTGCCCGGATCGCCTGGACGGCCTCCGGGGCAGTCATACCGCTCCCGCTGGCGCGCCTCCGGTCCGAAGCACGAAATTGCGTCTGCCCTGCCCCCGGTGGAACAAACTCCGCTTTGCAGTGCAATCTGTGGAGTACCGGCTCACGGGCGCTCAGGACAGGGGTACGACGGCGGTGATGCACTTGCCCCCGGCGGGCAGGTCCGACACACGGACATCGCGGGCGAGCCGGCAGACTATGGGCCAGCCGTGGCCGCCGTGCCGGAGCCGTCCGTGCGGATCGGTGCGTGGCATGGTCACCGGCAGCGCGTCACTGCCGTCGCTCACCGACACTCGCACGCCGGGGCCGTCGACGTCCACCTGGAAGTCGGTGACACCGCCGCCGTGCAGGATCGCGTTGGTGGTCAGCTCCGAGGCCACCAGCAGTGCGTCGGACAGGGCGTCCGTGTCGCACGGGGTGTGGGTGGCCCGGCAGCGTTCGGCCACAGCTCGCTCCACCGCCCGGCGCGCCTCGGCAGGTTTGCACGGCCGGGCCCGGTGGACGCCGGGCGGCTCGAATACGGATTCGATCATGTGCTCGTCGCACATTCTGCAGCTCCCTGTCGGCACGGACGGAATCCGGGTCCTGACCGCTTTTCCGTGGCCGCCCGCACGGGCCTGCCCGGGGCCCGCGGACCCGCTGCTTGCTTCGACCTGGCGCGGCGTTCGGGGCGCGCACCGCGAGCGCCGCGGTCTCACTCTTCGGCTCACCTTTCCCCGCACCTGCAAACCTCCGGTCCGGCCGGAAGACCCGAAAACACCTCGAACGGCCGTGAGCCGGTGCCATCTCCGGGCCTTGGGCGGGTACGCGGTGTGCATGACCGATGTGGTGGATTCGGACGAGCTGCTGCGGCGCATCCGGCGCGCGAGGGACTGCGCGATGCAGGAGGAGCGGACGTGGCGGACCAGGAGCGAGGAGCTGGACGCGACCGACCCGCAGGGGGCCCGGGACGCGACCGTGCGGCGGATGTCCTACGAGGCGGTACTGCGGGTGCTGGACGAGATCGTGACTCCGGGCAGAAACGCCCCGGAGGGCTGACCGGGCGGAGAGCGGTGCCTGTTCGGGTGGGGCCGGAATGCGAGGGCACCCGCAGGGAACCCGGGCGCGCATGACGGTCGACCACACACGAGCACCGGTTCTGGAAGCCCTGGACGAGTACCGGCGCAAAGGGCATCTGTCGTTCACGCCGCCCGGGCACAAGCAGGCCCGCGGCGCGGATCCGGCGGTCCGGGAGATTCTCGGTGACGCGGTGTTCCACGGGGACGTGCTGGCCTCGGGCGGTCTGGACGACCGGCTCACCCGGGGCCGGGTGCTGCAACGGGCCCAGGAGCTGATGGCCGACGCGGTGCACGCCGAGCACACGTTCTTCAGCACGTGCGGGAGTTCCCTGTCGGTGAAGGCCGCGATGCTGTCGGTCGCGGGGCCGCACGAGAAGCTGCTGATCGGGCGCGACGCGCACAAGTCGGTGGTGGCGGGGCTGATCATCTCCGGTGTCGAGCCCGTCTGGGTCGAGCCCCGGTGGGACGCCGGACGCAACCTCGCTCATCCCCCGTCGGCGGAGGAGTTCGACCGGGCCTTCGACGCGCATCCGGACGCGCGCGGCGCGCTGGTCACCAGTCCCACGCCGTACGGCGGCTGCGCGGACCTGCGGGCGATCGCCGACGTCTGTCACCGGCGCTCGCGGCCGCTGATCGTCGACGAGGCGTGGGGTGCGCATCTGCCGTTCCATCCCGGTCTGCCGTCCTGGGCGATGGACGCGGGCGCGGACATCTGCGTGACCAGCATCCACAAGATGGGCAGCGGTCTGGAGCAGGGTTCGGTCTTCCATCTCCAGGGCGATCTGGTGCCGCCGGAGCTGCTGGGGATGCGGGCGGACCTGCTGGGCACCACCAGCCCCTCGGTGCTGATCTTCGCGGGCCTGGACGGCTGGCGGCGGCAGATGGCGCTGCACGGCAGGGAACTGATGGGCGGTGCACTGGACCTCGCGGCCGAGGTCCGCGCCGCCATCGAGGAGATCGACGGACTGCACGTCAACGACCGGGACGACTTCTGCGGCCCGGGCCTGTCCGACGACTTCGACCCGCTGCCCGGCGTCATCGACCTCGCCGGACTCGGGATCACGGGTTTCCAGGCGGCGGACTGGCTGCGCGAGCACCGGCACATCGACGCGCATCTGGTGGACCACCGGCGCATCGGCGCCCAGATCACCCACGGTGACGACCGGGAGACCACCGGGCAGTTGCTGGAGGCGCTGCGGGACCTCGCGCGGGCCGCACCCGATCTGCCCGGGGGACCGCGGGTGGAGGTGCCGTCGCCGGCGGAGCTGCGGATGGAGCAGGCGGTGCTGCCCCGGGACGCGTTCTTCGGCCCGGCCGAGGCCGTGCCGGTGGCCGAGGCGGCCGGGCGGGTCGCGGCCGAGATGATCACGCCGTATCCCCCCGGCATCCCCGCGGTGCTCCCGGGCGAGCGGCTGACCGAGCCGGTGCTGGCGTACCTGCGCACGGGGCTGGACGCGGGCATGCACCTGCCCGACCCGGAGGACCCGGAGCTGGACACGGTCCGGGTGCTCACGCAGTGATCCGGGAAGTGAAACAGGTCACGCAACCCGGTATCCGGTGCACACACGCCCGCTAGATGGTTTATGGTTCATCCATATGTGGTGACGGAGTGGACCCCTCGTCCTCCGTACACCACCGCTAACGGCCCTGGCTGGTCTCCCCCGTCCAGCCAGGGCTTTTTCATGCCCGGACGGTCTGTCGGAAGAAGTCCCGTACGCCGAGGTGCCCAAGGCCCCGGCAGCGGCTGAAATGGGCTTAGGGACAGCACCGCAGTCGACCGCCCTGCGAGGAGCTCCGCGTCATGACCAAAGCGATCAAACTCCTGACCGCCCTGCCTCCGCCCCAGCGGCAGCGTCTGATGACGCTCGCCCGGGAGGTGTCCTTCCCCGAGGACGCCCGGATCTTCGAGGCGGACGGCCCGGCCGAGCGCTTCTGGGTCATCCGCTCCGGCGCCGTCTCCCTGGACCAGCAGGTGAACTCCCTGCAGCGGGTGACCGTGGCCAGCCTCGGCGCCGGCGACCTGCTCGGCTGGTCGTGGCTGTTCCCTCCGTACACCTGGGACTTCGGCGCGGTGGCGTTCAGCCCCGTGCGGGCCTACGAGTTCGACGCCGGGTCCGTACTGGCGCTGTGCGAGGAGGACCCGGAGCTCGGGCTGATGCTGGTGCGCAACGTCGCCGAGGTGCTCGCGCACCGGCTGGAGATGACCCGGGGCAAGCTGATGGAGCAGTACACGCTGCACCGGCGCGGAGTCCTGTGAGAGGTCAGACGCGGTAGCGCCGCAGCGCCGGTACGGCGGCGGCCAGCGCCAGCATCACCGCGACGACCAGCAGTCCGCCGCCCGCGACGGCGGTACGGGGGCCGAAGGCGGAGCCCGCCGTGCCGTGCAGCACGTCGGCGAGGCGCGGGCCGCCGGCCACGACGACGGTGAAGACGCCCTGCATGCGCCCCCGCATCTCGTCGGTGGCGGCGGACAGCAGAATCGCCCCGCGGAAGACCATGGAGACCATGTCGGCCACCCCGGCGAGGGCGAGGAACGCCACCGCGACCCAGAGGTTGCGGCTCAGCCCGAAGCCCGTGACGGCCACACCCCAGGCGACCACCGCCCCGATCACCATCCAGCCATGGCGCCGGGCCCGGGAGAAGGTGCCCGAGAACAGCCCGCCGAGCACGGCGCCGATGGGGATCGCCGCGAACAGCAGGCCCAGCGCGAGCCCTTCGCCGTACGGGGCGTAGGTCTGGGAGGCCAGCTGCGGGAACAGGGCGCGGGGCATGCCGAGGACCATGGCGATGATGTCGGCGAGGAAGGACAGCAGCAGCACGGTGTGCCCGGAGATGTAGCGGAAACCGGCGGCGATCTCCTTCACGCCCGCGCGCCGCACCGCCGTGCCGGCCAGGGGTGGGAGTGACGGCAGCCGGTACACCGCCCACACCGTCACGCACAGGGCCAGCGCGTCGATGAGGTACAGCTCGGGCAGGCCGATGACGGGGATGAGGGCGCCGGCGAGCAGAGGACCGGCCACCTGCCCGGTCTGCATCACGGTCGAGCCGAGGGCGCCCGCGGCGGGCAGTTCGTTCTCGGGGACCAGCCGGGCTATGGAGGCGTTGCGTGCCGGTGCGTTGAGGCCCCAGAAGGCCTGCTGCACGGCGAGCAGCAGCATGAGCGCGCCCACCGACTCCAGGCCCGTGAAGGCCTGGAGCCAGAACAGCACCGAGGTGACGGCGATGCCGCTGTTGGTGATCAGCAGCAGCTTGCGCCGGTCCATGGTGTCGGCGATCGCCCCGCCCCACAGCGCGAACACGATCAGGGGCACGAGCCCGGCCAGGCTCGCGGCACCGACCCATGCCGAGGAACCGGTGATGTCGTAGATCTGCTTGGGGACGGCGACGGCGGTGAGCTGGCTGCCGACGGCCGTGACGATGGTCGAGCCCCACAGCCGCCGGTAGGCGGGGCGGCGCAGGGGGCGGGTGTCCATGGCCCAGCGCCGCCGGGGCGCCTGAGATTCGGGCTCCCGCTCTTCGGTGGTGCTCTTGCTCGTGTCCACGCGCCGCTTCCTCGATGCTCGCTACATCTTTTCGGGCGGGGATCACTATCGCATCAGCCCGAGAGGGCACCGCGGCCGAGGTGTCAGCTTCCGGCGACGAGCACCGCACCCAGCACGATCATGGTGGCGGCGACCAGGCCGTCCAGGACGCGCCAGGCGGCGGGCCTGGCGAGGAAGCGGCCGAGCAGCCGGGCGCCGAAACCGAGGGCGGTGAACCAGCACAGGCTGGCCAGCACCGCGCCGAGGCCGAAGGTCCAGCGCAGCGGACCCTGGTCGGCGGCGACGGAGCCCAGCAGGAACACGGTGTCGAGGTAGACGTGCGGGTTGAGCCAGGTCATCGCCAGGCAGGTGAGCACGGCCCGGCGTACCGATCCGGTCGCCTCCCCCTCCGTCCGCAGCGCGCCGCCGTCCGGCCGGAACACCCGGCGGGCGGCCAGGGCGCCGTAGCCCAGCAGGAACGCGCCGCCGACCCAGCCGACCACCGTCAGCGCGCCCGGCCACTTCACCACCACCGCGCCGACCCCGCCGACTCCGAGCGCGATGAGCGCGGCGTCGGACAGGGCGCAGATCCCGACGACGGCGAGGACGGCCTGGCGGCGGATCCCCTGACGCAGGACGAAGGCGTTCTGGGCGCCGATGGCGACGATGAGGGACAGTCCGGTGCCGAAGCCGGCGGCGCCGGCGGTGAAGGTGCTGGTCATGGCGTCGACGCTACGGACACGCCCCACCTGGGTCCAGCTAAGGATTCTTACGTATCATTAGCACACGTGATGATGACGGATCTCCCGCTGGACCAGGTGCGGACCCTGCTCGCCGTCGTGGACGAGGGGACGTTCGACGCGGCGGCGGCCGCGCTGCATGTGACGCCGTCGGCGATCAGCCAGCGGGTGAAGGCCCTGGAGCAGCGCACGGGACGGGTCCTACTGCTGCGGACCAAGCCGGTGCGGCCGACCGAGTCGGGCGAGGTGCTGGTGCGGCTGGCCCGCCAGGTGGCGCGGCTGGAGCACGACGCGTACGCGGAGCTCGGGCTGAGTGGCACCGGGGAGCCGACGCGGGTGTCGGTGGCGGTGAACGCGGACTCGCTGGCCACCTGGTTCCTGCCCGTCCTCACCCGTGTGCCGCAGGAGCCGCGGCTCTGCTTCGAGCTGCGCCGCGAGGACGAGGACCACACGGCGACCCTCCTGCGGGAGGGCGTGGTGATGGCCGCGGTGACCTCGTCGCCGGATCCCGTGCCGGGCTGCTCCGTGCGGTCGCTCGGACGGATGCGCTACCTCCCGGTGGCCGCGCCGGACTTCGCCGCGCGCCACCTCGGCGGGCCCCTGGCCCAGACGCTCACGGAGGTGCCCGTGATGGTCTTCGACCGGCGTGACGACTTCCAGGACGGCTTCGTCCGCGCGCTCACCCGGGGGCGGAGCGGCGCGAGCGCGCTGCGGCACTACGTGCCGACCTCGGAGGGCTTCGTCGAGGCCGTCGCCGCCGGGCTGGGCTGGGGCCTGGTGCCGGAGCCCCAGGCGGACCCCCTGCTGCGCGACGGCCGGCTCGTCCGCATCGCCCCGGGCCGCACGGTCGACGTGCCGCTGTACTGGCAGCAGTGGAAGCTCGACTCGCCGGCGCTGGCGCAGGTGGCGGAGACGGTGACGGCGACCGCGGCGGCGGCGTTGCGCGCCTGACGCCTCAGTCCCGGACGCTCTCCAGCCGGGCCGCCGCGCTGTCCAGCAGCATCTCCAGGGCCGTCGGGTAGGCGCTGGTGAGCATGCGGGTGGCGAGCAGGGGCGCCGCCTCGGCGATGCGGGGATGGGTCGTGGCGGGCAGGCGGGCGTACGTCGAGCGCCACATGTCCTCGTCGGCGTGCAGCGAGTCGCTGGGCAGGGCCAGCGAGGCGGCGTCCAGCGCGGCGAAGGCCAGCGTCTGGTCGATGAAGGCGTGGTAGATGCGCACGGTGTCGGGCAGCGGGAAACCGGCCGCGCGCAGGACGTCCAGGACGGCCTCGTCGGCGGCCAGCTCATGGGCCCGGCCCGTGACGCGGTTCGTGGTCAGCAGGGCGGCCTGCGGATGGGCGAGGTAGGCGGCGTGCATACGCAGCCCGACGGACCGCAGGTCCGCCCGCCACTCCCCCGTGGGCCGCCAGCCCTCCAGGGCCTGGCCGATGAGCGCGTCCCCGATGGCGAGGGTCAGGACGTCCATGCCCCGGAAGTACCGGTAGAGCGTGCTCGGGTCGGCGTCCAGGGCGAGGCCCAGCCGGCGGGCGGTCAGTCCCGCGCTGCCGTGTTCGCGCAGCATGCGCAGCGCGGTCTCGACGATCAGCTCCTCGGACAGCACGGTGCCGCTCTTGGTGGGCCTGCGCCGGCGGCGTTTCTCCTCCGGCACCACGGGCTTGGGCACGGCGCCTCCTCCTTATGCCAACGCCATTGACCTTATGACACAGCACGGCGTTTCATCTCTGCAAGGGCGCGTCACGTTCTGCGCAAATAGGGAGTTTCTGTCATGCGTGTACTGCTCGTGGGTGCCGGTGGTGTGGGCGGGGCTATCACCCGGATCGCGGCCCGGCGGCCCTTCTTCGAGGCCATGGTGGTGGCCGACTACGACCCTGACCGGGCAGAGGCGGCGGTCGCGGCGCTGGGCGGTGACGCGCGGTTCACCGCCGAACAGGTGGACGCGGGCGACGAGGAGGCCGTGACCCGCCTGCTCGGCCGGCACCGCTGCGACGTCCTGCTCAACGCGACCGACCCCCGCTTCGTGATGCCTCTGTTCCGGGCGGCCCGCGCCGCGGGGGCCACCTATCTCGACATGGCGATGTCGCTGTCCCGCCCGCACGCCGAGCGGCCTTACGAGGAGTGCGGGGTCAAGCTCGGCGACGAGCAGTTCGCGCAGGCCGCCGACTGGGAGAGGGAGGGGCTGCTGGCCCTCGTCGGCATGGGCGTGGAGCCGGGCATGTCGGACGTCTTCGCGCGCTACGCCGCGGACGAACTCTTCGACGAGATCGAAGAGATCGGCATCCGCGACGGCGCGAACCTGACCGTCGACGGCTACGACTTCGCACCCTCGTTCAGCATCTGGACCACCATCGAGGAGTGCCTCAACCCGCCGGTCGTCTACGAGGCCGCTAAGGGCTGGTTCACTACCGAACCCTTCAGTGAGCCCGAGGTCTTCGACTTCCCCGAGGGCATCGGTCCGGTCGAGTGCGTGAACGTGGAGCACGAGGAGGTGCTGCTCGTCCCGCGCTGGGTCGACGCCCGCCGGGTGACCTTCAAGTACGGCCTGGGCCGGGAGTTCGTCGAGACGCTGAAGACGCTGCATCTGCTGGGCCTGGACCGCACCGACCCGGTGACCGTGCCCTCGCCGGACGGACCGGTGAAGGTCTCGCCCCGCGACGTGGTCGCCGCGTGCCTGCCCGACCCGGCGACGCTGGGCGAGCGGATGCACGGCAAGACGTGTGCGGGCACTTGGGTGCGGGGCGTGAAGGACGGCGAGCCGCGCGAGGTGTACCTGTACCACGTGGTCGACAACCAGTGGTCCATGACGGAGTACGGCTCCCAGGCGGTGGTGTGGCAGACCGCCGTCAACCCCGTCGTCGCGCTCGAACTCCTCGCGGCGGGCGCCTGGTCCGGGGCGGGCGTGCTCGGCCCGGAGGCCTTCCCGGCCCGGCCGTTCCTGGACCTGCTGACGGAGTACGGCTCCCCCTGGGGCATGCGGGAGCAGTGAACGACTGTCCGGGAACGCCCTGTTTCAGCACGCATCGACAGGTCACCCGAAAAGGAGTAAGCATCCGAGAGAGCACGTTTCTACTGCGATGCAGGTGACTTCGATGGACAACTGGCGAGACCACGCTGCCTGTCGGCACGAGGACCCCGAGCTCTTCTTCCCGATCGGCACCTCCGGCCCGGCTCTGTTGCAGACGGAACAGGCCAAGGGGGTGTGCCGTCGGCGCTGCCCGGTGCAGGAGCAGTGTCTGCAATGGGCCCTGGACACAGGGCAGTCCATCGGCGTGTGGGGCGGGACGAGCGAGAACGAACGGCGTGCGCTGAAGCGCCGCACGGCCGCTCGCCGCCGCTCCGGCTGACACCGCCTACCACCCCTGGGGCTCTAGTGCCCCGGCAGGCAACGTTCGCCCCGTCGCGCAAACGCTGCCTGCCGGGGCACTAGCTGCGCCGCAGCGACCCCCAGGGGTTTCCCTGCCGGGCCACCTCCGCCTTCGCCTCGTCGATCACCTGCTGGTCGATCCAGCACATCGGGCGGACGCCGGTGACCAGCGGTTCGTTGTCGGGCCCGCGGGCGGCCTCCTTGCCGGCGAGCACCCAGGGGCGGACTCCCGGCCCCTTGTCGTGCGGCAGATGGGCGTAGTCGTGCAGGCGGCGGGCCACCCACACCCGGACCGGCCGGCCCTCCCACCACTCCTCGACGCCGAGCGGGCTCGCGGACAGCCCCGGCAGGGACACGCCCGTCAGGTCGTCGGTGCTGGACACCTCGCGGAGATCGATCTCCGGGCCGCGCGACCAGCGGACGTACAGGCCCCGGTGCCGCTCCACGAGCTCGGCGAGTTCGTCGAGTGTGCGCACGACCCGCAGATCGTCCGGTGCACGCATGTCATGACCTCCTTCCTCGACGTGTTCCGGCGGACGGAGTACCCGCCCGGCACGAGCGGAACCGGCTGTTCGGCACCGAGCGGTGCGGGGAGCGGGCCGGGGTTAGGGCCTTTCGTTTGGATCAGGTCGCAGGGAGGCGACGGTGCTGTTCGACGCCGGTGAGCGGGGTCTGGTGCGTGCAGCTGCAAGGCGGAGGAGGGCGTCGACGCGATGGGGGTCCCTCCCGCGCGAGCGCAGCCGAGCGTGGGGGAGTCGGCAACCGACGACAACGCGGCAGATGCGCGTGCCAGACCCCGCGTCTGCGGCCTGATCCAAACGACAGGGCCTAGGCTCGCGGCACATCCGTACCGCCGCGGAGAGGAGCCGACCATGAGCGTGCGCGTGCGCCGTGTCTACGATCCGGCCGAGCCGGAGGACGGGGTGCGGGTCCTGGTCGACCGGCTGTGGCCGCGCGGACTGGCGAAGGACGCGGCCCGGGTGGACGAGTGGCCGAAGGCGATCACCCCGTCGACGGAGCTGCGGCGCTGGTACCACGCGGGCGAGGGCTCCTACGAGGAGTTCGCCGAGCGGTACGAGGCGGAGCTCGCCGCCGACGAGGCCGCGGAGGCCCTCGACGGCGTGCGTGCACTGCTCCGCGAGGGGGACGTGACGCTGCTGACCGCTTCGAAGACGCCGCAGGAGAGCCACGCGACGGTACTGGCCCGCCTCCTCCAGGCGTGAGACGGGCCGTCCGGCGAGGTCAGGCGGTCTGCTTGGCCGCCGCCCGGCCCGCCGCCCGCCCCGAGAAGAGGCAGCCGCCGAGGAAGGTGCCCTCCAGGGCGTTGTAGCCGTGCACGCCGCCGCCGCCGAATCCGGCGACCTCGCCGGCCGCGTACAGTCCCTCGACCGGCTTGCCGTCCATCCCGAGGGCGCGGGAGTCGAGGTCGGTCTGGATGCCGCCGAGGGTCTTGCGGGTGAGGATGTGCAGCTTGACGCCGATCAGCGGCCCGGCCGCCGGGTCGAGGATGCGGTGCGGGGTGGCGACCCGGCCGAGGCGGTCACCGATGTAGCGGCGGGCGTTGCGGATGCCCTGCACCTGGGCGTCCTTGGCGTACGGGTTGGCGATCTGCAGGTCACGGGCCTCGATCTGGCGCTTGACGACGGCCGCGTCGAGGAGCGGCTTGTCGGTGAGTTCGTTCATCTTCGCGACGAGCTGCTCGACGCCGGCCGCGGTCACGAAGTCGGCGCCCTTGCGCAGGAACGCGTCGACCGGTCCGGGCGCGCCCTTGCCGAGGATGCGTTCCTTGAGGAATCCGGCGCGGTCCTTGGCGGTGATGTCGGGGTTCTGCTCGGAGCCCGACAGGGCGAACTCCTTCTCGATGATCTTCTGCGTGAGGATGAACCAGGAGTGGTCGTACCCGGCGATGTCCTCGGTGGTGCGCAGGTGCTTCAGGGTGCCGAGGGTGTCGTAGCCGGGCAGGTACGGCCCGGGCAGGCGGCGGCCGAGGGCGTCGAACCACATCGAGGACGGTCCGGGCAGGATGCGGATGCCGTGGCCGGGCCAGATCGGGTCCCAGTTCTGCAGGCCCTCCGTGTAGTGCCACATGCGGTCGCGGTTGACCAGCCGTACGCCGGCCTCGGCGCTGATGTCGAGCATCCGCCCGTCGACGTAGGCGGGGACGCCGGTGACCATCTCGCGTGGCGGGGTGCCGAGGCGCTCGGGCCAGTAGCGGCGAACGATGTCGTGGTTCGCGCCGATGCCGCCACTGGTGACGATGACGGCCTGGGCGGTGAGTTCGAACTCGCCGATCCCCTCGCGGCTGGAGGCGACACCCCGGGGTGAGGAGTCCGCGGCCAGGACCGTGCCGCGCACACCCCGGGCGGTGCCGCCCTCGACGACGAGCGCGTCGACGCGGTGACGGTGGTGGAAGGTGAGCAGGCCGTCGCGGGCGGCCTGCTTGGCGTACCGCACGAACGGTTCGACGACACCGGTGCCGGTGCCCCAAGCGACGTGGAAGCGGGGCACGGTGTTGCCGTGCCCGTGCGCCGTGAGGTCGCCCCGCTCGGCCCAGCCGACGGTGGGCAGGAACGTGATGCCGTGTCCGTCCAGCCAGGAGCGCTTCTCCCCCGCGGCGAACTCGACGTAGGCACGGGCCCAGCGCACGGCCCAGGAGTCCTCGTCCTCCAGCCGGTCGAAGCCCGCGCTGCCCCGCCAGTCGCTCCAGGCGAGGTCGAAGGAGTCCTTGATGCCCAGGCGCCGCTGTTCGGGCGAGCCGACGAGGAACAGCCCGCCAAAGGACCAGAAGGCCTGGCCGCCGAGGTTGCCCGCGTTCTCCTGGTCGACGAGGGCGACCCGCCGGCCCTTGTTGGTCAGTTCGTGCGCCGCGACCAGGCCGGCGAGGCCCGCTCCGACGACGATGACATCGGCATCCATGGCGACCGTTCCCTTCCTCAGTTCTTCGTGTGGGCGAGGGTGCCGCTGCCGTCGGTCAGCAGGGCCGTGAGCAGTTGCTTCAGCCAGGCCCGGGCGTGCTCCAGGTCCCGGTCCAGCAGCAGTTGCGTGGTGACACCGTCGTACGCGGCGACCACGGCACGGGCGGCGCCGTCGGTGTCACCCAGGACGGCGGGCAGTGCGGTGTGCCCGCGGGCCCGGCCGAGCCGGTCGGCGACGGCCTGTCGCAGCCGCGCGCGGTGTTCGAGCAGGCTCCGCGCCACCGCCGGGTCGCGGGCGGCGTGCACGAGGAAGTCCGTCTTCACCAGGAGCCAGTCGCGGTCGAGGAGCAGCACGTCCGTGACGCGGTCCACGGCGGCGGGCACGTCGAGGTCGGGCCCGTCGAGGGCGAGGGCGCCGGACACCTGCTCGGCGATCAGGTCGGCCCGCTCGCGGTAGAGGGCGAAGAACAGCTCGTCGAGGCTGGAGAAGTTGGAGTAGAAGGCGCCCCTGCTGTAGCCGGCCGCCTCGCAGACCTCCTCGATCGAGACGTGCCCGAAGCCCTTGGCCGCGAACACGGAGAACGCCGCCTCGAGGAGGTTGGCGCGGGTGTGGACACGGCGCCTGGTCACGCGCCCGGTTCTTCCTTCAGCAGCCATGCCCGGCCCCCTTTCGATACACGACTGTATTGGATACACCGATGTATCGAAAGACCGGGTTTCAGGTTGGTTTCAGGCTCCCCATGGAACACATATTCGATTCGGGAGTACGCTGGCCGCATGCACCTCCAGGGCTCCCTCTTCGACCAAGCCGACGAGCTGCGCCTCGGCTCTCTGGACGGGATCAGCCGTGCCCACCTCGGCTTCGGCGCCTGGCTCGACGCGCTGCCCGGATGGCTCAGCGGCTCGGACGACCTGTTCGAACGGCTGGCCGCCGAGGTTCCGTGGCGGGCCGAGCGGCGCAAGATGTACGACAGCGTGGTCGACGTCCCCCGCCTGCTCGCGTTCTACGGGCCGGACGATCAGCTGCCGCACCCGTTGCTCGCCGAGGCGCGGGACGCGCTGAGCGCCCACTACGGCGAGGAGCTGGGCGAGCCCTTCACCACGGCCGGGCTGTGCTACTACCGCGACGGCCGGGACAGCGTGGCCTGGCACGGCGACCGGATCGGGCGCGGGGCGCGCGAGGACACGATGGTCGCGATCCTGTCGGTCGGAGCACCCCGGGACCTGCTGCTGCGCCCTCTGCGAGGCGATCGGGACACCGTGCGCCGTCCGCTGGGCCACGGCGACCTCGTCGTGATGGGCGGTTCCTGCCAGCGCACCTGGGAACACGCGATCCCCAAGAGCACGCGCGCGACGGGGCCGCGCATCAGCATCCAGTTCCGCCCGCACGGCGTGCGCTGAGATCCGTCGAACGCCGCTCCCCCACGGCTCCGTTGAGCCGGACCCGGCGATTCCACCCACCGCGGGATCTGCTTTTCTTCTCCCCACGGGCCGGGACCGGGACCACACGAGGCGGGCGATCATGCGGGCGGACGTACACCAAGTCGCGGACGGCACCTACCTGGTGCACGGTTCCCACACCAACTGGGTGATCCTCACGGACGGGGACGCCGTCACGCTGGTCGACACCGGCTACCCCGGTGACCGGGAGCGGGTCCTCGCCTCGCTCGCGCAGGTGGGCAGCTCCCCGGAAGCGGTCACGGCCGTGCTGATCACGCACGCGCACAACGACCACCTGGGCAACGCGGAGTACCTGCGCGCCACGTACGGCACGCCTGTCCACCTGCACGAGGCCGAAGTGCCGCACGCGCGCCGTGACTTCCTGCACCAGGTGTCCGTCGGGACGGTGCTGGGGAACGGCTGGCGGCCGGGGGTCCTGCCGTGGGCGGTGCACGCGCTGCGCTCGGGCGGCACGGCCCACGTCCCCGTCACCGCTCCACAGGCGTTCCCGGTGGCGGGCCCCCTGGACCTGCCCGGGCGGCCGGTACCGGTACACACCCCGGGCCACACCGACGGGCACTGCGCCTACCACCTGCCCGGTGCCGGGGTACTGATCTCCGGGGACGCCCTGGTCAGCGGGCATCCCACCTCGCGGGTGAAGGGGCCGCAGCTGCTGCCGGACATGTTCCACCACGAGCGGCCGCGGGCCCTGGCCTCCCTGGACGTCCTGGCGGAGCTGGAGGGCGAGCTGCTGCTCCCCGGACACGGGCCGGCGCACCGCGGGCCGGTGCGGGACGCCGCTCTGCAGGCCCGGGAACGCGCCCTCTAGAGTGAGGCGACGATCGGCGGCGAGACAAGGACACCCGGCGCATGGCACTGCAGATCAGCGCGACGAACCCCGAGCATCCCGCGCTCTTGCTGGAACTGCCGTGGCACCTGCCCCTGGAGGACTGGCCGGAGGAATACCTCGTGCCGCTGCCGCGCGGCATCTCCCGGCACGTCGTGCGCTACTCCCGTGCCGGTGACGAGGTGATCGCCGTCAAGGAGCTGGCCGAACGGCCCGCGCTGCGCGAGTACGAGCTGCTGCGCGACCTCGACCGGATCGGCATCCCGGCGGTGGACCCGCTGGCCGTGGTCACCGGCCGCACCGACGCGAGCGGCGCCCCGCTGGAGAGCGTACTGGTCACCCGGCACCTGGGCGGCTCGATGCCGTACCGCTCGATGTTCGAGACGACCATGCGCCCGGCGACCATGCACCGGCTGATGGACGCGCTCGCCGTGCTCCTGGTGCGGCTGCACCTGGCCGGGTTCGCCTGGGGCGACTGCTCGCTGTCCAACACCCTCTTCCGGCGTGACGCGGGCGCCTACGCCGCCTATCTGGTCGACGCCGAGACCGGTGACCTGCATCCGCAGCTCAGCGTGGGGCAGCGGGACTACGACCTCGATCTCGCCCGGGTGAACATCAGCGGCGAGCTGCTGGACCTGGAGGCGTCGGGGGCGCTGCACCCCTCCGTGGATCCGATCGAGTTCGGCACGGAGATCTGCGCCCGCTACCGCGGTCTGTGGGACGAGCTGACCCGGGCCTCCGTCTACCCGGCCGGCAAGTACCACTACATCGAGCGCCGGATCCGCCGCCTGAACGACCTCGGTTTCGATGTCGCCGAGATGCAGATCGAGCACGCCTCGAACGGCGACACGGTCAGCTTCGTGCCCAAGGTCGTCGACGCGGGCCACCACCAGCGGCAGTTGCTGCGCCTGACCGGGCTGGACACGGAGGAGAACCAGGCCCGGCGGCTGCTGAACGACCTGGAGAGCTGGATGGCGACCCAGGACGACTACGCGCCGGGCGATCCCCTCGGAGCCCGCCCCGAGGTGCTGGCCCACCGCTGGGTGCGGGAGGTCTTCCGCCCGACGGTGCGGGCCGTGCCGCTCGAACTGCGCGGTGCGATGGACCCGGCGGAGATCTACCACCAGCTCCTCGAACACCGCTGGTACATGTCCGAGCGGGCCCAGCACGACATCGGCATCGAGACGGCGGTCGAGGACTACATCGAGAACATCCTGCCCAAGGCGAGCAAGACGCTGCAGCCGACGGCGGAGTGAGCGGCCGGCGCCGTCACCCGTGCGGCACCACCGCCACCGGGCAGTCCGCGTGGTGCAGCATCCCGTGGGCCACCGAGCCGATGCGGACCCCGACGGCCGTGCGGTGGGCCCGGCGGCCGACGACCATCAGCTGGGCCGTCCCGGCCACCGACAGCAGCACCTGACTCGCACTGCCCATCTCCACGTGCTCCTCGACCGGCACATCGGGGAAGCGGTCCCGCCAGGGCCGGACGGCGGCGGCCAGACTCTTCTTCTCGTACGGCTCCAGACCGCCGGCCTCGTCGAGGAGCTTCAGCGAGCCGGGGCTGTAGGCGAAGACGGGCGGCAGGTTCCAGGCCCGCACGACCCGTACGGTCGCGCCGCGCGCGGCGGCCGTCTCGAAGGCGAAGCGCAACGCGTCGGCACTGTCCTGCGGGTCGCCCTGCTGGCCCACGACGATCTCGCGCCCGGCGGCCTCGGACGCGGGCTGGTCGCCGGCCCGGACGAGCACCACGGGCCGGGTGACCGAGGCGATCACCTGCTGGCCGACCGAGCCGAGCAGGAATCCGACGATGCGGCCGTGCCCGCGCGAGCCGAGCACCAGCAGCTCGGCGTCGGCCGCGGCGGCGGTCAGGATGTCGGCCACCGGGCCCTCGATGACATCGGTGGTCACCGCGAGCTCCGGATGCTGTCGGGTGACGGTCCCGACGGCCTCGGTCATCGCGCTGTGCACCCACTCGGCCTGGCTATCCGCGCCTGTGGCGACCGCGGTCTCCATCAGCTCCGGCGTCTGGACCCGCCAGGCGTGCACCACGCGCAGCGGCCGGTCGCGCCGCACCGCCTCCCGCGCCGCCCAGGCGAGGGCCGCGAGGCTCTCCTGCGATCCGTCGACCCCTGCGGTGATCGGGCGTGTCATCCGGCTGCCTCCCGTGTCGAAATCACTACGTGCCGGTGATCAGTCTTCCCTACGTCGCCCGCATGTCCTTGAGCGCGGCGAGTTCTGCGTGCCGGGGCCCTGCGGAGGTGATCCTCGTATCCGGGCGCACCGCTGCGATCGAACATACGATGGGCGGAGGTCGGCGCGGTGCTCCGGGACGCCGTGCCGTGAGTCGACCGCCCGGTGTGGGGGACGTATGGCACAGGCCGCCGATACGGCGCGGACCGTCATCATGACCGTGGACGACGACCCGGGTGTCTCCCGGGCCGTGGCCCGGGACCTGAGGCGGCGGTACGGCGCGTCGTACCGGATCGTGCGGGCGGAGTCCGGCGCGTCCGCGCTGGACGCGTTGCGTGAGCTGAAGCTGCGCGGCGATCTCGTGGCCGTGATCCTGGCCGATTTCCGGATGCCGCAGATGAACGGCATCGAGTTCCTCGAACAGGCCCTGGACGTCTACCCGGGCGCGCGGCGCGTGCTGCTGACCGCGTACGCGGACACGAACGCCGCGATCGACGCGATCAACGTCGTCGACCTCGACCACTATCTCCTCAAGCCCTGGGACCCGCCCGAGGAGAAGCTGTACCCGGTCCTCGACGATCTGCTCCAGGCCTGGCGGACCAGTGACTTCCGGCCCGTGCCCAGCACCAAGGTCGTGGGCCACCGGTGGTCGTCGCACTCCTCGGACGTACGGGAGTTCCTGGCCCGCAACCAGGTGCCGTACCGCTGGTACTCCTCCGACGAGCCGGAGGGGCGGCGACTGCTGGCCGCGGCCGGCGAGGACGGGATGCGGCTGCCGGTGGTGATCACGCCGGACGGGACACCGCTGGTCGAGCCGGAGGCCGTCGACCTCGCCGCCCGGGTCGGGCTGGCGACGACCCCGACGGCCGACTTCTACGACCTGGTCGTCATCGGCGGCGGCCCGGCCGGGCTCGGCGCGGCGGTCTACGGCGCCTCCGAGGGGCTGCGGACCGTGCTGGTTGAGCGGTCGGCGACCGGCGGGCAGGCGGGCCAGAGCTCCCGGATCGAGAACTACCTGGGCTTCCCCGACGGGGTGTCGGGGGCGCAGCTCACCGACCGGGCCCGGCGGCAGGCGTCGAAGTTCGGCGCGGAGATCCTCACGGCGCGCGAGGTGACGGCCCTGGAGGTCAACGGCGCGGCCCGGATCGTGCGGTTCTCCGACGGCTCGGCTGTCGCCGCGCACAGCGTGATCCTGGCGACCGGCGTGTCCTACCGGCAACTGGCGGCGCCCGGCTGCGAGGACCTGACCGGCTGCGGCCTGTACTACGGTTCGGCCCTGACGGAGGCCCCCTCCTGCCAGGGGCAGGACGTGTACATCGTCGGCGGCGCCAACTCCGCGGGGCAGGCGGCGATGTACCTGTCCCGGGGCGCCAAGTCGGTGACCCTGCTGGTGCGCGGTGAGTCGCTGTCGGCGTCGATGTCGCACTACCTGATCCAGCAGATCGAGGAGTCGCCCAACATCCAGGTCCGTGCCCGCACGGTGGTCGAGGAGGCACACGGCGACGGCCGTCTGGAGCAGCTGACCCTGCGGGACGTGGACAGCGGGCACACCGAACAGGTCGACGCCCAGTGGGTGTTCGTGTTCATCGGCGCGGCCCCGCTGACCGGCTGGCTGGACGGGACGGTGCTGCGGGACGAGCGCGGGTTCATCCTCGCCGGGCCCGACCTGAGCGCCGACGGCCGTCCGCCGGAGGGCTGGGAGCTGGACCGGCCGCCGTACCACCTGGAGACCAATGTGCCCGGCGTGTTCGTGGCGGGCGACGCCCGCTCGGAGTCCGCGAAGCGGGTCGCGTCCGCCGTCGGAGAGGGAGCCATGGCCGTGATGCTCGTCCACCGGTATCTGGAGCAGTCGTGAGCGGGCGGTCGCTGCCGTGCAACCCGCAGGAGGTCGGGGCGCTGTTCCTGTTCGAGAAGCTCACGCCCGAGCAGCTCGGCAGGTTGTGCAGCGAGGGACGGGTCGAGCGGTTCGAGCCCGGCCCCGTGTACACCGAGGGCGAGCCCGCCACCTGCTTCTACGTGATGCTCGAGGGCACCGTGGTGCTGTACCGCCGGGTCGGCGGGGACGACGTGGAGGTGACCCGGACCTCGCAGCGCGGGGTGTACGCGGGATCCATGCAGGCGTACCTGGGCGACCGGGTGCGGCAGGTCTACAACAACTCCATGCGTGTCACGGAGCCGACGCGGTTCTTCGTGCTGCCCGCCGACACGTTCGCGGGCATCATGCAGGAGTGGTTCCCGATGGCGGTGCATCTGCTGGAGGGGCTGTTCTTCGGCTCGAAGAACACCCAGCGGATGATCGGCCAGCGCGAACGTCTGCTGGCCCTCGGCTCGTTGTCCGCCGGTCTCACGCACGAGCTGAACAACCCGGCCGCGGCGGCCGTACGGGCGACCGCGACGCTGCGGGAGCGGGTCGGCAAGATGCGCCACAAACTGGCGGTCATCGCGCAGGGTTCGTACTCCCCCGAGGTCATGGCCAACCTGATCGACATCCAGGAGCGCACGGCCGAACGGGTCGCGAAGGCACCGGCGCTGAGTCCGCTGGAGGCCTCCGACCGGGAGGACGCCGTGTCCGACTGGCTGGACGACCAGGGCATCCCGGAGGGCTGGCGGATCGCGCCCACCTTCGTCCAGGCCGGTCTCGACGTGGACTGGCTGGACCAGGTCGCGGCGGCGGTGGACGAGGACATCCTGCCCAGCGCGATCGGGTGGCTCAACTACACCGTCGAGACCGAGCTGCTGATGGACGAGATCAACGACTCGACCACCCGCATCTCGCATCTGGTGGACGCGGCGAAGCAGTACTCGCAGCTCGACCGGGCGCCCTTCCAGAACGCCGACGTGCACGAACTCCTCGACTCCACCCTGCTGATGCTGTCGGGCAAGATCGGCAAGCAGATCGAGGTCGTCAAGGACTACGACCGTACGCTGCCGAGGATCCCCGCGTACCCCGCGGAGCTCAACCAGGTGTGGACGAACCTCATCGACAACGCGGTCGCGGCGATGAACAGTGCGGGCGGGGAGGGGACGTTGACCGTGCGGACGGCCGCGGACCACGACCGGCTGCTGGTGGAGTTCCGCGACACGGGCGTCGGAATCCCGGCGGAGGACCGGGAGCGGATCTTCGATCCCTTCTTCACCACCAAGCCGGTGGGTGAGGGGACCGGACTCGGGCTCGACATCTCCTGGCGGATCGTGGTCAACAAGCACCACGGGAGCATCCAGGTGGAGTCGGAGCCGGGGGACACGCGTTTCCAGGTGCTGCTTCCGCTGACAGCGGTCGAGGAGGAGTCGGCATGAGTGACGAGAACGGGATCGACCCGAGTGTGCCGCCGAGCGGCAGCGGGTGCGCGGACTGCGATGCGGCCGGGGGGTGGTGGTTCCACCTCCGGCGGTGTGCGCAGTGCGGGCATGTGGGGTGCTGTGACAGTTCGCCGGCGAAGCACGCGACGGGGCACTTTCGGGACACCGGGCATCGCCTGGTGCAGAGCTTCGAGCCGGGCGAGGACTGGTACTGGGACTACGGGACGAACGAGCTGTACGAGTCGGGGCCCGAGCTGGCTCCGCCGGTGAGTCATCCTGCGGAGCAGCCGACGCCGGCCCCCGCGGGGCGGGTGCCGGCTGACTGGGCGAAGGTTCTGCGGGCCTAGGGGTTCGGGACTTGGAAGAAGGTTGGTTCTGTGCAGCAGGCTTCCTCGGCCGCGCCCGTCGTCGGGCGGGATGCCGAACTCTCGCGACTCTCCGGTGTGCTGGAGCGTGCGCGTGGTGGTGAGGCCCGGGCCGTGTTGCTCGCCGGGGACGCCGGCGTCGGCAAGACCCGGGTGCTCGACGAGGTCGGGGGGCAGGCTGCCGCAGCGGGCATGACCGTGGTCACCGGGCACTGCGTGGATCTCGGCGACGTCGGGCTGCCCTATCTGCCGTTCACCGAGATTCTGGGTGTGCTGGCCGCCGATGAGCGGTTCGCCGGGCCTCTCGCCGCTCATCCCGTGGTCGAGCGGCTGCTGGGGGCCGGGACCGATTCCGTGCGGGACGTGGACGCGCGGCTTCGGTTGTTCGAGGGGATGGCGGGGCTGCTGGCCGAAGTCGCGCAGGTCGCGCCGCTGTTGCTCGTGCTGGAGGATCTGCACTGGGCGGATCAGTCGTCGCGGGATCTGCTGCGGTTCCTGCTCGGCCGAGGTGTGCTCCGGCACCGGCTGGCGGTGCTCGCCTCGTACCGGGCCGACGATCTGCACCGCCGGCATCCGCTGCGGCCGCTGCTGGCGGAGCTGATACGGCTGCCCGTGGTCGAGCGGCTGGAGTTGCGGCCGCTGCCCGATTCCGATGTGGACCGGCTGGTGCGGGCCCTGGAACCCAGGCCGCTGCCGGACGCCACGGTGCGGCGGATCGTGGAGCGGGCGGAGGGGAACGCCTTCTACGCGGAGGAGTTGCTCGCCGCCACCGACACGGAGTCCGGTGGGGTGCCCAGCGGGCTCGCCGATGTGCTGCTGATCCGTTTCGAGCAGCTGTCCGAGACCGCGCAGCAGGTGCTGCGGACCGCCGCCGTCGCCGGCCGCCGGGTGGAGCACGATCTGCTGCGGGAGGCGGTCGGACTGCCGGAGGCGGAGCTGGAGTCGGCGCTGCGTGAGGCGGTGGGACGGCAGTTGCTGGTCTCCGGGGACGACGACACGTACTCCTTCCGGCACGCCCTCGCCCGCGAGGCCGTCTACGCCGATCTGCTGCCCGGGGAGCGGGCGAGGCTGCACGGCGCGTTCGCGAGGCTGCTCGCCGGGCGTGGGCACCTCGCCGAGAGCGCCGCCGAGCGCGCCCACCACTACCGGGAGAGCCACGACCTGGCCGAGGCGCTGGCCGCGTCCCTGGAGGCCGCCGATCACGCCCAGCGGGTCGGGGCGCCGGCCGAGGAGCAGCGGCATCTCGAAGCGGCCCTGGACCTGTGGCCGGCGGTCGGTCCCGAGGCCCGGCCTTCGGGCGTGGGTGTCGACCGGGTCACGCTGACGCTGCGGGCTTCGGCGGCGGCCGCGCACGCCGGGGAGCTGCACCGCGCGGTCTCGCTCAGCCGGTCCGCGCTCGGGGAGCTCGGCCAGGACTCCGACTCCGAACTCGCCGCACGGGTCCGCTACACCCTCGCCGGGAACCTCATGAGCGTGGACAGCCTGACGGCCGCGTTCGCCTACAGCAGCGAGGCCCTGGCGATGATCCCGGAGGATCCTCCGTCGCGTACGTGGGTGTGGGCGGCGGCCACGCATGTCATGGCCGCCCGCTACATCGGGGAGAACGACACCGCGCTGAAGGTCGCCCGCCGGGCCTTGGAGGTGGCCGAGGAGCTCCGGGTGACCGACGCCCAGGCGGACCTGCTGATATCCCTGGCCGGCTTCGACGGCGGCGGGCGGCGCAGCCCCGAGGGGCGTGAGCGGCTGCTGAAGGCCCGGGAACTGGCCGCGCGTTCGGGCAACGCGGCCGTGGAGCTGCGGGCCCTGTTCAACCTCGCCATGGGCTGCTACGAGAACGGGGACCTGGAGGAGTGCGTGCCCTGGCTGACGGAGGGCCTGGACCGGGCCCGGCGCGCCGGGCTGCTGTCGTCGCCGTATCCGCTGGAGATGCGCTACCTGCGGCTGCTGGTGCTTCAGGTGCTGGGCCGCTGGGACGAGTGTGTGCGCGCGGCGGCGGCCGATGCCGAGGTGCTGCCGGCCGCCGGCGGGTACACCGTCGGTCCCGCGCTGTACGTGGCGCTCGCGCGGGGTGACCTCGCCGCCGCCGACCGGGCGCGTGCCCTGCTGGAGGGCCCGTTCGACTGGATGGCCACCCTGGTCTCGGGCATCGTGCTCACCGACGCCGCGGCGCTGCGCGGGGATCCCGAGGACGCGGTGCGGTGGATGCGGTCGACGGTCACGGCCCTCACCGACGAGGCGGGCACCCGCCCGTACGTCACGGTCCGGCTGGCCGCGCTGGCGTTGTCGGCGGTGGCCGACGCGGCCGCCGCGCTGCGGCTGGCCGGCGACGAGGCCGGGGCCCGCCCCTGGACGGACACCGCGACCGAACTGGTGGAACTGGCACGGACCATGGCCGCCTACGGCGAGCACGGCACGCCTCAGGGTCCCGAGGGGCAGGCATGGCTGGCCCGGGCCGAAGCGGAGTGGGTCAGGGCCGCGTCCGGGCCCGGCGCGGTGGCCGCCTGGGCGAAGGCGGTGACGGCGTTCGGCTACGGCGACGTCTACGAGCGGGCGCGGTGCCGGCTGCGGTACGCCGAGGCCCTGGTGGCGGCCGGACACCGGGAGGAGGCCGCGGCCGAGGCCCGGGAGGTCCGGGAGACCGCGGGCCTCCTGGGCGCCTCGCCGCTGCGGGAACAGGTCGACACCCTGATCCGTCGCGGCCGGCTGTCGGACAGGCCGGGCGGCGACGCCGGGGCCGCCGTGCTCACCGCGCGCGAGCAGGACGTGCTGCGGCTGCTCGCCCTCGGCCACAGCAACCGCCGGATCGGCGAGGAGCTGTTCATCAGCGGCAAGACCGCGAGTGTCCATGTCTCCAACATCCTCGCCAAGCTGGGCGCGTCGAGCCGTGGCGAGGCCGTGGCGATCGCCTACCGCGAGGGCCTGATCACCCCGGAGCCCACGACGTCCGGCTGACCGGCCGACGTGCCCGCCAGACACTCTGGAACGGCAACGGCGGCCGGACGTACTTCCACCGGAACGAGATGCCCTACGACCCGCCGAACCAGGCGGCATGGATGGACGGGACGAACGTGGCCGACCTGGTCGCGTATCCGTGACCTGGCGCTAGCCGGACCCGCAGTCGAGGCTCTCCGGATCGACGGCGTCGGCCATCGCCTGCATCCCCTTGTCGTTGGGGTGCAGATGGTCGCCGCCGTCGAAGACGGGGAGGATCCGCTCGGGGTCGTGGGGGCTGCGCAGGACGCGGTCGAAGTCGGCGACCCCGTCGAACTCGCCGCTGTTGCGGATGAAGGCGTTGACCTGCTGCCGCACCGCTTCCCCGGCGGGGTCCCACTCCTGCCAGCCCTTGAAGGGGGCGATCGTGGCGCCGACGACGCACTTCCCGGAGGCGTGTGCCCGGTCGATCAGCCTGCGGTACCCGGCGATCAGCCCGGCGCCCGTGGCCCCGGGCTCGGCCTTGATGTCGTTGACGCCCTGGAAGAGGAACACCGTGCGCACGCCCGGCAGCGAGAGGGCGTCCCGCTGCAGGCGGTTCAGGGCGCTCTGCCCGGGACCGTCGAGAAGGACCTTGTTCCCGGCGATGCCCGCGTTGGCCACGCCTTTGACCGGGGTGCCGGATGTGCTCAGGCGGCGGGCCAGGTAGTCGGGCCAGCGGCGGTTGCGGTCGGTCGTGGACTTCCAGCCGTCGGTGATGGAGTCACCGAGGGCGACCACGGCTCCCGTCTCCTCGTGGGGTCGTACGGTGACGGCGTCGAGGTAGAACCACGAGCCGGTCCGCCGCTTCCAGTGGGCCGCGCCCTCCTCGGCCGTGTGGTCGCCTTCGGTGGTGTACGACGTCTGCATCGCCAACCAGTGCCCGGTGAGCGTGCCGCCCGCCCGCGCGACGTACAGGCTGACGGCGAGGGTGCGCGCGGCGGGGACGCGGCCGGGCAGCGGGTCGCTGTAGACGATGCCCCCGGCGGGGACGGTGACGGAGCGGGCGCCGCCGAAGGTCAGGCGCCTGTTGCTCCCGGGGACGAGCGCGGCTCCGTCCCGTTGCAGGCCCGCGTGGACGTTGCCGAAGGTCACCGGCTGGTCGCCGAAGGCGTTGGACAGCCGCACCCGGAGGCCGCTGCCGCCGACGCTGGTGTGCGCCATCAGCCGGTAGCCGCGGCCCTCGGCCGCCTCCGCCTCGCCGACGTGGCCGGCGGAGGAGGCCCAGGTGACCACGCCGCGCCCGGCGGCCGCCGGGCCGCTGGGCGTCGGGCTCGGCTGGTCCCCCTCAGGTACCGTGCCGGTCCCGCAGCCCAGCGCGACGCAGGAGGAGAGAGCGGCCAGGGCGGCACGGCAGCGGGGGCGTGCGGGGCGGGACATCGTCGACGCTCCTTCGGCCGGTCGGTCGTGTACGGACGGTTTCATGGGGCGAGGTCCCGCAGCGTCACGGAGCCTCCGGGCGTGAGGCGGAGCCTTCGGGTCGTCCCGGCGTACGACACGGTAGTCGTGCGGCCGCCGACGCTGTGCAGGGGTGTCCTCGACGGGCGTGCCGTTCCGCCGGCGCAGGTCGAGGACGAAGCCGCCGCGGGCAGGGCCGACAGCAGCTCCACGTGTCCCGGCCGGGACTGGACGAGCATCTCGATCATCGGCGCGGGGTACCCAGGTCGGCGTCGGTCTGAACGATGCCGCGGCTCTGCTCCACCCCCGTAGACGTCGAAGAGGTTCAAGGCGGCGCCGTTGCCGCCGCCGTCGTACGGGCTCGGTCCGCGGCGGCGTGAACTGCCCTGCGGCGTGTCGGTGAACGGCCACACCGGTGCCGTCCAGGGCCACTGCACCTACGCGGTCGCGTCCCGCGTGGGCCCGGGCCGGTGAGGGAACCCTTGTGCCCCGGCGGCCGTTGTCCGGGCAACCGAATCCCTCGCAGGGAGGGGCAGGGCCACGTGATGAGCGAGTTGGTTCCCGGAGGCAATCTGGCGCTCCCGGGCGGTGCGGTGACCGTCCGGGTGCCCGGGCCGTTCGACGTGTCCGCGCTCGTGACCGACGACGGCGGAAAGGTCCGGGACGACGGCGACTTCGTCTTCTACAACCAGCCGGCGGCGCCGGGAGCCGTCCTGCGGAGCGACACGCTCACGGTGGACCCGCAGGGTCTGCGCACCGGCGCGACCCGGGTCACCGTCGTCGTCAGCCCCGCCGAGCCCGGAACCGCCCTCGGCAGCCTGCCCTCCCCCACGCTCCACGTCACCGACTCGGGCGGCCGCCCGCTCGCCCGCTTCACCCCGCCGCGCCCCCGCCAGGAGACGGTGCTGCTGCTCGCGGAGCTGTACCGGCGCGGTGACAACTGGAAGCTGCGCGCCCTGGGCCAGGGGTACGCCGACGGACTGGCGGGACTCGCACGGGACTTCGGCGTCGACGTCGTGGACGACCCACGCCCCGGCCTTTCCACGAGCGTCTCCGCCGCCCCTGATCCCGACGGCTTCCTGCCTCTGGTCAACTCCGCCCGGGCCACGGCCGGTTCACCGCCGCTCTCGCTGGACACCCGTCTCATGTCGGCGGCCCGGGGGCACGCCGCCGCCATGGCCGCTGCCGGGCGACTGGGCGTCGAGACGCGCGACGGGGTCTCCGTCTACCAGCGTGTCATCGGCTCCGGGTTCGCGTACCTCACCATCGGTGAGCACCTGGTGTCCGGACCGCGCACGGCCGCCGAGTTCGTCGCGTACTGCCTGCGCACGGACGGGCCCCGGCGCACCCTGCACGACCCGGCGTTCACCCACGCCGGGCTGGCCCACGTGCACGACGGCCCCTCCGACGACACGTACTGGACTGCGCTGTGGGCCAGGCCGTTCACGCCGGACGGGCTGGCCGGCACGGCGGCGGCCGTCATCGACCTCACCAACCGGGAGCGCGGCCGGGCCGGGCTCCCGCCCTTGTCCGCCGACCCGTTGCTCACCGCGGCCGCGCAGGCGCACAGCGCGGACATGGTGGCCCGCGCCTTCTACGCGCACACCGCACCCGACGGCAGTCAGCCCTGGGACCGGGCCGCCGCGGCGGGTTCCACCCGGCGTTCCATCGGCGAGAACATAGCCTGCGGTCAGCGCTCCCCCGCCGACGTCGTGGAGGGCTGGATGAACAGTCCCGGCCACCGGGCCAACATCCTCAAACCCGGCTTCACCCACATCGGCATCGGCTTCGCCGGCGGCGGCCGGGCGGGCATGTACTGGACGCAGCTCTTCGGTGGTTGACCCGGTGACCGCGTTTCACGAACGGGCCTTCTGCGTGATCTTGGCGGAGGGAGAGGCTCCGGGCGAGGATGCCGGTATGAAGGGTGACCTCTTTTCCAGTGAGCACATGGTGCAGCCCGCCGTGGCGCCGGGCATGACCGTCGAGAACGCCAAGTGCATCCGATACACGGTGAACGGAGAGATGCTCGCCCGGCAGGGCGCGATGATCTCCTACCGCGGCAACCTCCAGTTCGAGCGCAAGGGCCAGGGCGTGGGCGGCATGCTCAAGCGCGCGGTCACCGGGGAGGGGCTGCCGCTGATGGCGGTGCGCGGACAGGGCGAGGCCTGGTTCGCGCACGAGGCACAGAACTGTTTCGTCGTCGACGTCGAGCCCGGCGACGAGTTCACGGTCAACGGCCGCAACGTCCTGTGTTTCGACGCCACGTTGTCGTACCGCATCGCCACCGTGAAGGGCGCCGGTATGACAGGCGGTGGCCTGTTCAACAGCGTCTTCACCGGGCACGGCAAGCTGGGCCTGGTGTGCGAGGGCAGTCCGCTCGTCATCCCGGTCTCGCCGCAGTACCCGGTGTACGTCGACACGGACGCGATCGTCGGCTGGACCGCGGGTCTGCAGACCTCGCTGCACCGCTCCCAGTCCATCGGGTCGATGCTGCGCGGCGGCTCCGGCGAGGCCGTGCAACTGCTGCTCCAAGGCGAGGGTTACGTCGTGGTCCGGCCGAGCGAGGCGACACCGCACAAAGCCGGTCAGCACTGAATGCCCGTCGGGTGATCTGCGCCTCAGAGGCAACCCGGTCCGTTCCGCCGACGTCTTGATCGGCAACAGGTGATGCCCTGGCCCTTGTGGCCAGGGCAGGTTTCCACCCTTCTATACACCCCGCGTATACGCACTCTGTATACGCATTATGTATACCTGGGGTGTATACGGACCGAAAGGCATCGATGTACGGCAAGGCATTCGCCCCGGAGTACCAGGGCGCGCTCACCACCCTGTCCGTCAACTCCTCACTGACCGACGTCCTGGCCGCCGGTACCGAGCAGTTGAGGGCGGCGGAGCGCGCCGGGCAGCCCGGGGAGGCGGCGCGTTCCGGGCTCGCGGTGGCCGAGGCGCACCGCCGGCTGGGCCGGGTCGAGGACGCGGACCGGGCCTGGAAGGCGAGTTACCGAGCGGCCCGGCAGGCCGGGGACGTCGGGGCGATGGCCTGGGCGCTGTGGAGCGGCGGCACGCTGGCCCGGCAGCGCGGCGCGCTCCCCCTGGCCCGCAGGCTGCTCCAGCTGGCGGCCGACCTGGGCGAACGGGGCGAGGACATCGTCGTCCGCGGCTACTCGCTGGCCGGCCTGGCCGAGACCGGCCGCATCCAGGGCGACTACGAGGCCGTGGGCCGGCTGCACGAGCAGTTGCTCGCCGAGGCCCGGCGGCGCGGTGAGGCGCGGCACACGGTGTGGGCGCTGGAGGGCATCGCGCAGATGCACCGCAACACCGGGCGCTACGACACGGCGTACGCCCTGTTCGAGGAGGCCGCCGAGATCGCCGCTCGTGCCGACGACCGGCGCGGCCACGCCTGGGCGCTGCGCGGGCTGGCCGATGTGGTGTCGGTGCGCGACGGGGACACCGAGCGGGCCCTGGAGTTGCTGAGCGAGGCGGAGACCACGTGCCGGGCGATGCGGCTGTCCAGCGCGCTGGCCTACAACCACAAGATGCGCGGCAACGTCCTCTACCGGGCGGGGCGTTACGCGCAGGCGCGGGAACTGTACGAGCAGGCGCTCGACGAGTTCCGCGAGATGAGCGAGCCGCGCGGGGAGGCGTTGTCGCGCCTGGGCCTCGCCAAGGCCCTGGCCCGGCTGGGTCGCGACCGTGACGAGACGGCGGCCGAACTGGCCGACCTCGCGGGCCTGCTGGAGCGCATCGGTCTGCAGCACGCCCGCCGGATGGTGGCCCGGGCCCACGAGGAACTCGGCATACCGACAGCCGAGCGGACGACGGAGGCGGCACTGTGACGGCGCTGCCGACGACGGTGGAGGCGGTGCGGCGGAGCACCGCGGCGGCATCACACCGGGCCACGCCGGCCCGGCCGGCCGACGCCGGCGACACCCCCCGGGTCCTCGACCGCTGCCGCACCCTGGTCCGGCCCGCCCTGGAAGAAGCCGTCGGCCGCCTGCACCCCTGGGTCGGTGAGATGGCCGCCTACTCCTTCGGCTGGTGCGAGGTCGGCGGTGCGCCGGCCGTCAGCTCCGGCGGCAAGGGCGTACGGCAGGCGCTCGCGGTGCTCGGGGCGGAGGCGGCCGGTGCGCCGGGGCGGGCCGGGGTGGCGGCGGCCGTCGCGGTGGAACTGGTGCACACGTTCTCCCTGCTCCACGACGACATCATGGACGGCGACGCGGACCGGCGACGCCGCCCGACCGTGTGGAAGGCCTACGGCACGGGGCCCGCGGTACTCGCGGGCGACGCCCTGTTCGCCCTGGCCGTCGAGACACTGGCCGCGCAGCCGGGCGGTTCCGGGGCCGTGCGGACCCTGTCCGTGGCGCTGGGCGATCTGGTGCGCGGGCAGGCGGACGACCTGCTGTTCGCCGACCGTCCGTGGACGGGGGCGGAGCGGGTGCGGCCGGACGAGTACCGGGCGATGGCGGAGCACAAGACGGGTGCGCTGCTGGGCTGCGCGGCAGCGCTCGGTGCCGTGCTCGGGGGCGCCGGCACCGAGACGGCCGAGGCGCTCGACCGGGCGGGCCGGCATCTCGGGGTCGCCTTCCAGATCGTCGACGACGTGCTGGGCATCTGGGGCGATCCCCGCGTCACCGGCAAGCCGGTCCACGGTGATCTGCGCGAGCGGAAGAGGACGTTTCCGGTGCTGGTGGCGCTCGATGCGCCCGGGGGCGGCCGGATCGCGGCACTCCTGGAGTCCGGCGACGCGCCGGAGACGGCGGCGGAACTGATCGAGCAGGCGGGCGGCCGTTCGGCCGCCATGGCGGAGGCCCGCCGCCACATCATCGCCGTCGAAACGGCACTCGCCGAAGTGCCGTTGGCCGCACGGCCCACCGCCGAACTGCGCTCGCTGCTCGCCTACCTGGTGCGGCGGGACGTCTGAACTCGGGCGGGCGGGGGCGCCCCCCACGCCATGGCAACCCGCCCGGACGGACAATCTGCGCGGCTGGGGCGACCCGCGCGGCCGTGCCGAGACGGCCGCCCGCGTACCGCCCCGGAACCGCGTTGACCTCGGCCCCCTCCACGCGTCAGGGTTCGACACGGCGCGTTCCGCGACCCCGCGCCGGAAGGATGGCTGCCATGCTCGGTATCTCGGAGATCGAAGCCGCGGCCGGGCGGATCGCCGGGCACGTCGTGCGCACCCCGACCGTGGACAGCCCGGGGCTGTCGGCGCTGCTCGGTGCCCCGGTCACCGCGAAGCTCGAACTGCTGCAGCGCACCGGCTCGTTCAAGGCGCGCGGGGCCACGGCGAAGCTGCTGTCGCTGGGCGAGGCCGAACGGGCCGCCGGGGTGGTGGCGGTCAGTGGCGGCAACCACGGGATCGCCCTCGCGGTCATGGCAGAGGCCCTCGATGTGAAGGCCACGGTGGTGATGCCGCGTACGGCACCGGCCCGTGCCGTGGAGATCGCGGAGGCGGCCGGCGCGTCGGTGCGGTTGACCGACGACATGGACGGGGCGTTCGCGCTCATGACACGGCTCCAGCAGGAGGGGCTGACCCTGGTCCACCCCTTCGACGACCCGGTGGTGATCGCCGGACAGGGCACGGTCGGGCTGGAGTTCGCCGCCGATGCCGGTGAGCTCACCGACGTACTCGTGAGCATCGGGGGCGGCGGCCTGATCGCCGGTGTCGCCGCCGCCCTGCGGGCATGCCGGCCCGGGGTGCGGGTGTGGGGCGTGGAGACCGAGGGCGCCCAGGCCATGTCCGAGGCGCTGGCGGCGGGCGGCCCGCTGCCGGTCGCCCTGTCGTCGATCGTCTCCACGCTCAGCGCCCCGTCCGTCTCGCAGCTGACGTACGACCATGTCTCCGCCCTGGTCACGGAGGTTCTCGTGGTTCCCGACCGGGAGGCCGTGCAGGGCTCGCTGGACCTGGCCGACCACGCCAAGGTGTGGGCCGAACCGGCGGCCGGCTGTCTGCTGCCCGCCGCCCGGCAGGTCCTGGAGCGGGTCGGCGACGGGGCCCGGCTCGGCCTGGTGGTGTGCGGGGGCAACGCGACGACGGGCGACCTGTTCGCCTGGTCGCGTCGCTTCGGTCTGCGCTGATGTTCCGGCCCTCTCGGGGAATCCGTCGCGGAATTCATCGGAGGGCTCGGAGTTCAGACGTTGTACACGTCCGCATTTACCGGCGGTTACCACCAGGCCGGGCAGGAATTGGCGAATCCGCGGGTGGCGGCGGGCGAATTCCCCGCGCCCGCGGAGCCCCGGGCGGCCGAGGTGAACCGCGCCCGAGCCGCGAAAGGCCGTTTTCCTCTCGCACACTTGCTCCCATCTTTTGAACAAAAGGCAAGAATGAACGCGGAGTTGCGATCCGATTGAACGCAGGCCGCCTCACTCTCCGTACCACTGGACAAGGTGAGAGCCAGGTTTCCAGCGAGGGATGGCCATGGGTAGGGCGCACGTCTCCACACACCAGTTGGTCGCCGGCCGGTACCGGCTGCTCGAGATCATCCAGCGCGAGACCAACCGCATCTGCTGGTATGCCGAGGACACCGGGGCCGGCGAGATCTCCCGGCCGTGCCTCGTGACCCAGATCGGGCTTCCGGAGGACCCGCGCGGAGCCGAGCGCCGGGCCGCCACCCGCCTGCTGCGCACGACCGAGAACATGGCGCTGCTCTGTCCCGGCCGGGTCGCCGCGGTCGTCGACGCCGTCGAGGAGGTCGGCGCCCTGTGGACCGTCAACGAGTGGATCGACGGCACCCCGCTCGGCGAACTCCTCTCCGAGCAGGGCACGTTCAACTACGTGCGGGCGGCGCGGATCGGCCTGGAGCTGCTCGACGTGCTGGACGCCGCGCACGCCGAGGGCATCACGCACGGCGAACTCAGCCCCGGCCAGGTGTTCGTACGCGAGGACCACTCGGTCGTCGTCACCGGCTTCGGCCTGGCCGGCGCGACCTTCGCGCCCCGGCTCACGGCACCCGCGTACGCCTCCCCGGAGCAGGCCCGCGACCAGCGCATCGGTCCCGCGGCCGACCTGTGGGCGCTGGGCGCGATCCTGTACACGATGGTCGAGGGGCGCCCGCCCTTCCGGGACCGGGGGCGCCCGGAGAACACCCTCAAGGGCGTGGACCGGCTGCCGTTGCGCACGCCGGTGCGCGCCGGGCCGCTCACCCGGGTCGTGCAGGGGCTGCTCCGCAAGGACTCGCGGGAGCGGCTGACCCGCCCGGTGGTGCGTGAGGCGCTGACCCGCGCGCTCAGCGAGGACCCCGAAGCCGCCCTGGCCGCGGCGCCGGTCCCGCGGCTGCGCGGCGCGTACACCGCGGTGCGGACGGGAAGCCCGGCGTGGAGCAGACGGACCATGGTGGCGGGAACGGCCCTGGCCGTCGTCACCGTAGCGGTCGCCGTGCTCGCCGCGACCCAGGGGCTGCCCGGCAGCGACACGGGCAGCGACGCGGCGGACTCCCCGGCCCGGCCACCGGCCTCCGCCGCCTCGCCGGGCGAGGGAACCGGCGGCAACAGCCCCGAGCCGTCCGGACCGCCCAGTCCGCCCAAGTCCCCCTCCCCCACCCCCACTCCGTCGCCCCCGTCCCCCACACCCACACCCACACCGTCCGCCCCGGCCACGGCGCTGCCGCCCGGCTTCCAGCGCTACCGGGCACCGGAGGGTTTCTCCGTCGCGCTGCCCGAGGGCTGGAAGCGGCTGGACACCGACCGCGACGGCGAGGTGTACCGGGTCGTCTTCGGCGCCAAGGGGGACGACCGCACGCTGGCCGTCACCTACAGCGATCGGGCCGGCCCGGACCCCGTGGCCGTGTGGCGGGACGACGTCGAGCCGAACCTCAAGCAGGCCGACGACTACGACCGGATCGGAACGATCCGCGCGACGACGTACCAGGGCCGCAAGGCCGCCGACATGGAGTGGACCGCCCACGTGGGCGGCACTCGCGTCCACACCTTCGGCCGGGGCTTCCTGCTGGGTGAGGGCCGGAGCTTCTCGCTGCGCTGGACGACCCCGGACGCCGACTGGGAGGACGCCGCGAACCAGGAGGCGTTGCGCACCTTCCTCAAGACCTTCCGGCCGGGCTCAGACTGAGTCGCGCGGGGCGCGCAGGGAGATGAGCCGGCCGCCGTGCAGCGGCTGGGTGCGCCAATGCGCGGTGAGCCTCCGGTCCGCGAGGGAGCAGGTCAGCGCCAGGCGGTGCGGGGTCTCCAGGAACACCACCTCTACGGCCAGCGTGCCGGCATCGGTCCAGCCGCCGCTCACCGCGGTCGGGACGGGTTCCTCGGCGACCGTCCAGCCCTCCCCCGCGAGGCGCAGGGCGAGCCGGTCCGGGTGGTCCGGCCGGTCCCCTTGCCCGGTGAGCGTGAGCGTCCAGCCGTCCGCGTCGAGGGCGAGCCCGGCCGACCGGACCGGGCTGGTCTCCGTGGAGGGCGTGAACGAGCTGGCGGCCCAGTCCCGGTCCCGCTCCGGGGGTGCGGTCCGGCCCGCCGCGGGCGGCAGCGCGAGCCGGCCGAGGCGCTCCCGCAGCTCCGCGTCGGCGGCCTCGCGGCCGGTCAGCGGCTCAGGGCCGAAGGCGGGCAGCAGATGCTCCCAGACCAGGTTCAGGTACTCCTGCATCCGCTCGGTCGCCGCGGTCGCCGCGATCACCGCGTCGTGCTCCGGCAGCACCAGGCAGAACTGGCCGTACGCCCCGTCGCCCCGGTAGCCGTGCCGGGACGTCCAGAACTGGTAGCCGTAGCCCTGGTCCCAGTCCTGCCGGTCCTCCTGCCCCATGGCTCCGGCGGTGGGTATGCGGGGTCGCGAGGCCCGGGCCACCCATCCCTGCGGCAGCAGCCGCTCGCCCTCCCAGAGCCCGTCGTCGAGATACAGCCGACCGAGCCGGGCGACGGCGTCGGTGGTGGCGTGCAGGCCGCTGAAGCCGAGCTCGCGCCCGGCACGGTCCCGCCGCCAGGCCACGTCACCGATGCCCAGCGGATCCAGCAGCCGGGGCCGCAGATACTCGGTGAGCGGCTGCCCGGTCACCCGCTGGACGATCGCGGCGAGCGTGTAGGTGGCGGGCTGGTTGTAGGCGAAGACGGTGCCGGGGTCGCCGTCCGGCGGCAGCAGCAGAAAGCCCCGGACGGGCTCGGCGGGGTCCCGCCCGAAGGCCTCATCGACGGTGTCCCGCCGATGGCCGCTCGCCATGGACGCCACGTGCCGTACGAGCATCGCCCGGCTGCGCGGGTCGGTGATGTCGGCCTCGAACTCCGGGAAGTACGAGATCACGGGCGCGTCGAAGTCGAGCAGTCCCTCGGCCTCGGCCAGGGCGGCGGCGGTCCCGGTGAAGCTCTTGCTGAGCGAGTACAGCAGATGGGGACGTTCGGCGGTGTACGGCGCCCACCAGCCGGAGGCGACCAGATGCCCGTGCCGCATGATCATCAGGCTGTGCGGCTCGATCTCGGGGGCGGCTTCGAGGGCGTCGAGGAAAGCGTGGACGCCACAGGCGTCGACCCCCTGGGCGGCGGGGCCGGAGGACGGCAGGGCGGAAGCACTCATGGATGCATCCTGCACCCGCCCGCGACCTTGATCGAGTCGTTTCCGGGCCCTCTGTCAGGGGACTCGCGGGTTATGGTGCAAATCGGATACACGATGATGACCGAGCAGGCCGGCCCCCGAGAGCTCGTCGACCATGTCGTGCGGGCCGAGGAGGCGGGCTTCGACTTCTCGGTGACCTCGGACCACTACTTCCCGTGGCTGCGCTCGCAGGGCCATTCGCCGTACGCGTGGGCCGTGCTCGGTGCGGCCGCCCAGGCCACGTCACGTATCCCGCTGATGACGTATGTGACGTGCCCGACGTTCCGCTACCACCCGGCGGTGGTGGCGCAGAAGGCGGCGACGCTGCAGTTGCTGTCCGAGGGCCGGTTCCGGCTGGGACTGGGGTCGGGCGAGAACCTCAACGAGCACGTGGTGGGCGGCGGCTGGCCGTCCGTCGACGTGCGGCACGAGATGTTCGAGGAGGCCGTGGAGATCATCCGCGCCCTCTTCGAGGGCGGCCACGTCAACCATCGCGGCACGCACTTCGACGTGGAGTCGGCCCGGCTGTGGGACCTGCCCGACGAGGCGCCGCCCATCGGCATCGCCGTCTCCGGGGAGCGGTCGTGCGAACTCGCGGGCCGGCTCGGCGACCTGGTGATCGCCACGGAGCCCAAGGCCGGGCTGCTGGAGGCCTTCGACCGGCACGGCGGCCAGGGCAAGCCCCGCGTCGGCCAGCTGCCGGTCTGCTACGACCCCGACCGGGACACGGCCGTCAAGCGGGCGCACTCCCAGTTCCGCTGGTTCGGCAGCGGCTGGAAGGTCAACGCGGAGCTGCCGCACCCGGATTCCTTCGAGGCGGCGACGCAGTTCGTCACGCAGGACGACGTCGCCGAATCCATCCCGTGCGGTGACGACCCGGACGCGTTCGTCGAGGCCGTCCGCCCGTACGCCGAGGCCGGGTTCACCGAGATCGCGCTCGTCCAGATCGGCGGCGAGTCGCAGCCGGCGTATCTGGACTGGTCGGAGAAGACCCTGCTGCCCGCGCTGCGCGACGCGTTCGGCTGAACTCCTCGGCCAGCGCCTCCACGGCCCGTTCGACCAGTTGAGCCCTCCGCCCCGGGGGGCTCTTCTTCACGAGGGCGCTGAACCGCTGGGCCTCCTCGGTCGTGGGCAGGAACCCGGCCAGCAGCAGGGGCAGCAGCAGGCGACGGACGAGCACTTCGCTCTCCGAGGTGACCTGGGGCCTGCGCACCACCGAGACGTTGACCCGGATCGCGTGCTCGTTGCCGGGCGGGACACCAGGCCGGTCCGTCTCGATCGCGGCGTAGCGGAAGCCGTGCGCCCGGTCGCAGCCCGGGCAGCCGGCCGGGCCGCGGGCGAGCCTGCCGCGGCAGTCGGGGCACACCAGACGGTCGAGGGCGGCGTCCACCAGCCGCCAGTCGTGCCGGTCGGGTTCGGCGGCGACCATCCCGGCCAGTTCCCGCTCCTGGTCACCGCCCGCAGCGGTGTCCCACTGCCGCAGGAAGGCGGCCCACTCCCCCTCGACGATGCCGTCCACCAGGTCGCGGCACTCGGCACAGGCGGGGGCACCGCCGTACGTGTAGCCGCCGCACTCCGCGCAGCGGCGCAGCACGGCGCCCTCGTCCCGTCTCGCCATGCAGGGCATCCTCGCGCACCCGTGCCCGGTCGGGACAACGGTTTTCGGACGGGCCGTGCGGGCGGGTGAACAGCGAGGTCAGCGGGGGCCGCTAGGCTTCCGTCCGCACCTCGTGCAGTCCGATCTGCCCCGCCTCAGGAGAGTCGTCCGTGACCGTAGCCATGACCCCGCCCGAGACGTCCCCCGCTGCCCCGGCGCCCGTCTCCGACCTGGTCGCGCGGGACGCGCGGGAGTTCGGGGTGTACGCCCGGACCGGAGGGTGGGCCTTCGGGCTGAAGGTGGCGCGCAGTGTCCGGCCCGGCGGGCAGGGCGCGGACGAGACGCCGAAGGTCTCCGCGAAGGAGTTCGCGGAACTCGCCGGCTGCTCCCCCGAGCGGGTCATGCGCTACTACAAGGCATGGGACCGGGCGGCCGACGACGGGATGGTCCCGCACTTCGAGGCGCTGACGCCGGGCCAGGAGGTGGACCTGCCGGACGCCGACGTGTGGCTGAGCTACTACGTCTCCCGCAACAGCGCGACCTCCGAGCGCGGCACCGCCATCACCGAGGCCGCCGAGGCGGAGGGCATCCGGCCCACGAAGGCCCTGGAGGTCGCGGAGAACCCCACCGCCCTGCGCGCCGCGATCCTCGCCGACCCCGCCACCGCCCGCGCGGCCCGCCAGGCCCTGCTGGACCGGGTCCGCGAGGACCCGGACCTCCAGTCGGAGCTGGCCCGTGACGTCGTGCGCACCGACGAGCTGAAGAAGGCCGTCGCCGGTGAGAGCAGGGCGGCCGACCGGATCGGATACGTGCGCCAGATCGCCGAGTCGGGGCAGATCAAGACGCCGGCCGGGCAGACCGTCGACGCACCCGCCGACCTGCGCCAGGAGGCCGAGCGGCACCTGTCGCTCCTCGACGAGCTGGACGAGGGCGAGGACGCCGGCGAGTGGGCCTCCGAGGCGTACGACACGATGAAGTCCCTCGTGGTCGAGGTCGTGGAGGCCGACCCGGGGCTGCGGGTGCAGGAGCGCCGCACGAAGTTCTACAGCAGCCTGCAGAAGGCGACCAAGGTGTTCGAGGAGCTGACCTTCGACGACGCCGGGGAGTTCTACGAGGACGACATGGTGCAGCGTCTGGAGGACCTCCAGCGGGCCGTCGCCGTCTGCATCGAGTCGCTGCGCGGTGCTCGCGGGAATCACCCGGTCGGCTGAGCATTCCGGCGAAATCGGGGGTACTAGAGGGCTCTACGTCGGTTCTTCCCGGAGGCCCCCTCGTGAACTCGTTCGTCCACAAGACCCTGGTGGTGCAGCTCCAGGCGGGCGACACGGACCGTTTCTCCGTGCTCGCCCACCTGAGCTACGACGCCGCGGACCCGTTCGCCGTCACCGTGGTCTTCAGCCACGACGGCCGGGTCCTCGCGCGCTGGCAGCTGGACCGGGAGATGCTCGGTGACGCGCTGCGGCGTCCGGTCGGGGTGGGCGACGTGCGGATGCGCCCGGAGTCGCGGGGGATGTGGCAGGAGCTGCGCATGGAGTTCCTCGGCGACGCGCGCCCCGACGGCGGCCGGCACCACGCGGTGGTGTTCGCGTGGGCGCCGGGGTTCGCGGCGTTCCTGCGCGAGACCCACGAGGTGGTACCGCCGGGGTGCGAGGAAGTCCATGTCGACGACTTCCTGGCGAACGTCATTGCCGGGAGCTGAGGCGCGGCCGGTACGGGCGCGCTGATCGTGGAGTGGCCGCCCACCGTGAGCACCACGGCGTGGGCGGCCCTCGGCATGAGTACGCCCGCTCGCGTCACCTTGACGTGTGGCGGTGCCGGGTCCACAGCGGCAGGACGAACCAGCACAGCAGATACCAGCAGACCACGCCGGCGACCAGGTAGGGCACGAAACCGTCGTGCGTCGCCACGCGCAGGATCAGCAGCAGTGAGGAGGTCGTCGTGGCGAGCAGCAGCACGAGGCCGAGCAGGGTGAGCCGGGAGGCCATCTGCACCGCCTGGGGTTTGACGCGCCGCCCGGAGACCAGGCGGTGCAGGGACACCGGGCCTATGAGCGCCCCGGTCGCGCAGGCACCCAGGACGACCGTCACGATATAGATCGTCTGGTCGGTGCCGGAGAGATCGTCGTACTTCTCGGTGAACACCACCGTGAGCAGAAAGCCGAACAGGATCTGCACGCCCATCTGCGCCACGCGGACTTCCTGGATGAGCTCCTGCCACATCCGGTCCGCTCTCTCCTCCTCCGTCTCGTTGCGCCCCCGGCGCATGACCCCGCCCTCTGCCGCGTCCGCCACTGTTCCTCCCGGTGTGAGCCTGAGCCCTCCTCTTTCCCGGGTTCCCCGGAACGAGTCGTCCTCCCGGGGCTCGCGGCGGTTTGAGCGATCAGGGGACGGTTACACGGACGGTTCGAATGACGCAGAGCCCGAGGAGGTCGTGGACGCATGTCCGGAACGCAGCTCACCGTGACGCTCAGCGGCGGAGGCGCCGACGACGCGCGAGCCGTCGTCCGGGCCCTGGAAGGCACGTTCGGGTCGCCGGACAAGCTTCCCGCCGACGAGAACGCGACGGTGCACATGGCGACCTTCGACGGGGAGACGGACGCGGGTTCCGCCGGCGGCGGAGAGGGCTCCGGGCGGCTGTCCGCGCCGGTGACCGTCACCGTGCAGGGCACCCCGGAGGCCGTGCGGCGGGCGAGCGACACGCTCACTCGGGCCTTCACGGCCCGCGACGACGGTGCCGCCTCCGGCGACCAGGAGCAGGAGAGGCAGCTGCTCCTGGAGCCGTGAGAACCGGCCTCACCAGCGGGATTCGACCTGGCCCTTGATGCGCCGGTCGTACAGGTCGCGGATCGCCGTCATCGTCTCGCCGGGCAGCTCCGGGAGGCGGGCGGCGTCCGCGTTGGCCCGGGCCTGCTCGGGTGAGCGCGCGCCGGGGATCACGGTCGTGACACCGGGCTGCTCGACGATCCAGCGCAGGGCCAGCTGGGCCGGGGTGTACCCCTCGGGGGCGAGCGCCGCGAACTCGGCGGCCGCCTCCACACCGGTGACGTAGTCGACGCCGGAGAAGGTCTCGCCCACGTCGAAGGATTCGCCGTGCCGGTTGTAGGTGCGGTGGTCGTTCTCCGGGAAGACGGTGTCCCGGGTGTACTTGCCCGAGAGCAGGCCCGAGGCGAGCGGCACGCGGGCGATGATGCCGACGCCCGCCTCACGGGCGGCCGGGAGCACCTCGCGCAGGGGCTTCATGCGGAACGGGTTGAGGATGATCTGCACGCTCGCCACGTTCGGCCGGGCGATCGCGGTCAGTGCCTCCTCGCAGGTCTCGACGCTGACGCCGTAGGCGGCGACCCGCTCCTCCTCGACCAGGGTGTCGAGGGCGTCGAACACCTCGTCCGTGGAGTAGACGGGCGTCGGCGGGCAGTGCAGCTGCACCAGGTCGATCCGGTCGACGCCGAGGTTGCGCCGGGAACGGTCGTTCCAGGCGCGGAAGTTGTCGAGCACGTAGTTCCCGGGGATCTGGTCGACCCGGCGGCCCATCTTCGTGGCGACCATGACGTGCAGGTCCGGGCGGCCGCTGAGGAACGCGGCGATGGTCTGCTCGCTGCGGCCGTCGCCGTACACGTCGGCGGTGTCGAAGAAGGTAACCCCGGCCTCGGCCGCCGTCTCCAGTACCGCGAGGGCTTCCTTGTCGTCGACGTCTCCCCAGTCGGCACCCAGTTGCCAGGTGCCCAGACCGATGACGGAGGCGTGCTGACCCGACCTGTCGAATGTGCGCTCGTCCATGGGCGTCAGTCTGTCATCCGTCACCGCACCGCGCGGAACGTATTGCTCCGGCCCGCCGAGCCCACGCGATTCACTCACACGAGTGAATAGATGCGACAGGAACGCATCACCTGTCACTCAGCCCCTAGCGTGACTCCACGTGACCACTGGTTCAGCGAACAACTACCCGTCGGACGCGTCCTCCTGGACGCGCCGGGGCTTCCTCCTGACCGCGGCTGCGCTGGCCGCCGTACCCGGTCTGCCGGCGGATCCGGCGGTAGCCGCGGCGGAGTTGCCGGACTTCCCCGCAGACGTCGCGCTGTACCGCTCGGCGTACCGGAACTGGGTCGGCGAGATCACCGCCGACGGCCTGTGGGCCTGTGCGCCGGACAGTCCGGGCCAGGTGGCCGCCGTCGTCAACTGGGCGTGGCGGCACGGGTGGCGGGTGCGCGCCCGGGGCGCCTCGCACGGCTGGTCGCCCCTGACGGTCACGGAGGGGACGCCGTCCGGTGCGCCGGTCCTCCTCGTCGACACCGCGCCCCACCTCACCGGCCTGGCGCTGGACTCCGCCACCGCCGTGCGTGCCGGGACCGGCGTGACCATGGAGGCTCTGCTGACCTTCCTGGAGGAGCACGGGCTCGGCGTCACGGCCGCCCCCGCTCCCGGCGTGCTGACCCTGGGCGGCGCCCTCGCCGTCGACGCCCACGGCACCGCCGTACCCGCGCGGGGCGAGCGACGGCGGGCCGGGCACACCTACGGTTCGCTCAGCAATCTGATCCTGTCCCTGACGGCGGTCGTGTGGGACTCCCGGGCCGGCGCGTACGTGCTGCGCACGTTCCACCGCGACGAGGCGGACTGCGCCGCGCTGCTGACCCACCTCGGGCGGTCCCTGGTGACCGAGGTGGTGCTGCGGGTGGGCACGAACACCGACCTCAGGTGCGTGAGCCGTACGGACATCCCGGCCGGGGAGCTGTTCGCCGCGCCCGGCTCGGACGACGGGCGGACCCTCGCGCGTTTCCTGGACGAGGCGGGGCGGGTCGAGGCGATCTGGTTCGCCTTCACCGAGCATCCCTGGCTGAAGGTGTGGAGCGTCTCCCCCACCCGGCCGCTGACCTCGCGGAAGGTGACCCGGCCCTACAACTACCCGTTCTCGGACAACATCCCGGCGCCGGTGGCGGAGCTGGTCGGGCGGATGACGTCGGAGGCGGCCTGGTACCTGGCGCCGGTGCTCGGCACCGCACAGTACGAGGCCGCCGCGCTCGGGCTGGTGACGACGCTGTCCGCGGACATCTGGGGGCCCTCCAAGAACACGCTGCTGTATCTGAAGCCGACCACGCTGCAGGTGCACGCCAACGGCTACGCGGTCGTCACCTCGCGGGACCGGGTGCAGCGGGTCGTCTCCGAGTTCGCCGCCTTCTACCGGGAGCGGCTGACGGCGTACGCCGCCCGGGGCAGCTTCCCGGTCAACGGCTCGGTGGAGATCCGGGTGACCGGCCTGGACGACCCGGGCGACGCCGGGGTGGCCGGGGCCCGTCCGCCGCTGCTGTCGGCGCTCCGGCCGCCCGAGGACCACCCCGAGTGGGACACCGCCGTGTGGCTGGACGTCCTGACCCTGCCGGGCACACCGTACGCGGAGGCGTTCCTGCGCGAGATCGAGCGGTTCCTGCTGCGCACGTTCGACGGAGAGTTCGCGCTCACCCGGGTGGAGTGGTCCAAGGGGTGGGCGTACACGGACGACGGCGTGTGGAGCGACGACGAGGTGCTGGGCAGCGTCGTTCCGGCGGCGGTCGGCCCGGCCGAGTGGGCGGCGGCGGACGCGGTGCTGGACCGGCTCGATCCGCACCGGGTGTACGGCAACGCCTTCCTGGACCGGCTGTTCGGTTAGGGGGTTCGGCTAGTGGGTGAGGTACGCCTGCACGGTCGGGCCGTACCGGTCCACCACGGCGTCGACAATGCTCGCCCTCAGTTCGCTGCCCCGGGCGATGCCGTACATCACGCCCGGACCGAGCAGGGTGGCGACGGCCAGTTCGGCGCGCAGGCCCAGCAATTCACCCAAGATTCCGGAGGCTATTCGCGGGAGGCCAGCGTCCGTGCGTGTACGGTCCGCGCGACCTTCGGCCCCAGCCAGCGCTTGAACCGGCGCAGCGGCTCCAACTGCCCGGCCGCCCGGTCGAGCCGGTAGTACAGCTGGGGCGGCACGTAGGGCAGCAGGGGCGAGTGGCGCTGGCCGAGCAGGGCGAACATGCGCTCCGGGGGCAGGTGCATGTAGCGCGGCAGGTTCTCGTACCACTGGGCGCTGTAGCGGGCCGCGCTCTGCACGGGCAGCAGGGCGGCCTTGCGTTCCCGCTCGTAGCGGGCGAGGGCCTGCTCGAGCTCCGGGTGCTCGCGCAGCGCGGCGGCCAGGGCGATCGCGTCCTCCAGGGCGAGAGTGGTGCCGGCGCCGATGGAGTAGTGCGTGGTGTGGGCGGCGTCGCCGAGCAGGACGAGGTTGCCGTGGTGCCAGGTGTCGTTGGTGAGGGTGCGGAAGGTCTGCCACGGGGTGCCGCCGGGGCGCCCCAGCAGGGGGTGCCCGTCGAGGACGCCGGCGAAGAGCTTCTCCAACCGGGCGCGCCCGTCGGCCTCGTTCGCCCGGTCGAGTCCGAGCCCGGTCCAGGTCTCGGGTGCGCACTCGACGACGCAGGTGCTGCGGTCGGGGCCGTAGCCGTACCCGTAGCACCAGATCCAGCCGTGGGCGGTCTCCACGAAGGCGAAGGTGAAGGCGTCGAAGACCTTGGTGGTGCCGAGCCAGACGTAGTGATTGCGCCCGGGCGTGAGCTGTGTGCCGAAGTGGGCGGAGCGGCGGGTGCGCAGAGCGCTGCGGACGCCGTCGGCAGCCACGATCAGGTCGGCGCCGGAAGGCAGGCCGCCTGCGGTGATCTCGCGCTCGTACTCCAGGCGCACACCGAGGTCGCGGGCCCGGGCGGCGAGGATCTCCAGCAGCCGGTGGCGGCCGATGCCGTGCCCCTGGTCGCCGCTGTGCCGGGTCGTCAGGTCCCGGACATGGGCGACGCCGTCGCTCCACCGGACGGAACCGGCGTCGAGGGCGCGCGCCGACTCGGGGTCCTGCTCGTGGAGTTGGTCGAGCAGTCCGCGCCAGTACGTCACGCCCCAGCCGTAGGTCGAACCCTCCGGATCGCGTTCGTAGACGGTGATGTCGTGGGACGGGTCCTGCCGCTTGAGCAGGATCGAGAGATACAGACCGGCGGGCCCGCCGCCGACACAGGCGACCTTCACGCACACCCCTGAGAATTACCGAGAGCTGTCGATTGCCGACGCAGAGTAGCAGCACGCGGGCGTCGCCGACCGGACCGCCGAATCGCGCCAGTTTCGCGGCGTGACGCGCACCACGGGCAGCGGACCGCACGGGCAGAAACATCCGCCACAGCACTCCCCACGGGTGGAATTTCCCCTTCCGCACGCGCGCACGGACACCTCACAACAAGATCATCTTCGTTCAACCTTGCACGACATAAGGGGAATTGCCCTGATCGCAGCCAACCGGCTCGCGTGGATTTCTCCCGGTAGCGGGCGGGCCGATAGGCATGCGGAGTCAGCAGCCGAACCCACCCAGGAGGTCCGAATGCCGGAACTCAGCCGCCGCAGCGCGCTCACCGCCGCTGCCGTTCTCGCCACGAGCGCGGGGACGCTGTCAGCCATCACCCCGGCCTCGGCCGCCGGGCACCACGACTCCCCCGGAACCTTCGACGAGGTCTACAAGGGCCGCCGAATACAGGGCCGGCCGGCCGACGGGTCAGGTCACCACCACCACGGCGCGGGAATCGCGGTGTTCGTCGACGGCGTGGAACTGCACGTGATGCGCAATGCCGACGGCAGCTGGATCAGCGTCGTCAGCCACTACGACCCGGTGGCCACCCCGCGCGCCGCCGCCCGCGCCGCGGTGGACGAGCTGCAGGGCGCGCCACTGCTGCCCTTCCCCGCCAACTGACCCGCATCGCAAGGCATCTGGAGCACCCGCACATGGCAGTCCGCAAGAACCAGTCCACCCTGACCGCCGACGAGAAGCGGCGTTTCGTCGCCGCGCTGCTGGAGCTGAAGCGCAGCGGCCGCTACGACGAATTCGTCACGACGCACAACTCGTTCATCGTCTCCGACACCGACAACGGCGAGCGGACCGGCCACCGCTCACCGTCCTTCCTGCCCTGGCACCGAAGATTCCTCCTGGAGTTCGAGCGGGCGCTGCAGTCGGTGGACGCGTCGGTGTCGCTGCCCTACTGGGACTGGACCGTCGACCGTACGCCGCGCGCCTCGCTGTGGGCGCCCGACTTCCTCGGGGGCACCGGGCGGGAGCGGGACGGCAGGGTGCAGGACGGGCCGTTCTCCTCGTCCGGCGGGAACTGGCCGATCAACGTGCGGGTCGACGGCCGTACGTTCCTGCGGCGCTCGCTCGGTTCCGGGGTGCGCGAGCTGCCGACACGGTCCGATGTCGAGTCGGTGCTGTCGATGTCCACGTACGACATGGCGCCCTGGAACAGCGGCTCGGACGGCTTCCGCAACCACCTCGAGGGGTGGCGGGGGGTCAATCTGCACAACCGCGTCCACGTCTGGGTCGGCGGGCACATGGCCACCGGGGCCTCCCCCAACGACCCGGTGTTCTGGCTGCACCACGCATACATAGACAAGCTGTGGGCCGACTGGCAGCGCCGGCACCCCGGCTCCGGCTATCTGCCCACCGCGGGCACGACGAACGTGATCGACCTCAACGAGACGATGCGGCCGTGGCACGACACGAGCCCGGCGGATCTGCTGGACCACACGCCGCACTACACGTTCGACGTCTGATCAGACGGTCGCGCCCGTGCGGCACTCCGGGTGGCCCCAGCCACTGTCGTTCTTGGCGATGGGCTCGCCGGCCGCGTAGGAGCGGCCGCACTGGCAGCGGCCGGGAAACTTCGCCTTGATCGTGCGGGCGGAGCCCTTCCCTCCCGCGGTCTTGGCGGTGCGGACCGCACCGCCGCGCGGGCGGGACCGCGGGGCCTTGGCCGGGGTGTCCGGAGCGGGCGGCGGCTCGGGGGAGCCGAGGCCGCTGCCCGCGGGCTCCTGGACGGTGGCGGCCTGGCTGGCGGCGCGGTCGGCGAAGTCGTTGAGCCGGTCGCCGTCGACCTGGTGGGCGGGGACGTAGCGGAACTCGACCGAGCGGCCGTCCAGGAGCTCGTCGATGCGCACGACGAGGTCCTGGTTGGCGACCGGCTTGCCGGCGGAGGTCTTCCAGCCGTTGCGCTTCCAGCCGGGCAGCCAGGTGGTGACGGCCTTCATCGCGTACTGCGAGTCCATCCGGATCTCGAGCGGCACATCCGGGTCGGTCGCCGTCAGCAGGCGCTCCAGCGCGGTGAGTTCGGCGACGTTGTTGGTGGCCTTGCCGAGCGGCCCCGCCTCCCACCGCTCCGGCGTCTCGGAAGCGTCGGCGACGACCCAGGCCCAGCCGGCGGGCCCCGGATTTCCCTTCGAAGCCCCGTCGCACGCGGCCACAACACGTTCACGCATGCGCTCGATCATGCCATGGCCGCGGGAGCCGTCCGGCCGGGAGGTCCGGGCGCCTACGCCACGTCGGTCAGCTTCGGCATCTCACCCTCGGTCTTCGTGATGTCGATCACCGAGAAGTTCGCGCCCTGCGGGTCGCTGATCGCCGCGAAGCGTCCGAACGGGGTGGTCATCGGGCCGAACCGCAGCACGCCGCCGAGCTTGGTCGCCTTCGCCACGGCCTCGTCGCAGTCCTCCACGGTGAAGTACACGTTGATGTACGGCTGCACCTCGGGCGGGAAGTCGTCGCCCATCTTCATCCGGCCCAGCACGGAGCGTTCGCCGAGGTCGTAGATACGGAAGTCCATCTCGCCGTCCTCCATGTCCCGCTGCCGGTAGGAGAAGACGGCGGGGAAGAAGGCGTCGGACTTCGCGGGCTCGCGGGTGAAGACCTCCGCCCAGGTGTAGGCGCCGGGTTCGGCCATCGCCTGGAAGCCCTCATGGGTGCCCGCCTGCCAGACGCCGAAGACGACACCGCCGGGGTCGCGGGCCAGGCACATGGTGCCGAAGTCGGCGACCTCCATGGGCTCCATCAGCACCTCGCCGCCGTTGTCACGGATCCGGCCGGCGGTGGCGGCGGCGTCGTCCGCGGCGAAGTACAGGCACCACTGCGCCAGGCCCTCCTGGCCGGGCATGGGCGGGACGACGGCGGCGACCGCCTTGCCGTTCGCGTAGGCCTCCGTGTAGTTGCCGAGATCCGCCGACGCCTCGGCGAAGGTCCAGCCGAGGACGTCCCCGTAGAAGCTCTTGGCTCCTTCGAGGTCGCCGAACATCGCGTCGGCCCAGCAGGGGGTTCCTTCAGGTTGCACGGCCATGACCACGGCCCTCTCCGAATGAGTGGAATCGTCCGCTTCCTCACGCTAGTCACCCGGGGCCGGCCCGCGCGTCGGGCGGGCGCTCACCGAGCACGCCGGGCTGCCGCGCCGCCGGTCGCGGCCGACCGGTCCGCGCCATCGCGTCCGGCGTATGTCTTCCCCCCGGCGCCCGGCTGTGCTTGCCTGGGTGCCGTTTCGGTGGCCGGGGCGGGAGTTGCCGTATGCGCAAGCCGTGGGTCGTGGGGGTACTGCTGGCCGGGGTGCTCCTCGGCGGGTGCGGGGATCCCGCGTCCGCGCCCGAGGAACCGGCGCCGGCCGCACCGCGCGCGTCGGCCACCACCCACCAGCGCGCACCCGCCTCCCCCGGCCGGGCACCGGCGAAGGCACCCAGGGTGCTGTACCTCGGAGACTCGCTGGCGATGGAGGGCCAGAAGGTCCTGGGACAGGAGTTACGCAGGGACCTGAAGGCGACGTACACCGGCGCCCCGTACTCCGGCACCACCCTGTGCGACTACCTGGAGGGCACGGCCGACCGGTCCCTGGTACCGGCCTCCGACAAGGCCGCCGCGCTGGTGCGCAGGCTGCGGCCCGACTTCGTGGTCCTGCAGTTCTGGGGGAATTCCTGGGGCTACACGCCGTGCATGGACGGCATCACCTACGACAAGTCCCCGGCCCGGTACTTCAGCCGCTACGACGCCGACGCACGCCGGCTCACCGAGCAGATCGCCACGGCCGGGGGCGGCAGCCGCCCGAGGATCGTCTGGGTGTCACAGGGCCCGGATCCGATCACTCCCGACCGGGTCCGGCGTGTCAACGCGCTCTACGAGAAGCGGGCCGCCGCCTCGGGCGACCTCGTGGCGGACGCCGGGAAGGCGGTGAGCCCGGCCACCGGCCGCTACACCTGGACGCAGTACCTGCCGTGCACGGCCCACGAGCGTGCCCACCCCGGCCTCTGCACCCAGCCCGGCCGCGACCGCACGGCCCTGCACCGCGACGACGACTATCTGCACTTCTGCCTGGCCCCAACGACGTCCAAGCCGAAGCCCTGCCCGGTCCGCTCCCCCGGGATCCTCCGCATCGCCCGGGAGGTCACCAAAACCGTTCGACAGGCGGCCCGTTGACCGCTCGAATGGGCGCCATGTGCGCTGTGCGAATGCATGAGGACGAGCTGGACATCGACGACTCGCTGGTCGGGCGGCTGATCGCGGGGCAGTTCCCGCAGTGGGCGGGACTGCCCCTGCGGCGCCTGGAGTCCTCCGGCACGGAGAACGCCATGTTCCGCCTCGGCGCGGACAAGGTCGTACGGCTCCCCCGGCATCCGCGCGCCGTGGAGGCCATCGCGCACGAACTGCGCTGGCTGCCCCGGCTGGGCCCGGCGCTGCCCGCCGCCTCCCCCGAGCCCCTCGGCCGGGGTGAGCCCGGTGACGGCTTCCCCTGGCCCTGGTCGGTCTACACCTGGCTGGACGGCCGCAACCCGGTGCCCGGCAGACTCGAAGAGCCCCGACTGCTCGCCGAGGACCTGGCGGCGTACCTCACGGCCCTGCGCGGCATCGACGCGTCGGAGGGTCCTCCGGGTTACCGGGGTGTGCCGCTGGCGGCCCGGGATCCCTTCGTGCGCGAGGCGCTCGCACAACTCGCGGGGCGGGTCGACACCGCCGCGGTGACGAAGGTGTGGGAAGAGGCCCTGCGCGCTCCGGAGCACACCGGGCCGCCGGTCTGGGCGCACGGCGACCTGATGGCCGGCAACCTCCTGGTCACGGACGGACGGCTGAGCGCCGTGATCGACTTCGGCACGGTGGGGGTCGGTGATCCCGCCGTCGACCTCATCGGCGCCTGGTGCCTGCTGCCGGCCGAGGCCCGCGGCGTCCTGCGCAAGGCCGTGGGTGCCGGCGACGCCGAATGGGCACGGGCCCGGGGCTGGGCCCTGTCGATCGCGGTCGTCGCGCTGCCGTACTACTGGGAGACGAACCCGCCGGTCGCGGAGAACTCCCGCCACGTCATCAGCGAGATCCTGACCGAGGGCGCGTAGGGGCAGGACGGCTTCCCCGCAGGGCACGGCCCTGCCCCGGACCGCGGCACGTCACTCGCCCGCGTACGCCTTCTCCAGGGCGGCGATGTCGAACTTGCTCATCGCCATGAACGCCTGGGTCACCCGGGCCGCCTTCGCCGGATCCGGGTCGGTGATCATCGCGTCGAGCCGGTCCGGGACGACCTGCCAGGACACGCCGAACCTGTCCTTGAGCCAGCCGCAGGGGCCGGGCTCGCCGCCGTTCTCGGTGAGCCTGGTCCAGTAGTAGTCGATCTCCTCCTGGTTCTCGCAGAAGATCATGAAGGAGGTGGCCTCGGTGAACTTGAACTGGGGGCCGCCGTTGAGCCCGAGGAACCGGTGCCCGTTGGCCGTGAACTCGACGGTCATCACGGTGCCGGCGGGCTGGGGCGCTCCCTCGGGGTAGCGCGCGATCTTGCCGATGCTGGAGTTCTTGAAGATCGAGACGTAGTGGTGCGCGGCCTCCTCGGCCTCGCCGTCGTACCAGAGACATGTGGTGAAACCGTCGGTGGCCATGGGTCCTCCTGGAGGCGTGGAACGCTGTCACCACTGTCGACCGGAGCTCGCTCCGGAACTCATCGGTCGGGGGGGCCGGCAAAATCAGGTGGCCGCTACACCGTTCGCGTCTAGCATCGCGATCATGACGTCCACGCCCGCCGACAGCGGCATCCGTCCCTTCCGTATCGACGTACCGCAGAGCGACCTCGACGACCTCCACGAGCGCCTCGACCGGACCCGGTGGCCCGACGAGCTGCCCGGCGTGGGCTGGACGTACGGCGTTCCGTCGGGCTACCTGCGCGAGCTGGTGCGGTACTGGCGGCACGAGTACGACTGGCGGGCCGCGGAGGCGCGGCTGAACGCGTGGCCGCAGTTCATCACCGAGATCGACGGCGCGCGGGTGCACTTCGCACACATCCGCTCCCCCGAGCCCGACGCCACCCCGCTTCTCGTCACGCACGGGTGGCCGGGGTCGATCGTCGAATTCGCCGACATCGTGGGGCCGCTGACGGACCCGGCCGCCCATGGCGGGGATCCGGCCGACGCCTTCCACGTCGTGCTGCCGAGCATTCCCGGCTTCGGGTTCTCGGGCCCCACCCGGGAGACCGGCTGGGAGGCGCGCCGGATCGCCGACGCGTGGGCCGAGCTGATGACGCGCCTCGGCTACGAGAGGTTCGGCGCCCAGGGCGGCGACTGGGGTGCGGCCATCTCCCGCGAGCTGGGCCGCGTCCATCCCGGCCGGGTCGTCGGCCTCCACCTCAATCTGCTGCCCGGCGCGCAGGCGGCCGTCGAGCCGACCGCCGAGGAGCTGGAGGCGCTGAGCCCCGCGGAGCGGGAGCGCACGCTCACCTCGTGGCGGCGGTGGGCGGGGTGGTCGCGCGACGGCACGGGCTACTTCCATGTGCAGTCCACCCGGCCGCAGACCCTGTCCTACGCGCTGACGGACTCCCCGGTGGGGCAACTCGCCTGGATCGTCGAGAAGTTCCGGGAGTGGACGGACTCGGAGGAGCTGCCCGAGGAGGCCGTCGACCGGGACCTGATGCTCACGGACGTGATGCTCTACTGGCTGACGGGCACGGCCGGTTCGTCGGCCCGGGTCTACTACGAGCGCGCCCACGCCCGGGGCGAGAGGATCGCGGCCCCGCAGGAGCCCTCCAGCGCGCCGACCGCGGTGGCGTCCTTCTTCGGCGACCCCCAGATCCCGTTGCGCCACAAGGCGGAGCGGACGGAGAACATCGTCCGCTGGACGGAGTTCGGGCGCGGCGGGCACTTCGCGGCGATGGAGGAGCCGGAGCTGCTGGTCGGTGATGTGCGGGCGTTCTTCCGCCAGTTGCGCGAGAAGGGCTGAGCCTTCGGGCTCCGCCGGTAGCGGATCTGCCGAGGGCAGAGAAACCGTATCCGGGCATCGTCCGAGGTCAAGAGTGGAGTCGACGGCACGTCCCCGACATGTCCGCGGCCCCTGTCGCCGCGGCGAGGAGAACCGATGACTCCACTCACGACACTCGCCCCGCGGGCGGAGGAGGGCGACACCCCTCCGACCCGGTTCGACGACCATCTGGCCGCCCAGTTGCTCGCGCAGCGCATCGTGCTGCTGGGCACCCAGGTCGACGAGGTCTCCGCGAACCGGGTCTGCTCCCAGCTGCTCGTCCTGTCCGCGGAGGACGCCCACACCGACATCAGCCTGTACATCAACAGCCCGGGCGGGGCGGTGCACGCGGGTCTCGCCATCTACGACACGATGCGTCTCATCCCGAACGACGTCTCCACGCTGGCCATGGGCTTCGCGGCCAGCATGGGCCAGTTCCTGCTGAGCGTCGGCGCGCCGGGCAAGCGCTACGCCCTGCCGAACGCGCGGATCATGATGCACCAGCCGTCGGCGGGGATCGGCGGCACCACGGCCGACATCGAGATCCAGGCGGAGAACCTGGAGTTCACCAAGCGGACCATCGAGCGGATCACCGCCGAGCACACGGGCCAGAGCCAGGAGACCATCTCCCGGGACGGTGACCGCGACCGCTGGTTCACGGCCGAGGAGGCCAAGGAGTACGGCATGGTGGACCGGGTCGTGGAGTCCCTCGCGGACGTCCGCCCGGCGGCCACCCGGCGCAGGATGGGGCTGCAGTGATGGGCACGTACACGATTCCGAACGTCGTCGAGCGCACCCCGCAGGGCGAGCGGTCCTACGACGTGTTCAGCCGGCTGCTGTCCGAGCGGATCATCTTCCTCGGCACCGAGATCGACGACGGCGTCGCCAACGTCGTCATCGCCCAGCTCCTCCACCTGGAGTCGTCGTCCCCGGAGAGCGAGATCGCGATCTACATCAACTCCCCGGGCGGCTCGTTCACTTCACTCATGGCCATCTACGACACCATGACGTTCGTGCAGGCGCCGATCTCCACGTTCTGCGTCGGGCAGGCGGCCTCCACGGCGGCCGTGCTGCTGGCCGGCGGCGACCCCGGGCGGCGGTTCGTGCTGGAGCACTCACGGGTGCTGCTCGGCCAGCCGGCCGCGGGCGGGCAGCGCGGCATGGTGTCCGACCTGGCGCTGCAGGCCAAGGAGATGGTGCGGATCCGCTCCCAGGTGGAGGAGGTGCTGGCGCGGCACACCCACCACGACGTGGCGTCCCTGCGGGCCGACATGGACCGCGACAAGGTGTTCACCGCGCAGGAGGCGGTGGGCTACGGGCTGGCCGACGAGGTGCTCAGCCGGCGCCTCGTGCGGGTCTGAGGCGCCGGCCGGCCGGTACGGTTCAGGCGGCCAGGCACATTCCGTCGTGCGACGAGGTGGACACTCCGTGGCGGCTGCCGCCCGCGTAGCGCGACGTGACGCGGGTCAGTTCGCCCTGCGCCCTCGTCAGCAGGTCGCCGAGGTTCAGTCCGAGGGCGTGGGCGGCGGCCGCGAGGACCTCCGAGGAGGCCTCCTTGCGGCCGCGCTCCACCTCCGAGAGATAGGGCATGGAGATCCGCGCCTCGTCGGCGACGTCCTTCAACGTGCGCTCCTGCGCGAGGCGTTCGCGGCGCAGGACGTCACCCACGAGGTCCCGCCACAGCGGCTCCTTCGCGGCGGGGGCCGGCGGCGCCTGGCGCGACGGTGCGCCGGCGGGACGCACACCGTGCGGGCGCAGAGGGATGACTCGGGCTTCGTTCGGCAGATGGTTGCTCACTGCTCCAGCCTAGGAATCCCGGCCGCGGGGGGAAGGGTCCGGCGTTCCGCCCTGGGTGGAATCACCGCGCCCACGAGGAGCCGCGAGAGCGGACGGGAACATTCCGCCCGATTTCGCCCACGGAAAAACCGGAGGGCATGGTGCGCGTCAACCCGGGTACCCGCAACTCGGGAGTACCTATGCAGATGTCCGCCGTGACGTTCGTGGGAGAGGTAATGGAGACCGCCGTGATCCGGTCGAAGGCACAGGTTGTCGAAGAGAACGCCGAGGCCAGCGCGGGTGACGGAGCACTGCCGGGCGTCGTGGACCCTCGGTCCGTCGCCCCGCGGGACGCCAGGGAGCTGTCCCGCCAGTTCTTCCAGCGCCTGACGGAAGTCGAAGAGGGCACGCACGAGTACCAGTACGCGCGCAACACCCTGATCGAGATGAACATGTCGCTCGTGCGCTTCGCGGCCGGCCGGTTCCGGGGCCGCGGCGACGACATGGAGGACATCGTCCAGACCGGCATGATCGGCCTGATCAAGGCCATCGACCGGTTCGAGCTCTCGCGTGAGGTCGAGTTCACCTCCTTCGCGCTGCCGTACATCGTCGGCGAGATCAAGCGGTTCTTCCGGGACACGACGTGGGCCGTGCACGTGCCGCGGCGGCTGCAGGAGCTGCGCGTGGAGCTGGCCAAGGCCCGTGAGGAGCTCGCAAGCCGGCTGGACCGGGAGCCGACGGTCGCCGAGCTGGCCACGCTGATGAACATCTCCGAGCGTCAGGTCGTGGAGGGGCAGATCGCGGCGAACGGGTACAACTCGTCGTCGCTGGACGCCGCGCTCACCGGCGACGGCCCGGAGGGCGGCGAGGCGGTTCTGGCCGACTTCATCGGTGTGGAGGAGGACGGGCTGCGGCTGGTCGAGGACTTCCACTCGCTCGCCCCGCTCATGGCGGAGCTGAGCGAGCGCGACCGGCAGATCATCCACATGCGGTTCGTGGAGGAAGCCACCCAGGCGGAGATCGGTGAGCAGCTCGGCTGCTCGCAGATGCACGTCTCCCGCCTGATCAAGCGGATCATCACGCGACTGCGCGAGGGCATGCTGGGCGAGCTGGGCTGCGCCTGACACCGTCGTCCGACCAGCGGGTGCCGTCCCCCCATGCGGGAGTGGGGCGGCACCCGCTGGCGTGTTCGACCACGGGCGCGTTCGGCTCCGCAGGACATGCTCCGGACCGCCACGGCTCGGCGTGTGCGGCGTGTGCACGGAATGACTTACTCCGTCCGGGTGACGCATCTCACCCGGACGACTCACCCCTCGGTTCCCTCGGAGAGCGGCAGAACGGCGCGCACTCGCTTGCCCACCGGCACCCGTTCCACGTTGACCTGCTCCGCGATCGCGTGGACGATCTCCAGGCCGTGCCGGCCGATGCGCTCGGGATTGCGGGGGAAGATGCGGGGCAGTGCGGAGCTGCTGTCGTAGACCGACACCGTCACCGCGGCGTCGGTGCCGACGAGCTCCAGGATGTACGGCCCGTTGCTGTGCCGGTCGGCATTCGTGACCAGCTCGCTCACCACCAGCAGCACGGCGCCGTCGACACGCTCGTCGATGCGCGCGCACCACTCGGTCCTGAGCTGGTCCAGAAAGAGCGCGGCGAAGGACCGCGCCTCGGCGATGCATCCCTGCTCGCCGGTGTAGTGTGCCGCCCGCCTCAGCGGTTCCACGGGCACGTCGAAACCAGTCGGTATCACTGCCCCGTCCAGGTGGTCGATCATTCTTTTCTCTCTGGGAAGCCGGACTGGCCGGACGCTCTGCATCAGTGCTCGTACCCCGAGCCGGGCTTCGCAGTCCTGACAGATGCTCGCCCACCCGGTGCCCCGGGCATTGTCCCCCGTTCGTGGGGCACCCGGGAAGAATCAGGGCCGGCCGAGGGCGGCCGGGCCGGATCGCCGGAGGTGCGCGGTGGCCTGGTGGACATGGCTGATCGTGGTGATCGTGGCGCTCGCCGCCGTCGCGGTGGTGACGCTCGCCGTGCAGGCGGGCCGGCGGTCGGGCACCGTCATCGCGGTCCGGCGCCGGCCCGGCGGAAAGGGCCTGCGATGAACGAGTTGCTGGCCGCCCGGAGCCTGACGACCCTGCCCGTGGTCACCCTGGGCGGCGACGCCGTCGCGCAGGTCAAGGACACCGTCTTCGATGCCGCCGCCGGGCGGATCACCGGCTTCACGCTCAGCGGCCGGGGCCTGCTGTCGGGCCCCCTGAAGCAGAGCCTGCCCTGGTCGGCGGTGCACGCGCTGGGGCCGCACGCGGTCATGATCCGCGATGCCCTCGCCCTGCAGGACACGTCCGTCGTGGTGGCCCGCCGCGAGGCCCAGCAGGGCCGGGTGCTGCACGCGAAGGTGCTGACCGACGAGGGCGCCGAGGTCGGCACGGTGCTCGACGTGATCGTCGAGGGCGGAGCCAGCGGCCGGGTCGTGGGATTCCGGATCGCCGCGGGCAAGGCACTGGTGCAGGGCTCCAGACGCCGCCGGCACCGGGTGTACGTGCCGCGCGGCGAGACGCTCGCGGTCTCCGGCCGCGCCCTGGTCATCCCGGCGGACGCCACCCGCTACGTCGCCGACGACCTGGCGGCCTTCGTCGCCCGGGTCGGCGCCTTCCGGGCGGGACGGGAGGGGACGGCGTCATGATGCTGTTCTCCGAGGCGCGGGGCCTGCCGGTGCTGACGCTGACCGAGGCGGAAGAGGTCGGCTCCCTGAGGTCGCTGACGGTCGACGCCGTGTCCGGTGTGGTCACCCATGTCCGGGTGCGGGGCCGACACTCCCGCAAGGAGACCGTACTGGCCTGGGGTGCCCTGCACGCCATCGGCCCGGACGCGGTGCTGGTCCGCACGACCGGCGAACCGTCCGAGGTGCCGCCGCACCACGAGCTGCCGGGTCTCAGGATCCTCACCGAGACGGGCGACACGCTCGGCACGGTCCAGGACGTGGCGTTCGAACCGGAGACGGGCCGGCTGGAGGCGATCGTCACCGCCCACGGCGACCTGCCGGCGGATCGGCTCCTGGGCCTCGGCGACTACGCCCTGGTGGTCCGTGCCGCGTGAAACCGGCCGGGTCAGGAGGCCGGGGCCTGATCCGTCGTCGTGCCGCCGCCGGTGTCGCTCCCCGTGTCGGTGTCGGGCGGAGGCTGCTGGGTGTCGGACGAGGGCGGCTCGTCCGTCGTCGGCCCCGACGTGTCCGTGTCCGAGGTCGGCGGTTCGCTCGGGGGCGGCTGCGACGACGTCGGGTCGGACGGTGGTGTCGGTGTGGTGACGCTCGCCGACGGGGAAGGCTTGTCCGGCTTCTGAGTCTTCTGGTCCTTCTTGCCCGTGTCGCCCTTGTGGCGCTCGAACCACTCGCCGTCGGCTTCGCACATCACGAAGACGTCGACCGGCTTCGGTGCGGGCGTCACCGTGACGACGTTCGACGACTTGTACCCCGGCCACGCGTCGCCGGTCGTCTTCGGCGCGCTCTGCTGGGCGACCGGCGGGGACAGCGGGTTGCCGCACGCGCAGCGCACCCGGGGGACGCCGCGGTCGTTGACGAGGACGGCCGTGCGGGCCTCGAGGACGGCCTGATAGCTGGTGGGGGCGCCGTTCTTGTAGCCGTGGTTGGTGACGCGGGTGTCCATGCGGAGCTGCACGGGGGTGAGCGAGCGCAGGTAGGAGGGGACCTCGGACGGCTGGATCCCGAAGACCGAGGCGAACGCGCGCTGCTTGTCCGGGGCGTCCTGGAGGTACTGGATCTGCTTCTCCACGTCACAGCTGGCGACCTTGCGGGTGCCGCCGTACAGGCCGGGCGCGTCGCCCTTCACACCGCGGAGCGCGTTCTGCGGCGCCGACTCGGTGGCCCCCGAGGGCGTGACCGGCGAGGCGGAGCTCTTCTCCTCGGTCGTCGACTCGGTGAACGCGTCCGGGCCCGAGTCGGCCGCGGGCTGGAGGAAGACCTCGCCGCTGGCCGTGCTGGTACCACCGTCGGACGCACCGGTGCCGCCGTCGTCGGGCCGGGAGAGCACCACGGCCAGGACCACGGCGGCCACCACGGCGGTGGCGATGATCGCGACACGGGGCACGGACCCCCACCACGGCCGGCGGGGCTCCGGCTCCTTGCTGCTTCCACTCGGCGGCTCCGAGGGCGGGCCGCCGCCCGAGGGCGGCTGGGAGGGACCCGACAGCGGGCCCGAGGGGGGTCCTGTGGGGCGGCCGGACGACGGCGGATCGACGCTCACGAGCTCTTCTTCCCGCGTGGGTTCTCTGCGGCCTTCGCACAACCGAGGTGATGGGTCCCGGTTCATGCCGCTTTTCCACTACGAGTTCATTGTGTGCTCCTGTCCCATGCGCCTCGCAAGCCGACGCGGACGGACCTCTCCGGCGGGCGTCCGGCGCGGGGGCTGCTTAGCGTGGCAGCGTGAGTTCGCGCACCCCCTCCGGCCAGGCACGCACCTCCGGCGAGCGGGCCGTCGCCCGCCACGGCTGGGTCCACGCCCTCGTCACGGTGCTCGGCGGGCTGCTCGCCATGGCGGTGGTTGCCGCCCTGGGCCTGTGGGCGGCCGGGGCCGCGGACCTTCCGGACGGTGCCTTCGTCCCCGTCGTCGCGGCCAGCGTGGTCACGGCCGTCGGCGGCACGGTGAAGCTCGCCGGGAGCGCCGGCGACCTCGCCGACACGCAGGCGGGCCTGACGGTGATTCCGCTGTCCGTCACGCTGACCGGGGCGCTGGTGATCGCCTGGGGGTTCCTGCGGCCGCTGCGGCACCGCGCGGTCGCCGGTGCCGCGGAGCTGGCCGGCTGGGCCGGCCGGGTGGCGGCTTTGTGGCTGCTCGCGCTGATCGGGGTGACGCTCGCCGCACGCCACACCTTCGACATCTCGCTCGGCGACGACACGCTCGGTGAACTCGGCGACCTGTTCGGCGCGGCACCGAGGATCGGCTTCACCACCGACGTTCCGCTGTCCGTGTTCGTCGGTGTGGTGTGGCTGGCCGGTGTGCTGGTGCTGGCGCTGCTGGTGTCGCGCGGAGCCCCGTTGCCCGCGGGGCTGCTGCGTTTCCAGGCGTCGGTGCGGCCCGCCGCGTACGCGATGGTCGCGCTGCTGCTGGCCTGCGTCGTCATCGGCGTGGTCGTCGGCCTGATCGTCGCGGCGGCCAAGGGGCACGCGCGGGAGACGTTCGCGGTGATCCTGCTCGGCCTGCCCAACCTGGTGTGGCTGGCGCTGACGATCGGGCTCGGCGCGACCTGGAACGGCCGGGTGGAGGGGCCGTTCGGGCTGCCGATGCCGCATGTGCTCGACGAGGTGCTGCGCACTCCGGACGTCTCCGAGCTGAACCTGCGGACCCTCGCCGAGCACGACGGCCGGGTGTGGTGGCTGCTGGTGATCGACGTCGTGCTGCTGCTGGCCGCCGCGTTCGTGATGGCGGCCCGGTCACCGGCCCGGGTGCGGGCCTGGCAGCACGCCGTGCACATGGCGGTCGCCCTTGTGCTCACGGTGTTCATGATCTGCCTGGTGGGGCGCCTCTCCGCGCACTTCGGCCTGTCCGTGCTCGGCATCGGCGATCTGGGCGGAGGCCTCGGGGGTGAGCTGTTCCTGAGGCCCAGGTTGTGGGGCGCCGTCGGCCTGGCCGTCCCGTGGGGGCTGGTGACCGGGTTCGCCGGGGCGCTGCTCGCGCGGCACGTGCGGCGGCGCGGTGAGGTGCGCTCCGCCGGCGAGAGCTGACGCAGCGCTCTACGTCCGCTGCACGAAGACCGGTTCGGCCCAGCGCGGCGGCGGCTTGGGCCGGTCCTCCCCCGCGTCCGGCAGCTGCCGGTCCACCCGCGTGGGCGTCCTGGTGGCCCCGGTCCCGCCGCCGGTCGTCGCGGCGCGCAGTGCGGCGACGAAGGCGAGGCAGGACGGGTACCGGTCGTCGGGGCTCTTGGCGAGGGCCTGGGCGAAGACGGGGTCGACCCGCGGGTCGAGGTCGGGACGGTCCTCGGTCAGCGGCGGCGGTTCGTCGTACTGGTGGGCCCAGAGCAGGGCCATGTCGTCGTCGCGGAGGAAGGGCGGATGGCCCGCGAGGGTCTCGAAGACGACGCAGGCGAAGCCGTACACGTCGCACCGGGCGTCGACTGGTTTGCCGGAGATCTGCTCGGGGGCGACGTAGTCGAGCGTGCCGACGAACTGGCCGACCGTGGTGAAGCCGGTCAGCGACAGTGACTTCTTCGTCAGGCCGAAGTCGGTGAGGTAGACGTGCTCGGGGTGGTCGCTGTCGGTGCCGCGGGACACCAGGATGTTCCCGGGCTTGACGTCCCGGTGGACCAGTCCGTTGTCGTGGGCCGCGTCGAGCGCGGAGGCGAGCTGGGCGGCGACGCGCAGGGCGGTGACGGGCGGCATCGGGCCCTCGCGGTCGAGGACGTGCCGCAGGTCGCTGCCGGCGACGTACCGCATGGCGATGTACAGCACGCCGTCCGTCTCGCCGGCCTCGAACACCGGCACGATGTGGGGGTGGTCGATCGCTGCGGCGGCCCGGGACTCGTGGGTGAAGCGGCGGCGGAAGGTGTCGTTGCGGGCGAGTTCCGGGGCGAGCAGCTTCAGCGCGACGGTGCGTTCCAGGCGCAGGTCGCGGGCCCGGTAGACGACGGCCATGCCGCCGCGCCCGATCTCCTGCTCGATCCGGTACCCGGCGATCTGCTGCCCGACCAGCTCGGAGGGCCGCCCCGAGAACAGGCTCGTCTCGCGGTTCACCGGCCGTCTCCCTCGGGTGAGACGACCCGGGTCGGCTCATGCCCCACGACCCGAGTGGGTGGCGCCGCGACCGGCCGATCGTCCTCGCCCTCGTCGTCGTTGTCCTCGCGGTCCTCGGGGGTGAGGAGGCGCGTGGGTTCGGGGGTGTCAGCGGACACGAGCCGCGTGGGCTCCGGAGCGTCAGCGGATACGGCCCTCGCCGGCCCGGGGTCGTCGGGAGGCACGACTCGTGTGGGCTTGGGCTCAGAAGCGCCGGGAGGCGTCATCCGCGGGGGCTCGGGAGCATCCGGTGCCACAACGCGGGTCGGCTCGGGGGCCTCGGCACGCACACCCCCCGACGGCCCGGGCCCATCCGACGGCACCACCCGAGTCGGCTCCGGACCCTCGGCACGCACACCCCCCGACGGCCCGGGCCCATCCGACGGCACCACCCGAGTCGGCTCAGCCCCCTCCGAAGCCACCACCCGCGTCGGCTCAGCCGCATCCTGAGCCACCACCCGCGTCGGCTCCGGAGCCCTGGCACGCACAGCCGGAGCGGGTCCCGTGTCCTTCGGTTCCGGGGCCTCGGGTGGAACAACCCCTGACGGCCCGGGCGTCTCGGGCGGGACCGCCCGCGTGGGGCCTGCCGGTGCGCTCCGGGCAGGGGGAGGCGGGTCGGCCGGACGCGCCGTCTTCTCGGAGCGGGGTGGCTCGACGGGGCCCTCGGGCGGTACGACCCGCGTGGGCGGACGCACGGGCGTTTCGGCCGGGCGGGACTGCGGTTCGGCCACGGGCGTCTCGTCCGTCGCGTACGTGGTCAGCCGGGTGCCGTCGGCGTACACCCAGTGCCCGTGGGCGGAGTCGTAGAGCCACACGGACTCGCCGTCGATGACGACGCCGATCCGCATGCCGTGGGTGCGGGTGCGGAACGACTCCCGGTCGAGGCCGCCCGCCAAGTCCTCCACCGCGGAGCGGTAGCGTGCCAGGGCTTCCTGCGCGCGACCCAGCAGCGGTCGCGGATCGGCGGCGCGGGTGAGGGGCCCGTCCGCGGCGGGCGGATCCAGCGGTACGGCGACCAGGCGGCGGCCGTCGACCCAGGCCGACCAGCCGTTGAAGCACAGCACGTGCCCCCAGTCGCCTTGCCGCTCCAGGAGCTGCACCGGCAGCAGGGGGTCGAGGTCCACGGTGGGCCGGGCCGGGTCGGGGGCCTCCCAGGCGGGCATCCCGTGCTGCGGGACGACGTGCGTGGGCCGGAAGCCGGGGGTCGTCATCGCGCTCCCTACTTCCGCATGACGGCCGGTTCGTGCCGGCGCAGCATCCGGGACACGAGGAAGCCGAAGAGCACCGACAGCACGACCAGCATCCCGACGTCGATGAGCCAGGTGCCCGCCGAGTGCTCGAAGAGCGGGTCCTTCGTCAGGTCGCCGGGCACGATCCGGCCCAGCCCGACGGTGCCGGCCATCGCGGCCAGTGCCCAGCGCGCCGGCACCAGCCAGCCCAGCTGTTCGAGCCCGGGGGTTTCGGCCAGCTTCAGCAGGGCGCCGCAGAAGACGACCTGGACGATGGCGATGAGCACGAGCAGCGGCATCGTCACCTCTTCCTTGCGCACCAGCGCCGAGACGAGCAGGCCGAGCATCATCGCCGTGAACGCCAGCAGGGCGACGGCGACCGTGATCTCCACCAGGGGCGGCATCAGCACGCCCTCGCCGCCCGGTGCGTTGAGGTCGACGCCGAGCAGGGCGACCAGGGTCAGCACCACCGCCTGGAGGACGGTGATGACGCCCAGGACGACGACCTTGGACATCAGGTACGCCGATCTGGAGAGGCCCACCGCCCGTTCGCGCTGGTAGATCACGCGTTCCTTGACGAGTTCGCGCACGGCGTTGGCGGCCCCGGTGAGCACCGCGCCGACGCACAGGATGAGCAGTGCGTTCATCGCCGTGTCGAGCGTCAGCTTGCCGCCCGCGAGGGCGCGGGCCATCGCGCCCATCACGAACGGCAGGGCGATCATGATGATCAGGAAGGTGCGGTCGGCGCTCAGCGCGGCCGCGTACCGGCGCACCAGCGTGCCGAGTTGGGCGCTCCGGCTCCGCGGCCGGGGCGGGGCGGTGATGACGACGGGCTCGGACCGGGGCTGCTGGGGCTGCGCGGAGGCGTCGGCCACGTACCGGCCGTGGAAGGGCGAGACGTGGTACTCCCCCGCCCAGTCCCGGTCCGTGTCCCGGTCGAAGGCCTCGAAGGCCTCCGGCCACTCCTCGAAGCCGAAGAAGGACAGGGCGTCCTCGGGCGGCCCGTAGTAGGCGATCTTCCCGCCGGGCGCGAGCACGAGGAGCCGGTCGCACACGTCCAGGCTGAGCACGCTGTGGGTGACGACGATGACGGTCCGGCCGTCGTCGGCGAGGCCGCGCAGCATGTGCATCACCGAGCGGTCCATACCGGGGTCGAGGCCGGAGGTCGGCTCGTCGAGGAACAGCAGCGAGGGCTTGGTCAGCAGCTCCAGGGCGACGCTGACGCGCTTGCGCTGGCCGCCGGACAGGCTGTGCACGTGCTGGTCGGCGCGCTGTTCCAGGCCCAGTTCGCGGATGACCTCGTCGACCCGGGCGCGCCGCTCGGCCTTGGCGGTGTCCTGCGGGAAGCGCAGTTCGGCGGCGTAGGAGAGGGCTTTGCGGACGGTCAGCTGTGCGTGCAGGATGTCGTCCTGCGGCACGAGGCCGATGCGCTGGCGCAGCTCGGCGTAGTCGCGGTAGAGGTCGCGGCCGTCGTAGAGGACGGTGCCGTGGTTGGCGGGCCGCTGGCCGGTGAGGGCGTTGAGGAGCGTGGACTTGCCGGCGCCGCTCGGGCCGACGACGGCGAGCAGGCACTTCTCCCCCACCGGGAACGACACGTGGTCGAGGAGCGTCTTGCGGCCGTGGTCGACGGTGACCGCGAGGTCCTGCACGTCGAGTGAGACCTCGCCGGTGTCGACGTACTCCTGGAGTTGGTCGCCGACGAGGCAGAACGCCGAGTGGCCGATGCCGACGATGTCGCCCTGGCCCACGGGGGCGGTGGTCACGCGGCTGCCGTTGAGGTACGTGCCGTTGTGGCTGCCGAGGTCGGTGATCTCGTAGGTTCCGTCGGCCAGGGCGCGCAGTTCGGCGTGCCGGCGGGAGACCACGAGGTCGTCGATGACCAGGTCGTTGTCGGTGGCGCGGCCGATGCGGACGGTGCGGGAGGGCAGCGGCCGTACGGTCGTGGGCTGCCGGTAGGTGCCGGTGCTGGCCGGCATGGAGACGGCGGAGGGGCGTTCCGGGGTGGGCGCGGCGGGGGCGGGGCGGCCCGTGAGGGTCATGCGCGGTCCGTCGGCCGGATTGCCGAAGCGGATGACGCTGCCGGGTCCGACGTCCCACTCGTGGATGCGCCGGCCGTCGGCGAAGGTGCCGTTGGTGCTGTCCTCGTCCTCGATGGTCCAGTGACCGTCCTCGGGCCGCAGCACCGCGTGGTGCCAGGAGACCCGGTCGTCGTCGATGACGATGTCGCACAGCGGATCGCGCCCCACGTGGTAGTCGCGGCCCGGAATCATCACGGTGGTGCTCGTCTCCGTCTCCAGGACGAGTTCTGGTGCTACCGAGGGTTGCGCCATGGTCAAGATTCTACCGATTTGCCCTGTTGTGCGCCTGGGCGGGCGGGACGGGCGGCGGGGTCAGCCGACGGAGATGCCGACGAAGGGAGCCGTGCGCTGCATCCGCAGGGCGTCCACGGACTCGGCGAGCAGTTCGTATTCGGTGGTGTCGTCGCTGGTGGCGATGCGCACCAGCCGTCCGGCCGCCAACTCCTCGGCGATGCGCTCCTGCTGGGCGGGGTCGGCGCACCAGGCGCGCAGCAGCCCGGGCACGTCGGGCACGGTGTGGGCGACCGGCACGAGCGCGCCCGGCGGTAAGTGCTCGGCGTCGGGCTGGGGGTCGAGACGCTGGGCGATCCAGGAGGCGCGGTCACGCAGCCACCACAGGGCGAGGGCGAGGGTGGGCGCGCGGTAGGTACCGAGGGGCACTCCGATACGGCGGCCGTCGCAGACTCCGTATGCCGTGACGTGGCACAGAAACTCGTCGTGCACGTGACCCTCCCCCGTTGCCCTGCCCGTTCTGCCGGCCCGGCCTCGCATCACTGCGGCTCGCGTGCTGTGCGTGAGGGCGCCGTCGCTCGATGTGAAAAGCGCTCTCGCAGGTCAGTATGTTCACTACTGAATCACTGTCACCACGACTTTCCGGCCACTCTCCTGGCATATTCACCCCCCGAGTTGGCCGAAATCCGGCGAGCTGTCGCGAGGGCCCATGACTCCGGAGGTAATCGACGCTCCCGGCGGGTGCGGGCAAGGTGGTCGTACCGGGTTCACCGGGGGTGAGATCCGGGCCCTGACCAGCAGGTTCGACCTATCCGGAGGCTGATCGCCCATGTCCGCAACCGCCCACCGCCACGAGGACGCCGTCGCCCGCTACTTCGAGGCCTGGAACGCCGGGGACCCGGTGGCGCGCACCAAGGCGGTCGCCGCCGCGTGGACCGAGGACGGCAGCTACACCGACCCGCTGGCCGATGTCAGCGGCCACGAGGACATCGCCGGGGTGATCGCGGCGGCCCACGAGCAGTTCCCGGGGTTCGAGTTCCGGCTCACCGGCGCCGTCGACGGGCATCACGACACCGCCCGGTTCTCGTGGGAGCTGGTGAGCGCGGCCGACGGCTCGGCGCCGGTCGCCGGGTCGGATGTGATCACGCTGGACGGGCAGGGCCGGATCAGGTCCGTGCTCGGGTTCCTGGACCGGGTGCCCGCCGGGGTGTGAGACCGGCGATGAGTTCTCCGGTGCCCGGCGGTCTGCATGAGGAGGAGACCGCCGAGCACCGGAGGACGTCATGGCCGTCACGGGAGAACTGGACGCGGAGTTCACCGCGGTCCTGCGCAGAAGCCCCGCCGAGGGCGGCTGGACCTATCTGGTCTGGCCCCGGTCCGTCGAGTTCTTCGGCACCCGCGGCCTGGTCAAGGTCCGCGGGACGATCGACGGGCACCCGTTCCGCAGCTCGTTCATGGCCCTGGGGGACGGCACGCACAAGCTGCCCGTGAAGGCCGACATCCGCAAGGCCATCGGCAAGGAGGAGGGCGACACGGTGACCGTGCGCCTCGAGGAGCGGATCAGCTCCTAGCGGAGCCGCCCGGGGGCGGCCGCCCCCGGGCAGGCGGACTGCTACTGCTTGACGATGGCGTCGATCCGGGCCAGTTCGTCCGCGTCGAAGTCCAGGTTGCGGATGGCGCCGACGCTGTCCTCGATCTGCTGCGCGCTGCTCGCGCCGACCAGCGCGGAGGTGACCCGGCCACCGCGCAGCACCCACGCCAGAGCCATCTGGGCCAGGGTCTGGCCGCGCGACTTCGCGATGTCGTTCAGGTCGCGCAGCCGGCCCACCAGGTCCTCGGTGAGCGCGTCCGACTTCAGGAAGGGGCTGTCGCTCGCGGCCCGGGAACCCTCGGGGATGCCGTCGAGGTAGCGGGCCGAGAGCACGCCCTGCTCCAGCGGCGAGAAGACGATGGAGCCGACCTGGAGCTCGTCGAGGGCGTCGAGCAGGCCCTCGTCCTCGGGGCGGCGGTCCAGCATCGAGTAGCGCGGCTGGTGGATCAGGAGCGGGGTGCCCAGTTCGCCCAGGATCCGGGCGGCCTCGCGGGTCTGCTCCGCGGAGTAGTTGGAGACTCCGACGTACAGCGCCTTGCCCTGCTGCACCGCCGAGTGCAGGGCGCCCATGGTCTCCTCGAGCGGGGTGTCCGGGTCGGGGCGGTGCGAGTAGAAGATGTCGACGTAGTCCAGGCCCATCCGCTTCAGGCTCTGGTCCAGCGAGGACAGCACGTACTTGCGGGAGCCCCACTCGCCGTACGGGCCCGGCCACATCAGGTAGCCGGCCTTGGTGGAGATCACCAGCTCGTCGCGGTACGGCGCGAAGTCCGTCTTCAGGAACTCGCCCAGCGCGGACTCGGCGGCGCCGGGCGGCGGGCCGTAGTTGTTCGCGAGGTCGAAGTGGGTGACGCCGAGGTCGAAGGCGCGGCGCAGGATGGCGCGCTGCGTCTCGACGGGCCGGTCCGGGCCGAAGTTGTGCCACAGGCCGAGCGAGAGCGCGGGGAGCTGCAGGCCGCTGCGTCCGGTGCGCCGGTAGGGCATGTCCGCGTAGCGGTCGGGGTGTGCGGTGTACAACGCGACTCCAGAGGGGTTGGCTCGGTCGGGAGGAAACCGGTGTCCACTCTGGCGTGACCTGCGCCCATGCGTCCAACAGAAGAATCCGATGGAATTCAGCGGCTACGCTTCTCAGTCATGGAACTGCGTCACTTGCAGCACTTCGTCGCGGTCGCCGAGGACCAGCACTTCACCCGGGCGGCGGAACGACTCCTGGTGTCCCAGTCGGGCCTGTCGGCGTCCATCCGGGCGCTGGAGCGGGAGCTGCAGACGCCACTGTTCGTGCGCACGACCCGCCGGGTGACGCTGACCCCGGCCGGGCGGGCGCTGCTCGGTGAGGCGGAGCGGATCCTCGCGCAGGTCCGCTCGGCCCACGAGGCGGTGGCCGCGGTGCAGGGCGTGCTGCGCGGCATGCTCACGCTGGGCAGCGAGCAGTGCATCGCCGGGGTGCACGTGGCGGGGCTGCTCGCCGCCTTCCGGCACCGTCATCCGGACGTGGAGATCTGTCTGCGGCAGGCGGGGTCGGGCGCGCTCGCGGAGGACGTCGAGGCGGGGCGGCTCGACCTGGCGTTCGCGGTGCGGACGCAGGCGGACAGCGACCAGCTGCGTTCGGTGCCGCTGACCAGCGAGCCGATGACGCTGCTGTGCCACTCCAGCCACCGGCTCGCCGCCGCCGGTGCGGCGGTCACACCGGAGGAGCTGGGCGGCGAGGTGTTCGTCGACTTCCAGCCGGACTGGGGCCCGCGCCGCACCACCGACACGGTGTTCGCCGCCGCGGGTGTACGGCGGACGGTGGCCCTGGAGGTGAACGACGTGCACACGCTGCTCGACCTGGTCGACGAGAACCTCGGCGTCGCCGTCGTGCCACGGCACTTCGCGCACAAGCGCGCCTCCCTGACCGCGCTGCCCGTGAAGGGCACCGGCGAGGCCGTCTACGAGACGGTGGCCCTGCTGCCGCCGGAGCAGGCGACCAGTCCGGCGGCCCGGGCGCTGATGGCCCTGCTGGAAACAGGGGGTCAGGCACCACCCCAGGAGGGTGTCCACCCGTCCTGACCCGATCCGTCCCGCGCAGCGGACTCGTGACCGTTCCCGAGACCAACCACGGTCAGGAGCAGGGCAGATGACGGATCCCGCACGACGCAGCGTGCTGCGCGGCGCGGCCGCGGCGCCGCCAGGGCCGGGGCGTCGGACCTGGTGATCCTCGCGGCCCAGGACTTCACCAGGGAGCCGGTGGCCCGGATCCATCTCCCGGGCCGGGTGCCGCTGGGCTTCCACGGGAGCTGGATTCCCGACGCGTGATTCCCGGCGCGTGATCCCCGGCGATGCGCGATGGTGGAGCTATGCATGCGAAGGACATCCTCATCGACGGTTTCAACCGCATCCGCGAAGAAGTCCACGCCACCGTCGAGGGCCTCGGGCCCGACGAGCTGAGCGCCCGCCCCTCCCCCGACACCAACTCGATCGCCTGGCTGGTCTGGCATCTCACCCGCGTCCAGGACGACCACCTGGCCGACGCCTTCGGACTCGACCAGGTGTGGCTGTCCCAGGACTGGGAGAAGCGCTTCGGTCTCGACCTGCCCCGCCGCGATACGGGCTACGGCCACAGCCCCGCCAAGGTCGCCAGGGTCCGGGTCGACTCGGGCGAGCTGCTGACCGGCTACTACGACGCCGTGCACGACCAGAGTCTGGACGCCCTGCGGGGACTCGCCGCCAAGGACCTGGAACGCGTCATCGACGAGCGCTGGGACCCGCCGGTCACCCTGGGCGTCCGGCTGGTCAGCGTCCTGTCCGACGATCTCCAGCACGTCGGACAGGCCGCCTACCTCCGCGGGCTGCTTCAGAGCGCGGCGGCGTAACCGGGCAGCACCACGTCCCGGATGAGTGCGTTCCGCTCGTCGAACGGCAGGAACGCGCTCTTCAGGGCGTTGACGGTGACCGTGCGCAGATCCTCGACGGTCCAGCCCGCCTGCTCGACCAGCAGGGACATCTCGCGGGTCATCGTGGTGCCCGAGACCAGCCGGTTGTCGGTGTTGAGGGTGACGCGGAAGCCGAGGTCCTTCAGCGCGGTGATCGGGTGCTCGGCGATCGAGGTGGCGGCGCCCGTCTGCAGGTTGGACGTCGGGCACATCTCCAGCGCGATGCGCCGGTCGCGCACCCAGCTCGCGAGCCGGCCGAGCTTGCCCGCCGCGAGGTCCGGGATGTCGTCGGTGATCCGCACACCGTGGCCGATGCGCTGGGCGCCGCACACCTGGAGGGCCTGGTGGATGCTGGGCAGCCCGTGCGCCTCCCCGGCGTGGATGGTGAACGGCACGTTCTCGCGACGCAGGTGCTCGAAGGCCGCGAGGTGGTCGGCGGGCGGGAAGCCGTCCTCGGCACCGGCGATGTCGAAGCCGACGACACCGGCGTCGCGGAACGCCACGGCCAGGTCGGCCGCCTCGCGCACCCGGTCGAACATCCGCATCCCGCACAGCAGGGTGCCGACCCGCACCGGCGTGCCCGCGGCAGCCGCCTTCGCCATGCCCGCCGCGAGGCCCTCCTGGACGGTCTCCACGACCTCGGCCATGGTCAGCTCGCCCCGGGTGTTCAGCTCGGGGGCGTAGCGCACCTCGCCGTACACGACACCGTCGGCGGCCAGGTCGAGCACGTACTCCTCAGCGGTGCGCAGCAGGCCCTCGCGGGTCTGCATCACGGCGAGGGTGTGCTCGAAGGTGGCTATGTAGCGCACCAGGTCGCCGGAGTTGGCGGCCTCGTAGTACCAGGCGGCCAGCTCGTCCGGGTCGTTGGTGGGCAGGGTGTGGCCGACCGCTTCCGCCAGCTCCACCACGGTGGCGGGGCGCAGGCCGCCGTCGAGGTGGTCGTGCAGCACGGCCTTGGGGAGGCGGCGGATCAGGTCGGCGTCTACGCGCGTAGCAGTCATGGCGGGATCTTTCCTCGAGCGGGTGGTTCGAAGCGGCGGGAAGGGGTCAGCCGGCGGGCTGGAGCAGGTCCCAGCGGTTGCCGTACAGGTCCTGGAAGACGGCGACGGTCCCGTACGGCTCGTGCCGCGGGTCCTCCAGGAAGGTCACGCCCGCGGCGGTCATCCGGGCGTGGTCGCGGGCGAAGTCGTCGGTGTGCAGGAAGAACCCGACCCGTCCGCCGGTCTGGTCCCCGACCCGTGCGGCCTGGGTCTCCCCCTTGGCGCGAGCCAGCAGCAGGCCGGTACCGGCTCCCGGGGTGCCGGGTTCGACGACGACCCAGCGTGATCCGTCGGGCCGGGGGGCGTCCTCGGCGAGGCGGAATCCGAGGGCGTCGGTGTAGAAGCGGATCGCCTCGTCGTAGTCGTCGACGACGAGGGTGACCAGGGCGATACGTCTCATCGGGGCCTCTCGGAGCGGGCGGTTGACCGGAGAGGTTATACGTAAAACCCCCGGGATGCCAACCGCCCGGTCCACTCCCTCCATCACGTCTGTAACTACTAGTATGTACACTCGCGATCAACGACACCCGGAGGCCCCATGCCCTTCGTCCGCATCGACACGCTTCGGGCCGGACCCGAGCGCCTCGCCGCACTCGGCCGTGCCGTCCACGACGCCCTGACGGAGACGATCGGCATCCCGCCCGACGACCGGTTCCAGGTCCTGGTGGACCATGACGGCACGAGCGGCACCCTGCGCTACGACGACCACCTCGGCGTGCACCGCGACCAGGGCATCGTCTACGTCGCGATCACACTGCGCTCCGGTCGCACGCCCGCGCGGAAGCAGGCGCTGTACCGCAGGATCGCGGAGCTCGCCCACGCCTACGCGGGCACCGAGCCGCGGAACGTGTTCGTCGTCCTGACCGAGAACGAGTCTGCCGACTGGTCCCTGGGAGAGGGCGTGGCGCAGTACCTCGGGAGTCCTGGGCCCCGGGCCTAGGGCCGGGGCCCGAGGCGCCGCGGCGCTCTGCCCGATAGCGTCCCGTCATGAAGATCACCGAGCCGCCCCGCACCCCCGAACAGCGCAAGACGGACCTGCTCGGCCGTCTGGAGCGGGAGATCGACATCTGGGTCGCGACGGCGGACGCCGAAGGGATGCCGTGTCTGGTCCCGCTGTGGTTCGTGTGGCACGACGAGGCCGTGTGGCTGTGCACCCGGCTGACCAACCCCACCGGCCGGAATCTCCGGGACGGCGGGCGGACCCGGCTGGCCTTCGGGGACACGCGGGACGTCGTGCTCGTGGAGGGCGAGGTGCGGACCTACCCGATGCGGGAGGCGCCGTCGGAGGCCATCGAGGCGTTCCGCGCGAAGACCGGCTGGGATCCGCGCGAGGACCACGCGTCGTACGCGTTCTTCCGGGTGCTGCCCCGAGCGGTGCAGGCGTGGTGTGAGGCGCACGAGCTGCCGCGCAGGCATCTCATGCGGGAGGGTGTCTGGGCCGTCTAGCCGTGGCTCAACCGGCCTTGCCGTGCAGCGTGTTGAGCCGGGTCAGTTCCTCTTCGCCGAGGCGGATCGCGCCGGCCGCCACGTTCTCCGTGAGGTGGTCGGGGTTGCCGGTGCCGGGGATGGCGAGGACGTGGGGGCCCTGGTGCAGGGTCCAGGCGATGCGGATCTGGGCGGGGCTCGCGCCATGGGCCCGGGCCACGGCGCGGAGCTCCTCGTCATGGGCGGTGACGGCGCCGTGCTCACCGGCCTCGCCGGCGACGGCGAAGAACGGCACGAAGGCGATGCCCTGTTCGCCGCAGATGCGGAGCAGTTCGTCGGTGTCGGGGTCGGGGCGGTCGAGGGCGTACCGGTTCTGGACGCAGACCACGGGGGCGATGGCCTGTGCCTCGGCCAGATGGCGAGGCTCGACGTTGGAGATGCCGAGGTGGCGGATCAGACCTGCCTCGCGCAGCTCCGCGAGGGCGCCGAAGTGCTCGGCGATGGAGTCGCACTTGGGCATCCGGCGCAGGTTGACCACGTCCAGGTGGTCGCGGCCGAGCTGGCGCAGGTTCTCCTCGACGTGGCCGCGCAGGTCCTCGGGTCGGGCCGAGGTGCCCCAGTCGCCGTCCCAGGCCCGGTAGGGGCCCACCTTGGTGATGATGACCACGTCGTCGGGGTACGGCGCCAGCGCGCTGTTGATGAGTTCGTTGGCGGAGCGCAGCGACGAGAAGTAGAAGGCGGCCGTGTCGATGTGGTTGACGCCGAGGTCGATCGCCTTGCGCAGGACGGCGATCGACCTGCCGCGGTCGCTCGGTGTGCCGTGGTGGAAGGCGGCGCTGCCCGTCAGCCGCATCGCGCCGAAGCCGAGGCGGTGGACGGGCAGGTCGCCGAGTTTCCAGGTACCCGCGGCGTCCGCGGTGATCATCTGTGAGCTCATCGGCGGAGTCTCACACACGACGCGCGGACCGGCGAACCCGGTTTACGGATACGTGTACGAGTTGAGGGTGGTGACGGCGGAGGCCGGGTTGCCGCGGTCGTAGTGGTCCACGGCGAGGAAGTTGGGCTTCTTGCGCGCGGCCGGCTGGCAGAACCTCTGGGCGCGGTCGGCGAGTTTGGTGTTGTCGGTGCCGGCCGTGCCGGTGATCGGGACGTCACGGAAGTGGTTCATGACGAACAGCGGACGGAATCCGGGCTCGGTGCGGGTCAGCGGGATGTTGGTGTCGGCGCCGTACCAGCGGCTGTAGCAGGACCAGTCGGAGGTGCCGACCCCCGAGCCCATGGACCAGTAGTTCTCGACGGTCCACTCGCGCTGGTACATGACGCCGAAGCTGTCCCGGGTCAGGCCCGCGGCCTGGTCGGCGGAGCGGCTGTGATCCGTGAAGATCAGCAGCCGGTCGCCGGCGGCGGCCAGATCCGCCATCGTGGGCCAGCCGTTCTGCCGTACGCCGGTGAGGTCGGGCCGGTAGAGCACGTCCGACAGGCCGCTGACCCGGGCGAGTTCGGCGCGCAGGACGGCCGGGTCGACGTAGTCCTCCAGGAAGACGGTGACGAACTGGTCCGGGTGGGCCTTCAGGAAGTCGACCATGCGCTGGAGGTCGACCCACAGGGCGACGGGCCTGCTGACGAGGGTGCAGCTGTTGTGGCAGAGGATCGCGCCGTCGGGGGTCTGGTGGATGTCCAGCATGAATCCCCGTACGCCGTCCGCGAGTTGGCCTTCGATGCCGCGGGTCTGGTTGGGCACGAGGTTGACGAAGGGCGGGGCGAAGCCGCCGTCGACGCCGTTGGCGTACGCGTTGTGCGTGGTGAGGAACGTGACCTGGTCCAGGGTGCGCCGCTCCTGGGGCGGCATGGGGCCGGTGGCGGGGTCGACCGGGGTGAGGTACCAGGAGGCGAGGTCGCCGGAGCCGCCGAGGGCGAGCCGGGCGGGGTAGGTGGCACCGGACGGCTTGGGCGCCACCGTGAGGTGACGCGCGGTCCCCGGGGCCTTGAGCGTGTAGCGGTCGGCGCCGAGAGGACTGATCTCCCACCCGGCGTCCGCACTCGCGCAGGCGACGGTCGCGGCCTGGTCGCCGCTGCGGCCGAGGCAACGGCCTGGTGCGTCCGTGCTCTCCAGGAGATACGAGGAGCCGCTCGGCTTCAGCCGCCACTGCTGGCGGTCCTCGTTGCCGCGGGGTCTGTGCTGCTCGACCGCTCCGCCGTTGTCGGCCGCGTTGAGCCCGGTCGTGGCGCTCTGGACGTAGTACGTACCCGGAGCCGGAACGGCGGCGGCAGCGGGCTGGGGGGCCACGACCGCGGCGGCCAGCGCCGCGGTCGTGGCGAGCAGGGCGTGGGGGGTGCGCAGTCGCATGAGGGATGCCCTTCGGTCAACCAGTCAGGTTCATGACATCCCGCATGACACCACGCCGCGCGGTCCGGCGTCAGCAGTACAGGTTGCCGCCGGGCGAAGTCCCGAGGATCTGCGTGAACCGCTGGTAGTTGTTCACGCGGCTCTGCACCTGTGCCGGGTTCTTGCCGTCGCACTCCAGAGAGCCGTTGATGCTGCGGATCGTCTGGCCGAAGCCTGCGCCGTTCACCATGGCGTTGTGCGGGGTCATGGAACCGGGGCCGGTCTGGGTGTTCCAGTACCACAGGGCGGTCTTCCAGGCGACGGCCGAGTCGTTCTGCACCAGCCAGGGGTTGTTCAGCAGGTCGATGCCGAGCGCGTCGCCCGCGGCCTTGTAGTTGAAGTTCCAGCTCAGCTGGATCGGGCCACGCCCGTAGTAGGCGGCCTGCCCGGCCGGACAGCCGTAGGGCCGGCTCCAGTCGCAGTAGTGCGGATAGTTGGCGGTGTTCTGCTCCACCACGTGCACCAGGCCGCCGGTCTCGTGGCTGACGTTGGCGAGGAAGGCGGCGGCCTCCTGCTTCTTCACCGTGTCGCTGCCGGTGTTGGCGAAGCCGGGGTAGGCGCTGAGGGCCGCGGTGAGGCCGCTGTAGCTGTAGAACGAATTGCGGTTCGGGAACATCTGGTTGAACTGGGCCTCGCTCACCACGAAGCGCGCGTCGGGCGTGCCCGGACCGTTGTCGCAGGCGTACGGCTCCCAGTACCAGGTGCTGATGACCGGGTCGTAGCCCGGGTTGGCGTGCTCGGCGATGTACGCCTTGCCGTCGGTGTAGCGCACGATGTCGCCGGCGGCGTACGACTTCCCGGCCGTCCAGTTCGGGTAGCTGGAGCACGCGGCGGCCGAGGCGTTCGAGGCGGGCAGGAGCACCGGCGCGGTGCCGGCGAGGGCGAGGGTGGCCAGGACTGCGGAGATGCGGCGTCTCGACACGGGTTCAACTCCTTTGCGGAGCACGGCCGCACCCTGACAAGGGCAGGGTGAAGCAGGCCCTTGACCGCACGCGCCGGTGGTCCGGTCACGGCGTGGGGGCGGCCGTGGTGGGGGGCTGTGGAGGGACACTCAACCGCGTTGGTCTGTACCAGTCAAGGGTGTAGACCAGTCAGGTATAGACCTGCCGTATTCGCGCTGGGTGACGGCCCGTCATTCCCTCGCCGGGGGCTCACACGTGCGCCGCGTCCTCCAGCGTCGCCGCCAACCGGTTCAGCAGGGACCGCAGCAGGTCGTCTTCGCCCTCCCCGAGCGAGGGCCGCCCGGCGCGGACCGCGCGGTCGACGCGCTGCCAGTACTCCTGTCCGCGCGGGGTGAGATGGGCGAGGATGCGGCGCCGGTCGAACGGGTCGACCCTGCGGTGCACCAGGTTCTGGTCGACGAGCTGGTCGACCAGCTTGGTCAGCGTCGGAGGCGGCAGGAAGGCGGCCTCCGCGAGCCCCGTCATGTGATGCCCCTCGCCGTCGGACAGCGAGGCCAGCACCCGCCAGGCGTCGAGCGAACAGCCCTCCGCCTCCAGAACGCCCTGCAACCGCCGCGCCGCGAGCCGTTCGGCCCGCGTCAGCAACTGCACGAGGTCGTCGGGCCGACGCGGGGTGGGGCTGGGCATCCCTGCTCCTAGGTCACGAGGGGTGTCCATCGTAGGAGACGCACTGGAGTTCGTCCGGTGGAGCCGGAATCATGACGCCATGTTCCGGCACGACCTTTCCGGGCCCGAGTGGTTCACGGCCGACGACTCCGTGCTCGGCGTGGCCCTCGTCTTCCCCCTCCAGGGGCCTGCCGGGATCTTCGGGCCCACCTGTGAGCTGTGCGCGCGGCTGGCCGCCGAGGAGGTCAACCGGGACGGCGGCGTGCTCGGCAGAGAGCTCCGGCTGGTGCCGGTCGACGGCGCGGGCGCGCCGCACGAGATCGCCGACGAGGTCGAGGCGCTGGTGGACCTGGGTGCCGTGCAGGGCGTCACCGGCTGGCACATCTCCTCCGTACGGCAGGCGCTGGCGCCGCGGATCGCGCACCGCGTCCCGTACGTGTACACCGCGCTGTACGAGGGCGGGGAGGACACGGCGGGGGTGTTCCTGACGAGCGAGACCCCGCGCGACCAGCTCCGGCCGGCGATGGATCTGCTGGCACGCGAACGCGGGGTGCGGCGCTGGTTCGTGGTGGGCAACGACTATGTGTGGCCGCGGCACACGGCCCGCTCGGCCCGCCACTACGCCCGGGACCGCGGCGGGTGCGTCGCCGGTGAGGCCTATCTCCCGCTGGGCACCCACGACTTCGAGCCGGTGCTGCGCCGCGTCGAACGCTCGGACGCCGACGCGGTGCTGATGCTGCTCGTCGGCAGTGACGCGGTGCGCTTCAACCGGGCGTTCGCGGCATACGGCCTGCACGCGCGCTGTCTGCGGCTGAGCACCCTGATGGACGAGAACATGCTGGTGGCGAGCGGCCCGGCGGCCACCGACGACCTGTACAGCACGGCCGGGTTCTTCGCCTCGCTGGCCAATCGCGACACCCTCGACTTCCACGGCCAGTACGCCGCCCGCTACGGCGTCCAGGCCCCCGCCCTCGGCAGCCTCGGCGAGTCCTGCTACGAGGGTGTGCTGCTGCTGGCCGCACTGCTGAAGAGGGCCGGGACGCTGGACGTCTCGGCGATCGGCGCGGCGGCGGGAGCGGGGGCGGTGTCGTACGAGGGCCCGCGCGGGCTGCTGCACCTGCGGGACGCCCATGTGCGCCAGCGGATCTACCTGGCGCGGGCCGACGGGCTCGACTTCGACGTCCTCACGGAGCTGGACCTGCCCGCCTCGCGGTCCTGACGAGTGGCCCGGCCGGTCTTCACGGACCGTCCGGCCGGTGCCGTGCGAATGCTCTCCTGCGACGCTCGAGGAACGCGCGTTGCGCCGGGTTCTCGGCGAGCGCGACGGCCCTGTCGTACGCCCGTACCGCCTCGGTGTCGCGGCCCAGACGGCGCAGCAGGTCGGCACGGACGGCGTGGAGGACGTGGTAGCCGTCGAGGTCGAGGGCGTCCACGAGCGTGAGGGCCGGCCCGGGGCCCTCGGTCTCGGCCAGGGCGACGGCCCGGTTCAGCGCCACGACCGGGCTCGGGGCGATGGTCATGAGCTGGTCGTACAGCCGCCGGATCTGCGCCCAGTCGGTGGCCTCCGCGGTCGGCGCGTCGCTGTGGACGGCCTGGACGGCGGCCTGGATCTGGTAGGGCCCGGGCCGGTTCCGGCGCAGGCAGCGGCGAACGAGCTCCTGGCCCTCGCGGATCAGGTCGCGGTCCCAGCGAGCGCGGTCCTGCTCGGGCAGCGGCACCAGTTCGCCCCGGTCGCTCCCGCGGGCGTCCCGGCGGGACTCGACGAGGAGCATCAGCGCGAGCAGGCCGGTCACCTCGGGCTCGTCGGGCATGAGTTCCGCCAGCAGCCGCCCGAGCCGTACGGCTTCGCCGCACAGCTCGGGCGAACCCTCGTACCCCTGGTTGAAGACCAGATAGACGACGGCCAGGACCCCGCCGAGCCGGTCGGGCAGATCCGCGTCGCGGGGCACCCGGTAAGGGATCCCGGCGTTGCGGATCTTCGCCTTGGCGCGGACGAGCCGCTGGGCCATGGTCGGCTCGGGCACGAGGAAGGCGCGCGCGATCTGCGCCGTGGTGAGGCCGCCCAGCAGCCGCAGGGTCAGGGCGACCCGGGCCTGGAGGGCCAGCGCGGGGTGGCAGCAGGTGAAGATCAGGCGGAGCCGGTCGTCGCGCACGGGGCCCTCCTCGGGCGGTGCGTCGGGGGTGTGCAGCAGGGCGGCCTCGGCGTGCCGGGCCGGCCGGGACGCCTCGCGGCGCAGGCGGTCGACGGCGCTGTTCCGGGCGGTCGTGATGATCCACCCGGCCGGGCTCGGCGGGACGCCGGTCTCCGGCCAGCGCCGAACCGCCGCGGTGAAGGCGTCCTGGACCGCTTCCTCGGCGAGGTCGATGTCGCCGAGGAAGCGGACGAGGACGGCGACCGCGCGGCCGTACTCCGCGCGGAAGACCGCCTCGACGTCCACGTCCATCAGTCGGCGTCTCCCATGAAGGGACGGACCTCGATCGGCAGGGTCGTGGCCAGGGCCGCCTTGCGCCCCCACTCCAGGGCGGCGTCCAGATCGGGTGCCTTGACGAGGCAGATGCCGCCGAGCATCTCCTTGCCCTCGGCGTACGGCCCGTCGGTGATCAGGACATCGCCGTCGCCGGGTCGCAGCACCGTGGAGGAGTCCGGGCCGTGCAGCCCTCCGGCGAAGACCCAGGCGTCCGCCTCGCGCAGCTCCTGATGGAAGGCGTCGAGGTTCCTGCCGATCTCCTCGAGGGTGTCGGGGTCGGGCATACCGCCGACCGGCTGCATCACGCTCAGCAGGTAGTACTTCATGACGGCCTCCTTGGCCTGACGTCGTCCGGGTGTCCCCGCACCTCCTACACGAACGACACAGCCCCGGATCGACACCCCGCGCCGCCCGACCGCGAGAATTCCTCCCATGACCACCACACCCCATCCCCTCGTCACCGGCGTACAACGACTGGCGCGCGATCTGCTCGTCCCGCAGGCCGAGCGCGTCGACCAGGAGGGTGTGCCCGCGAGTCATGTCGACGCGGTGAAGCGGGCGGGGCTGCTGGGGGTGGTCGCGCCGCAGGAGTACGGCGGGGCCGACGCGCCCGTGGCCGTGGCGCGGGAGACCGCGGAGATCCTGGCCGGGGCGTGCTGCTCCACATGGTTCGTGCAGACACAGCACCACACACCGGTGAAGCTGCTCGCCACCCACGACTCGCCCGTCCGGGAGAAGCTGCTGCGTCCCCTGGCGACCGGCGAGCTGATGGCGGGCATCGCCTTCGCCCATGTCCGTGCCTTCCCCCGGGTGCCCGTGCGGGCCGTTCCCGAGGAGGGCGGCTGGCGGTTCGAGGGCCGGGTGCCCTGGTACACGGGCTGGGGTCTCAACGACGTGATGCTGCTGGCCGGGGTGACGGACGCGGCCGAGGTGGTGTTCGCGTTCGCCGAGGCCCGCGAGCAGCCGGGGCTGACACCGTCGGCACCGATGCGGCTCGCGGCCCTCACCGCCGCCCGCACGGTGTCCCTGGAACTGGACGGCCTGCGGGTGCCGGAGGAGGCCGTCGTGCTGCGCACGTCGCAGGCGGAGTTCGCCCTGGTCGACCTGCCCCGGGCCGCCAACGCCAGTCCGGCCGTGTTCGGGGTGGCGTACGCGGCGCTGGACCTGGTGGCGCAGACCCCGGACGGCCGGGAGACGGCCCGGTCGCTGCGGGCCCGGCTCGACGAAGTGCGCCGGGAGGCCTACGCCCTGGCCGATCGGCCCGCCCCGCACGACTCCGTTCCGCAGCGACTGGCCGTGAAGACACGCGCGCACGACCTCCTGCGCGCGGCCACGACCGCGGCGATCGTGGCCGGGGGCGGCCGGTCCATGTCCCTGGACAGCCGGGCGCAGCGGCTGGCGCGCGAGGGGATGTTCCTGTTGGTGCAGGGCCAGACGGCCGAGGCCCGCAGGACGCACCTCGGCTCGCTGGCTTCGGGTTAGCCGAGGCGGGGCACGGCGGGCGCCTGGTCCGTCCGCGCCGGGATCCGGCCGCAGAACTCCGCTTCGACGACGTTGACGTACAGGGAGGAGTCCTGGAGCCAGTCGCCGTTGACGTTGAACGTGAGCTGGTGCTCGCCGTCCTGGGTGCCGACCATCGCGGACAGGGAGCCGTTCGTGGAACCGCTCTTGCCCACCACCTTCACCCCGCAGGACAACTGCGCGAACTCGACACCGAGTCCGTACCCGAGGCCGTGCCCGGCCGGGACCTCCTCGAACATCTCCTTCGTCTGCTGCGGTGGCAGCAACTCGCCCTTCACGAGGGCCCGTTGGAAGCGGTTGAGGTCGCCGCTGGTGGAGATGACGTCGCCGGCCGCGCCGAGCCAGGTCATGTTCTGTTCGGTGGCGTCGTGGATCTCGGCGTCCGGGGTGGCGTCCTGGTCGAGCCGGGAGTAGCCGACGGGGTGGGGCTTCGGCATGTGGGGTGATGTGCCGGGGAACGATGTCCCGCGCAGCTTCAGCGGCCGGATGATGCGGCGGGTGATCTCCTGCGCGTACGAGTGGCCCGTGGCCTTCTCGACGACCATTCCCGCGAGGACGAAGTTGGTGTTGGAGTACGACGGCCGGCTCTCCGGGTCGGGCTGCGCAGGGGTCTTCAGGGCGATCGCCACGAGTTCCTCGGGTGTGTACGTGTCGTACCGGTGCTCCGGGAAGCCGAGCCCTGTGGTGGCGTGGCTGAAATCGGGGTCGTCGTTGTAGTTGGCGATGCCGCTGGTGTGGTTGAGCAGTTGCCGCAGCGTCACCTTGCCGCCGTCGTAGCCGTTGCCGCGCAGCAGGCCGGGCAGCCATCGCTCGACCGTGTCGTCCAGGTCCAGTCTGCCTTCCGCATCCAGCTGGAGCAGGACGGTCGCGACGAACGGCTTGGTGATGCTGGCCCCGCGGAAGTGCTCGCCGGCCGACCGTTTGCGGCCCGTGCCGGTGTCCGCGTATCCGGACTGCCCGAACCAACTCCCCTTTTCGTCACGGACCTTGGCCGCCACTCCGGGGAGGCCCCCCTGCTCGACCAGAGCGCGTAACGCGGTCCGGGTCGCCTCGTGGCCGTGTTTCGGTTCCGCTGCCTGCGCTGCCGGGGCGAGTGCCGCCGTGCCGGCGGACAGCGCCACGGCCAGGGCGATCGAGACGGTGCGTGCGACGCGCTGCTTCATGGGTGTGTGCCTCCTGGTCACCGAGAGGGCGGGACTGCCCCCTCGGTGACCAGGACGCCCAAGTCCGGCTCCAGGGTTGATCTTTGGCGGCGACTGTCAGCCCGCCACGGCCAGCAGCGGGGTGCGGCCGAGCGCGGCGGAGAACTGGTCGACCACCTGGCCGAGTGCCTCGGTGGCGGCCGGCGCGACGGTCAGGGAGCCGTCGTCCTGCACGGTGATGTCCTTGTCGAGAGTGAACCAGCCCTGCACGATGTGGGCCGCGCCCATGGAGTTGAGCACCGGGCGCAGGGCGTAGTCGATGGCCAGGACGTGGGCGACGCTGCCGCCGGTGGCGAGCGGCAGCACGGTCTTGCCGGCGAGGGCGTACTGCGGGAGCAGGTCCAGCAGGGCCTTCAGGACACCGGAGTAGGACGCCTTGTAGACGGGTGTGCCGACGACGACGCCGTCGGCCCGCGCGAACAGCTCGGTGGCCTCGACGATCGCGGGGTGACGGAAGTCCGCGCCGAGCAGCGCCTCGGCGGGGATCGTGCGGACGTCGAGCGGGATCACGTCATGGCCCTGGGCGGCCAGCCGCTTGTCCAGGTGGCGGAGCAGTCGGCTGGTGCGGGACGAGGCGGAGGGGCTGCCGGATACGGACAGGACGGTGGCCATGGGTTCTCTTTCCGGGAGAAGGCGCGACTGCGCGGGGCACCGCCGAATTCGGGGACACCATAGGAGAACGGGCGCGCCGGAGCACCGAATTCAGGGGTGAGGAGAATTCACCGCACGGGGCGTTCCGTACGCACGGGGCGTTCCGTCGAGACGACAACTGTCGGCCGACGGCGGATACGGCGGTGTGAGGAAGCGGCGAGCCGGGAGACTCAGGCTGCGGCGCGACAGGAAGCGCTGGAGACGCGTGCGAGGTCGACGTGGCGTCGCCGCGTGAGCTCCAGTCGCATGGTCATGCCATGGATCGTGGCAGTGGAAGTCGAGGGCCGTCAAGGAATGCGCGGCTCATCTCGTATCCCGGACCGGGCATTTCACGAAAGGCGCCCGGGAAAGGCATGCGCGCGCCCTCGGTTCGGCACGGCCTGGCGCGCGCTCCGTCGCTGCACGGGCGTGTGCCGGATCTCAGCCTTCGTCCGCCGGAACGACCACGAGGAAGGCGTCCGACTCCAGGTCCATCACGACCGTGGCGGGCTCGCCCTCGGCGCGGCGGCGCGCCGCGTACTCCTCCGCGGGCCACGATCCGCGCGGAGACCCCGCCGGGAACCGTTCCAACACCTTCGCGCTGATGGCCGCAGTCACGTCCGCTGCCCTCCCCTGTCCCGCGCCGCCCGCCGGGCGACGTCGATCGGTCGCTGTCGTACACATCCGGATGCCCCCGATCCGCCCGGACATGTACCGCCGGGTAGGTCCCGCATCCCCCGCAGACCCCTACACATAAAGGAAAAGTAAGAGCAGAATGCTACTTACGCGGCGCTTACCGCATACCCCTCCAGACGCGGTCGCCCTGCACCATGAAGGAGACGAGTCATGGCCAACGTCTCGCCCACCAGGGGTGACATAACCAGCCACCCCGATGCCTCCGAGATGCGGGATCGGTACGCCCGCGTGCTCGGCGGCCGCGATGTGGCGCTCGTGGACGGACCGGTGTTCCTGCTCGGTCTGTACTGCGCCGCCTCCCCGTGGATAGTCCACTACACGACCAGCCAGCCGGCGCTCGTGGCCCACAACCTGATCATGGGTATCGCGATCGGCCTGCTGGCGCTCGGGTTCACTCGCGCTCCGGAGCGCATGTACGGCCTGAGCTGGGCCATGTGTGCCCTCGGGGTGTGGCTGGTCATCTCGCCGTGGGTCGTCGGTGAAAGCCCGGACGCCGGTGTCGTGTGGAACAACATCATCATCGGTGCACTGGCCGTGATCCTGGGGCTGGTGTGCGCCGGAACGGCGGCGAAGGCCTCGTCCAGGCCGTAGCGCCCGCCGGAAGGGAGCCGAAGGCCGGTCCGCGCCCCGGACCGGCCCGTTCATGTCCGCGCCGCCCAACAGCCGCAGGCACCGCACACATCCCGGGCCGTGCTGCCGTCTCAGGCCGCGCGGACCTCAGGACCGGCTCGCCGACCGCATCGCGGCGAGCCCCTCACCGCTCGACGCGTAGAGCGGCCTCCAGCCGAGTTCGCGTTCCGCCTTGGCGCAGGACACACGGAGCCGGGACGACATCATGGTGTGCGCGTACGACATGGGTTTCATCAGCCACAGCGGCACGGTCATCGGCTTCGGCAGTCCGAACGCCCGGGCCACGGCCTCGACGTGGGTGCGGAAGCCCATCGGGGTGGCGTCCGCGATGTTGTAGGCCTGCCCCGGCCTGCCACGCTCCACGGCGGCGACCACCGCGCGGGCGGCGTCGGTGAGCTCCACCCACGGCAGCACGCGGCCCCGGTCGCCGGGCACGGGGAGCTGTCGCCTGCGCAGCAGAGGCAGCAGGGCGTCGGTGCCGCCGGGGCCGTAGAACAGGCCGAAGCGCAGCGCGATGCCCTCCAGCGCCGGCGACTCGAAGGCGAGCCGCTCCTTGGTCCGCATGGCCGCGATGTGCCGTTCCCGCCGCGGTGTGCCGCCGGGCGGGCCGAAGGGGTCGTCCTCGGTGAGCGGGCGGTCGCCGTGGTCGCCGTAGCCGTACCCGAAGACCATGGACTCCACGATGAAGCGGCGGGCCCCGGTGGCACGGGCGGCCTCGACGAGGTGGGCCGTGCCCTGGGTGCGCAGCGCGTCGGTGGCGTACATGTCGCGGTCACGCATGGGGGGCTTGCGCAGGGCGGTCGCGGCGTGGATCACGGTGTCGAAGTGGCGCCCGTCGACGGCGCGCAGCAGCGCGTCACGGTCCATGAGGTCGGCCCGGATGCCGTTCTCCCCGCTCCGGCCGAGACCGGTGACCTTGTGGCCCGCCTCGGTCAGGGCGTGGGTGATGTGCCCGCCGAGGACACCGCTCGCGCCGGCCAGGAGGATGCTCTGGTTCCTGTCGTTCGTCGTCATGACCATGCGACGGATCGGGCGGGCGCGGATGTGACATCGCATCCGGGCGGATGCTGCATCCGCCCGCCGCGCGGCCAGGACGTGCAGCGGCTAGGACGTGTACACGTACGGCGTCGTGGTCGTCAGCGGCACGAAGCCGAGGTGTTCCAGGATCGGCCGGCTCTGGCTGGAGGCGTCGACCTGGAGGTAGCGGTAGCCGCGGGCGGCGGCGGCATGGGCACGGTGGGCGACCAGGGTGCGGTAGATGCCGCGGCCACGCCAGCCCTGGACGGTCCCGCCGCCCCACAGGCCGGCGAAGGGCGTGCCGGGTACGAGTTCCATACGGGCCGCGCTGACCGGCTCGTCCCCGGCCATCGCCACGACGGCGACGACGGTGTCCGGGTCGGCCGACAGCCGGGCAAGGAGCTGGTGGCGCAGCCAGGAGCTGTCCGCGCCGAACGCCTGCTCGTGGACGGCCGCCACGAGATCGACGCCCGCCGGGTCGGTGACCGGCACGACCCGGACGCCCTCGGGCGGCGAGGCGGCGAGGGCGAGATCGCCGACCCGGCCGATCATCAGCGTCTCCTCCGGCTCGGGGACGAACCCGGCCGCGCGCAGCCGCCGCCCGAGGTCCGCCGGCCGGTCGTGCCCGTACAGCTTCCACTCGAAGTCGAGGCCGAGCCCGGTGTAGTGGTCGATCTGCCCGGCGATCGCGGCATCCGCTCCGGCCTCGTCGAGGGCGGACCACACGACGCCGTTCCAGCCCTGCGCGGAGGCGACCTGGCGAACGACGCCGCCGGTCCGCTCGACACGGGCGCCTGGACCGTCCGGCCGCGCTCCCGCACGCAGGTCGCGGTCGAACAGGGCGAGCAGCTCGGCATGATCCATGGGCAGACTTCAGCAGCCGCCGGGCCGGACGGCAAAGGGTTTTCCGGGACAGCGGCACCCCTGGGCCCCCGGCCCCGTTCCTTTCCCCCGGTGCGCCGGCGCCATAGGGTCCTGTTGATCACATCGTCACGGGAAAGGCCGGCCCCCATGGTCGTGAAGGACACGGAACTGCCGCATCTGCGCCGCTGCGTGGAACTCGCGGCCGAGGCCCTGGAGGCCGGGGACGAACCGTTCGGTTCGGTCCTGGTGGGCGGGGACGGCACCGTCCTCGGCGAGGACCACAACCGGGTGGCCTCGGGCGATCGCACCCGCCACCCCGAGTTCGAGCTGGCGCGCTGGTCGGCGGCGCACCTCACGCCCGAGGAACGGGCGGCGGCCACGGTCTACACCTCCGGCGAGCACTGCCCGATGTGCGCGGCCGCGCACGCCTGGGTCGGCCTCGGCCGCATCGTCTACGTCGCCTCGTCGGAGCAACTCGGCGCCTGGCTGGGCGAGTTGGGTGTCCCCGCACCGCCGGTGCGGACACTCCCCGTACACGAGGTAGCACCCGGTGTAGCCGTGGACGGCCCGGTACCCGAACTGACTCAACAGGTACGGGAGTTGCACATCAGGTTCCATCGCGGACGCGACTGAGACAGGGGGCGCCCCGGGCCGAGAGTGCCGGGCCCGTCCCGGCGGAACGCCCGCCCGAGATGCAGGGCCGCTCGGACGAACCTACGATCGATTTCAACTGGACCGGGTGTAGACCAGGCGTACGCCCTGTTCTCCCCGACGGGGGGAGGCACATGTCCTCGCTGCCGGCACGTCGGCTCATGGCCGTCTACATCGCCCTGGTTGCGGTCGTCACCATCGTGTACATGACCGTCCCGGTGATGGTCCCCGTGATGTGGGCCGTGATGGGGCTGGCCGGTGTCGCCGCCATCCTGATCGGCACGCGCCACCACCGGCCCGCCCACCAGTGGCCCTGGTGGGTCCTGGCCGGCGGCTTGTTCATCTTCATCGTGGGCGACACGTACTACTACGTGATGGAGCAGTACCTGGGAGTCTCCAACCCGTTCCCGTCCCCGGCCGACGCCTGCTACCTCGCCATGTACCCGCTCATCGCGATCGGCCTGTCCGGGCTGGTGCGGCACCGGTGGGCCGACCGCGACCTGCCGAGCCTGCTCGACGCGCTGATCGTCACCGCCGGCCTCGCGCTGCCCGTGTGGGTGTACCTGGTGCAGCCGCTGACCGTCCTGCAGGGCCTGACCTGGCAGCAGCGCGCCATCAGCATCGCCTACCCCCTCGGTGACATCCTCGTGCTGGCACTGCTGGTCCGGCTGCTCACCCCCAGCCCGGTCGACGGTTCCAATCGCGCCGTACGCCTGCTGGTCTTCGGCACGGTGACACTGCTCGTCACCGACATCGCCTACGGCATCCTGCAGTTGAACGACGTGTGGCAGACCGGCAGCCTGCTGGATCTCGGCTGGGTCGCCTTCTACACCGCCTGGGGCCTGGCAGCGCTGCATCCCTCCATGGTCGAGCTGACGGCTTCCGTGCGACAGCGGGAGTCGCTGCTTCCGCCGCCGCGCCGGCTGGTCATGCTCGCCTTGGCCACACTCATCGCGCCGGGGATCCTGCTCTGGGAGGGGGTGAGCGGCGAGACCCGGGACGCCGCCGTGATCGCGGCCTTCTCGGGCATGCTGTTCCTGCTGGTGATCCTCCGGCTGGCGGGGATGGTCGTGGCACATCGCCACGCGGTGACGCGGGAGCTGGCCCTGCGGGGAGCCGCCGCGTCGCTGGTCTCCGCCTTCCGGCAGGAGGAGGTCGACCAGTCCTGCCGTGCGGCGGTCGACCACCTGATGGGCCCGGACGTACCGCACCGGACCATGCTGCTGCCGAAGGAGCGTTCGGCGGACCTCGGCGCCCACGGCACTCGTCTGGTCAGCCCGGCCGACCTCGACCCGGACATCGCCGCAGGGCTGGACGGTCTGCCGTCCGTGCTGGTGTGCCCCATGACCCAGCCGGACCGCCCGGGCGGAACGGTCCCGGGCGTCCTGCTGATCGCCGCACCCGAACGGCAGCTGCAGGAGACCTGGGGCTCCCTGGAGATCCTGGCGTCACACGCGGGCCTGGCCCTGGTGCGCGTCACACTGCGCCAGGAGGTCGTCCGCCGGGAGAGCGAGGCGTACTTCCGCACCCTCGTCCGCAACACCTCCGACGTCATCCTGATCCTCGAGGACGACAACACCATCCGGTACGCCAGCCCGTCCGCACGGTCCGTGTTCGGCACCGACGATCTCATCGGCGGGTTGCTGTCGGAGCTGGTGGACCCGGCCGACCGGGAGCGGGCCGCCCGGGGACTCGCCGCGGTACGGGAGAGGGGCTCGCGGGCGGGACACGACCACTGGTGGGTGCGCCGCCCGGACGGGCGCGTCGAGGTGGAGGTCCGGTTCAGCGATTTCCGGGACGAGCGGACCGTGTCCGGACTGGTGGTGACCCTGCGGGACGTGACCGAGCAGCGACGGCTGGAGCAGGAGCTGACGCAGCGGGCGTTCCACGACTCGCTGACCGGTCTGCCCAACCGGACACTGCTGCTGGAGCGGATGGAGCGCGCCCTGCTGCGCGGCCGCCGCGAGTCGACCCTCACCTGTCTGCTCTTCATCGACCTGGACGACTTCAAGCTGGTCAACGACACGATGGGACACAGCGCGGGCGACCAACTGCTGATCGCGGTCGGCGACCGGCTGGCCCGGACGCTGCGGCGCACCGACACCGCGGCCCGGCTGGGCGGGGACGAGTTCGCGGTGCTGATGGAGGACGCCAAGCAGCCGCTCGACGCCGAACTTCTGGCAGCCCAGGTGATCCAGACGCTGGGCCGGCCCTTCGACCTGGCCGACGAGTCGGTGCCGGTGTCCGCCAGCGTGGGCGTGGCCACGGCACGCGACAGTACCGACGCCGAGGAACTGCTCGGCCACGCCGACCTCGCGCTGTACGCGGCGAAGGCGGCGGGCAAGCGGCAGTGGCGCCGCTTCAAGCCGCTGCTGCGCAGCCGTATGGTCGAGCGGCACGATCTGCAGTCCGAGCTGGCCCAGGCGGTCGCCGACAAATCGTTCGCGCTGCGCTACCAGCCGGTCGTGGACATCACCGCGGGCGAGGTCGTCGGGTTCGAGGCCCTGGTCCGCTGGCCGCACGAGCGCCGGCCGGTCGCGCCGTCCCAGTTCATCAGCCTGGCCGAGGAGACGGGGCACATCTCGCCCCTGGGATCGTGGGTGCTGGAGAACGCGGTCAACGACATCGCCGGTCTGCAGCAGCTGCCGGGGCCCGCCCGTCCGCCGTACGTGAGTGTGAACGTCTCCGCCCGCCAGTTCCGCGATGCCGGGTTCATCGAGCAGGTCGGGCAGGTGCTGAGCACGCCGGGTCTGGAACCGGGGTCGCTGCAGTTGGAGATGACGGAGACGGTGCTGCTGCACCGCGACGACCGCCTCCAGACGGTGCTGCACACGCTGAAGCAGCTCGGCGTGCACATCGCGGTCGACGACTTCGGCACCGGGTTCTCCTCGCTGCGCTATCTGCAGGACTTCCCCATCGACGTGCTGAAGATCGACAAGTCGTTCATCGACGACATCGCGCGCGATGCCCAGCAGGTGGCCCTGGTCGAGGGGATCGTGCGGATCGCCGACACCCTGGGCCTGCAGGTCATCGCCGAGGGCATCGAGAACACGGCGCAGCGGGATCTGCTGGCCGAGATGGGGTGCCGGTTCGGGCAGGGGTTCCTGTTCGCCCGGCCGATGACGGTGGAGCAGAGCGCACACGTGCTGCAGGAGCCGAGTGTCCAGCCCTTCGCGGCCCCCCGGACGCGACGGCCGCGTGTGGACACCGCCCCCCGGGGACGCCGGGAGGCGCGCTGGGCGGACCTGGAGCATCTGCGGCGCACCAGTCCGATGAGCGACGCGGTCCTCGACGAGGTGCGCGGGCGTCACATCCGCAGCGGCGACCACTGGCTGATCGACTTCGCGTCGTGCAACTACCTGGGCTTCGACTGGGACCCGGAGATCATGGAGTCCATCGACCCCGCCGTGCGCCGCTGGGGCACGCACCCCAGCTGGTCGCGGCTGCTGGGCAGTCCACGCCTGTACCCCGACATCGAGGAGCGGCTCGCCGCGCTGCTGGGCGCGCCGGACACGCTGCTGCTGCCCACGCTGACGCTGGTCCACTCGTCGGTGATCCCGGCGCTGGTCGAGGACGGCCACGTGTTCGTGGAGGCGACCGCACACCGCACGGTCTACGACGGCTGCGTGGTGGCCCGTGCGCAGGGCGCGACCCTGCACCGCTTCCACGCCGAGCGGCTCGACGAACTGCGCGCCCTGCTGGCCGGGGTGCCGACGGGGACACCTCGGCTGGTGTGCATGGACGGCGTCAACAGCATGAGCGGCAACATCCCCGACCTGCCGGCGCTGGCGGCGGTGTGCCGCAGCCAGGGGGCGACGCTGTACGTCGACGACGCGCACGGCTTCGGGGTGATCGGGGAGCGCGGGCCGGGCGAGACGTGCCCGTACGGCACGCGCGGCAACTGCGTGGTGCGGCACACCGGGGAGTCGTACGAGGGGATCGTGCTGGCCGGCGGCTTCTCGAAAGCGTACTCGTCGCTGCTGGCGTTCCTCGCGCTGCCGCCGGAGCTCAAGAACCGGCTGAAGACCGCGGCGGCGCCCTATCTGTACTCGGGGCCGTCACCGACGGCATCACTGGCGACCGCGCTGGCCGGTATGGAAGTCAACGAGCGCCGGGGCGACGCGATCCGGGCCGACCTGTACCGCAAGACGGTCCGCGTGCTGGACCACCTGGAGGGCATGGGGGTGAGCACCCTCAACACGGACCGGCTGCCGATCGTGGAGGTGCCGCTGGCCAACCCCGCGGACCTGGACGCCGTCGCCGCGTTTCTGTGGAAGGAGGGCGTGTACGTGACACTGGCCTCCTACCCGCTGGTCCCGCGTGACCGGGTGGGTTTCCGCGTCCAGCTCACCGCCCTCAACTCCGACGACGACATCGATCACCTGAACGGGACTCTGAACCGGTTGTCCGAACGCTTCCCGCTGCGGCTGAAGGGCTAGACGGCCATGACGACGCACAACGACGACGTGGACTGGGACCGCTGGCCGGTCGCCGACTACCTCGCGGAGAACTACCGCGAGGTGCACGCGTCGGACGCGGCGGTCATCGCGCACCACTCCGCGTTCTACCGGAACCTTCGCCCCGGCAGGATCGCCCGCTCGGTGGAATTCGGGGCGGGCCCCAACCTGTACCCGCTGATCCTCGCGTCCGCCGCGTGCCGCAGGATCGACGCCGTGGAGGCCGGGGCGAGCAATGTCGCCTACCTCGAGGACCAGATCTGCCACCGTCTCGACGCGAGCTGGCTGCCCTTCCACGCGCTGTGCCGTCGGCTCAACCCCGACGTGCCCCCCACACTGGCCGGGGCGCTGGCGCCGGTGAACATCGTCCACGCCGACGTCCGGACCCTGCCACCGGGCACGTACGAACTCGCCTCCATGCATTTCGTCGCCGAGAGCGTCACAGAGGACTTCACCGAGTTCGCCGACTTCTGCCGCACCTTCGTCCGCACCGCCCGGCCGGGCGGCTATCTGATCGCCGCGTTCATGGAGAACATGCCGACGTACCGCATCGGCCCGGCCTCCCGCTGGCCGGGCTGCCCGGTGAACCCGGCGGCGGTCACGGAGGTCTTCACGCCCCTGACCCGGGACCTGGACGTGACCCACATCGACGTGGACCCGACCCTGCCGGACTACGGCGACTCGGGGATGGTGCTGCTCACGGGGGTGGCGGAGGCGGTGTAGCCCGTCTCCCGTGTGTGTCAGCCGTCCGAGCCCGGGCGGTACCTCCGGCGCAGCACCACTCCCCCGGCGACCAGTGCCGCGCTCGCCGCGACGGCCTGGAGGGTGTGGTCCATGCCCGTGTGGGCCAGGGCGCCGGTGGTGGCGTGCCGGGCGGTGGGCGGGGCGGGTTCGGGAGCCGGGTTCGGCCGGGGTGGCGGGGTCGGCTTCGGGAGCGGCTTCGGCGGCTGCTGGGGACGGGCCGGGCGAGGGTCGCCGGGGGTGTTCGAGGACTCGTTGCCGGTCGACGCGTTGCCGATGCCGACCACGTTCACCGAGTTGCCCGTGACATTGACCGGGAGGTCGACCGGAAGCTGCACGCCGTTGCCGGAGATCACGCCCGGTGAATCTTCTCCGCCGCCCTCGGCGACCGCGCCGCCGGACCTGCCCGGCCGGGCCCTCCCGTCGTCCTCGTTCTCGCAGCTGTTGCCGGCGGCGGGGTTCAGGAGCCCCACCACGTTCACGGTGTTCCCGCACACGTTCACCGGAACGTGCACCGGCAGCTGGACGGTGTTGCCGGAGACCACCCCGGGCGAACCGGCCGTCGAGCCGTCCGCACCGGAACCGGCGTACGCGGGGACGGTCACGGCCATCGCGCCCGAGGCGGCGGCGACGGCGATCACTCCGTTTCGGGTAACCCGTCTCATGGGACCCCTGCCTTCCAGACATCGTCACGGGCACTCGCCCGCACCGGGTAGAACGCGGGGCGCCCGGTCCTAGTTATGGCTGATCGGCCTTTCACTCCATCGAGCGGCCCGGTTGTCGAACTAGCGGTAAAGCCCTTCGTATGCGGGCCTCACAGCGGGGCGATCCGCGCAGGATCCGGCGCGTCGCCCGGCCCCGCCCGCCCGGAGGCGCGGCTTCCGGGGCCCGCTTAAGGTGAGCGAGGGCGCCGATCCCGGTCCGCTGCGGGGCGCCCCGCGTCCCTGGAGGCATCGATGCTGGCCAAGCTGTCCACGCGCCCCTCGATACGACGCTGCGCGGTCACCGGCACGGCCGGGCTGGCCCTGCTGGGCACGGCGCTGCCGGCCGCCGACAGCCCTCCGCCCGGCGTCACGCGCTTCTACGACCAGAAGGTCACATGGTCCCGGTGCGAGGGCACGGACATGCCGAAGGACCTCCAGTGCGGGAAGGTCACCGTCCCGCTCGACTACGCCGAGCCCGGGAAGGGCACCCTCGACCTCGCCGTCGCCCGCTACCGGGCCACGGGCGAGTCCCGGGGCTCGGTCCTGCTGAACTTCGGCGGCCCGGGCGGCCAGGGCGTGGCCCAACTCGCCGTGGGCGCCAAGGACTTCATGGGCCTGACCAACGGCTACGACGTCGTCTCCTTCGACCCCCGCGGCGTCGGCCGTTCCTCGCCGGTCAGCTGCGGAAACGCCTCGGACAACGCCCTGGACGCGACGGACGGCAATGCCGATGCGGCCGATCCCGGGGCCGTGCTCGAGGAGCTGCGCGCGGCGGCGGCCGAGTGCACCGAGCACTCGGGCCCGGTCCTGCCCCACATCGGCACGGTCAACGCCGCCCGCGACCTGGACGTCATGCGCGACGCGCTCGGCGACGACAAGCTCAACTATCTGGGCTTCTCCTACGGAAGCCGACTCGGTGCGGTGTACGCGGCCCAGTACCCCGAGAAGGTCGGCAGGATGGTGCTGGACGGCGTCGACACGCTGACCGAGCCGCTGGCCGACCAGGGTGTGGTGAGCGCCCAAGGGCAGCAGACCGCGCTGGAGAACTTCCTGACCTGGTGCACCGAGGACATCGCCTGCCCGTTCGGACGGAATCCGCGCGAGGCCCGGGAACACGTCGTACAGGTGGTCGAGTCGCTCGACAAGGACCCACTGCCGACCGACTTCGGCGAGGCGTTCTCCGGCCAGGACTTCGCGGGCGCCCTCGGGCAGGGTCTCTACAGCAGGGAGCTGTGGCCCTCGCTGCAGCGGGCCATCGGCCAGCTGCTCGAGGACGGCGACACCCGCGGCCTGGAGACCTTCCTGTCCGGGGGCTTCACCCTCCCGCTGCGACGCGGCCCGCACGCCGGACTCACCGACCCGGCGGACGTGCCCCTCGACAACCTGCCGGCGGCGCTGATGGCGGTCAACTGCGCGGACGATCCCGACCGCCCCGCCGCCGCGCAGGTCACCAAGGACCTCGGCCGGCTGCGCGCCCGCTACGAGCAGGCGTCTCCGGTCTTCGGCCGGTACCGGCTCACCCAGGTGCTGATGTGCTACGGCCGCCCCAAGGGCACCGACTACATCCGCGACGACGTCAAGCACGTCGACACGCCGAAAATGCTGCTCGTCGGCACCCGGGGAGACCCGGCCACCCCGTACCGCTGGACGGTGGAGACGGCCAGGCGGCTCGGATCGTCGGCCGTGGTGCTCGACAACCGGGGCGAGGGCCACACCGGCTACGGCTCCTCCAAGTGCGTGCACAGCAAGGTCGACGCCTTCCTGCTGTACGGAACGCTCCCTCCCGACGGCAGCTCCTGCGGCTCCGACCGCGACGACGAATGAGACCGGATGCCCCGAATGCCCCAATGGCGAATTCGCTCTATCGTTCTGTCATGGAGCACGTTCTGAGTCCCGCGACCCTTGCCGAGCTGCGGCGCCCGCGCCCCTACCCCGCGGTCTCCGTGCTGACGCCGACACACCGGCGCGATCCCTACAACGCCCAGGACCAGGTCCGGCTGCGCAACGTGGTGGCCGAGGCCAAGAGGCAGCTGGAGGCCGATCCGGCCGTCACTCGCGAGCGACGCACCGAGGTCGCCGGGCACCTCGACCGGGCCATGGCCGAGGTCGACCTGACACACGCCGAGGACGGCCTGGCGATCTTCGCCGCTCCGGGCGAGCACCAGGTGTGGTCACTGGCCAGGCCCGTACCCGAACGCGTGGTGCTCTCGGACACCTTCCTCACCCGCAACCTCGTCTCCGCCCAGACGGCCGGGCGACCCTTCTGGGTCCTGTCCCTCGCCGCGGACCGCGCCGTGCTCTGGAACGGCGGCGTCGACCGGGTCTCCGGGGCTCGGATCGGCGGCTTCCCGCTGACCCGGCGCGTGGAGAACTTCGACCCGGAACGGCAGCAGCAGATCGGCGACACGCCGAGCGCCTTCCGGGAGGAACGCACCCGCCAGTTCCTCCGCGAGGCCGACACCGCGATGAGCGCCGTGCTGCGCGACCACCCGAGACAGCTGTACGTCACCGGCGAGCCGGCCGCCCTCTCCCTGCTGGACGAGGTCGGCAGCACGGCCCGGAGTGCGGTGCACATCCCGCACGGCGGGCTCGCGCACGGGACCCCCGAGGTCGTGTGGCAGGCCGTGCGTCCGGTGGTCGAGGCGGAGGCCCGCAGGAGCACGGACGCCGTGACCCGCGCCCTCGAAACGGCCCGCGGGCGGCGGGAGTTCGCCGCCGGCGTCGACGAGCTGTGGCAGAGCGCCCGGGACGGCCGCGTCCGGCTGCTGGCCGTCGAGGAGAACTACCGCGTGACCGTCCGTGCCGCCGGGGACCATCTGATCCTCGCCGAGAGCGGCGACCTCGACTCACGCGAGGACATCGTGGACGAGATCGTCGAGCAGTGCCTGGAGACCGGAGCCGACGTCCGCTTCGTACCGGACGGCACGCTCGGGGAGGCGGACGGCATGGCCGGGGTGCTGCGGTACTGACCGGAGCACCGGCCTGCCTCCCCCGGGAGGCACTCGACGGCCCTGGAGCACCTGCCCGACGAGGCTCGAACACAGGGCCGTCGAACACCCGAAGCAGCCTGCCTCCGCCACCCCGACGGATCGTCAAATGCCCTGTGTAATCTACGACTTGGATCTCCGAGTGGCGCACTCCGCACCTACCTCGGAGTAACTCCGTGAGACTGTGGCATATGCCAGAAGCACCACCGTATCGTGTGTTGCCGAATCCCTTACAGGGCGTCGCGGGCTGTGCAACAGTCGTAACGGTCCCTCCGTCCGCCTTGGTCGTACCGTCCCGCATCGGAGTGCGTCATGCCGTCCCACCTCTCCGCGGACCGCCCCGCCGGCCAGCCGCCCGGACGCGGCTCGGTCGACGCGCTCATATCGCAGACGCGGCGGCTCAAGGGCGATGTGGACGCGGTGCGCCGCGACGCCGCGGGAGAGGGATCGGACCACCCGCGCGAACGCTGGCAGCGCGCCCTGTGCGACCTGGCCCTGCACCAGCTCAACGACCTCGACGAGCACCTGGCCCAGCTGCGGGACGGCCCCCTGCCCACGGCGACCCCTGAACCTCCGGCACCCTCGCAGGGCTCCCTGCTCAGCCGGGTCGGCAGCGCCGAGTGGAACCTGCTGACGGACGAGGCCAGTTGGTCCGGGGAGCTCTTCCAGATCCTGGGCCGCGACCCGGCCGCTCCCCCGCTCACCCTCGACGAGCTGCCGTCGCTCGTCGTGGACGAGGACCGGCCGAAGCTGACGGCGATGGTCACCAACTGCCTCGTCGACGCCCGGCCCATCGACGGCGAGTTCCGCATCGCCCGCCGGGGCGGCGACGTACGGACCGTGCACATGATGGGCGAACCGGTGCTCGACACTGACGGCAGCACCGCCTCGATGTGGGCGGTCCTGCGCGACGTCAGCGAACTGCGCCGCAGCCAGCGGGCGGTGAGCGAGACCCGTGACTCGCTCCACCACCGGCAGGAGGCGGCGCGAAGCGAGCACCGGCTCGCGGTCGAGCTGCAGGAGGCCGTGCTGCCGCCGTGGCGCGGCTCCCTGCGGCTCCCGCACCGCGGCCCCCGGACCCTCGACCTCGCGTCCCGGCACCTGCCGGCGTCCACGCAGACACTCATCGGCGGCGACTGGTACGACGCACTCGAACTGACCGACGGCGAGACGCTCCTCAGCGTCGGCGATCTCACCGGCCAAGGAGTCGGCGTCACCTCGAACATGACCATGCTGCTCGGTGCGGTGCGCGGCATGGCGATGGCCGGTGCCCAGCCGGGGCCGTTGATGGCCTGGCTGAACCAGTTACTCGACGCCACCGTGCAACCCGCCCTGGGCAGCGCCGTCTGCTGCCGCTACCGGCCCGCGACCCGCACCCTGATGTGGGCGCAGGCCGGACACCCCGCCCCGCTGCTGTTCCGCGACGGGACGGGACGCGCGCTGAACGCACCGGACGGCGTCCTGCTCGGCGCCACCTCGGGTGCCGTCTACGGGCAGGCCGAAGAGACGCTCGAGGTCGGCGACCTGCTGCTCCTGCACACCGACGGGCTGGTACCCGGGCACACCGGATCGGCGGCCGCGAACCTCCTCCTCGGCCTCGCACCCCGTCTGGCCGGGAACCGCACGGCAGAGGACTGCGTACGGACCGTGGTCCAGGAGTTCGGCGAGAGCGAGCGCGAGGACAACGCCTGTGTGCTCGTCGCCAAGGTCATGTCTTAGGAATCTCAGGCCTGTGCGCGGTTGCCGCCCCTGCCCTTCGTCTTCGGCAGGGCGAGCTTGATCTCCTCTCGCAGCTCCTGGATCTTCGGGTAGCCGGAGTACTCGGCGGTCAGGCGATACATCTGGCGCAGCCGGTCCCAGGTGCGGTGGGAGGAGTTGGATCCCATCGACACCAGGGCCAGTCGCGCGTACCGGTCCGCCTGTTCGGGGTCGTCTGCGATGAAGCAGGCCGACGCCATCGACAGGTAGTCGAAGATCTTCGACCGCTGCCGGCCGTCGACCCGCAGGGCCAGCGCCTTCTCCGCGTAGTGCTGGGCATGGGCGGCCGCGCCCGGCTCGAACTCGGCGAGCGTGCGGTAGGCCAGGGCCTGCATGCCGTAGAGGTCCTCCTCCTTGAAGGTCTGCATCCAGTCCGGCGGGGGCACGTCGGCCTTGTCGGAGACGAACAGGTCCTCCGCGCGCCCGAGTGTGCGGCGCATGGCCTGGCCCTTGCCCATGGAGGCCTGCGCCCAGGCCTCGATGGTGTAGAGCATCGCCCGGGTACGGGGCAGCACCTCGTCACCGGAACCGGACGTGGCGAGCTTCATCAGGTCCAGGGCGTCGTCGGGCTTGCCCAGGTGCACCATCTGGCGGGCAGCGCGGGAGAGTGCCTCGCCCGCACGGGGCCGGTCCCCGCCCTCTCTGGCCGCGTGCGCGGCGATGACGAAGTACTTCTGGGCCGTGGGCTCCAGGCCGACGTCGTGCGACATCCAGCCCGCGAGGACGGCTAGGTTGGCGGCGACGCCCCACAGACGCCGCTGGAGGTGGGGTGGGTGACGGTAGGCGAGCATGCCGCCCACCTCGTTGAGCTGGCCCACCACTGCCTTGCGCTGGAGCCCGCCGCCGCGGGCCGCGTCCCAGGCGCGGAACACCTCGACCGAGCGCTCCAGTTCCTCGATCTCCTGCGACCCGATGGGGGCGGCCTCGTAGCGGTCGAACCCAGCGGGGTCGGCGTGCAGGGGATGGTCGAGGTCGGGGCCGTCGACAGCCAAGGAAGGGTCGGTGTGCAGCCAGTCGTACATGGCGCTGCTGAGTGCGGATCCCGCGGCGAGCGCGGCGCCCGCGCCCACCAAGCCGCGTCGGTTGAGCATGAGGTCCATTCCCGTGAATTCGGTGAGGACCGCAGCAGTCCGCTCGGGCGCCCACGGCACACCGTCGGGAGCATCGGCGCTCCCGCCGCCCTGCCGTTTCCCCGCACGCCCGTGCCGGACCAGACCGAGGTCCTCGATGGTCACGACACGGCCGAGACGCTCGGTGAACAGAGCCGCCAGCACCCGCGGCACCGGATCGCGCGGGATCTCTCCCGTGTCGATCCACCGCCGCACCCGGGAGGTGTCGGTCGACAGCTGGGGATGGCCCATGGCCGCCGCCTGCCGGTTGACCAGCCTCGCGAGTTCGCCCTTGGACCAGCCGGCCAGGCCGAACAGGTCCGAGAGCCGGGTGTTGGGTTGTCCGCTCACGTCAAGCCCCCAGGTTCTCGGCTGAGTTGACAGTAGCCCGGGGAGACTTGCCGGGCGACTATTCGCCAGGGTTCGCCAGGGTGCGCCAGATGGTGTGCCACCGGCCATCCGGTGTCAGGTAGGAACGCGCCACCCCGACCCGGTCGCCGGGGACACTCCCCAGGGTTCTCCCGGGCGTCCGAGTCGGGTGGTGCGCTGTCGTCGCAGGCACACGAAGGGATCTGTTTCGCCCATGTACACAGCATCGTCCTCCGTGTCCGCACCGCCCCGGTCGCTGCACCCGCGTCCCACGGACAGCGGCCCCTACCTCGCCCCCGCGCGGCCGGCGGCCCCCGTGCTCGGTGCGGGCAGGGCTCGGCGCGGCGCGGTCCTCGGTACCCAACCGCTCAGCGGGAGACTCGACTTGTCCGGCCCCCAGGGCGCGCAGCTGCGCACGGCGATCGCGTCCGTGCACCGCATCTGCCCGGAGTTCGCCCCGGTGCAGGTCCTGCGCCGCAACGGACGGTCCGTGCTCCTGGTCGGTACGACCGGTCGCAGCACGGCTGTCGCCAAGTGTTTACTGGACCACTCCCCCGCCTGGTCGGAGCGGATCCGCCACGAGATAGCGGCATACCGCTCGTTCGTCCGGCACCGCCCACCCGTGCGGGCGCCGAGACTGATCGCGGCGGACCCGGACAACTGCACCCTGGTGATCGAGCGGATGCCGGGCCGGGTGGCGGCGCTCCAGCGGCACCCGGCGGAGGCGCCGCCCCGAGCGGACATCAGAGCGGCACTCGGCGCGATCTGCCGGCTGAACGCCTGGCGGCCGCCGGCGGGCACGTTCGACGCCCCGCTCGACTACGCGGCCCGGATCTCCCGGTACCACGAGCTGGGCCTCCTCACCGACCGGGACCTGGGCGACCTGCAGAAGCTGCTGCACGGCATCGCAAAGGCGTCCGGCCGGCAGGGCATGGGCCAGTTCTGCCACGGCGACGCACTGCTGTCCAACATTCTCCTGTCACCGGCCGGTCCAGTGCTGGTGGATTGGGAGCACGCGGGCTGGTACCTGCCGGGCTACGACCTGGCGACCCTGTGGTCGGTGCTCGGGGACGCACCGGTCGCCCGTCGTCAGATCAGCCAGATCGCGCAGTCGGCGGGGCCGGCGTCCAGGGATGCCTTCCTGGTGAACCTGATGCTGGTGCTGACCCGCGAGATCCGCACCTACGAGACGGCCGTGCAGCGTTCGATGCACGACGCGACCCCGGCGGCACCGGGCACGGCCCACCCGGGCGCTGCGCCGACCGGCGAGGAGCAGAGGCTGCTGCTGCGGCGGCTGCACGACGACTGCCAGTTGGCCCGGCGCGCCGTGCGCGCGGCGGTCGGCACTCGCTGACGGGGACGAAGGGGCCGCTGTACGCCTGGCCAGGCGTACAGCGGCCCCTTCGTGTGCGGTCGGTTCGGCTCAGCCCTGCTGGAAGAGTTCCGCGGGCAGCGGTTTGAGGAGGGCGTAGAGGTCGTCCGTGATCGGGCGGTCCCAGGCGGCGATGGTCACGAGGACGTTGTCGCTGCGGTCGAACTGCACGCAGGAGATCCGGCTCTCGGAGAGCTTGACGCGCCGCACGATCAGAAGGTTGTCGCCCTGCATCACCGGTACGTCCTCGGTGCTGACGACGGTGACCTCCTCGTCGTTCTCCAGCGCCAGCAGCAGCTGGGCCACCTCGAAGGGGACCTGGCCCTCGGGGACCTCGCGGGCCGGGGAGCCCTCCGGCAGATTGCCGATGATCATCGCGGGGCCGCGGCCGCCGAACAGGTCGTAGCGCAGGAAGACGCCCTGGCAGGTGCCGTCGGGGGCGGGCAGGAGTCCCGCACCGAGGTTGCCGGGCCAGTCGCCCGGGTCCATGGCCAGTACGTCGAAGTCTGGCCCGGCGGGCGTGGCGCTGCGGCGGCGGAGGAACGACATGTCGCCAATGGTACGTGCCCCGGCCTGCGAAGTGCGGGGCGGGCGGCGGACCGGATGGGCCGGGTTGCGGCCCTGTGCCGGGAGTGGCGGCAGGTCGCTCAGGCGGTACCGGTCGGCCTAGGCCGTGGCCTTGTGCCGCTGGTGGTGGCGGGCCACCCGTGCGCGGTTGCCGCAGGAGGGCTTGCACCACTCCTGGCGTGGGTGCTCCTTGAGGAAGTACCGCACGCAGCGCGGCGCGTGGCAGGCCCGCAGCCGGTCGCGGTCGGGGCTCGCGAGGAAGGCGATCACGGCGTGTGCGAGGGCCGCTGTCAGGTCGCCACCGGGGCTTACAGGCCTCTGGTGGACGGCCGGGGCGGCTTCTTCGGGCCAGTCCAGGACCGGCACGGTGGGAGTGCGGGCAGCCGCCTCGTTCAGATGCCGCACCGCTTCCGGCAGAGGCATGAGGCGGGCCGCGTCCGCGGGGCTCGGCCGGCCGGGGCGCACGGCCCGGGCGAAGAGCGCACGGACGGCGGCCCGCAGCTCACGGACGGCGACGAGCTGCGCGGCGTCGGCTGCGAAGCCGGCACAGTCGCCATTGCCGCCATCGGCGTCGGCGGGCTGCGATGCCGTGCCGACGGGGAAGCGGTCGGGGTCGCTTCGCTGGCCGGGGTCGTCGGCGAAGCCCTCGCGGTTGCGCCCCCCGGCGGAATCGTCGGCGAAGCCGTCTCGGTCGGCACGCCGCATGGAATCGGCGGCAGCGGCCCCTCGATCAGCACGCAGCGCAGCCTCGGCGAGGGTGGCACCTGAACCGGCACCCCCCGCGGGATCGACGGCAACACCGTCTCGGCCGGCACGCCGCGCGGGATCGGCAGCATGCCCTCGGCGGGCCGGCTGCGCGGCGTCGGCGTCGGACCCGGTACCGCCGCCACTGCCGCCATCGGCGTCGGCGGGCTGCAGGATCTCGGGGTGTGCCCGGACCCATGCGGTCAGGCCTGCCGGGTCGGTCAGGTCGTCGGTGATGCCGCCGTTGCCGTCGTGGCGGACGGTGAGGGCAAGGTCCAAGGCGAGCCGGGCGTGCCTGTTGATCGGTTCCCGCATGCGGCTAATGATAGGCCCGGCCGTATCCATTACGGCGAGGTCAGTCCTGCGTGAGCGACGGCGGCACCACGGCGACGGGGCTCGCGGCGTGCAGCAGTACGGCCTGGGTGACCGAGCCCATCATGCGGACGGGTGAGAGCAGACGCCGCCGATGGCGGCCCACGACGACGAGGTCGGCGTCCAGGGAGGCCGCGACGAGGTGGCCCGCCGCGTCACCCGCAGCCGGGACCAGCTCGACCGGGACGTCCGGGTGCCGTTCGCGGTGCGGGGCGAGGAAGCCGTCGGCGAGGACCCGGGTCTCGTCCTCGATGACGTCCTGGTCGACGACCGGCGGGGGCATCTCCCCGGGCATCATCCAGGGCTGCGCGGGCCACGGGTAGGCGGCGACCGCCTGGAGCCGGACACCGCGCCGGGCGGCCTCGGCGAAGGCGAACTCGAGTGTGGCCTCGTCGGGGCCGTCCACCTTCAGGCCGACGACCACCCGTGAGCCGGGACCGGCCGGCGCCCCGTCGGGGACCTCGCGTCCGGGCCGGGGCACCACGACGACGGGGCACTCGGCGTCACGGGCGGCGGCCATGCTGTTCGAGCCGAGCAGCAGACTGGCGAAGCCGCCACGGCCCCGGGAGCCGAGCACCAGCAGCTGGGCGGTGGCACCCAGTTCGGGCAGGACCGCGCCGGCCGCGCCCTCCAGGCCGACGTACTCCGTGTCCGGCTGGTCCGCGCGGCCCTCCAGATGGGCGCGGACCCGGTCGAGGACGGGGTCGTCCTGCGGGCCCGCGGGCCCGGCGGCGAGGACCTCGGGCTGTGCCCAGTGGGCGTACTGGCGTACGTGCGCCACACGCAGGGGTGCCGCGCGCCGGTGAGCGGCGTCGACAGCCCACTCCAGGGCGCGCAGGCTGTCGTCCGAACCGTCGACCGCCGCGACGACAGGCAGGGTGCTCATGGGTTCCTCACCTCCGGGATCCGACCGTCCCCTCCCGGGGGCCAGCCTGACTCAGGCGGTGGCTCGGGAAAGATGCCTCCGGTCGCGTGTCCGGAAATGCGGGCGGAACACCCCCGGATCGGCCCTCGGATCCCGGCCGTCCGGAACGGTTGGCCCCGACCTCAGGTGAGGTCGAACTCTCCCTCCCGCGCTCCCGACACGAACGCGCCCCACTCGGCGGGCGTGAAGATCAGCGAAGGGCTCTCCGGGCGGCCACTGTTGCGCATGGCGATGAAGCCCTCCACGAAGGCGATCTGGACATCCCCCCGCCCCCGGCTGCTGGACTGCCACTGTGCGTTGGTGAGGTCCAGCTCCGGCTTGTCCCAGCCCGTGAGCGGGCGCTGCTGGGTGGTGGTCTCGGCCACGTCCGTGCTCCTCCCGGTTCGTCGTCCGCGGCCAGCCTAGCGATCGTGTCCCATGGCCAACAGGGCACGTGAGGGGGACCTTTCAGGAGTCCGGCGGCCGGTCGCCCACGAGCCACATGGAGAAGAACTGCGATCCGCCGCCGTAGGCGTGTCCGAGGACCCTGCGAGCCCCGTCCACCTGGTGTTCTCCGGCCTGTCCGCGCACCTGGAGTGCCGCTTCCGCGAAGCGGATCATGCCGGAGGCGCCGATGGGGTTGGCGGACAGCACGCCGCCCGACATGTTGACGGGCAGGTCGCCGTCCAGTTCGGTCACGCCCGCCTCGGTGAGCTTCCAGCCCTCGCCCTCGCCGGCGAAGCCGAGGTTCTCCAGCCACATGGGCTCGTACCAGGAGAACGGCACGTAGATCTCGGCGCCGTCGATCTCGCGGCGGGGGTCGGTGATCCCGGCCTGCCGGTAGACGTCGGCGGCGCAGTCCTGCCCGGCCTGCGGGGAGACGAAGTCCTTGCCGGCGAAGAGGGTCGGTTCGCTGCGCATCGCGCCGCCGAGCATCCAGGCGGGCGGTCGCGGTGCCCGGGCCGCTCCGGCGCGATCGGTGAGGATCATCGCGCAGGCTCCGTCGGAGGAGGGGCAGGTCTCCGAGTAGCGGATCGGGTCCCACAGCATGGGCGAGGCCATGACCTTGTCCAGGGTGATGTCGTGTTCGTGCAGGTGGGCGTAGGGGTTCTTGAGCGCGTTGCGGCGGTCCTTGTAGGCGACGAGGGCGCCGATCGTCTCGGGCGCGCCGCTGCGGCGCATGTAGGCGCGGATGTGCGGGGCGAAGAACCCGCCGGCCCCGGCGAGCAGAGGCTGCTGGAAGGGGATCGGCAGGGACAGGCCCCACATGGCGTTCGACTCGGACTGCTTTTCGAAGGCGAGGGTGAGGACCGTGCCGTGGACGCGGGCCGCGACGAGGTTCGCCGCGACGAGCGCGGTGGAGCCGCCGACGGAGCCGGCGGTGTGCACGCGCAGCATGGGTTTGCCGACGGCGCCGAGGGCGTCGGCGAGGTAGAGCTCCGGCATCATGACGCCCTCGAAGAAGTCCGGCGCCTTGCCGATCACGACGGCGTCGATGTCGGTCCACGACAAGTCGGCGTCCCGGAGGGCGCGTTGGGCTGCTTCCCGGACCAGTCCCGCGAGGGACACGTCCCGGCGTGCCGCGACGTGCCTGGTCTGGCCGATGCCGACGACGGCCACGGGCTCCTTGCTCATCGGGGTTCCCCTTCGAGGACGGCGACCAGGTTCTGCTGGAGGCAGGGGCCGGACGTGGCGTGGGCGAGGGCGCGGTCGGACTCGCCGCGCTGGATGCGGGCGGCGGCCTCGCCGATGCGGATGAGCCCGGCGGCCATGATCGGGTTGGCGGCGAGGGCTCCGCCGGAGGGGTTCACGTGCACGTCGTCGCCCAGCCGGAGCACCTTGCGCAGGACGATCTCCTGCGCGGAGAAGGGCGCGTGCAGCTCGGCGGTGTCGACGGGCCGCTCGAAGGCTCCGGCCCGCTCGGCGGCCAGGCGGGTGGACGGCGAGTCGGTCAGGTCGCGCACGCCGAGGCCATGGGCCTCGATGCGGTGGTCGATGCCGCGGATCCAGGCGGGGCGGGCGCACAGTTCACGGGCCCGGTCCCCCGCCGCGAGGATCACGGCGGCGGCCCCGTCGCCGATGGGCGGGCAGTCGCCGGTGCGCAGGGGCTGTACGAGGTAGTCGCCCTGCGGCACGGATCCTCGCAGCTGTGCGTGCGGGTTGGCGGTGGCGGCCTCACGGTTGCGGGAGGCGACGGCGGCGAGTGCGGGCTCGTCGGTGTCGCCGGCGTCGATGAGCGCCTGCGCCTGGAGGGCGGCCAGTGCCACGGAGTCGGGCCACAGGGGTGCCACGTAGTACGGGTCGAGCTGGCGGGTCAGGACGTCGCGGACCGAGCCGGGTGAGGACTTGCCGTACGAGTAGACCAGGGCGGTGTCGGCCTCGCCGGTGAGGAGTTTCGTCCAGGCCTCGTACAGGGCCCAGGCGCCGTCCATCTCGACGTGCGACTCGGAGATCGGGGGCCAGGCGCCGACGCCGTCGAGGGCGAGGGTGAAGGAGAAGGCGCGACCGGCGAGGTAGTCGCTGGAGCCGGAGCAGGTGAAGTCGATGTCGGCGGTCTTCAGGCCGGTCCGGTCGAGGACCTCGTGCAGCACCGGCATCAGCATCTCCACCTCGGAGAGCTCCTCGCTGGTGCGCCGGTGGTCGGTCTGGGCGAAGGCGACGACGGCGATCTCGCGGTCCCGCGGTGCGCTCGTCACAGCAGCTCCTTGTAGGTGTCGTAGTCCGCGTCGGGTTCGCCCGTGGGCCGGTAGTGGTCTGGGTAGCGGGCGTCGTCGGTCCAGACGGGTTCGACCCGCAGGCCCATGCGGACCTCGTCGTAGGGGATGCCTCCGATCCGGCCGTGCAGGGCCAGGCCGGCGCCGTCGAGGGCGATGTGGGCGTAGACGTACGGCACCTCGATGTCGAGGTTCTTCGCTTTGATGTTGACGATGCAGAACGTGGTCACCGTGCCGCGCGGGCCGACCTCGACCTGCTCGGACGTGGCCACCCCACAGGTGGGGCACGCTCCCCTCGGGGGGACGTACACCTTCCGGCAGGACGGGCAGCGCTCGCCGACGGTACGCCGGCCGGAGAGGGCGTTGATGTAGGCGGTCTGGGCGCGGCCGGGTGAGTAGGTGTAGTCGAGGCGGGCGGCGGCGACGATGCCGGTGACGGGGTCCTCGAACTCGCCGGTGTGGCCCGTCGGCTCGGCTCGGCGGCCGTCGTAGGGCTCGAAGCAGGCGACGTCCGTGATGGCGCCGGTGCGTTCCCCGGCCCAGCGGATGCGGACGGGCATGCCGGTGTGCACGGCGGCGGGGCCGGGGGCGTCGAGGGCGTGCAGGAGGGCGGTGTCGGCGCCGTCTAGGCGGACCAGGACCCAGGCGAAGGGCGTGGTGAGGGGCTGGCCTCGGCGCGGGGCGGGGTTCCAGGCCCAGGTGGTGACCGTGCCGGTGGGGGCGACCTCGACCAGGTCGCTGAGTTCCTCGGCGGTGACGGGGTCGTACTCGACGGGCGGGACGAGGACGCGGCCGTCGCCGGTGCGGACGCCGAGGACGACGCGTTCGCGCAGGCCGGTCAGGAACGCGCTCTGGACGGGGCCGAGGGAACGGGTGAAGGGGAACTCGACGACGAGGGGGGCTTTGAGGACTTCGGGCATGCCGCAGGGCTCCTTCGGTCAGGCGCGCTTGTAGACGGGCGGCCGCTTCTCCGCGAAGGCGCGGGCGCCCTCCTTGGCGTCGGCGGTGCCGAAGACCGGCCAGCCGCGGGTGAGTTCGGCGGCGAGGCCGTCGGACTCGGTCATCTCGGCGGTCTCGTAGACGGACGCCTTGACGGCCTCGACGGCCAGCGGGCCGCAGGAGTTGATCTGTTCGGCGATCTCCAGGGCCTTGTCGAGTGCGGTGCCGTCGGGGACGACATGGCCGACCAGGCCGATGGCGGCGGCCTCGCGGGCGCTGTAGGGGCGGCCGGTCAGCAGCATCTCCAGGGCGTGGGTGCGCGGGATCTGGCGTTGCAGGCGGACGGTGGAGCCGCCGATGGGGAACAGGCCGCGCTTCACCTCGAACAGGCCGAAGGTCGCGGACTCGGCGGCGACGCGGATGTCGGTGCCCTGGAGCATCTCGGTGCCGCCCGCGACGCAGTAGCCCTCGACGGCGGCGATCACCGGTTTGCGCGGGCGGTGATGGCGCAGCATCGCCTTCCAGTGCAGGTCGGGGTCGGCCTTGAGCCGGTCGCGGTACTCCTCTCCGGCCATGCCGTCCCCGGCGAGGGCCTTGAGGTCCATGCCGGAGCAGAACGAGCCGCCCGCGCCGGTGAAGACGATCGAGCGGACCGAGTCGTCCGCGTCGGCCTCCAGCCACCCGTCGTGGAGGCCGACGAGCATCGGCAGTGAGAGCGCGTTCCTGGCCTCCGGCCTGTTGAGCGTGAGCACCAGTGTGGCGCCTTCGCGCTGCACGGTGAGGTGTTCCGTCCCACCCATGGCGAACTCCCCTCTCGTGGAACGAGAACAGGTTGCAGTAGGGCGAGAAGCACTTCAAGGGTTTTCTGACAGACAGTCAGATTCTTTCGCGCGGGCCCTTCACAGTTGGACCGCCCTTTGCTCTGATGACCGGCGAACCGTCCGATGCCAGGCACGCCCGGGGTCAGGAGGAGCGGTGGAGTACAACCTTGCCGACCTGTTCGAGTCGGTCGTCGACGTCGTCCCCGGCCGAGAGGCGCTGGTGTACGCCGACCATCCCGGCACGGGCGCGGAGCGCCGCCTGACGTACGCGGAGCTTGACGCGGCGGCCGACCGCGTCGGCCACCATCTGCTCGACAGCGGGATCCGCCCGGGTGAGCACCTCGGGCTGCACCTCTACAACGGGGTGGAGTACCTGCAGACGGTGCTGGGCTGCCTCAAGGCGCGGATCGTCCCGGTCAACGTCAACTACCGCTATGTCGAAGAGGAGTTGGTGTACCTCTACCGGGACGCGGACCTGGCGGCGCTGGTCTTCGACGCCGAGTTCACCGACCGGGTGGCGGCGGCGCGTCCCCGGGCGGAGATGCTGCGGCACCTGATCCGGGTGGGCGCTCCGGCGCCGGGAGCCGCGGGGCTGCCCTGTGTGGAGTTCGCCCAGGCGGAGTCCGCGGGATCACCCGCGCGCGGCTTCCCGGCCCGCTCGGGTGATGACCAGTTCATCATCTACACCGGTGGCACGACCGGGATGCCCAAGGGTGTGATGTGGCGGCAGGAGGACCTGTTCTTCGCGGGCCTCGGCGGCGGCGCCCCGACCGGTGAGCCGGTGAAGAAGCCGGAGGAACTCGCCGAGCGGGTCGCGGGCGGCGGTGCGGGGATCACGTTCTTCCCGACGGCTCCGCTGATGCACGGCACCTCCACCCTCACGGCGTTCATCGGCTTCAACTTCGGGCAGCGGGTCGTGATCCACCGCAAGTTCGTGCCCGAGGAGGTGCTGCGGACCGTGGAGAAGGAGAGGGTCAGCAGCATCTCGCTGGTGGGGGACGCGATGCTGCGGCCGCTGATCGACGCGCTGAGCGGTCCGCTGCGGCACATCGACCGCTCGTCGCTGTTCAGCGTGTCGTCGTCCGGCGCGATCCTGTCGGACACGGTGCGCCGGCAGTTCCAGGAGCTGGTGCCGAACGCCATGCTGCTGAACAACTTCGGCTCGTCGGAGTCGGGCTTCAACGGGACGGCGACCGAGGACTCCGGCCCCGAGCGGGGCTTCCGGGTGCGGGTCAACGCCCGTACCCAGGTGGTGGACCCGGGCACGTACGAACCGGTGCCGGCCGGTGAGGTGGGCCGGATCGCGCAGTGCGGACATGTGCCGCTCGGCTACTACAACGACCCGGCCAAGACCGCAGGGACCTTCTTCGAGAGGGACGGCGAGCGGTGGGTGCTGCTCGGCGACATGGCCACCGTCGACGAGGAGGGCGTGGTCACCGTCCTGGGCCGGGGCTCGCAGTGCATCAACACCGGCGGCGAGAAGGTGTACCCGGAGGAGGTCGAGCAGGCCCTCAAGTCCCACCCGGACGTCTACGACGCGCTGGTGGCCGGGGTGCCGGATCCCCAGTGGGGCCACCATGTGGCGGCGGTGGTGCAACTGCGCACGGGCGCGGTGCGGCCGTCGCTGGAGGACATACAGACCCATTGCCGTGACCGGCTCGCCGGCTACAAGATCCCGCGCCAGCTGGTGATCACCGAGTCGATCCAGCGGTCGCCGAGCGGCAAGGCGGACTACCGGTGGGCGCGGGAGGTGGCGGTGACGGCGGACGGGTGATTCTCCGGCCGGAACATTGAACCTAAGGTGACGTGCGGACGTACTGGTGGTGGCAGGCTCGGTCTCCGGGCCCTGTTCGTCATGCCAGCAAGACCGCACGGAAGGACCACCGGGTGTCGCTCTTCACTCGCTCCCGTCAGCTCTCGGACACGACCGAGGGCAGGGCGGAACCGGATGACGACACCGGTACGGCGGATCCGGAGGGCGGCACCCCTGCCGCGGATCCGGAGGGCGGCACCGGAACAGCGGACCCGCAAGACGGCACCCCTCCCGCGGATCCGGAGGGCGGCACCGGCAAGGACGCCCCCGAGAGCGCCACCGCCACCCCGGCACAGGAGGCCCTGCCCGAGCAGCCGCCGGCGCCCGGTGCCACGAAGCCCGGCTGGTTCGGCTGGCGGCGCCGCTACCCCCGTACGGCACAGGGCATCTCCATCGGTACCACCGTGCTGGCCGGCGCCCTCGTGCTGTTCGCGCTGCTCGTGCCGAACCGGATCGAGCGCATCGAGTTCGCATCGTTCCTCCGCATCCCCGCCGAGGGCGTCCTGCTCGCCGGGCTGCTTCTCGCGCTGCCGTCGAAGGCCCGGCGCATCATGGCGGTCGTCACGGGAGTGTTCCTGGGCCTGATCACGGTCCTGAAGTTCGTCGACATGGGCTTCTACCAGATCCTGGCCCGGCCCTTCGACCTGGTCCTGGACTGGATCCTGCTCGATGACGCGACGGACTTCCTGCGCGAGTCGTTCGGCCGCACCGGCCAGGTGCTGGCCGTGGCCGGGGTGCTCGTCCTGTTCGTCGCGCTGCTCGTCCTCACCACGCTCGCGGTGGTGCGGCTGACGAACCTGATGGTCCGGCACCGGCCCGCCGCCGGGCGCACGGTCCTGACCCTCGGCACGGCGTGGATCACCTGCATGACCCTGGGCGTGCAGATCGGCACCGTGCCGGTCGCCACCAAGGGCAATGCCGAGTTCATCGGCAACCGCGTCGACGCGGTGCGTGCGGGACTGCAGGACGCCCGGGTCTTCGAGAAGCAGGCCTCGGTGGACGCCTTCGCGAAGACGCCGCCCGACCAGTTGCTCACGGGGCTGCGCGGCAAGGACGTCCTGTTCACGTTCATCGAGAGCTACGGCCGGGTCGCGATCGACGACCCGGCGATGGCGAAGCAGACGGACGCCGTGCTCAAGGAGGGCACCGGCAGGCTGAAGGCGGCCGGTTTCGAGTCGCGCAGCGGCTGGCTGCAGTCGCCGGTGACGGGCGCGGGCAGCTGGCTCGCCCACTCGACCTTCCTGTCCGGCCTGTGGATCAAGAACCAGCAGCGGTACCGCAGTCTGACCACGAGCGATCGCATGACGCTGACGAAGTACTTCGGCAAGACGGGTGCCTGGCGGACCGTCGGCGTCGTGCCCGGGGTGCGGCGGGCCTGGCCGGAGGGCAAGTTCTTCGGGCTGGACCACATCTACGACTCCGAGCACCTCGGCTACCACGGCCCGTACTTCAGCTGGACGCCCGTGCCCGACCAGTTCAGCATGGAGGCCTTCCAGCGCCTGGAGCACGGCAAGAAGGACCGCGAGCCGATCATGGCGGAGATCATCCTGGCCTCCAGTCACAACCCCTGGTCCCCCATCGCGCGGATGATCGACTGGAACGACCTGGGCGACGGCTCGGTGTTCCACCGGATCAAGAAGGAGGGCACCAACCCCACGGAGGTCTGGAAGGACCCGGAGAAGGTGCGCACGGAGTACCGGCGCGCCATCGAGTACTCGATCCGGAGCCTGACCGAGTGGGTCGAGCGCTACGGCGACGACGACACGGTGCTGGTCTTCCTCGGCGACCACCAGCCGGTGCCGACCGTCACCGCCGGGGACACCGGCAAGGACGTGCCGGTGACGATCGTCGCCCACGACAAGAAGGTCCTGGACCGGGTCGCCGACTGGGGCTGGACGGACGGTCTCAAGCCGGCGGACAACGCGCCCCGGTGGGGCATGGACAAGTTCCGCGACCGCTTCATGACGGCGTACGGCCCGCAGGGCTGAGGAACTCCGTCACGGCCGCGAGGAACTCCTCCGGGCGGGCCTCGTGCACGAGATGCCCGGCGTCGACGGTGATGTGCCGGGCGTCGGGAAGCAGTTCGGCGAGCGCGGCGATCTGCTCCTGCGGGATCGGGCTGGCCGGCCCGCCACCGATCAGCAGCGTGGGCATGGTGATCCGCCCCATGTGGTCCCACCACATGGGGTTCGGAGCGTTGCGCTGTTCGTCGGTGGCGAGGATCATCGCCCAGTCGTACGGCAGGTCCCCGTCGGGCCGTTCGGCGGCCGGGCGCGGCGGGTCCAGCGGGAACGGCGCGGGCACGTCCTCCAGGACGAGCCGCCGCACGAGCCCCGGGCTGTGCTGGGCGAGCAGGTAGGCGACGGCGCCGCCGAGCGAGTGGCCCACGACGTCGGCGCGGTGGATGCCGAGCGCCGCCAGGAAGGCGTGGATGTCGTCGCGCATGGTCTCGTACGCGTATCCGCCGGGCCAGTCGCTGCGGCCGTGGCCGCGCAGGTCGGGGACGTAGACCCGGCGGGGTCCCGCGGCCAGTGCGGGGGCGATGTCCGCCCAGTCCGCGCCGTCGGCCCCGCGGGCGTGCAGCAGCACGAGGGGCTCCGCGTCCTGCGGTCCCCAGACGCGGTAGGCCAGCGAGATGCCGTTCGCCTGCACGGTGCGCGGTGGTGTGTCCATGCAGGGCACGGTAGGCGAGGGTGCTGCGGATGCGGGGCCGCTCTGCCGACGGCAGAGGGGCCTGCGTGCCCCGCTCCGGTCAGGAGAGGAAGGCCGTCACGCGGCGCGTGAACCATTCCGGGTCGTCGAGCCAGGGGTAGTGCCCGGCGCCCGGCTGCACCACGCACTCGGCCTTCGGGAAGGCGTCGGCGGTGCGGCGGGCGAGGGCCGGGCTCGGGCCGCCGTCGACTCCCCCGGCCAGGACCAGCACCGGGGCCGTGACCCGGGCGAGCGCCGCCCGTGTCGCGGCCGGGTCATAGGCACCGTCCGCGCCGTAGCGGTCGGCGGCCTCGTCGTTGGTCTCGGCCTCGTCCCGCTCGGCGTGCGCCTGTGCGGCAGTGTCCCAACGCCCGTACCAGAAAGCCCAGTTGATGGGGTCGAAGTCGGCGGGGTTCGCGAGCCAGGCCTCGAACACCGGGAAGGCCTTGGGGAACCACGGCTCGTCCTGACGCTGCCGGGCCGCGGCCAGCCGGTCCTGCGCGGTCGCCGGCATGCCGAGGGCCCATGGAATGGCGGTGACCAGCGCCAGCCGTCCCACCCGCTCCGGATACCGGGCCGCGTAGAGCATGGCGAGACTGCCGCCCGCCGAATGCGCGAGCACATCCATCCGCTCCAGCCCCAGATGGAGCCGCAACGCCTCGACGTCGTCCACGAGCCGGTCACATCGGTACGTCCCCGGATCCGCCGGCACCTCGGACTCCCCCGTGCCGCGCAGGTCGAGGAGCACCAACTGCCGATGGGCGTCCAGTCCTCCCAGGTTCCCCAGGTAGGCGGATGCCCGCATGGGCCCACCGGGCAGCACGACGAGCGGCTTACCCTCGCCGCGCAGGTGACAGGCGAGTCGGGTCCCGTCCGGGGCACTGAAGATCGGCATGCCCTCGATCCTGCGGCCCGGGCCGCTCCGGCACAACCGGGTTCTCCTGGCCCGTGCGCGCTACCCGTTCCCTAGGTCGTTCCGCAGCTCCCGCTTGAGGATCTTCCCGCTGGCGTTGCGCGGAAGGCTCTCCACGAACACCACCCGCTTCGGCGCCTTGAAGGGGGTGAGCTGCTCACGGACGTGGTCGATCAGCTCGGCCTCCGAGACTTCGCCGCGCGGGACGACCACGGCCGTGACCGCCTCGATCCAGCGCTCGTCCGGAAGGCCCACGACCGCGGCCTCGGCGACGTTGGGATGGGTGTACAGCGCGTCCTCGACCTGGCGTGAGGCGATGACGACGCCACCGGAGTTGATGACGTCCTTCACCCGGTCGACGATCGTGTAGTAGCCGTGCGCGTCGCGTACCGCGAGGTCGCCGGAGCGGAACCAGCCGTCGCGGAGGGCCGCTGCGGTCTCCTCGGGCTTGTCCCAGTAGCCCTCGCACAGTTGCGGGGAGCGGTAGACGATCTCGCCCGGGGTTCCGTCGGGTACGTCCTTGCCGTCCTCGTCGACCACGCGGGCGTCGACGAACAGGACGGGCCGGCCGCAGGAATCCATGCGGCCCTTGTGTTCGTCGGGCGCGAGAACCGTGGCCAGGGGGCCGATCTCGCTCTGGCCGAAGCAGTTGTAGAAGGCCAGGTCCGGCAGGCGCTCCCGCAGCCGTTCGAGTACCGGGACGGGCATGATCGACGCGCCGTAGTAGGCCTTGCGCAGACCGCTCAGGTCGCGGGTGGCGAAGTCGGGGCGGTGGGACAGGGCGATCCATACCGTGGGCGGCGCGAACAGGCTGTCCGCGCGGCCCGCTTCGATCAGGTCGAAGAGCCGGTCGCCGTCGGGTGCGTCGAGGATGATGTTCGTCGCGCCGACGGCGAGGTAGGGCAGCAGGAAGACGTGCATCTGCGCCGAGTGGTACAGCGGCAGGGAGTGCGCGGGGCGGTCGCCCGCGCTGAGGTCGAGCGCGGTGATCGCGCTCAGGTACTCGTGCACCAGCGCCCGGTGCGTCATCATCGCGCCCTTGGGCAGGGCGGTCGTCCCGGATGTGTACAGCAGTTGCACGAGGTCCTCGGCGCGCGGCTCGGGGCCGTCGTACGCGGGCGCCTCGGGCAGCCGTGCGAGCAGCGAGTCGTCGGCGTCACGCAGGGGCAACGTCCGTACGCCGCTCGGCAGTTGGCCTGCGAGGTCCGGGTCGGCGAGGACCAGGGCGCTGCCGGACTGGCCGACGATGTAGGCGAGGTCGTCACCGGTCAGGTTCTGGTTGACGGGTACGTGCACCAGGCCCGCGCGGGCGCAGGCCAGGAAGGCGATCAGATAGGCGTCGGAGTTGTGGCCGTAGGCGCCGACCCGGTCCCCGGGGGACAGCCCCTGGCCGAGGAGGACGCTCGCCGCGCGGGAGACGGCGGTGTCGAGTTCGTCGTACGTCCAGGTGCGTTCGGCGTACTCCACCGCGACGCGCGCCGGTGTGCGCCGGGCGCTGCGCCGCAGGACTCCGTCGACCGTGCTGCCGTGTCCGGGCGTCGTCATGACACATGATCCTCGGTTCACCGCCCGGGGAGGTCAAGGACCCCGGACCGGACGAGCCGGGGCGGTGACCGGCCACGGGCGAGCAACCCTGCCGCCTTCGACGGCGTCCGGTGTCATGAAACCGACGGACGTTCGAATCAGGTTCGTACACTCGTCACTCCTTTCCCTCGACGATGTTGGAGGGCACGATGCGCAGCCGTCTGAGACGCCTCGTACTTGGGGCCACGGCCTTGTTCACCGCCGCGTCCGCGTTACCCGCGGCCGCCGCCACGACCCAGCAGCGAGCAGAGCAACACCCTTCCCGCGACGGCCTGTCCGCCGTCGTCCGCTACACCGAGTACGGCATTCCGCACATCCTCGCGAAGGACTACGCGAACCTGGGCTTCGGTACGGGCTGGGCGCAGGCCGCCGACGAGGTGTGCACGCTCGCCGACGGGTTCGTGACGCTGCGGGGCGAGCGGTCCCGGTACTTCGGCGCCGACGCGCGGGCCGGCGGCGATCTCTCGGCGGCCAGGACGAACCTCGCCAGCGACCTGTACTTCCGCGGGGTCCGCGAGAGCCGCACCGTGGAGAAGCTGCTCGCCGAGCGGGCGCCCGTGGGGCCGAGCCGTGAGGTCCGGGACATGATGCGGGGCTGGGCTGCCGGTTACAACGCCTGGCTGAAGCAGCAGAAGATCACGGATCCGGCCTGTGCGGGCGTCTCCTGGGTCCGGCCGGTCACCGAGCTGGACGTGGCGGCCCGTGGTCTCGCCATCGCGTCGATATCCGGCGAGGGGCGGTTCGTGGACACGATCACGGCCGCGCAGCCGCCGACCGGAGCCGGCGCCGCCTCCGGCACTCCGTCCGTCCGCACGCCGGGCGCGAAGACCGTGGCGAAGGCAGCGGACGAGCTGTGGGGCGATCCCGGCATGGGCTCCAACGCGGTCGCCTTCCGCGGGGACACGACGGCGAACGGCCGCGGCCTGCTGCTGGGCAACCCGCACTACCCGTGGGACGGCGGACGCCGGTTCTGGCAGTCGCAGCAGACGATCCCGGGCGAGCTCGACGTGTCCGGCGGGTCCCTGCTCGGCACCCCGGCGATCTCCATCGGGTTCAACGCGCATGTGGCGTGGAGCCACACCGTCTCCACCGGCATTCCGGCCAACTTCCACCAGCTGACGCTCGATCCGGCCGATCCCACGACCTACCTCGTGGACGGCAGGCCGGAGCGCATGAAGAAGCGGACCGTGACGGTCGCGGTGAAGGACGGCACGCCGGTGACCCGCACCCAGTGGTGGACCCGCTACGGCCCCGTCGTCACCTCCCTCAGCCCCCAGGTCCCGCTGCCGTGGACCGGAAAGGCGGCGTACGTCCTCAACGACCCCAACGCCGCGAACCTCCGCTTCGCCGACACCTCGCTGGGCTTCGGCAAGGCGCGGAGCACGGCCGACGTCCTCGCCTCCCTCGATCGGCACCAGGGCATCCCCTGGGTGAACACGATCGCCGCCGACCGGGCGGGGCACTCCCTCTACACCCAGTCCCAGGTACTGCCGCGCATCACCGACGAGTTGGCCCAAAGCTGCTCGACGGAACTCGGCAGGACCACGTACCCGGCGTCCGGGATCGCGATCCTCGACGGCTCGCGCGGCGACTGCGCTCTCGGCCGCGACCCCGGCGCCGTCGCGCCGGGGATCTTCGGTCCGGCGAGGATGCCGACGCTGAAGGACGCCCCGTACGCGGAGAACTCCAACGGGACCGCGTGGATGACCAACGCCGACCGGCCGCTCACCGGCTACGAGCGGATTTTCGGCACGGTGGGCACTCAGCTCGGCCTGCGCACCCGTGGCGCGATCGAGGACGTGGACGCGATGGCGGACCGCGGCGGCCTGACCGTACGCGACCTGCAACGGCAGCAGTTCGCCAACCGGGTTCCCGCGGGTGACCTCGCCGCCGGAGACGTGGCACGGGCGTGCGCCGCGCTGCCCGGCGGTACGGCGACGGGCAGCGACGGCACAGCGGTCGACGTGTCGGGGGCCTGCGGCGTGCTGAAGGCGTGGGACCGCACCATGGACACCGGGAGCCGGGGAGCACTGCTCTTCGACCGGTTCTGGCGCAGGCTCGAACAGGCGGTGCCGGGCGACCGGTTGTGGAAGGTGCCGTTCTCGGCGGCGGACCCGGTCCGTACCCCGAACACCCTGAACACGGACGCTCCCGGCTTCCCCACCGCTCTCGCCGACGCGGTGGCCGAGCTGCGGGCCGCGGGCATCGCGCTGGACGCGCCGCTGGGCGCGCACCAGTTCGTCGTGCGCGACGGCAAGCGCCTGCCCGTGCCGGGCGGCGCGGGACGGCTCGGGGTGTGGAACGTGATCGAGCCGACGTGGGACGCGGCCGGTGGCGGCTATACGGAGGTGCCGTTCGGGAGCAGCCACCTCCAGGCGGTCGGCTGGGACGGCAGTCGCTGCCCGGTGGCGCGCACGCTGCTGACGTACTCCCAGTCGTCGAACCCGAAGTCGCCGCACTTCGCCGATCAGACCCGGCTGTTCTCCGGTGAGAAGTGGGTGACGTCGCGCTTCTGCGAGAAGGACATCCTGTCCTCGCCGAAGCTGAAGGTCGTGCGGGTGCACGAGCGCCGCTGACCGGGGCGCGGGGGCCGGGCGCTCTCAGACCGGGCGCGTCCGGCCCTCCCAGTACGGTTCCCGCAGCCGCCGCTTGTACAGCTTGCCGTTGGGGTCGCGGGGCATCTCGGTGATGAAGTCGACGCTCCGGGGCCGCTTGTAGCCGGCGAGCCGGTGAGTGCAGTGGTCGAGGAGGTCGGCGGCGAGGGCGGGTCCGGGACGGTGTCCGGGGGCCGGTTCCACGACGGCCTTGACCTCCTCGCCCCAGTCGTCGTGCGGGATGCCGAAGACGGCGGCGTCCGCGACGGCCGGGTGGGCGAGCAGGGCCGACTCGATCTCGGCCGGGTAGATGTTGACCCCGCCGGAGATGATCAGGTCGATCTTGCGGTCGCGCAGGAAGAGGTACCCGTCCTCGTCGAGGTGGCCGAGGTCGCCGACGGTGAAGAAGTCGCCGATGCGGTTCTTGCGGGTCTTGGCCTCGTCCTTGTGGTACGAGAAGCCGCCGGTGTTCATCTTCATGTAGACGGTGCCGAGTTCCCCGGGCGGCAGCCGGTTGCCGTCGTCGTCGAAGATCGCGAGCTCGCTGATGGGCCAGGCCTTGCCGACGGTGCCGGGCTTCTTCAGCCAGTCCTCGGCGGTGGCGAAGGCGCCGCCGCCCTCGCTGGCCGCGTAGTACTCCTCCACACAGGGGCCCCACCAGTCGAGCATGGCCCGCTTCACATGGTCGGGGCAGGGCGCGGCGCCGTGGATGGCGTGCCGCATGGAGGAGACGTCGTAGCGCTCCTTCACCTCGCCGGGCAGGGCCAGCAGCCGGTGGAACTGGGTGGGGACCATGTGGGTGTGGGTGCAGCCGTGGGCGTCGATGAGGCGGAGCATCTCCTGGGGTGTCCACTTGTCCATGAGGACCAGCCGGTGGCCGATGTGCAGGGACGCGCCGGCGAACTGCAGGACGGCCGTGTGGTAGAGCGGTGAGCAGACCAGGTGCACGTTGTCGTCGAACGGGCGGATGCCGAAGATGCCGAGGAAGCCGCCGAGGTACGCCTCCTCCGGCGGTTTGCCGGGCAGGGGGCGGCGGATGCCGCGGGGACGGCCGGTGGTGCCCGAGGTGTAGTTCATGACCCAGCCGAGGGTGCGGTCGGTGGGCGCCGACTCGGGTTGCCCGTCGAGGAGTTCGGTGTACGGGCGGAAGCCCTCGACCGTGCCCACGGCGTACCGGTGGCTGCCCGGCAGCCCGGCCTCGTCGGCGGCGTCGCGAGCGGCGTCGGCGAAGCGCGCGTGGGCGAGCAGCACCTTGGCGCCGGAGTCGGAGACGATCCACGCGATCTCCGGTCCGACCAGGTGGTGGTTGACGGGGACGAGGTAGAACCCGGCCTGGCTGGCGGCGAGATACGCGGTGAGGAACTCGACGCTGTTGGGCAGGACCACGGCGAAGGTGTCGCCGCGTTCCAGCCCGGCCGCGCGCAGGCCGTGCACGAGCCGGTTGGCGGCGGCGTGCAGGCGTCCGGCGGTCCACTCCTCGCCGTCGGGGGCGACCAGGACCGCGCGGTCGGGATCGGCGGTGGCCTGGGCCCAGAAGCCCACGGGAGCACTGGTGTTCACTGGCCGCTCCTTCCGGCGATGCGGTTGACGCGGTCCACGGCCTGTTCGAAGCCGCGGGTGAGGTCGTCGAAGACGGCCTGGACGCTGCGTTCGCTGTTCATCCGGCCGACGATCTGGCCGACCGGGGTGCCGAGCAGCGGATCGACCTCGTACTTCTGGATGCGTGAGACGGCCTCGGCGACCAGCAGCCCCTGCAGCGGCATGGGCAGGGTGCCGGGCCCGTCCGGGTCGTCCCAGGCGTCGGTCCACTCGGTGCGCAACTGACGTGCCGGCTTGCCGGTCAGCGCGCGGGAGCGGACGGTGTCGCCGGAGCCGGCCGCGAGGAGCTTGCGGGTCAGGGCGGGCGAGTGGAGGTCCGCTTCTGTGGTGGTCAGCCACAGGGAGCCCAGCCACACCCCTTGAGCGCCGAGCGCGAGCGCGGCAGCCACCTGCGGTCCACTGCCGATGCCGCCCGCCGCCAGCACGGGCAGGGGGGCGACGGCGTCGACGACCTCGGGGGTGAGCACCATGGAGGCGATGTCGCCGGTGTGCCCGCCCGCCTCGTAGCCCTGCGCCACGACGATGTCGATCCCGGCGTCCCGGTGCTTGCGGGCGTGCCGGGCGCTGCCCGCGAGTGCGGCGACGAGGATGTCCTGGTCATGGGCACGGGCGATGACATCGGCGGGTGGGGAGCCGAGGGCGTTGGCGAGGAGCCGGATCGGGTAGTCGAAGGCGACGTCGAGCTGGCTGCGGGCGACCTGCTCCATCCAGCCGGTGATCCGCCAGCCGGACGCCTCGCCCTCGGCGAGCTCGGGCACGCCGTGCTTGGCCAGGGTGTCCCGGACGAACTGCCGGTGCCCTTCGGGGATCATCGCCTCGACGTCCGCCTCGGTGACGCCTTCGACCTTCTTCGCCGGCATCACGACGTCCAGCCCGTACGGCCTGCCGTCGACGTGTGCCTCGATCCAGTCCAGGTCGCGTTTGAGCTCGTCGGGGGCGGTGTAGCGGACCGCGCCGAGGACGCCGAAGCCACCGGCCCGGCTGATGGCCGCGGCGACGGCGGGGAACGGCGTGAAGCCGAAGACGGCGTGCTCGATTCCCAGTTTCTGGCTCAGCTCCGTCTGCATGGGCGCAGGATGCCGGAGTCCTCCGGAGGACGGAAGGGGTTTTCTGATGCTCCGTCAGATTCAGGCCGTGGTTGGTTCATGCGTGCGGTCTATGTGCGGAGACGTACGGCGGACATACTTCACGGGACGTGCGAGACGGTTGAGACGAAGGGATGTGTGCGGTGACCGACAGTCCGGCGAGCGGTGAACTGACCCGGCGTCAATTAGGCAGAGCGGGTATGGCCCTGGGCGGTGCGTTCGCCCTCGCCCCGTTGCCCGCCGGCCCCGCCGGGGCCTCCCCGACGACGACCGGCCGCCGCCCCACCCTGCGGCACGGCTCCGCCGCACGCGCCGGGCTGCTCTCCTTCCACCTGCGCCGACTCGTCACCGACGCGGAGGCGTTCCTCGGCCCCTCCCCCGCACACCCCTGGTACGCGGGCGCCGTCCTGCTCGCCGGACGCGGCGGCACGGTCGCGCTGCACCGCCCCATCGGCATGGCGGTGCGCTACCGGGCCTACGACGAGAAGACCGACACCGGTGTCGAGTTCCCACCCGGCGAGCAGATCCCGATGGCCGAGGACACCGTCTTCGACCTGGCGTCGGTGTCGAAGCTGTTCACCTCGATCCTCGCCGTGCAGCAGATGGAGCGGGGCGCGCTGGAGCTGGAGTCGAAGGTCGCCTCGTACCTGCCGGACTTCGGGCGCGCGGGCAAGCAGGACATCACGATCCGTCAGCTCCTCACCCACACCACGGGGTTCCGTGCCTGGATCCCGCTGTACAGCGCGCCCACCCACGAGGAGAAACTCCAGCTCATCTGGAACGAGGCGCCGGTCAGCGCGCCCGGCACGGCATACCAGTACTCGGACCTGAACCTTATCTCGCTCCAGCTCGTGCTGGAACGGATCACGGGCCGCACTCTGGACGTCCTGCTCCGTGACGAGATCACCGCACCGCTCGGCCTGCGCCGCACCCGCTACAACCCGCCCGCGTCCTGGCGTCCGAAGATCGCGGCCACGGAGGACGCGCGGGCACCGTGGTCCGGTCTGGACCGTGGCCTGGTGTGGGGCGAGGTGCACGACGAGAACGCCTTCAGCCTGGGCGGCGTAGCGGGCCACGCGGGCGTGTTCTCCGACGCGTGGGACCTCGCGGTCCTCGGCCGTACGCTGCTCAACGGCGGTGTCTACGGGCGGGCCCGGATCCTGGAACCGGAGTCGGTGGACCTGATGTTCACCGACTTCAACACCGCCTTCCCCGGGGACGAGCACGGCCTCGGATTCGAGCTCTACCAGCACTGGTACATGGGGGCGATGGCCACGCCGCGCAGTGCCGGGCACACCGGCTTCACGGGCACCTCACTGGTGCTCGACCCGACGACCGACTCCTTCCTCGTCGTCCTCGGCAACTCGGTGCATCCGGTGCGGACCTGGCGTTCCGGGTCGGCCCCCAGGGTCGCCGCGGCCAACACCATGGCACGGGCCGTGCCGGTCCGGCCGGCGCGGGGACGCACGGCCTGGTTCTCCGGGATGGCGGTCTCCACGACGGCGACCCTCACGCTCCCCGCGCTCGACACGTCCGCCGGGCGGGCACGGCTGCGCTGCGCACTGTGGTGGGACACCGAGCCCAAGGCCGACCTCCTGGCCCTGGAGGCGACGACCGACGGCGGCACGACCTGGCAGCCGCTGCCCTTCACGACGTCCCGCCGCGGTCAGGCCCCCGAGCAGCACCCGTCGGGCTCGGTCACCGGCTGGTCCGGGCGGGTCTGGCACGGGCTCACCGCGGACGTCCCCGCCGCACGGGAGCTCACCCTGCGCTGGCGGTACGCGACGGACCGGCTGTACGTCGGGCGCGGCTGTTACGTCGACGGACTGCGGGTGGAAGCTGCCGGGAACGTCCTGTTCGACGAGACGCGCCCGGCGGACGCGGCGCGCCTGCGGACGGTGGGGTGGACCCGATCGGCCGACTGAGGGGTCACTCCGGGGTGTTCTCCAGCACCGCCATCGCCGCGTTGTGCCCCGGCACCCCGCTGACCCCGCCTCCGCGCACCGCGCCCGCCCCGCACAGCAGGACGTTCGGGTGCCCGGTCTCCACGCCCCAGCGGCCGGTGCCGTCCTGGGCGTAGGGCCAGCTCAGCTCGCGGTGGAAGATGTTGCCGCCGGGCAGACCGAGGTCCCGCTCCAGGTCGAGCGGGGTCCGGGCCTCGATGCAGGGGCGTCCGTCCGCGTCGGTGGCCAGGCAGTCGGCGAGGGGTTCGGCCAGCTGGGCGTCGAGCTGGGCGAGGGTCGACTTCAGCAGGTCCTCGCGTACGGCGTCGTTGTCCCGCTCGAACAGGCGGGCCGGGGTGTGCAGGCCGAAGAGGGTGAGCGTCTGGTAGCCCTGCTCGGCCAGGCCGGACCCGAGGATGGTCGGGTCGGTGAGGGAGTGGCAGTAGATCTCGGAGGGCGGGGCGGCCGGCAGGTCGCCGGCGGCGGCCTGGGCGTGGGCGGTGGCCAGTTGCTCGTAGCCCTCGGCGATGTGGAAGGTGCCGGCGAAGGCCTCGCGCGGGTCGACGGAGGTGTCGCGCAGCCGCGGCAGCCGCTTGAGCAGCATGTTGACCTTCAACTGGGCGCCCTCGGCGGGGGCCGGGGGCGTGTCGCCGGTCAGGTCCGCCAGGGCCTGCGGTGAGGCGTTCACCAGGACGTGCCGGGCGGCGACGGTGCCTTCGCCGTCGGCCGTGCGATACGTGACCTCGGCGGTTCGGCCGTCCGTGGCGATGCGCAGCGCCTCGTGGCCGGTGGCGAGGACCGCGCCCGCCGCGCGTGCCGTGTCGGCGAGGGCGTCGGTGAGGGCTCCCATGCCGCCGACGGGCACGTCCCAGTCACCGGTGCCGCCGCCGATCACGTGGTAGAGGAAGCAGCGGTTCTGCTTCAGGGAGGGGTCGTGGGCGTCGGCGAAGGTGCCGATGAGGGCGTCGGTGAGGACGACGCCGCGCACCAGGTCGTCGTCGAAGTGCTCCTCCACGGCGACACCGATCGGCTCCTCGAACAGCACCCGCCAGGCCTCCTCGTCGTCGAGGCGGCGGCGCAGTTCCTCGCGCGTGGGCAGCGGCTCCGTGAGCGTCGGGAAGATCCGCTGGGCGACGCGGCCGGTCATGCCGTAGAAGTCCTGCCAGGCCCGGTACTCGCGGTCGGAGCCGGTGAGCCGGGTGAACGCCTCCCGGGTGCGCCGTTCGCCGCCGCCGACGAGGAGTCCGGTGGGCCGGCCGTCGCGCTCGGCGGGCGTGTAGGAGGAGACGGTACGGGTGCGGACCCGGAAGTCCAGGCCGAGGTCCCGGACGATCTTCTTCGGCAGCAGGCTGACCAGGTACGAGTAGCGGGACAGCCGGGCGTCGACCCCGGCGAAGGGCCGGGTGGACACCGCCGCGCCGCCCGTGTGGTCCAGCCGCTCCAGGACCAGCACGGAGCGGCCGGCCCGGGCCAGATACGCGGCGGCGACCAGGCCGTTGTGGCCGCCGCCGACGATGACGGCGTCGTACGTCCGGTGTGCGCGGGGTCCCTCGGGTGCGGTCATGGTTCTTGGTAACACGGGGTGATCCGGGTCGGCCATACGGCGCCGGGCGCGGGCCGGGCCGCTCAGCGCCGGGCCTGGACGGGTCAGCGCCCGACTGATGCCCGCTGCTCCCGCAGGGCCGCCACCCTTCGGTACAGGGCCACGGCCTCGGCGCTGCGGCCGAGCTGTTCCAGACAGTGGGCCTCGTCGTTGCGGCTGGCGAGGGTGTCGGGGTGGTCGGCGCCGAGGACGCGTTCGCGGGCCGCGGCCACCCGCCGGTACTCGGTGAGCGCGTCGGCCCAGCGGCCCAGCCAGCCGAGGCCGACGGCGACCTCGCGGCGGCTGACCAGGGTGTCCGGGTGGTCGGGGCCGAGGACCTGCTCGCGGAGGGCGGCCACGTCGCGGGACTCGGCGAGGGCCTCCTCCCAGCGGCCGAGCCGTCCGAGGTTGACGCATCGGCCGTGGCGGGCGCGCAGGGTCTCGGGGTGGGTGGGGCCCTGGCTGCGGGTGCGGTCCTCGGCCAGGCCGCGGTAGAGGTCCAGGGCCTCCGCGCTGCGGCCGAGGCGGCCCAGGCTGATGCCGACCTCGTGCCGTGCGGCAAGGGTGTCGGGGTGGTCGGGGCCGAGGGCGCGGCCGCGGGCGGCGACCACCTCGCGGTAGGTCTCCAGGGCCTCTGACCAGCGGCCCAACTGACCGAGCGCGTAGGCGACCTCGTAGCGGGTGACGAGCGTGTCGGGGTGGTCCGGGCCGAGCACACGGGCGCGGGCGGCGGCCACCTCGCGGGCCATGCGGTACGAGTCCTCCAGACGGCCGAGGCGGCTGAGGTTGAAGGCGAGGTTGTGGCGGCAGCGCAGGGTGTCGGGGTGGTCGGGGCCCATGATGTGCTCCCGGGCGGTGAGCACCGACGTGTAGACGCGGTGGGCGTCGAAGGGGCGGCCCAGCTGGCCGAGCACGTAGGCCATCTCCTGGCGGGCGGCCAGGGTGTCGGGGTGATCGGCGCCGAGCATGCGGATCCTGGCCTCGGTGACGTGCTTGTACTCGCGCAGGGCGTCCGCGGCGCGGCCGGTGCGGCTGAGTGTGAAGGCGACCTCGTAGCGGCTGGCGAGGGTGTCGGGGTGGTCGGGGCCGAGGAGGTGCTCGCGTTCGGCGGCGACCGCCCGGTGCACCTCGCCCGCTTCCGTCCAGCGGCCGAGCCGACCGAGGCTCAGGCCCGCGTTGTGCCGGCCGGCCAGGGCGGTCAGCACCTCCGTGGGCGGGGCGGGCCGCGCCGCGGCTGCCGGTTCCTCGACGACGGGACCGGTGGCGGGCCGGGCGATCCACTCGCCGGACAGTCCCGCCGCCGGGTCCGGAGGCATGGTGCGCAGCCCCGTGCCGGTCGCCTTGTGGCCGGTGGTCATGCCGCGGGTCCAGGACGGCAGCCGGCCCGCGGCCGCCGGCACGCCGGGAGCCGGGCGGGCCGCCGCGACGGCGGTCACGTACGCCGGCGCCGCCCGGTGCGCGCTGATCCGGCGGGCCAGCTCGCGGGCGTCGTCGGGCCGTTGCCCGGGTTCCTTGGCGAGCAGGTCGAGGACGACCTGCTCCAGGTACTCGGGCAGTTCGGCGCGGTGCTCGCGCGGCGGCCGGGGCGGGGTGTCGCGGTGGCCGACGAGGATCGCCCACGCGTCGTCGAGGTCGAAGGGCGGCACGCCGGTGGCGATCTCGTACAGCACGCACCCGAACGAGTAGAGGTCGCTGCGCTGGTCGACCTCGGTGCCGCTGATCTGCTCCGGTGACATGTAGTGCGGGGTGCCCATGGCGATGCCGGTGCCGGTCAGTCTGGAGGTGAAGCCGATGTCGTGCCCGAGACGGGCTATGCCGAAGTCGCAGATCTTCACCGTGCCGTCGCCCAGCCGCACGATGTTCGCGGGCTTCAGGTCCCGGTGGACGATGCCCTGTTCGTGGCAGTAGGCGAGGGCGGCGGCGACCTGCTCGGCGATCTCCACGACGTCCGAGACCGGCAGCGGATGCTGCTTGTTGTCCTCCAGGAGCTGGCTGAGGTTGCGGCCGTCCAGCAGCTCCATGACGAGGTAGAGGACGCCGTCGGACTCGCCGAAGTCGTGCACCACGGTGATGCCCCGGTGCTGCAGCGCGGCGGCCACCCGGGCCTCGCGGCGGAACCGCTCCCGCAGCACGCGGGTGAAGGCGTGGTCGTGGTTCGGGCCCAGCGGTTTGAGGCACTTGACGGCGACGTGCCGGCCCAGGGACTCGTCCCGTGCCCGCCACACCTCGCCCATGCCGCCGCGCCCGATCAGATCGAGCAGCCGGTATCGGCCGTGGATCAGCCTGCTGTCCCCCATGTCGCGCGACGCTCCCCCCGGTAGCTGTCCGCCCGCCCCCTGGCCCACCCAGTATGGCGGCCTATCGTCCGAGTTTGTACGGTGCCGGGCGCGCGTCGGGGCCGAGCCTCGCCATGGCCCGCAGAATGTGTTTGGGCGGGAGTTGCCACCGCACACGTGCGGGAATGCGGCGCAGCAGGAGGCCTGCGAGGCGCAGTTGGCGGGTGACGGCGGCGGGTGCGGGGGCCGGTCTGCCGTACAACTCGTGGGCGTACGGCGGCAGGGAGGCGTACGCCAGGTGTGCCACGCGCCGCCACAGCACCTCGCGCGCTGGTACGAGGAGCGGGTGCGTCGGCGGGCGGAGCAGGAAGTCGTCCACCTCGCGTGCCTCGGGTCCGGCGGCGAGGTCCGGGTGCACCTTCTCGAAGTACTCGGCCATCTCGGCCCGGTTGCCCGGTACGGCGTCGGGGTCGAGGCCCACCAGGCGTGCGCTCTGCCGGTGTTCGGCGACGTAACGGTCGGCCTCGGCGTCGGTGAGCCGGAACCCGGATCTTCGGGCGACCTGCAGATAGGAGTCGATCTCGGCGCAGTGCACCCACATCAGCAGCGCGGGTTCGTCGACGCCGTAGCGCTCACCGGTGTCCGGGTCGGTCGCGGTCAGCATGCGGTGGATCTTCCGGACCCGGGCACCGGCGCGCTCGGCGGCCCCCGTGGTGCCGTACGTCGTCGTTCCGACGAAGTCGGCCGTGCGCATCAGCCGGCCCCAGGCGTCACGCCGGAAGTCGGAGTTCTGCATGACCCCGCGTACCGCACGGGGGTGCAGGGCCTGGAGGTAGAGCGCCCGGACACCGGCGATCCACATCACGGGGTCGCCGTGGAGCTGCCAGGTCACCGATTCCGGACCGAACAGCCCCGGGTCCGCGCCGGTCATGCGCCTCACCTCCGATCGGCGCACACGATGGCACAACTCGAACAGCAGGTCGAGAGGCTCTCGTTCGACCCGAGACCGCCCAATCGTTGAGATTTCACCTACCCGGCTGAGAGTTTGGTAAGGCTCCCCTTATATGCTGACGTCGCCGATCAAGCCCTGGACCGGGCCGGAGCGGCCCGCCCGACCTCCCGCACGACAGGATCCGACATGCGCACCACCTACCGCGGCCTCATAGCGGCACTCACTCTCACTCCTCTGCTGGCCGGCTGCTTCGCGTCCGGCGACAGCGACGCCGGCGCGGGATCCGGCGGGCGGCTGAGGGTCGCGCTGGCCGTGCCCCCCGTGCAGGCGCTGTCCCCGTACAGCAACGACGCCACCGTGCTGAGCAAGCTGTCCGTCGCCGAGGGCCTCACCGCCCTCGACAAGAACGGCACGGCCAAGCCCGCTCTGGCGAAGTCCTGGAAGCAGGACGGCGACACCAAGTGGACCTTCGAGCTGCGCAAGGCCGAGTTCCAGGACGGCACCGAGCTCACCGCCCGGGCCGTCGTCGACGCGCTCGACCACGCGAGCGCGGCCAAGCCCAAGCCCCGCGTCCTGAGCGACGTGTCCCTGACCGCCAAGGCCGAGGACGCCGACACCGTCACCCTCACCACCAAGTCGCCCGACCCGGTGCTGCCGCTGCGTCTGGCCAGTCCGGCACTGGCGATCCTGTCGTCGAAGGCGTACGCGAAGGACGGCGCCGTCAGCCCGGTCGGCACCGGCACCGGCCCGTTCGAGATCACCCGGCTCAGCGGCAAGGCCAAGGCGACGCTCGACCGCTTCGACGGCTACTGGGGCGGCAAGGCGAAGGCGCCCGGCATCGACGTCAGCTGGATCGCCGACGGCACGGCCCGCGCCAACGCGCTGCGCGGCGGCGAGGCCGACATCGCCGAGTGGATCCCGACCGCCCAGGCGAAGCTGCTCGACAAGCAGACCCGGCACGAGGTGCCCTCGGTGCGCACCGACAGCCTGATCCTCAACACCGGCAGCGGCCTGTTCACCGACGCCGGGCTGCGCGCCGCCGCCCGCAAGGCCGTCGACGGCTCCGCGCTGGTCGACTCCGTCTTCGGCGGCTACGCCGACCCCGCGCAGGGCCTGTTCGGGCCCGCCGTCCCCTGGGCGGCCGACAAGCGCACCGAGGTGACGGACCGTACCGAGGCCGCGACCGCCGCCGAGGTCAAGACCGGCACCAAGGGAAGGACGCTGCGGCTGGCCACCTACACCAACCGGGCCGAGCTGCCCGAGGCCGCGGCGGTGCTCCAGCAGCAGCTGGAGAAGGCCGGGTTCACGGTGAAGCAGGACGTGCGCGAGTACACGCAGATGGAGGGCGACCTCCTCGCCGGGAAGTACGACGCCCTCGTCTTCTCCCGGGTGACGCTCCTCGACACCGGTGACGCGGTCGACTACCTGGCCAGCGACTTCACCAGCGAGGGCGTCTACAACATCGCCGGCCTGAAGAACGCCGCGGTCGACAAGGCCATCCGGGCCGCCGCCGCGGAGCGGGACACCGAGAGCCGCCGGGAGAAGATCATGCGGGCGGAGGCGGAGATCCTGCGCACCGACGCGGTGGTGCCGCTGGTCCACGAGCAGGCCGTGCAGGGCATCGCGGCCGATGTCGGGGGCGTGATCCTCGACCCGCGCGAACGGTCCCTCATCGACGTCGACACGCGCCTGAAGTAACGCGCATGAGCCTCGCGCACGCCCCCGCCGCCGCCCGCCCGTCCCTCTGGCCGGCGGCGGCCGGTCGTGTGCTCGCCGGAGCCGCGCTGCTCGGGGCGGTGGCCCTGCTGCCCTGGCTGTCCGGCACGGACCCGGCCCGCACGGTGCTGCGCGCCCGCTCCGCCGACCAGAACCCGACACCGTCGGAACTGGACGCTGTGCGGGAGCAGCTGGGCCTGGACGAGGGCCCCCTGGTCCACCTCGCGCACTGGCTGGGCGGCCTGCCACGCGGGGACGCGGGCGTCTCGTGGGTCTCCGGCGCACCGGTCATGCCGCAGGCGGGGACCGCCCTGTCGGTCTCCCTGACGCTGATGCTGGGCGCGTTCGCGGTCCCCGTGCTGGTCGCCGGACTGGTGTGTGCCCGTACGGTCTTCCTCGGTTCCCGGCGCCGGCTGCGGCAGGACCGGACGGGCACCACGGCCGCCGTCCTGGCGTCGCTGCCGAAGTTCCTGCTCGCCTCGGTGCTGGCCACCGTGTGCGGGGTGTGGTGGGGGTGGTTCCCGTCCAGCGGGTGGGAGGGCCCGCAGTCGATGGTGCTGCCCTCACTCGCGCTCGGCATCCCCTCGGGCGCGATGCTCGGCGGCATGCTCGACCAGGCACTGCCCGCCGCCTTCCACGAACCCTGGGCGCGCACGGCCTACGCCACCGGGCTCCCGCCCGGTCACATCGCCCGCGACGGGCTGCGCCGCACCCTGCCCGGCATACTGCCGCAACTGCTGCCGACCGTCGTGGCCCTGGTCGGCGGTGCGGTCGCCGTGGAGAAGATCTTCAACATCCCCGGGCTCGGCCGGCTCGCGCTGGAAGCCGCCGTCGCGCAGGACCTCCCGGTGCTGCAGACGGCGACCCTGGCCCTGGTCCTGCTGGGCGTCGCCGCGGGCGTGCTGATCCGCGCCCTGCGTCACGCCCTCCTCGGCCGGCCCCTGCGCGACGGCGCCCTGCCTGCCCTGTACCCGCCTCCGCTGACGGTGCCGCGCTCCCTGCGCTGGGTCACCGCGGCCGGTGCCCTGCTCCTGCTCGCCCTCGTGACAGCGGGGCTCCTGCGCGACCCGCTCCAGGTCGACACGGCGGCACGGCTGCTGTCCCCCTCTCTCGAACACCCCCTGGGCACGGACGCCCTGGGCCGCGACCTCCTGGCCCGGCTGGGCCACGGGGCGCTGCGCACGGCCGCGGTCGCCCTCGTGGTGACGGCGGTCAGCGCCGTCACCGGACTGCTGCTGGGCATGGCACCGAGGGCGAGCGCGGGCCCGACGGAGGTCGTGTCGACGCTGCCCGCCGTCCTCGCGGGCCTGCTGATCGCGGGCGTGACCGGACCGTCGGTGTGGGGCGCGGCCTGCGCGGTCTGCGTGGTCGGCTGGAGCCCGTACGCCGCCCAGACCTCCGCGCTGCTGGAACAGGAACGCGCGAGCGGGCACATCGCCGCGTCCGTCGCGCTCGGCGCGGGGCGGCTGCACCTGCTGCGCCGCCACCTGCTGCCCTCGGTGGTCCCGGCCCTGCTGCGCAACGCCCTGCTCCGGCTGCCCACGACGGTCCTGGTCCTGGCCTCGCTCGGCTTCCTGGGCCTGGGCGAACAGCCGCCTGCCCCGGAGTGGGGCCGCCTCCTCTCGGAGAACCAGCCGTACGTCGAACTGGCCCCCTGGACCGTCCTCGGCCCGGCCGCGGCGCTGGTGGTGCTGTCCGTGCTGGCGGTGACGGGCAGCGTACTGGCGCGCAGGAAGGGCGAGTAGCACGCGCCCCGGCCGGTGGAGGCGGCCGGCCGGGGCGCCTGCTCCCCGCCTTTCAGGCGGGGTACGCCTTGTCGATCACGTATCCGCGCCGCTTGTCCACCACGTTGCGCAGCGGCCGGCCCTCGATGTGCCGGGTGAGGTTGTCGAGGAACACCTCGACGAGCGCCTCCCGCTCGCCGGTGGTCTCGCCCGCCGTGTGGGGGGAGATCATCACGCCGGGCATGTCCCACAGGGGTGATTCGGCGGGCAGGGGTTCCTGGGCGAACACGTCCAGGGCCGCTCCGGCGAGCCGTCCGGCGGCGAGATGGTCGACCAGCGCCTCCTCGTCGACGAGTCCGCCCCGGCCTACGTTGATCAGTCGCGCACCCGGTTTCATGGCGGCGAGCACGGGGGCGTCGACCATGCCCCGGGTGCCCTGGGTGAGGGGTGCGGCCAGGACGACGTAGTCCGCCTCCCCCAGGGCGGAGGGCAGTGTGGTCGCACGGTGGACGGTGCCGAAATCGGGGTCGTCCGTGCGGGCCTTGCGGCCCGCGCCGCAGACCCGCATCCCGACAGCGCGCAGCATCCGGGCGATGGCCCGGCCGATCGGCCCCGTCCCCCAGACCAGGACGGTGCGTCCGGTGATGCCGTCGCTGGGGCGCGGGCGCCACTCGCGGCGCCGCTGGTGCTCCCAGGTGCCGGGGAAGTCCTTGGCGAGGGCGAGAATCAGGCCGAGGACGTACTCGGCGGCGGGCTGGTCGTAGACGCCGCGGGCGTTGGTGAGCGTGACGCCGGGGTCGTCGACGAGGGCGGGGAAGAGGAAGGAGTCCACGCCCGCGGAGGACGCGTGAACCCAGCGGGGTGCCTTCTCCGGGTTGTCGGGCCAGGCCTCGCGGATGGCCGGGGTGATGGTCACCCAGGCCAGGAGGGCGTCGGCACCGGGGAGGAGGTAGGGCAGTTCCTCCTCGGTGGCGTAGACGGTGTCCGCGAGGCGTTCGATGAGTGCAGTGGCGGGTGGCCGGTTGCCGCGGTAGAGAACGACGAGTCGCTCGGGCATGTCAGGCTCCGACGGGGACGGCTATGTACTTGTACTCCAGGAACTCGTCGATGCCGACGCGTCCGCCTTCGCGGCCCAGTCCGGACTGCTTGACGCCGCCGAAGGGTGCGGCGGGGTTGGAGACCAGTCCGGTGTTGAGGCCGATCATGCCGCTTTCGAGGCGTTCGGCGACGCGCAGGGCGCGGTCGAGGTTCCGGGTGAACAGGTAGGCGGCCAGGCCGAATTCGGTGTCGTTGGCGGCGGTGACGGCCTCGTCCTCGGTGTCGAAGGTGCGGATCGCGGCGACCGGGCCGAAGATCTCCGTGTCGATGATCGCCGACTCGGGGGCGATGCCGGTGAGGACGGTCGGCGGGTAGAAGCAGCCCGGCCCCTCGGGCAGTTCACCGCCGGTCAGGACGGTGGCGCCGCGCTTGACGGCGTCCTGCACCAGGTCGTGGGCCTTGCTGCGGCTGGCGACGTCGATGAGCGGGCCCACGTCGGTGCCGGGTTCGGTGCCGGGCCCGACCTTCAGCGCTGCCATGCGGGCGGCGAGGCGGGTGGTGAACTCCTCGACGACGGAGGTGTGGACGAAGATGCGGTTGGCGGCGCAGCAGGACTCGCCCATGTTGCGCATCTTGGCGACCATGGTGCCTTCGATGGCCACGTCGAGGTCGGCGTCGTCGAAGACGATGAGGGGGGCGTTGCCGCCCAGCTCCATGGAGGTGCGGATGACGGTGTCGGCGCACTGGGCCAGCAGGATGCGGCCCACCTGGGTGGAGCCGGTGAAGGAGAGTTTGCGGATCTGCCCGCCCCGCAGCAACGGCTCGACGACGCCGGGGGCGTCGGTGGTGGTGACGATGTTGAGCACACCGGCCGGCAGACCCGCTTCGCTGAGGATCTCCGCCAGGGCGAGGCTGGCCAGGGGGGTCTGGGGGGCCGGTTTGAGGACGATGGTGCAGCCGGCGGCGAGGGCGGGACCGATCTTGCGGGTGCCCATCGCCAGCGGGAAGTTCCAGGGAGTGATCAGCAGGCAGGGGCCGACCGGCTGGCGGGTGACCAGCAGGCGGTTCCTGCCGTCCGGGGCGGTGGTCATACCGCCCTCGATACGCACCGCTTCCTCGGAGAACCAGCGGAAGAACTCCGCCGCGTAGGCGACTTCGGCCCGCGCCTCGGCCAGGGGCTTGCCCATCTCCAGGGTCATCAGCAGCGCGAGGTCCTCGGTGCGCGCGATGATGATGTCGTAGGCGCGGCGCAGGATCTCGCTGCGCACCCGGGGCGCGGTGGCGGCCCAGGCCGCCTGCGCGGCGACCGCCGCCTCGACGGCACGCCGGCCGTCGGCCGGGGAGGCGTCGGCGACCCGGCACAGCTCCTCGCCGGTGGCCGGGTTGTCGACGGACAGGGTCCGGCCGGACTCGGCGTCCTGCCAGCCACCGCCGATGAACAGCTGCTTGGGAACATCACGGACGACAGTCATCGTGGGTTTCTCCTTGTATGCGTAGAGGTACTGCCGACCGGTCAGCGGATGCGGTCCAGCGTCTTGTAGTAGGCGCCCGCGAAGGGCAGGAACCAGGCGGTGCCGTTGTAGAGCGGGATGCGGGGCGGGGCGAGGTCGCGGACCGGGCTCACCTCGGGGTGGCCGTCCATCACCTCGGCCATGACCTGCCCCATGTGCGTGGCCATCTGCACGCCGTGGCCCGCGTATCCCATGGAGTAGTACACGCCGTCCTCGGTCTGCCCGGCGTGCACGATGCGGTCCATCGCGAAGCCGACGGAGCCGCCCCACACGTACTCGACCTTCGTCCGGGCGAGCTGGGGGAAGATCTCGCACATCTCACGGAACAGGACCTGTCCGCTCTTCTTGTCCGAGGTGGGGTCGGACGGTGCGAAGCGGGCGCGGCCGCCGAACAACAGCCGGTTGTCCGGGGTGAGCCGGAAGTAGTGGCAGACCTGGTTGGAGTCGACGATGAGGCGGGCCTTCGGGATGATGTCCCGGGCGAGGTCCTCGCCGAGCGGCTCGGTCACGATGATGAAGCTGCCCAGGCAGACCTGCTGGCGGCGCAGCCACGGGAAGTTCTTGTCGGTGTAGGCGTCGGTGGCCATCAGGACCTGCCCGGCGCGGATCACGCCGCGCTCGGTGCTGACCTCGAACCGGCCGGCGGCGGTACGCCGTACGCCGATGGCCGCGTTGCGCTCGTGGATCTCGACACCGGTGCGCTCGCACGCCTCGGCCATGCCGCGCACGAAGCGGCCGACGTGCAGTGCTGCGCTGAACGGGTCGAGCAGGCCGCCGTGGTAGGCGTCGGATCCGATCTCGGAACGCAGCTCGGACTTGCCGATCAGTGTGGTCTCGTGCCCGAAGTACGTGGCCAGGTCGCGCTGTTGGGCCTTCTTGCTCTCGAAGTGCGCGGGGCGGGACGCGACGCCCAGGCGTCCGACCCGACGGAACTGGCAGTCGATGGACTCCTCGTTCACGAGCCGCTCGACGGTGTCCACCGCCTCGCCGTAGGAGTTGTAGATCTCGCGGGCCCGTTCGAGTCCGTACCGGCGGATGGCCTGGCGTACGCCGATCGTGAAGCCCAGGTTCGCCATACCGCCGTTGCGCGCGGAGGCGCCGGAGCCGATCTGGCTCTTCTCGACCAGGGTGACACGGGCGCCCTTGCGGGCGGAGTGGAGGGCGGTGGACAGACCGGTCAGGCCGGCGCCGATGACCACCAGGTCGGTGTCCTCGGTCAGTGGCTTGCCGGACCGGTCGGGGAAGGCCCCGGCGGTTTCCACCCAGTACGGGATCGTCTTCATTGCGGGTCTCCTGCGGGGAAAGTGTTCGGGGAGGGCGCGGCCGGGCGCCACCAGAGGCCGGCTCAGGTGAGGGGTTCGACGGGGAGGACGTTCTGGCCGCCCCGGTGGCCGCCGAGTTTGCGGACGAGGGCGACCAGGGCGAGGGCCAGGACGGCCAGGGCGATGAGCACGGCGCTGACCGCGGTGACGGTCGGGTCGACGTCGAACTGCAGGGCGTTGAAGACCAGGACCGGCAGGGTGCGGGTGTCGGGGGTGGACAGGAACTGGGCGATGAAGAACTCGTCGAAACTGGTGATGAACGAGAACACCGCTGCCGCGATCAGGCCGGGGGTGGCCAGGGGGAAGGTGATGCGCCGGGCGATGGTCATCCGGCCGGCGCCCATGCTGGCCGCGGCGTCCTCGAGCCGTTCGTCGATACCGCGCAGGGTGGAGATCAGGATGAGGATCGCGATCGGTGCGGAGAGCACCGTGTGCCCGAGGGCGATGGCGAGGGGGCTGCCGAGCATGCCGGCCGGTTCGAAGAAGAGGAACAGGCCGAGGGCGATGACCACCTGGGGGATGAGCATGGGGGCCAGGACCAGTCCGTAGACCGCCGCGTGCAGGGGGAGACGGCCGCGGGCCAGGGCGGTGGCGGCGGTGACGCCCAGGATCAGGGAGAACACCGTCGTCAGGGCGGCGACCAGGCTGGACAGGGCGATGGAGGTGGCCCAGTTGCCGCCGGGTGCGGCCATCTGCTCGTACCAGCGGGTGCTGTACTGCTCGGGCGGGAAGGTGCCGATGCCGTCCGCGCCGAAGGACGTGACCAGGATGATGACGATCGGCAGCGCCAGGAAGAGCAGGATGGCGGTGGCGCTCAGGCCGCGGCCGATGTGTCCGGCCCGGGTGGGGGGCAGTTCCATCATGAGCTGCTCCTTCGTGCGTGCGCCTTGGTGCGGCGGAGCTTGGCCAGGCCGAGCACGCCGAGGCCGGCGAAGGTGAGCAGGAGCAGGATGACGCCGAAGGCGGCGGCGGAGTTCCACTGGTCCTGCTTCATCACCTGCTGGTCGATGAGCGCCGCGACGACGGTCTGCTTGTCGCCGCCCATCAGGGCGGGGGTGATGTAGTAGCCCAGGCAGAGGATGAAGCTGAGCAGTCCTGCCGTGCCGATTCCGGGCGCCACGAGCGGCAGGTAGATACGGCGGAAGATCGTCAACCGTGTCGCGCCGAAGCCTGCCGCCGCGGCCAGGAGCCGGCCGTCGACGCCCCGCATCACGCCCTGGAGGACCAGGACGGTGTAAGGGAGCATGACGGAGGTGGTGCCGATGACCACGCCGGTCTCGTTGTACAGCAGCGAATACGGTGCGCCGGGGGCGTGTACGGAGGTCAGCAGCGAGTTGATGATGCCGTGTTCACCGAGCATGATGATCCAGCCGTAGGTGCGGACCAGGGCGCTGATGAAGTGCGGTACGACGACGATCAGCATGGCCAGGGCGGCGAAGACGGGCCGCATCCGGGCGATGGCGTGTGCCAGGACGAAACCCACCAGCAGACTCAGCAGCGCGGTCTCGGCGGAGATCCGCAGGGTGGAGATCAGTACCGAGAGGTTCACGCCGCTGAGGGCGTCGGTGTACCAGTGGAGGGTGAAGCCGCCGCCGTCGCCCTCCAGGCTGAGCGAGAGCACCCCGATGATCGGGTAGACGAACAACACCAGCAGGAACACCGTGACGGGGACGGCGTTGACCAGGGCGATGCGGGAGCGGTGTCCGCGCTTCGCGGACGTCTTCACACGCACCTTGGTGGGTGCGACAACGGTGCCGGCCACGGCTCACCCCCCGTCCGTGGCGTCGAAGACGCTGACATCGTCCCGGTCGGCGGTGAGACAGACCCGCTCGCCCGTGCGCGGCGGGACGCCGGCGGTCTCGATCCGCAGCGGCGGCGTCCCCGGAGCGGCACCGTCCGGACGGACCGTGATCCGGGTCAGCGAGCCGACGTAGACGGCCGTCTCGACCGTGCCGGTACAGCAGCTCTCCTCGGCGCCGACCAGGCGGAGCCTGCCCGGCCGCACCGCGGCGCGCACGCTCTGTCCGGGCACGCAGGGGTGGGCGCGGGCGGTGAGCACGCCGCCGGTGTCGAGGCGCACCCGGGTGCAGTCGTCTCCCCCACCGTCCTCGACCTTGCCGGTGAGGAAGTTGGCGGCGCCGAGGAAGTCGGCCACGAACGGGGTGCGGGGGCGCTCGAACAGGCCGCGGGGGGTGTCGAACTGCTCGATGCAGCCGTCCTTCATGATGGCGATCCGGTCCGACAGGACCAGGGCCTCCTCCTGGTCGTGCGTGACGTAGACGACGGTCAGGCCGAGTTCACGCTGGATGGACTTGATCTCGGTCTGCATCTGGTCGCGCAGCTTCTTGTCCAGCGCGCCCAGCGGTTCGTCCATCAGCACGATCGGCGGGCGGTAGACCAGCACCCGGCACAGGGCCACGCGCTGCTGCTGCCCGCCGGAGAGTTCGCGGGGCTTGCGGCCGGCGAACTTCGACAGGCCCGCCGCCTCCAGGGTCTCGCCCACGCGGCGGCGGATCTCCGCCTTGGGTACTCCGCGCAGTTGGAGGGGGAAGGCGACGTTCTCCGCGACCGTCATGTGCGGGAAGAGCAGGTACTGCTGGAAGACGAAACCGAAGTCGCGCTTTCCGGGGTTGAGTCTGGTGATGTCGCGGCCGTCGACGGCGATGCTGCCGGAGTCGGGTTCGGTGAACCCGGCGAGCATCATCAGCGTGGTGGTCTTCCCGGAACCGGAGGAGCCGAGGAAGGTGACGAACTCGCCCGCCGCGATCTCCATGTCCACACCGTCGACCACCGTCGTCCCGCTGTAGGACTTCCGCAGCCCCGTCACGGACAACGACTTACCGGTCAGCGAGTGGGACCCGGGAGCCAGGGCCGAGGCGAGAAGTTGGGTCCGCTCAGGCATCGGCCCACTCCCGCCAGCGCTCGCTGACCGCTTCCAGGTTCTTGTCCCACCAGGCCACATCGGTGTCGAACCCGGTCTTCAGGTTCTGCGGCGAGGTCGGCAGCGTGGCCAGGACGTCGTCCGAGAGCAGTTTGGTGGCCGCGGGGACGACCGGGCCCTGCGGGAAGAGCTTGGCGAACGCCGCCTGCACCTCGGGACGCAGGGAGAAGTCGATCAGCTTGTAGGCCGCGTCCGTGTTGCCCGCGCCCTTCGGGATGCCCCAGCCGTTGGTGAGCCTGCGGGCGCCGTTCCACTGGTAGGCGACCGGCTGGCCCTGCTTGATCAGCTCGTCCGCGCGGCCGCTCCACAGGCTGGTCATGACGACCTCCTTGCGGCCCAGCAGCACCGCCGGAAGGGCGCCGGTGTTCCAGAACTTCTTCACCTCGCCGCGGATCCGCGACATCGAGGCGAACGCCCGGTCCAGGTCGAGCGGGTACAGCTTGTCCAGCGGCACCCCGTCGGCCAGCAGCGCGAACTCCAGCTCCGGGTAGTCCGCTTCAGCGCTCTGCAGGGAGCGCTGACCGGCGAAGGAGTGGGTGTTCCAGAAGTCGGCCCAGCCCTTCGGCGCGCGCTTCAGACTGTCCGTGCGGTAGGCCATCAGGCTCGCCCAGACGTTCTTGCCGACCGCGTGCTCCGGCAGGTTGTGCTCCGCGATTCCGGCACCCTTGACGCTCTTCAGCCGGTCGTGGTCCACCGGCTCCAGACAGTCCAGGCGGGCCATCTTCTGGAAGATCAGCAGGGTGTTGTCCATCAGGTCGACCTGCGGCCGGCCCTGCCTGACCTGGGCGATGACCTGTGCGGACTGGTAGTTGACCGTGGTGACCGTGATGCCGGTCTCCTTGGCGAACGGCTCGTAGACCGCCTTGGTGAGAGCGTCGTTGTAGGCGCCACCGCTGTTGCTGACGACGATCTTCTTCTCGCCGCCGCCGCCCGATGAGCTGCGGCTTCCGCCGGAGCCCATGAGAGTGCCGCATCCGGTCACTGCGGTGGCAGCGGCCAGCGCACCCGCGGTGCGGAGTACGGTTCTGCGTCCTATCCGGTTGTCTTCCATGACAGAGCCTCCTGGATTTCGCTGGGGGTACGGGGAGCCGTGATGCGGGGACGTACGGGTCCCGTACGGAAGGGGTGGGGAGTTCAGATGCCGAGCATGCGGTTGAGGTCGTCCAGGGACTTCACCGGCACGTAGTCGTAGCCGTGGGTCACGGGGTCGTAGCCGCGGTCCAGGAGGATCAGGTTGCGGAAGCCCATGTCGTGCATCGGCATCAGGTCGTAGCGGGTGTGCGAGGAGACGTGCACGAAGTCCTCGGGGGACGCGTCGAGTTGGTCGAGCATGTACTCGAAGGCGGCGTACCGGGGCTTGTAGTAGCCGGCCTGCTCCGCGGTGTAGACCGCGTGGAAGTCCGCCCCGAGCCGGGGCACGCTCTCCGCGAGGAAGGAGTCGTCCGCGTTGGACAGGATCACCAGCTTGTAGTTCTCGCCCATCTTCTTCAGCGGCTCCGGCACGTCCGCGTGCGGGCCCCAGCTGCGCACGCCGTCGGCGAACCGCTTGCCCGCTTCCGGGTCCGCCTTCAGGCCCCACTTGCGGCAGACCCGCTCGAAGGAGTCCTGCAGCACCTGCTCGTAGGCGTAGTACTCGCCGCGGACCTGGTCGTAGCGGTAGCCGCGGAATTCCCGGACGAACTGGTCCCACTGCTCGGCGGGGATCTGATCGCCCACCAGTTCACGGGTGATGGGGGTGATCGGGTATTCGATCAGCGTGCCGTAGCAATCGAACGAGACGTACTTCGGCCGGAACGAGGGGTCGCTCATGAAGGGCTCCACGTGTGTTCTCGAAGAAGGGGTTCGGGGGAACGGAATCCGGTTCGGTCCGTGTTTCAGACGGCGCCGGCGCCAGCCGGTGCGAGGAAGCCGACGGGGTGGTCCGTCGTGCCGTCGAGCGCCAGGTCGGCGGCGATCTCGCCCATGGCGGGCGAGAGTTTGAAGCCGCTGCCGGAGAAGCCGGCCATGACGACGATGTCGTCCTCGCCGGGGAGATGACCGACGAGCGGGTTGCCGGTGGCGGTGTAGCCCTCCATGTAGACCGACAGCCTGATGGGGTCGGGGTTCAGGTCGGGCATCAGCTCCGCGATGAGCTCGCGGAAGGTGGCGAGTTCCTCCGGGCGGACCGTGCGATCGAGCCGCTCGGGGTCGGGTACGGGCAGGTAGCGGGCGTAGGAGAGGCCCAGTTTGACGGAGATGCCGTCGGGTGACGGGAGTCCGTAGCAGTCGTGGGGGGTGCTGCGGACGAAGGCGGGTGCTCCGCCCGCGAACCAGTCGTGGCGGGTGGGGACGTGCCAGGAGCTGATCAGCCGGCGGATGTCGACCGTCCGCGGAAGGTCCGGGAGCAGGGTGTTGATCCACGGGCCGACGGTCACCACCGCGGTGTCCACGTGGTCCGTGCCGTGGTCGGTGACGATGTGCACCCCGCCGCCTGCCGCCGGGGCGATCTCGCGCACCGGTGTGTAGCGGTGCAGCCGGGCTCCCAGTTGCTCGGCGCGGGTGGCGGCGGCCTGGATCGACGCCTCGGGCCTGATGATGGAGCCCATTCGGTCGAGTACGGCCGTGTGCCCGTCCGGGAGGCGGTGCTGCGGGTAGCGACGGGCGAGTTCCTCCCGGTCCAGTACTTCGTGGTCCAGCCGGTGGGTGGTGCTGGCGGAGCGGAGGAGGCGCATGGACGCGGACTCGGTCTCGCCCATCACCAGGCAGCCGCTGCGACGGCGCAGCGGGAAGCCGGTTTCGCGCTGGAGCCCGTCCCACATCCGGTCGGCGAGCCGCAGCAGCGGAATGTACCCGGGCTCACCGAGGTGCACGGCGCGGAAGATGCGGGTCTCGCCCCCTGCCGCGCCGCGGTCGTGACCCGGCGCGTACCGGTCGTAGCCGATGACCTCGGCTCCGCGGGCGGCCAGTCGCCACATGGCCTGGCTGCCCATGCTGCCGGTGCCGATGACGGCGACGCGCTTCGGGATGCGGCGCATGAGGTCTCCTTTCGCCGGGGGTGGCATGGGTGGCAGTGGTGCCCCCCAGCACCGGGCGGACACCGTGCGGACTCTTGCGGTCCGTGTCCTGCTGGGGATGGCGTTCACTTTCGACCCGGGCGAACACGCAGGTCAACCCACACTCTGTTCCACCTCACGGCCTTCTTGAGACGGTCTGTCACGGCGAGTGTCCAGCCTGTGGAAAGTGCTATGGCCCCTCTTGTCACCGCGATGGGCCGGTGCGATGGTGGCCCCGCATCCCTCGGAAGAAAGCACCCTCTATGCCGCCCAGACGCCTGGTAAGCGGGCACTTCCTCACCATCGCGGAGGTTTTGCGCCTGCCTGTGCTCACCGAAGGGATGCCGCGCGTTCTGGCCGGAGAGTCACAGCTGAACCGTGCGGTGCGCTGGGTACATGTCACCGAGCTGCTCAACCCCGCCGACTTCCTGGAGGGCGGCGAGCTGGTACTGACGACCGGCATGCCGTATCCGCAGGACGCCTCCGAGCTGCGGGGGTACGTCGACCAGCTCGCCGATGTCGGCGCGGCCGGCCTGGTGGTGGAGCTCGGTCACCGCTACCGGAAGGTGCCCGACGAGCTGGTGGCCGCCTGCCGTGCCCGTGAGGTGCCGTTGGTCGAGCTGGCCCGCGGTGTCCGGTTCATCGACGTCACACAGACGGTGCACGCGCTCATCCTCGACGCCCAGGGGGCGCTGCTGCGGCGCGGGAGGGACATCCAGGACATCTTCACCGCTCTGACGCTGCGGGGGGCGGGTCCCGAGGAACTGGTGCACACCACTGCGGAGCTCACCGGAGCCCCCGTGGTGCTGGAGGACCTCACCCACCGGGTCCTGATGTGCGACCTGCTCGGCCGGCCGTACGAGCCGGTGGTGTCGGCCTGGTCCCGGCGTTCCCGGGCCGCGCCGACTCTGGAGAAGATCACGCCGAGCGGTCCGGAGGGGTGGCTGATCGCGCCCGTGCAGGACCACAACGGGTCGTGGGGTCGGCTGGTCCTGCTGGAGGGCCGGCTGAACGCGGAGCCCGACCCGGAACACGTCCTGGTCCTGGAGCGCGCGGCGGTCGCACTGACCATGGCGCGTCTGGCCGGACCGGCCTGGTGGGAGCGCCGGGCGCACCGCTCCGTGCTGCGGGACCTGTACGAACGTCGGTTCCGCTCCCCCGCGGACGCCCGCGCCCGCGCCGAGGCCCTCGGGCTGCCGGCCTTCGGGCACCGCCTCTTCGCCGTGGTCATCCGCCACGCGTACACCGGCACCGGGGAGCACCTCGACGAACGGGTCGCGAAGGCGCTGGCGCAGACCGGCATCCGCGCTCTGGTCGGCGAGACGGCCCCGGGCCGGATCGGTGTACTCCTCGCACTGGCGCAGGCCAGCGCCTGGCAGCCGGTCGCCGAGCGCATCGGCCGTCTGGCCCGCGAGGAACTGGGAGCGGAAGCCGTCGTCGCCGTCGGCCCGGGGGTGACCGACCTCTCCGGGATCGCCCGGTCGTGGCAGGAGGCCGAGCAGACGGCCGAGGCCGTGACACCGGCGTCCCCGGAGCGGTGGTTCTACGTGCCCGCCGATGTCGGGCTGCCGGAACTCCTGGGCGTCCTGCGGAAGGACACCCGCCTCCAGCGGTATGCGGAACGGCAATTGACCCGTCTCATCGAGCACGACGACCGCAACGGCGGCGACCTGCTGCCCGCGCTGCGCGCCTATCTGACGGCCGCCGGGAACAAGTCGGTCGCGGCGAAGCTGGCGGGCATGTCCCGGCAGGCGTACTACCAGCGCCTCCACACCATCGAACGACTCCTCGGCTGCGACCTGGAATCAGGGCTGCAGCGCACGTCCCTGCACGTCGCGGTGCTGGTTCTGGACGCGCGAGGAGAAGCTGCTCCCGGCGCCTGACGGGCACACCGATCGTCACGCGGAGTAGCCTGGCCGCAACCGGTGCCACAGGGAGACGCCTTGCGTACGTTCGTCGTGTTCGATCTCGAGTTCACGTCATGGCAGGGGGCGCTCGAGCAGGACTGGGGGGCACCGGGGCAGCTTCGCGAGATCGTGCAGATCGGGGCGCTGCGGCTGTGCGAGGACTTCTCCGTCGCCGAGGAGTTCGAGGCAGTGGTGCGGCCCGTGACCAATCCGCGGCTGTCCGCGTACTTCACCGGGCTCACCGGCATCGACCAGGAACGGGTGGACCGCGAGGGGGTCGAGCCGGCCGAGGCGCTGGGCGACTTCCTCGGTTTCTGCCGGGGGCAGTCCGTGCTTTCCTACGGGAACGACATGGTGGTTCTCGGGGAGAACCTGGGCTGGGCGCGCGCCCGTGGGGAGCAGGTCGAGAACGGCTTCCTCCCCGCCCATTTCCTCAACATCCGCCCGTGGCTGAACTCCCTCGCGCCGGAGACGGCGACGGTCAACGTCGGTCGCCTGTGGCAGGTGCTCGGCCTCCCCAGGCCCGCGGCCGGGCAGGAACACTCGGCTCTCTTCGACTGCCGTTCCTTCGCCGCGGCCATCGAGCATCTGTGCGGCACCGGAGCCGCCCTGCCCGAGGGGTGCCTGGGGCGCCCTTGAGGGCTCCTGGCCCCTTCACCCGTCCATGAGGGCCAGCCGGCACGTCTCCCCCGGCTGCACGCCGATCGCACGGTCGGGCAGCTCGATCTCGATCGGCGGGAGGCCGGACGGCGGTACGGCGATCTCCACGTGTCCGCTCGTCAGCCGCAGTCGTATGCCCCAGTGGCCCTGGTAGCGGAGGGAGAAGCCGTACGAGGACAGTTCCGGCAGCGGCACGGGGTCCAGCCACAGTGCACCGGCGCGGGTCTCCAGACCGGGCAGTCCCCGTTGGACCAGGTCGAGGGTGCCGGCCATGGCGCCGAGGTGAATGCCCTCGCCGGTGGTACCGCCCTGGAGGTCTGCGATGTCGCCCCGCAGGGCCTCCTGGCAGTACCGCCAGGCCTCGGCCCGTCGGCATCGGGCCAGGACCCAGCCGTGGACCAGACCGCTGAGGGTGGAGCCGTGGCTGGTGCGGGCCAGGTAGTGGTCGACGGTGCGCTGCCAGGTCTCCTCTTCCAGCCGGTGGCCCAACCGGCGGAAGAGGCGCTGGAGTTCGGAGGGTGAGAAGAGGTAGCCGAGCATCAGCACGTCGGCCTGCTTGGACGCCTTGTAGCGGTTGACGCTGTCGCCCTCGGCCTCCAGGATCCGGTCCAGGCGCCTGATGTCGCCGTAACGATCGCGATAGTCGTCCCAGTCGAGTTCGGCGAGATCGCCGTAGCCCTCGAACTGGCTGATGATCCCGTCGTGGAAGGGAACGTGGAGCGTGCGGGAGACCTCCTTCCAGCGGTCGGGTTCACCATCGTCCAGGGCGATGCGTTCGAGGAGTTCGCGGCAGCGGGGCTCGGGCAGGACGCGCAGCACCTCCAGTGCGCGGGCGAGGACCCAGGCCGCCGTGACGTTGGTGTACGCGTTGTCGTCCAGGCCCGGCCACTCGGCACCCGGGTAGGCCTCGTGGTACTCGTCGGGTCCGACCACACCCCGGATGCGGTGCCGCCCCAGGTTCTCGTCCCACGTGGCCGAGTCGGCCCAGAAGCGCGCGATCTGCACCAGCATCTCGGCGCCCTTGGTGTGCAGGAACTCCGCGTCGCCGCTGGCCTCGCAGTACTGCCACACGTTGTACGCGATCGCCGAACCGACGTGGTGCTGGAGGTGCGTATGGTCCGGCAGCCAGCGGCCCGAACGGGGGTTGAGGTGCAGCCGCTGGGTCTCCTCGCGTCCGTCGCTCCCGCTCTGCCACGGGTACATCGCGCCGCGCCGGCCGACGGCCCGTGCCGCGGCCCGGGCCCGGTCCAGGCGCCGGTGGCGGTAGTGGAGCAGGGCGCGGGACACCTCGGGGAGGTGCAGGTTCAGATACGGCAGGACGAACAGCTCGTCCCAGAAGACATGCCCGCGGTAGGCCTCGCCGTGAAGCCCGCGGGCCGGTACGCCCACGTCCAGGTCGGCGGTGTGCGGGGAGAGGGTCTGCAGGACGTGGAAGAGGTGCAGGCGCAGGATGGCTCCGGCTTCTCCCGGGGCGTCGAGTTCGGTCCTGCGCCACAGTTGGTCCCAGGCGGTCCGGTGCGATGCCAGCAGGTCGTCGAAGCCCGGTGCCGCGCCCACCCGGTCCACGGCCGCCTGCAGCGGATCACTGATCGCCGGGTCGTGTGAGGTGTGCAGGGCGACGGTCTTGTCGACGACGGCGGCACGGCCCGGGGCGAGGGGCAAAATGGCGCGCTGAACGGCGTGTGAGGGTTCGTGCGCGTCCGTGATCGGGCCCTGGGCCGTCAGCCGGGCGGCCATGCCGATCCGGATGTCCGAGGTGCGGGTGCGGCAGCGCAGCCAGACCGTGCCGGGGACGGTGGTGCCGGTGTGCACATGGGTCAGGTGGCGACCGTCCAGGTCACGGTAACGGGGCACCCCGGCATTGACGACCGCCCCGTCGAGCGCGGCCTCCACCTCCAGCTCGCCGGTGAGGTCCTCGGCGGTGAATTCCGTGCGCAGCGCCCCGAGGTGCGGATCTCCCATGTGCACCAGCCGCTGCTGGCGCAGGGACAGCGGCCGACCCCCGCCGAGGCCGTACCGGGTGCGGCGCTCCAGCAGGCCCGAGTCGAGGTGGAGGGTCTCCCGGTGGTCGAGGACGGTCGCCGTGTCAGGGGTGAGCCACGGCCCGCCTGCCAGGCGGAAGCGCAACGGAAGCCAGTTGGGGAGATTGACCAGGTCCTCGTTCTCGACACGGCGGCCCGCGACCTCGGAGGTGAGCCGGTTGTAGCAGCCCGCCGCGTAGGTGCCCGGGTAGTGCACGTCGTCCGCCGTGCACTCGGGCAGCGCCCCGCGGGTGGCGAAGTAGCCGTTGCCCAGCGTGCACAGCGACTCCCGCAGCCGTTCCTCGGCGGGGCGGTATCCCTCGTGCTCCCAGGTCCGGGCCGTCACGGGATCGTCTCCGCGTGGACGCGCCGCGGCACGACGGCCACCGGGCATTCGGCGTGGTGCAGCAGCGTGTGGGCCACGATGCCGAGCTGGAGCCCGAGGTGGCCCTGCCGGCGCCGGGTTCCCACGATGACCAGATCGGCCGCGGCCGAGCGGTGCACCAGCACCTTGCGGGCCGGGCCCTCGACCGTGGCGCGGTGCACTCGGACGCCGGGGTGATCGGCCACGGCGTCGCGGAGCAGTTCGTCGAGCTCGGTGCGGGCCCGCTCCTGGTGGTCCCGGTCAGGTGCTTCGGCAGATCCGTGCGCGGGGCGGCGCCAGGCCCGGACCACGTCCAGGACACATCCACGGGCCTCGGCCTCGCGGAACGCGAAGCGTGCCGCTTCTTCGCCGGTCGCCGGGTCTCCGGCGCCGAGCAGGATCCGCCGGTGGGTACCGGCCAGGCCGGCCTGGTCGCCGCGTACCACGACGACCGGGCAGTGAGCACGCGCCGCGACGGCCAGCCCGACGGAGCCGAGCAGCAGTCCCTTCAGGTCGCCGCGGCCCCGCGAGCCGGTGACCAGGGCGGTGGCGTTGTCGCCCTCGTGCAGCAGGGCGTCCGTCGCGTCGGCGGGGAGGACCTCGGTGGAGACCTTCACGTCGGGGTTGCGCCGCCCGGCGCGCTCCGCAGCGGAGGCGACGATGTGGTCGGCCGACACCTGCCCGGCGGGGCGGTCCGGGCCGACCGACGGGGTGAGGCCCTCGTACCGCTCCCAGAGGGATCCGTGGACCAGCCGCAGGGGAAGTCCGTGCCGGGCTGCCTCGTCCACCGCCCAGTCGACCGCCGGCAGACTGCCGTCCGATCCGTCGACACCCACGACCAGGGGAAGTTCCATCGTCATCGTGCCCACCGCCTCGTGCCCGGCATGGTGCAGATCCACTCTCACCGTCGCACCCGCCGCAGCCGGACGCGAGGGGCGGTCGGTCCCTTGCAGGGGCCGTTCGGCCCGTAGTGCGCCGCAGGGGCCGGGCACAGGCTGAAGTCAGCGGCCCGAGGACTCCGGCACCACCGAGAAGCCCAGCGGCTGATGCGCGTGGCTCGCGAGGTGTCCTTCGACGTGGGCACCCGCATGTTCGAGGAAGGGCGGCGCGCCGACCGGTTCTGGATCGTGCGGACCGGGACTGTCGCGCTCGACCTCCGTGTCCCGGGCCGACGGGCCGCTGTCGTCGAGTCCCTGGGCCACGGCGAGCTCGCCGGCTGGTCGTGGCACTTCCCGCCGTACGTGTGGCATCTGGGCGCGGAGGCGGTGAGCCCGGTGCGCGCCTACGAGTTCGACGCGGAAGCGGTGCAGGCGATGTGCCTCCGGGACGCCGAGTTCGGCCGTGCGATCGCCGACTGGGTCGGCCGGGTGGTCGCCCACCGGCTGCACGCGTCGCGTGTCCGGTTGCTCGACCTGTACGCCCCGTACGGCAGCGGGAGCCGGCTGTGAGCGACGTCCCGCCGCCCGGCGGCGGGAGGCGTACGACCACGCAGGACAACCCGCGCAAGGCCGGGAGCAGCCGCCCGGAGTGAGCCGCGCCAGGCCGTACGGCAACCGCGGGACCGGCCGGCTCCTGGTCAGCCGGTCATCCGCTTCCTCCACTGCGGCCCGACCCGCGCCCACTCAGCGTCCCAAGCGGCGAGCCGCTGCCGGTCCAGTCGCAGGCGCACGAGCCGTCCGCACACCCATACCGTCGCCGCGGTGCCGGCACCGGCCAGGACACCCGTACCGGCCGCCTGGAACATCGACTCCGTGGGGGTGAGGGGCGTGTCGACCAGCTCACCGGAGCGGTCGGTCCAGACCGTCACCCGGGTTCCGGCCGCGGCGGCGGGCTCGACCTCGGTCCGTCCGGTGTGCGGTGAGCCGTCCGGTGCGGTCCAGCGCACCGTGGCCAACACCGTGTCGCCGCCGGAGCCGTCCGTCGTCACCTGCGGGGCCTTCGGCGCCCGCTCCGTCAGCACGGCCCGCACGGCCTGCGACTCCGCTCGCTGTTCGGCGAGAGAACGGTCCACCCCTCCGGCCGCGACCAGGCCCGCGATCACCCCGCCCAGCGCGGCGAGGACCCAGGCGAGGAGCACGGTCCAGGCCTCCAGGCGGTCACTGCGGCGGCGCAGAGGATTGTTCCGCCACCGCCACAGTCGCACTCCGGCGACATTCCCACGACGTGTCCGAGTCATCGCGCTTCACCCCTCACGGGCGTGCTTCCAGTGTGCGCCGCACCGGCCGCGGGGCGCCTCCCCGCAGCGCGGCACGGGCCTCGGAACTCGGAAACGATGCGTGACGTCCTTGCGCGTTCAGACGACCGTGATCCGGCGCCCGGTGACGGAGACGGGCTCGATACGCAGCCAGAGTTCGCGTCTGCCTCCTGCCCAGGGTGTGCTGAAGGCCTGCTCCTCGAGACGGGCGACCTCGTCCGGATCGGTGACCGTCTTCGCGGGGCCCCGCACCAGCACGCTCCAGCCCTCGCTGAACGCCTCGTCGATGCGGTCGGTCTCGAAGGCGACCCGTTGCCCGTCCGCCTGCGCCGGGGCCGTGCCGGGCTCGGTGCGGAAGACGATCCCGCCGTCGACGACGCTGTAGTTGACCGGTACGACGACCGGCCCGGAGTCCGTGGGCACGGCGAGACGTCCCACCCCGTGCGTGGAGAGCAGGGAGCGGCACTCCGTCTCGGTCAGTTCCGTGAACCGGGGGGTGCGCGCGGCCCGGCCGAGCCCGGGCGGCAGCCGGGTGTCCCCACCGGTCAGGTGCCACACGGTCGTCTTCAGTGCTCCTGCCAGCCGGAGGAGGGTGCCGGCGCCCGGGTCGGCGGTCGGCCGCTCCTCCAGGTACTGGAGGTAGGCCGGCGCCATGCCCGCCCGTGTGGCCGTCTCCTGCCGGCTCAGGCCGAGTTCGGTACGCCGCTGGGTGATCCGCCGCCCGAGGTCGCCCAGCGGGCGTCCTTCCACGGCATGGGACGAGGCCCGTTCGGTCATGACCCGTCACCTCTCTCCTTCGTCAGGCCGCCCGGTAGGGGACGACTTCCTCGTGCGGCTCCTCGCCCAGTACGACCTTGAGCGCACCGGTGTCGGCGGCCCGGGCGAAGACGTCGTACGCCTCCTCCATGTGGGTCAGCGGGAAGGTGTGCGTGACCAGTTGCCCGGTGGGCAGGCGGCCTGCGGCCGCCATCCGGAGCAGGGTGGGGGTGGAGTACGTGTCCACCAGCCCCGTGGTGATGGTGACGTTCTTGATCCACAGGTCTTCCAGATGGAGGGTCGCGGGTCTGCCGTGCACGCCGACGTTGGCGACGTGCCCGCCGGGCCGCACCATGCGCGTGCAGAGTTCGAAGGTCTCCGGGACGCCGACCGCCTCGACGACCACGTCCGCGCCCAGTCCGTCGGTGAGGTCCGCGATCAGCTGTTCGGGGGCCTCCCGGGCGTCGGCCACCGCGTCGGCGCCGAGTCTCCTGGCCGCCTCCAGCCGCGGGGCGGCAAGGTCCACCGCGACGATGCGCTCCGGAGCGAACAGCCGGGCCGTGGCGACGGCCGCGAGCCCGATGGGGCCCGCGCCGACGACGGCGACGGTGTCTCCGGGCCGTACGTGCCCGTTGAGCACGCCGACCTCGTAGGAGGTCGGGAAGATGTCGGCCAGCAGCACGGCGTCCTTGCTGTCCAGGGCGCTGGGCAGCCGGTGCACCGAGAGGTCCGCGTACGGCACGCGGACGTACTCGGCCTGGGTACCGTCGATCAGGTGGCCCAGGATCCAGCCTCCGCCGCCCCGGCACTGGCCGTAGGTGCTCTCCCGGCAGTAGCGGCAGCGGCCGCAGGCGGTGATGCAGGAGACCAGCACGCGGTCGCCCGGCCGCACCGTGCGTACGTCGCCTCCGACGTCGACGATCTCGCCGACCGCCTCGTGCCCCAGCACCGTGCCAGGGCGTACCTCGGGTACGTCGCCTTTGAGGATGTGCAGGTCCGTTCCGCAGATGGTGACGGCGTCGACGCGCACGATGGCGTCGGTCGCCTCCTTGATGCCGGGGTCCGGGACGTCCTCCCAGGCGGACTGTCCAGGGCCGTGGAAGACGTAGGCCTTCATGGTTGACCACCTTCCTGGCACGGGCGATGTGCCCGGTTCGCGCCGCAGTTCCAGCTTGGCGCGGATCGGTGCGGCGCGCTTGGGCCGGTCGGCCCCGTCCACCGGCGGGTCGGGGCCTTGCGGGACGATCCGGCCGGGACGCCTACCGCGCAGGTCCGTCCGGCCCCGGTCGGCAGGGGCGGTCGGCCCTACCGCACGCCCTGGCTGCCGGGCTTTGCTCGGACCGAGCGCCTGGCGCCCGAAGGCCGTCTCGGACCGGTCACGCACGCCGTGCTGCACCACACTCGCTGCCCGGTCGCGGTCGTACCGCACGACGGGTGACGGCTCAGCCGAAGAACGCCTCGAACTCGTCGTACAGCGACGGCTCCACCACCTTGTTCTCCGCTGTGGCCTCCGCGAGGGGCAAGCGGATGATCCGCGTGCCCCGCAGGGCGACCATGCGGCCGAAGTCCCTCTCCTTGACCGCATCGATGGCGTGCAGCCCGAAACGGGTGGCGAGCCACCGGTCGAAGGCACTGGGGGTGCCCCCGCGCTGGATGTGCCCCAGGACCGTTGTGCGGGCATCCTTCTCGGTGCGTGCCGTGATCTCCCGGGCCAGCCATTCGCCGATGCCGGACAACCGCACATGGCCGAACTCGTCCAGCGACCGGTCCTTGAGAACCATCTGTCCCTCCTTGGGGACGGCCCCTTCGGCCACGACGACGATCGGCGCGTAATTGATCTCGAACCGGCGCATCACCTGCTCACAGACCTGCTCGATGTCGAACGGCCGCTCCGGGATGAGGATCACGTTGGCGCCGCCCGCGATGCCGGCGTGCAGGGCGATCCACCCGGAATGCCGTCCCATCACCTCCACCACGAGGGCGCGCATATGTGACTCGGCGGTGGTGTGGAGGCGGTCGATGGCCTCCGTCGCGATACCGACGGCGGTGTCGAAGCCGAAGGTGTAGTCGGTGCCCGAGACGTCGTTGTCGATGGTCTTCGGCACACCGACGAGGTTGATTCCCTCGCGGCTGAGCTCTGTGGCCACCCCCAGCGTGTCCTCTCCGCCGATCACGACGAGCGCGTCCACATCATGCGCGGCGAGCGTGTCCCGTACCCGTCGCAGCCCGTCGTCGTGCTTGAACGGGTTCGTACGGGAGGACCCCAGGATGGTGCCGCCGCGGGGGAGAATTCCCCGCACGCTGGAGATGTCCAGTGGGACGACGTCGTTCCGGAGCAGACCGAGCCAACCGTCCCGCACACCGACGAAGTCGAGCGCGTAATCCTGGACGCCTTTGCGGACGACGCTGCGGATCACGGCGTTGAGACCTGGACAGTCACCTCCGCCGGTCAGCACTCCGACCTTCATGGGTCTTCTCCCATCCGCTGCACACCCCGTTCGGTCGCGGCCTTCGCGCGCGACCGGATACCGCCGCCGGGGCCTGTGGACCGCCGTCTCCCTCCAGCCTCCCTCGGTTCCGTCCACGGTGGCCACTCGACGGATGCCAAGGAGATCCGACTGTCCGCCGGGGACACCCTGATCGCCGAACTCGCGAACCAGCTGCCGGGCAAGACCACCACCTCGGTCCACTGGCACGGCATTGCCCTGCGCAACGACATTTCGACGACCAGGACGACGGAGTCGAGCAGCACGATCGACGCGGCGATGGACGCGACGTACGGCAGCCCGCGGAGGAACATCGTGACCGGCACCGGGCGGTGAGCTGCCGGTCGGGCTCGAATCGGCCGCGCAGCGTCGTCACCCCGGGATGAGGCCCTCGTCGGAGAGCAGCTCCCGCACCCGTGTGAGGCTGGTGCCCTCGTCGGGCAGGACCAGGTCGGACGGCGTGATCGTCTCGGCCGGCAGGGGCGCGCCATAGCTGCGTACCGCGTCCAGCAGCGCCGACAGGGCGGTGGCGAACAGCATGTCGTCGTCGGCGTCGGCCGCGGACTGCAGAGCGGCATCCAGCTCGTTGAGCCGGCCGAGGTGATCTTCCGTGATCTCGTACTGGCCTTCGCCGAGAATCCGCATGATCATGATGTCCCCTCCTGGTCCGGCGGGCCCTGCTCGGCGCTCTTGCCTTCCAGGGCCGACGGGGTGGCGGACGCGGGGAGCTGGGCTTTCATCCGGGCCAGCTCCTTGTCCACGTCCTGGCCCGCGGTGACCCGTTCGAGTTCGGCCTGGATGTCGTCGCGGCCGGCAGGGAGCATGGCGTCCTCCAGGGCGCCGGAGGCGAGCAGTTCATCCAACGCACCGGCGCGAGCCTGTAGTTGCTCGGTCTTGTCCTCGGCGCGCTGCATGGCCAGGCCGACATCGCCCATCTCCTCGCCGATGCCGGTGACGGCCTCGGTGATGCGAGTCTGGGCCTCGGCCGCGGTGTAGCGGGCCTTGATGGTCTCCTTGCTGGTGCGGAAGGTCTCCACCTTCGCCTGAAGGCGCTGTGAAGCCAGGGTGAGTTTCTCCTCCTCGGCCTGCAGCGTTGCCTGCTGGGTCTGCAGGTCCGTGAGCTGGGAGGCCACCGCGGTGCGCCTGCTCAGAGCTTCGCGGGCGAGATCCTCGCGCCCGGCGGCGAGCGCCTGCTGGGCCTGCCCCTCCAGCTTGCCGCCGGACTGGCGCAACTGGTTGATCTGCAGATCGATGCGCTTGCGGCTGGTGGCCACGTCCGCCACACCACGCCGTACCTTCTGCAGCAATTCCTGCTGCTGGGTATAGGAGTAGTCCAGTACCTCGCGCGGGTCTTCGGCCTTGTCGAGGGCCTTGTTCGCCTTGATCCGGAACAGGGCGGCCATGCGGTGGGCGATGCTGGTCATAGCGGCCTGCCTCCTCTCGATCGATGAGGAATCAGCCAGGCCATGCCTCGTCTGCGGGACACTTCCAGACTCCGGCGGCGTGGTCCGGGCCGCAAACCGGTCGCGGTCGTCACTCTCCCGCTCGCGCCTGGCGGGTCGGAAGGGGAACCAGAGGTCCGTGAGGCGTTCAGTCTGGCGGCCAAGGCACGGACGTTCGGCCGGGAGGCACAGGACGTGGCCGACCGCTGGTTCTTCAGTCCCACCACAGGAACTCGGCACCGCCGACCCCGGGGCCCGACCCGATCCGAGTGCCGTCACTTCACGCACGGCATGTCGTTGGCCTCTCAGCCGGGGACGTTGTGGCGCTCCGCAAGAGGGTGCGCAGTCCGTCGAAGTCCGTCGTCGTGGTTACTGTTCGGCGGCCTCTCGGGCGATCTGCTCGAACTGGGCGCCCATGGCCTCGCCGAGCGCCTGGGCGGCGGAGAGCGGGCGCACCATCACCGTGAACTCGTCGATCTTCCCGTCGTCGTCGAAGTGCAGGAAGTCGCATCCCTGGAGCTGCTTGCCGGCGACAGTGGCGGTGAAGACGAAGGCGTGATCGCGGCCGTCGGAATTGGCGATCTCACGGATGTAGGTGAAGTCCTCGAAGACCCGGAGCACCCCGCGCAGGATCGCTGCGGTGATCGCCTTGCCCGGGTACGGCTTGAAGGTGACGGGGCTGGTGAAGACGACGTCGTCGGCCAGCAGAGCGGCCACGGCGTCCAGGTCGCGGCTCTCGACGGCCTTGCGGAAGGGATGCATGAGCCCACCTCTGATACTCAGAAATGTGAATAGGTGTGGTGGAGAGTAGAGGGCCCGTTAGGGCTTGTCTACAGGGAAGGCGTGACCATTAGTCACGTTGTTGATTAGTCTGCTAGCGTGCATCCATGGCTTTGCGGAACGCGGTGATGGCCGCGCTGCTGGAGGGCGAGGCGTCCGGGTACGACCTCGCGAAGGCGTTCGACGCGACGGTCGCCAACTTCTGGATGTCGACGCCTCAGCAGCTCTACCGGGAGCTGGATCGCATGGAGGCCGCAGGACTCGTCACGGCCCGCGTCGTCGAGCAGGAGCGCCGCCCCAACAAGCGACTGTTCTCCTTGACGGAGGCCGGGCGGAAGGCCGTCCACGCCTACACCGCCGAGCCCTTGGGTAAACCGGCGGTGATCCGGGACGAGTTGCTTGTCAAGGTGCAGTGCCTGGACGACGGCGACATCGAAGCGGTCCGGACCGCCATCACCGAGCGCATGGAGTGGGCCACCGCCAAGCTGGCCCGCTACGAGCGGCTCCGGCGGCGTCTGCTCGACGGGCGCTCCGAGGAGGCGTACTTCGCCGAGGCCGAGCGCATCGGCCCGTATCTCACGCTGCTGCGCGGGATGTCGTTCGAGCGGGAGAACCTCCAGTGGGGGGACATGGCGCTACGCAGGCTCGAACAGCGCACGGCCGCGCTCCGGGCCGACGGCTGACTGCGGCGGCCCCACCCACATAGCCAGTCAACAAAGTTAGTACCTGGACGGTCGTGAGCAGCCCGCAGCGGATGCCCGCTCCCGACCTGTGCCACGGTCGGGTCGGTCAGCGGCATGAGCACGGCAACGGCCAGCTCTGCCTGAGCGTCAGCTCCCTGCCTACCTGCGCATAGGCCGACTGGCCAGCACGGTGAGTGTCGGGCGGACGGCGTTGCGCGCCGCCTCGGAGCTGGTGAGTGCGGCGACGGTGAAAGTGTCGCGGGGCGACGGGCGCGCCGAACAGCTTGCCCTACGCGGAGGGATGGATGTCACTCATTTCCAGCTCCCGTCCGGTGAAGAGCAGTTCAGCACGAGGAGCCGCCGGCGTCGTCGCAAGCCAGAGCATCACACCGATGGGGAGGTGTCCCCGGCGGACGCGGCCACCGGAAGCAGCGCCGGCCGCTTGGCCTGGCGGCCGTCGCCGGAGGAGCGGCCACGCAGGCGGCGGCCGACCCAAGGGCCGAGGAAGGTGCCGGCCCAGCGCACTTCGGCACCCACGGCCCTCCAGACAGAGATGTCTGTCCCCTCGGCCGGAAGGGGAAGGGTCCACTTGTCGTCGCTGCCCGGCAGACCGAGCGCCTGGGCCACGGCAGCCGCGATGCGCGCGTGTCCCAGCGGGCCGGCGTGCAGCCGGTCAGCACCCCACAACCGCGGATCGGTCGCCGCCGCGTGCGCGGCCGTCTCCGCCACCACCACGCCGTGGCGGTCGGCGGCCTCCCGGATGCGCGCGTTGAGTGCGAGAACACGGTGACCGATCGGGCGGGCCAACGGCGTGATACGCCCGACATCGGGAAACATGAGGGTCGCGACGGTGGCGCCCTGCGCGGTGAGGGCGGCGAACATCGCCTCGACATGGCCGGCCACCTCGTCGAGGTCGCAGCTGGGGCGCAACGCATCGTTGACCCCAGCCACCACGGTGGCGAGATCAGGCCGCATCGCGAGAGCCGGAGCCAGTTGCTCGGCGCGCACCTGACCGGCCTTACGGCCGCGCACCGCGAGGTTGGCGTAGAGCAGGCCGGGGCTGTGGCGGGCGACCTGCTCGGCGAGCCGGTCCGCCCAGCCCCGAAGACCACGGACGTCGTCGCCGTCCCCGAGCCCCTCGGTATGACTGTCGCCCAGGGCGACATAGCGCAGATACCCACTGCTCGACACGGGGCCGACCGCCTCTCGTCAACGCTGCTGATGGAAGTGGCACACGGCCATCGCTAAACAACTAGGCACCTAGTCGCATTGTTGAATATGAGGATAGCTGCGGGCTCACCCTCCTGCAAAGTGACGCCGCTCAGGCAGCGACCGGGTCGTCAAATAACGACCGACTTGGTCCTCGTGTACGCCTGCAGGACCTCCGGCCCGGATTCGCGTCCGTAGCCGGACTGCCGCGTCCCCGCCCGGACGAAGCCGAGAAGGCCGCCGTGCCGGCGTAGCGGAACCGGACTCACATGCCCGCTCGGCCCGTGGGCGGCGCGAGACCGCCCCGGTGCAGCGCTGTAAACCGATCGGTTTTCAATTTATCCACATCGAGTTAACCTCGCGGTATGACCACCGATGTGAAACCCAGCACCAGAGAGCGGCTGCTGGAGGCGGCGGCCACACTCACCTACCGAGACGGTGTCGGCATCGGCGTCGAGGCGCTGTGCAAGGCGGCGGCGGTGTCGAAGCGTTCCCTGTACCAGCTGTTCGAGAGCAAGGACGAACTGCTGGCGGCGAGCCTGGGGGAACGCGCCTCTGCCTTCGCGGCCGGGCTCCTGCCGGCGGCGGACGACGGCCGTTCACCCCGCGAGCGGATCCTGCACGTCTTCGACCAGCTGGAGGAGCAGGCGAGTGCGCCTGACTTCCAAGGCTGTCGGTACCTGGCTGCTCAGATCGAGCTCAAAGACCAGAGCCACCCTGCGAGCCAGGTGGCCCACCGGGTCAAAGAGAATCTGACCGCCTTCTTCCGTGCCGAGGCCGAACGAGGCGGGGCAAGCCATCCCGACCTGCTGGCCCGGCAGCTCAGCCTGGTCTTCGACGGGGCCGGCGCCCGCGCGGGGATCGGAGCCGACGATCTGACAGGGCTCGTCACGCCCACCGTGACCACCCTGCTCGATGCGGCAGGCATGCACTGACGCCCCCCTTTCGAGGAGGCGCCGTCACCGCGCCCTCCCTAGACGTGCCGTAGCAGCCCTTGAGTTCGGAATCGGCGACCGCCGTGCGGATGACACTCTCGCGTCTCTCCTGTGCGCTGACCCTGTTGCCGCTGATGGCAACCTCAGCCTTGCGCTCGGAAACCGATCGGTTTACGGTGATGGAAACCGGTCGGTTTCTCAATGAATCCAGTGGCTGGTCCGTGGTCACCCCCCTTCGGGCGGGCCCTGTCCGCACCACCCGTCCGCAGCAGTTCACTCAAAGGGAACCAGCGAGATGCCCAGCCCAGAGCCACGTCCCACGATTCGCATCCCGGGAACCACCAGCCACACCATCGCCCCGCGCGCAGGACACCGCAGCGACGAGGGGACCCTGCGCTACCTCAGAGCGGGCACCGGCGCTCCCGTGGTCCTGCTGCACACCGTGCGCACCCAGGCCGAGCACTTCCGCTCCCTCATCCCGCTGATCGCGGACCAGTACACCGTGTACGCCCTCGACCTGCCGGGGATGGGCTACTCCGAGATCGTGCCCGGGGCCTCGTACGACGAGCCGGCCATGCGCGCGGGCGTCAAGCGGCTCCTGACCGAACTCGACCTCCACGACGTGACACTGGTCGGGGAGTCCATGGGGGCGGTGCTCGCCCTGACCACCGCGGCCGATCTGCCGGAGCGGGTACGGCGCATCGTCGCGGTGAACACGTACGACTTCCCCGGTGGGATCGCCCGGTCCGGTCTTCTCGCCCGTTTGGTGGTCGGCGGTGTCCTCACTCCGGGGGTGGGTCCGGTGATCGCCGGGGTGGAACCCAAGGCCGCCCTCCGCAGGATCCTTCAGGGCGGGCTGGTCGACAAGACCGCGCTGCGGGCGGACTACGTCGACGAACTCCTCCAGGTGGGCAGCCGCCCCGGCTACCCGAGCGTCGCCCGGGCCGTGTACCAGAGCCTGCCCAGTCTCATCGCCGCCCGCTCGCGCTACCCCGAGGTCAAGGCACCCGTCCACCTCGTCTACGGGGAGAAGGACTGGTCGCGGCCATCGGACCGGCAAGCCGACAAGGAGCTGCTGCCGGCCGCCGATTTCACGCAGGTGCCGGGAGCAGGCCACTTCATCGCCTTGGAACGGCCCGACCTGCTGGCCGACCTGCTGAACGCGGTGGAGTGACTGTCCCGGGGAGCGCCGTAGCCACCCCCGTTCGGGGGTAGTGCGGGACGGGGACCAGGTTCGACCATGTGCCTGACAGCGTCGTGGCATGCGAAGGAGCAGCGCGTGGCGGAGATACGGATCGAGTTCGATGTCCCGGCGGAGATGCGTGACGGCACGGTGCTGCGCGCGGATGTCTACCGGCCCGGAGGTACGGGGCCGTGGCCGGTGCTGCTGAGCCGGCTGCCGTACGGCAAGCAGACGCCCATGATGGGCGTTGTACTCGATCCTCTGGCCGCGGCCAGGCGCGGCTTCCTGGTGGTCATCCAGGACACCCGGGGCCGGTTCGCCTCCGAGGGGGAATGGGAGCCGTGGACGTACGAGGAGAGCGACGGTTACGACACCGTGCGGTGGGCCGCTGCCCTGCCCGGCTCGAACGGCGCCGTCGGCATGATCGGCATCAGCTATTTCGGCAACACCCAGTGGATGGCGGCGCTGTCGAAGCCGCCGGAGCTGAAGGCGATCGCACCGTTGATCACGTGGTCCGATCCGGACGACGGCCTGTGGACGCGCGGTGGCGCGATCGAACTCGGCATCAGCGTGCCCTGGTCTCTCCTTCAGGGCGCCGACACGCTGATGCGCCGTCACCGCACTGACAGCGAAGGTCTCGTGAGCAGCATCACCGGGCTCGTGCAGGATCTGGACGGCCTGGCGAGCGGCGGCTACGGAGAGCTGCCCGCCGGGCGGTTTCCCGCGTTCGCCCGGCACGATCTGCCCGAGCTGGGCTACGAGCGGTCCCGGCGGGAGCCCGACTGGGCGCGGTCCTGCACTGTCGCGGGCCGGCACGACGAGGTCGACCTGCCCACCTTCCAGGTCGGTGGCTGGTACGACATCTTCAGCCAGGGCACGCTCGACAACTTCACCGCCATGCGCCGCGCCGGCCGGTCCGCCACGCTCGTCATGGGCCCGTGGACCCACACCAACTGGCAGCACGTGGTCGGTGACGTCAACTTCGGGTTCGGCGCGCACTCCGACTTCATGGGCCTGCGGGGACGCGTGCACGACATGCAGTTCGACTGGTTCCAGCGCACGCTCGGCGAGGGTGAGGCCCTGGAGCCGGACACGGGCACGGTGCTGCTGTTCGTCATGGGCATCAACCAGTGGCGCGAGGAGACGGAATGGCCCCTCTCACGGGCGGTGGACACGGACTTCCACCTGCGTGCCGACGGACGCCTGACGCTGGAGTCGCCGTCCACGGCCGAGCGGGCCGAGGAGTTCACCTACGACCCCATGGACCCGGTGCCCACGACCGGCGGCGCGCTCCTGATGTCCGACGAGTTCCGTCCCGGGCCACTCGAGCAGACGGCCGTGGAGGGACGTGAGGACGTCCTGGTCTTCACCACCGAACCGATCACCGAGGACGTCGAGGTGACCGGCCGCGTCCGGGCTGTGCTCTTCACCGCCACGGACGGACCCTCGACCGACTGGGTGGCCCGCCTGTGCGACGTGGACGAGAACAGTGTCTCCCGCAATGTGGCCGACGGCATCGTGCGGGTGCGCGCGGCGACACCGGGCGAGGCGGCCGAACACGTCGTGGACCTGTGGTCGACCAGCATCGTCTTCCGGGCGGGTCACCGGATACGGGTCCAGGTCACCTCCAGCAACTTCCCCCGCTGGGACCGCAACCTCAACACCGGCGAACCCGAGGAGAACGCGACCACGGCCCGAGTGGCCCGGCAGCAGGTCTTCCACGATCCCGCCCGGCCGTCCCGCATCGTCCTGCCCGTGGTGCCTCCAGCCTGACCGCGAGCGACGGGAGAGCCCGCCGATCCGTTGCTCCGGTGGGCAAGGGCGCCGAAGTTGGCGCGCTCTCACATGCGCTGGCTTTCCGCTTTCGAGTGGTTCAGGGTCACAGCCATTCCTGGTTGGCCGGTCGCACTTTGTCCAGTGCCTCGCGGATCTTCTGGCCGATCGTGATGAGGCGTGATTCTGGGAGGCGGGTGGTGGGCCCGGCGACGGCGATCGCGGCGCGTGGGGTGACCGCGACCGCGACACACGAGATACCTGCCTGCTGGCTGTCCAGGTCGAGGGCGAAGCCGTGGTGCTTGGCGTCGGCGATCTCCTGCGCGTGGCGTTCCCACCGGTCCGGGTCATCGGCGCGGACCAGGTGGGCGAGGTCTGCGTCGGCTGCGAGCAGGGCGTGGCCGAGCGCCTCGCCGATCAGCGGCTTTCGCTCGCCGGGCCTGACGGCGAGGTGCAGGGGCTGGTCCGATTGCACGGCGTCCACGCACAGGTAGTCGGTGCCGGTGGCGAACGCGAGGAAGGTGGACTCACCCGATGCTTGGCTCACGTTCTTGAGCACGGGCCTGATGCGGGCGCGCAGCGCGTGCTCCGCCTCGGCGTCCAGGCGCAGCAGGCGGTTGAGCTTGCCGGTCAGCCGGTAGGCGGCGCCCTTCTTGTCCTGGGTGATGTAGCCGAGCCCTTCGAGGGAGGCGAGCAGATTGTGGGCGGTGCTGCGGTTCAGGCCGGCGCCGTCGGCGAGTTCACTCAATCGCGCGCCTTCGGGGTGCGTCGCGATGCGTTCCAGCAGGTCGAAGGCCCGCTGTACGGACTGGAGAACGCGGCCTGATGATTCCCGAGATTCCATAATGTTGAACTCTAGCAGATTTGGACCCTGATTGTTTGACATCGTGAACTCACGGGGTCAAGGTGGTGACCGAGGGCGCGTCCGAAGTGGGCGCCGCATCAGCGGCCGTAACGGCTGGCCCCCACCCATCGCCCCCCGTAGGAAAGAGACACAGGTATGTCACGCGTCATCCTCATCACCGGCGCGAACCGCGGCATCGGCCGCGAGCTCGCCGCCCAGTTCGCCGCAGACGGCGACACCGTGCTGCTCAGTGCCCGCAACGGCGATGCAGCAGTTCAGGCAGCCGCAGAAGTCGGCGGCGACACCCACCCGGTCCAGCTTGACGCCTCGGACCCGGCGAGCGTCAAGGCCGCGGCGCAGAAGGTCGAGGCCGAGCACGGTCGTCTCGACGTGCTGGTCAACAACGTCGGCGGCATCTTCGACTACGCCCAGCAGGCGTCCACCGCCGACCTGGGCGTGGTGCAGGAAGCGCTGGAGATCAACCTGTTCAGCACGTGGCGTGTCACCCAGGCCATGCTGCCGGTGCTGCGCAAGGCGCAGGGCGCCCGCATCGTCAACGTGTCCAGCGAGGCGGCGTCGCTGGCGCGCATGGGGGCGGCCACTCCTGCCTACGGTGCGTCCAAGGCGGCTCTCAACGCGCTGACCCGTTCGCTGGCCGCGGAGCTCGCCGAGGACGGGATCACCGTTCACGCCGCGAGCCCGGGCTGGACGGCGAGCGATCTCGGTGGCGAGGGCGGCCGCCCCCTCGCGGACGGCGCGGCCAGCATCAAGCACGTCGTCAACCTCCCTGCCGAGACGGGCACCGGCGCCTTCTACCAGGACGAACAGATCCTGCCCTGGTAACACCCGATGCGCAGGGTCAGCACCGAGAATGCGGTCCTGGCCCTGCCGCCCTTTCAAGGGCGGGGCGCCAGCGGCCGGCGACCGGACAAGCTTCCGCCCGCACCCCGAAGGCGCGGAGACCATGACGGACAACTCACCCGCACATTCACACACGTCCAGCCAGAGCCCCGCGCGGGAGCTCTCCCGGCCACTGGTGCCGGTGTTGTGGCTCGTGCTCATGGCGTCGCCGGTGGCCGCCGCGAAAAACGCGACGGTGCTCATCCTCGACGACATTGGCACCGCGCTGGACACGACCGCCGCGACCCCTTGATCGCGATCTCCCCGATCTCGCCGTGGCCGCCTGTGACCTCGGACCAGTCGTCACGGATGAGCTTCATCTCCACGTCCGGAATGGGCACTCCGATCGACCCGACACGAAGACCGGCTCAAGCTCCTCGCCAGCTGGGCAGCCACCCCCGTGGAGTCCCCCAGCACACCCACCAACCGCGCTGGCCAGTAGCGTGCGCATTCCCTCTCTTTGATGTTGAGCAGGCAGCTGCCCGAGAGCTGATGTGCCGGTCGTTGAGCAGGGAGGACGACGTCCCCGGCCCTGATGTGGTTTGGGCCTCCGAGCGGAGCTGGGTGACGGCGGCGCCCAGGTAGCGGGAGTTGTTCCATAAGGGCCGGTGTTGAGGACCAGACCGAGGGCGGCGAACCGGTCCTCCCAGACCTCGCGGTACGCCGGCGGATATCGTCCCGGCCACCGTGGCAGATGGCGCAGGCCAGGCCGTGGCAAGATTTTGCGGCGATGCATCGTCGCCACTGGGCCTCGTGGAAGCGGTCGCGGTTCGTTGTCGCTCAGCGCTCGTCCGCGCCCGGTTCGGTACTCCTCCAGTAAGGACGCCGTCCGCCCGAGGCGCCTGCACCAATTGGGCCGCCCTCGGACATGGCGGCCGCCTGGCCGAGGCGCGGTGTGCTGCGCCTTCCACGCTACGACACACACCCCGCGGGGTGGGGGGTCGAGCTTGTACCCCCTATAAATGCGACCTGCCACGCCTGGCGCAGAAGCGGTTTCCTGAAATCGCGCCTCGGTCACGAGATCACCAACCGTCGCGCCCTTCCCTCCACCGATCGAGTATGAGGTCGCCTCCATGGAACGTCGCAAAGCGCTCGGACTGATCGCCGCCACCGGCGCCGCCACCGCCGCCGCCTCCGTCGCGGCTGTGCCCTCCTTCGGTGCGGAGACGAGCAGCGCCGCGGGCGCTACAGGACAGGGCAAGGCCACGGACAAGGGCGGCTACACCTTCGCGCTGGACAAGAACGTCAAGCGGACCTCGGTGCGGTTCAAGAACCGCTACGGCATCGAGGTCGCCGCGGACCTCTACGTGCCGAAGAACGCCCGGGGCAAGCTGCCCGCCCTGGTGGTCAGCGGCCCGATCGGCGCGGTCAAGGAGCAGTCCTCGGGGCTCTACGCCAACGAGTTCGCCCGTCGCGGCTACGTCGCCCTTGCCTTCGACCCCTCCTTCTCCGGGGAGAGCGGCGGCACGGTGCGCGACGTGGCCTCGCCAGACATCTACACCGAGGACTACAGCGCCGCCGTCGACTTCCTCGGCCTGCAGAAGATCGTCGACCGCAAGCGGATCGGCGCGCAGGCCGTCTGCGGCTTGAGCGGCATGGCGCTCACCGCGGCGGCTGCAGACAGCCGTATCAAGGCGGTCGCCACGGCCTCGATGTACGACATGTCGCGCAGCATGTCCCGCGGCCACAAGGACTACTACACACGTGAGCAGCGCCAGAAGGTCGTGGACCACCTCAGTCGGCAGCGCTGGATCGACGCCGAGAACGGCACCTACGAGCGACTCTCCCACGAGGTCCCCTTCGACGACAACGGCAACGTCGCCCCCACAAACCGCGTCCTTCCCGAGACCCTCCCGGCAGACGCCGACCCGATCACGGCGATCTTCTTCGACTACTACCGCACCGAGCGCGGCTACCACCCGCGCTCGATCAACTCCACCACCGCATTCACCGGCACCACGCCGATGTCGTTCTTCGCCTTCCAGCTGGCGACGAACATCGACATGCTGGCACCCCGCAAGGCCCTCCTGGTGGCCGGCGCCGACGCGCACTCCCGTTACTATTCCGAGGACATCCAGGCCAAGGCACCCGGCAACATCGACCTCGTAATCGTCCCAGGCGCGGACCACGTCGACCTGTACGACCGCAAAGACCTCATCCCCTTCGACAGGTTCGACGAGTTCTTCTCCAAGAACCTCGCCTGACCGAAAGCGCCCGACAGGCCGGTACCACGACCGGCCTGTCGGATGAGCCCCCACGGTGGAAGCGGCCCCTCGGAAACGGATACGGGGCCCCTGCCCATCGACCGGCCCGGGTGGAAGTGGTCGCGGGATCCCTCTCGGTGGTCCGGGCCTTCGCACCCCAGATCGCGGCGGGCGGCGGTGGCGCGATCCTGAACATCCTGTCCGGCCTGTCATGGGTCAGCTTCCCGGAGGCCGGCGCCTACTGCGCCGCCAAGTCCGCACAGTGCGTGCTCTCTGTAAGCGTCGTGATGGTCGCCTCGAACCCGCTGCCGGCCCTGGCAGCGACGGCCATCTCGATCATCTGGCTCATCACCTATACGCGCCGCCGCCCCGACGGCTATGTGCCGGTGACCACGATCCGGTCCGTCAGGTTCCAGACCGCCACTGGCCTGACGCTCGCTCTCTCCGCGGGGTACTTCACCCTGCTGTTCGTCATCCCGCAGCTACTCATCGCCCGCGCCCACTGGACGAAGGACGCCGCCGCCACCGGGCAGCTCGTCGCGATGGTCCTGGCCTCGCTCGCGACCCTCGGGTTCACCTCCATCGCCGCCCGGTTCTCCCGTACGAACGTGCGGATCGTGCTCGTGGCAGCCGGGACCATTGCCGTGCTCGCCGCGGTCTTCGCGAGTGCGCCACTTCTCCTGCTGGCCGGGATCTTCCTGGCGCTGTTCGCCGCGACCTCGGCCAACGCCACTCAGGTCATCGTGGCCACAGCCGCCGTGCCCGAGCGGCACAAGCCGACAGCGATCGGGCTGTTCACCCTGCTCTACCTCCTCGGAGGCGCGATCGGCCCCGCGCTCGCCTCCGCAACTGTGCTCTGACGCTCACTGCGGCGGGCCTCGCCCACCACGGGCCCTCGCCACACGTTCGCCACGGTGCCGGCGCCCAGACCGGATGCCGCCCCGGGCGCATCCGCGCCCCACCTGATCGGTGCGGCCAAGACCTACCCGAACTCACACAACAGGAAGATGCCATGCGCACGATTCTCCGGAAGCGTTCGTCCGCCCGTGTCCTGAAGGGCGTGTCCCTGCCGCTTCTCGCGGCGGGACTGCTCGTCGGCTCCGCCACGGCGGCCCCCGCTGTCACCACCACCCCCACCGCCCACCACTCGGCCGTGAAGGAGAAGGTCATCACGCTGCCCGGCGCCACATCCGCCGAGGGCATCGCGAAGGGCAAGGGCACGACCTTCTACGCCGGCGACCTCTACGGCGGGGACATCTACCGCGGCGACATCCGCCGCGGCACCGCGGAACTGTTCATCGACGCCCCCGAGGGCCGCGAAGCGGTGGGCATGAAGGCCGACACGCGCCACGGCCTGCTCTTCGTCGCGGGCGGACCGAGCGGCCAGGCGAACGTGTACAGCACCTCCACCGGTGCGGAGGTCGCCACCCTCCAACTCGCCGCCCCCGGAACCACCAGCCTCATCAACGACGTGGCTCTCACCGCGGACGGCGCCTGGTTCACCGACTCCGCCCAGGCAAAGCTCCACTTCGTGCCCACCGGCAAGCAAGGCACACCAGGACAGGTCCGCACCCTCGACGTCACCGGCCCGGCCGCCGAGCTGAGCGGAGACATCAACCTCAACGGAATCCAGGCCACGCCCGACGGCAAGAGGCTGGTCGTCGGTCACTTCGCGAACCAGCGGATCTACACCATCAACCCGGACGCCGGGGCCTCCGAGCTCATCAAGGGCATCAAGGCACCCAACGCCGACGGCCTCGTGCTCCACGGCCGACAGCTGTGGGTGGTGCAGGGCTTCGACAACAAGATCGCCCGCTTCAGGCTCAGTGGAGACCTGAGCAGCGGCACCCTCGAGAAGGAGATCACCAGCCCGGCCTACGGCGTCCCGGCCACGGCAGCGCGCTTCGGCCACCTGCTCGCCGCGGTGAACGCGCACTTCGACACCCGCCCCACGCCGCAGGACCCGCCTGCCTCACCCACCTATGAAGTGGTCGTCACCAAGTCCTGACTGCGACCACGCCACATGACCGCAAAGCCGCCGCCACGTAGCAAAGAGCCGCAAGGCGGCGAGCGCCGCTGTCGGTCGATCAGTCGGATCCTTGCGACGACGCGGATGACGGTGCAGCGGTCGACCCGCCAGACAGCAGACAAGGAACCGCATGCGGGAGATCGTGCCGCGGACGGACAAGCGCGGCATCGGCCGTTCGAGACGGCGTAACTCCGGCACCGCCCGCCACGGCTCCGCCAACTCGGCGTCAGTCCTGGCCTCGCTCGCGACCCCCGGATTCACCTCCATCGCCGCCCGGTTCTGCCGCACAAAGTACGGATCGTCCTCGTGACAGCCGGGATTGTCCGCCGCGGTCTTCGCCAGTGCGCCGGCTCTTGGCGTACCGCAGCAGCAGGCCGGGCTCGCGGGTGGCGTGCTGAACACCGCTATGGAATTCGGCCCGACCGTCCTCTTCGCCGTTCTGCTCACGCTCGGCAGCGACGCCTCGCCCCTGACCGCCCTCGCCGTCACCCCCTCTCCTGAAACACCGCACCAAGTAGTCCATCACCCAAGGGAGTCACCGAAATGAACCGCTTCACCGGCAAGACCGTCCTCGTCACCGGCGCAGGCTCCGGCCTCGGCCGCTCGATCGCGCTCGCCTTCGCCGCCGAGGGCGCATCCGTGGTCGCCGCGGGACGCACCGCAGCGTCCCTGGACGAGACGGTCGGCCTCATCGAGGCCGCTCACGGAACGGCCGCCGCCGTCACCGCCGATGTCACCGACTCCGGCCAGCTCCAGAACCTGGTACGCGAGAGCGTCACCCGCTTTGGTGGACTGGACATCGCGGTCAACAACGCCGGGATACTCCGCGGCACCGTACCCGTCGGCGAGGTGAGCGAGGAGGACTGGGAGGCGGTGCTGCGGACGAATGTCACCGGCGTGTGGCTGGCCATGAAGCACGAGATCGCGCACATGAAGGGCAATGGCGGCGGCGCCATCGTCAACATCTCCTCGATCCTGGGTGCCCACCTGCGGATCCCGAACGGCGCCGCGTACATCACCTCCAAGGCAGCGGTCTCCGCGCTGACCCGCGCCGCCGCTCTCGACCACATCCACCAGGGCATCCGCATCAACGCGGTCAGCCCCGGCGCCTCCGCCGCTCCCATGTCGCTGCTGCCCGGCGAGACCGAGGCCGACCGTGCCGAGCGAGTGAAGACAGACAACCCGCTCGGCCGGGTCGCGGAGGCCGAAGAAGTGGCGGCCGCGGTGCTCTACCTCGCCTCGCCTGCGGCCGGCGCGGTAGTAGGCGCCGACCTGGTCATCGACAGCGGATCCTCAGCCTGACGGCTCGTAGGCGTCGGCGGCCCCTACCCTGGCAAAAACTCCGCCACGACGGGCTGAACGCGAGCCACATCCCGGCTAGAGCGGCCGCACTGCGGTGCCGCCGACGCCCACAGCGGCCTCTGGTCCTCATCGACGTCGACGAGCCCGGCCTGGCCGACACCGCCACACGGCCGTCCGACACCGGAGCCGAGGCCACCGTCTTCCGCGCCGATCTGAGGGACGCCCGCTCTCTGGGCGACGTGGTCCGGCAGATCGCGCTGGCGGTCGGCCCTCCGATAGTGCTCGCCAACGTCGCGGGCATCGGCCTCGCCGCCGACGTGCTGGAGACCAGCGACGAGGACGGGGACCGGATCATCGGCGTCAACTGGGCCTCCGTCCGGGGGGGCAAGCTCGGTGTTTCGCCTGGGATGGGACGCGGCTCCGCACTTGTCCCTCAACGCAGCACATCGGCCAGCGGGCGCCCCGGCGCCCTCGTTCCGCACCGCGGTTCTGCTGGCGGCGGCGAGGCCACGGGGGCCCAGGATGCGCCGGCACACCAGTAAGCCCCCGTAGTTTCCTGGGCGGCCGACTTCGCTTTGATCCGCGTCCGCGACTTCTATGCCGCCTGATGGCCCGCACCCCGCAGAAGTCGGACGCCTGGTCTCGCGCCTCCTCGAGCAGAGCATCCCCGCGGCGGCATTCACCGCCGACAGCATGAACCGGCACGGCGGCGGTGGCTGCGCCGATCGTTGGGTGCGTGACCACGGCCAAGATCTTGATCCTTGCGCGTCACGTCAGCGAACTATCCATGGCCACCGCTGAGTTGGCATGAGCCGGAACTACATCGTGAGTCGCTCGTGGTGGGTGCGGCCGCTTGATACCCCGATGCGGCGCAGCGTGCGTTGGGTGGCCAGCACGGCTGGGTTGGGCCCGACGACGAAGAACGCCCCACGCGCGACCTCCTCCTCGGATAGGGCATGGGCCAGATCGTCTCGGGTGAACCGCCCGGTCCGGACAGTTACGGTGAGACGACCGCCGCTGAGGTTTTCGTACTCCTTCAGAAGGGTGTCGTAGTAGGCGTCCTCGGGACGGCGGACCGACCACAGCAGGTGGATGCGCCGATCCCCTCCATGAGCTGAGATCAGACTTAGCAGCGGTGCGACACCTGCGCCCATGCCCACGAGCACGAGCGGTGCACCGACAGGGTGTTCCCGGACAGTCTGGTCGAACTGCCCGAAAGGCCCTTCCAGGCGTACTGGTGTTCCGGGCGCGATGCCGCCGACCTTGCGGGTGTAGTCGCCGGTCTGCCGGATCGTGAACGTCAGGGTGTCGTGACGGTCGTCGGTCGCGGAGAAGGGATGCCATTCCCGGCCGATGCCCTGGTCCTCGAACCGGAGGAAGTAGAAGTCGCCGGGCCGTGACGTCGTCGACGTACGGTCGAGTGTGACCGACAGCCTGCGGGTCGCCCGGTTCAGTGCGACGTTGTCCTGCACTCTTCCCGTGAGGTAGCTGTCCGGTGCGATCCACTTCTTCCAGACGTAGATACCGAGCACCACCACCGTGTGAAGGTCGAAGAGGACCATGAACGCGAAGTGCTGGGCCACCCGGTCGATCAGGTGGACGTGCAGCCAGATCAGGAGGACGGCGGCCAGGTTGAGCCGATGTATCCAGACCGAGAGCTGGTGCCGGAAGACGAGTTCGAGCCGGCTCTTCACCTTCAGCAGGAGAGGCGACCTGTCGGTCAGCCATCCGCTCATGAACAGGAGCGAATAGCACAGCACCGTGAACGCCACCCAGAACGCCCAGTCACCGAGGTCCCTGGCCCAGGTGCTCGGAGCGAAGGTGTTTTCGCGGTGCAGATATGCCGGGATGAGGGCGAGGATGCCGAGCACACCGTGCAGCGCGTAGATGTGCCGCAGCCCTACGGCCCGGTCCAGCCAGGACGGGCGCACACTGAGCAGGATCGCCAGCAGCCACCAGCAGTACGCGACCAGCCCCAGGGATATGTAGAGCCGCATGCTCGTCACGTCCGTGAGCTGGGCGTTCAGCGTGAGCACGAGGGGCAGCGGGAACACCGCGGCAAGGCCCCACAGCAGTAGCGTCCTGGCCATCAGAACCCCAGTCCTTCCAGCCAGGAGTTGACCTGGGTCCGGGTGCCGTCAGGATCGCGGTAGACCTGCTGGCCCTGCCGGGCGTAGCCGTCCAGGACGTCTGCCTGGGGGTAGTAGCGCTTGAGGAATTCGAGTGAGTTGCCGAACTGCGAGCCTTCGTGGGTGACGAAGGGCACGATCCTGGCGCCGTTCAGATTGTGATCCCGCATGAAGGTCTGCATCGCCATCGGCTGTTCGCCCCACCAGATCGGGAACCCGAGGAAGACTGTGCCGTATTGGTCGGTTTCGGGTGTTGCGGGTTTGATGGGACGGTAGAGGCGCTCACTCGCCTCCCGTTGCGCCATCCTGTCGGTCTCGTCGTAGTCGGCCGGGTACGGCTCGGCCGGGACGACCTCGTATCTGTCCCCGCCGACCCGGTCGTGGATGAATCCGGCGACCTGGGCGGTGTTGCCGACTTCGAGGTTGAGGTCGGGGAAGTTCCTGCCGGTCTTGGAGTAGAAGACGACCAGGGTCTTGTTGCCCCGCCTCGGTGGGGTGGCCCCGGCGTTGACCGGGGAGATGCCCGGCCAGCCGGGGCCGGACGCGTTCTGCCAGTTCACGGCCAGGAGCCCCGCTGCGGCAGCGGAGCCGGCGGTGATCAGTCCCAGCAGTTTGCGGCGGCTGACGCCGTGCGGATTCACGGCCGACCCCCTCGGCGACACCGACGTACGGTGTCCCATGGGGTGGGGCCGTCGATGGCCTCGACGCCGCGGTAGGGCCAGAGGTTCGAGCCGCCGACGCAGGAAGCTGAGAGCCGGATGACGGCATCGGTCGGGGCGGTGATCTCTTCCACACGTACGTCGCCGGGGGCGTGCAGTACTGCAGCGCGCACGGGGTTGCTCCTTTGCGGTTTCGGGTCGGCCACCGAGGCGGTCGGGACGGTTCCTTGCCATGTCTAGGGCCCGGCCCGGTGGACGCGGTGGGGGGAGGCGCCGGTGGTCGGCCGTCATCTCACCCGCGTGCCCGAGCGTCCGTTTTGATCGGTACTCTGATGGGCGCGGTCCTGACGGGCGATGGCTCAGGCCTTCTCGGCGTGTGCTGCGGCTGAACTGTGGACGCCGGCGGCCGTGGAAGCCGCGGGCCGGCGGCGCTGAGCGCGATGGCGAAGTCGCCCGGGCCGAAGACCAGCATGCGCGGGCGCGACGCCTGGACGTGGACGAGGACGGTCAGCGGTTCGGGGCATCCGTCCCCGCTGCCGCCGACCGTGACGCGGGCGGTGCGGCCTGCCCGCAGCAGGGCCCGGGCCTCCTCCGCCACCGGCCGGTCCGCCGATCCGTCGCCCAGGGTGCCGTAGGTCATGCTGCCGTCGGCGAGGACGCTCAAGGTGGAGCCGAGGACGTCCTCCGGGCCGTCGACGACCTGAGCCACGGCCGCTGGCCGGCCCTTCACGACCTCGCCCAGAGCCGCCGCGAGGTGGGGTCCGTCGGACCAGTCGACGCGCTGGACGAACACGTCGAGCTCGCCGCCGCAGGTCAGCCCGACAGCGAAGGCGTCGTCGTCGGAGTACCCGAACCAGGCCCGCTGCGGGGCGCCCCCGTCGTGCAGCACCTGTCGGCACAGCTCGTACACGGCGCCCTCGACGCAGCCGCCGGAGATGCTGCCGACCGCGTTGCCCTCCGCGTCGACCGCGACCGACGTACCCGTGGGCGGGGGTGCGCTGCCCCGCACGTCGACGACGGTGGCCAGGGCGAAGGGCCGAGCTTCGCGGCACCAACGGTTCAGCGTCTCCGCGATGTTCAGCATGGGTGTATTTCTCCGTGTGGGTCGAGGGGATCGGAGAGACGGGCGGGCTGCCGCCGCGCCCGACGAGGCGGGTACGCGACGGCAGCCCCCGAGGAAGCCCGGCAGCCGGACGGGGGGGGACCGACTGCCGGACGAGCATGGAGCGCCCCGGGCGACGGGCCGCTCCTCAGTGGCCCGGGGCGCCCCGGTTCAGAGCAACGCTTCGGCGGTGATGGGTAGTTCGCGGATTCGTCGTCCGGTGGCGTTGAAGACGGCGTTGGCGATGGCGGATGCCACCCCGACCTGGACGATCTCGCCGAGCCCCTTGACGCCTAGCGGGTCGGCCTGCATGTCCTCGCCCTGTAGGTAGATCGCCTTGATCTCGGGGATGTCGGCGTTGACCGGGACCAGGTAGCCGGCGAGGTCGGCGTTGACGATCCGGCCGTCGCGGTGATCGGTGACCGTGTGCTCCAACAGCGCCTGGCCGATGCCGCCGACCATGCCGCCCAGCGCCTGACTGTCGGCGAGCTTGGGGCTGACGATGCGTCCGCAGTCGTACACGCCGAGCATCCGCCGCACTCGCACCAGTCCCAGCGTCGCGTCCACCCCGACCTCGGTGAAGACCGCGCCGTAGGAGTAGTACGAGTGCCGCTCGGGATCCTGCGGTCCGGACCACGAGCCGTCGGCTTCGAGGTGGGTGAGGTTGTTGCGGGCCAGCAGCCGCTGGTAGGTCTCGCCGCGCGCCGAGTTGCTCCGCACGTGCAGCCGCCCGCTGCGTACCACGATGTCCTCGGCTTTGACGCCGTACAGCGGTGATTCCTCGTCCTCGACGGCCAGTTCGATCGCTTGTCGGCGGATCTTGTTGCAGGCGTCGAGGTTGGCGGAGCCGACGCACATCATGGTCATGGAGCCGCCGTGCGGCGGGGTCTGCGGATACAGGGAGTCGCCGAGCCTGAAGGTCACCGCGCGCATGGCGAGTCCGAGCGCGTCCGCAGCGACCTGGGTCTGGGAGGTGTAGGTGCCCGGACCCATGTCACTGGCGGCGGCCTCGACCACCGCGGTGCCGTCCGCGTTCAGGCGGGCGCGGGCGTGCGCCTCCATGTTGTTGGGGTCGTACACGGCCGCGGCCATGCCCAGACCGATCAGCCAGTCGCCGTCCCGCGTCGAGCGGGGCTTCGGGTTGTGCCGGTGCCAGCCGAACTCCCGGGCGCCGACGGTGTAGCACTCGCGCAGCCGACGGGTGGACCAGGGCAGGTTGTTCGACTCGTCCTCGGCCGGTTCGTTGCGCAGGCGCAGCTCGATCGGGTCGATGCGGAGGCGGTGCGCGAGTTCGTCCATGGCCGACTCGATGGCGAAGGACGCGTTCGCGAAGCCCGGACCGCGCATCCAGATCGGGCTGTTCACATCCAGGGGCACCTTGCGGTACGCCTGGCTGACGTTCGGTGTGCTGTAGAACATCTGGCCGGCGAGCATGATGGCCTCTTCGAACGTCTCGTACGACGAGGTCTCCGCGTCTATCTCGTGGACCGTGGCCTTCAGGCGGCCCCGCTGGTCGCTGCCCAGGCTCAGCCGGTACTCGTAGGAGGGCCTGAAGCCGGTGCCGAAGTACATCTGTTTGCGGGTCAGGACCACCTTGACCGGACGTTTCATCTCGCGGGCGGCCAGCGCGGCGACGACCGTGTGCGGCCAGCAGCGCAGTCCGCTGCCGAAGGCGCCGCCGACGAAGGGGTTGATGACCCGCACGGAGTCCAGCGGCACATCGAACACCGTAGAGAGTTCCGTCTGGGTGCCCACCACCCACTGCGTCTTGTCCCACACGGTGAGCTTGTTGCCGTTCCAGCGGGCGATGGTGGCGTGCGTCTCCATCGGGTTGTGGTGGTTGCGCGCCATGCGGTACGTCAAGTCCATCCGCACTGCCGCCTCGCGTAGGCCGGCCTCGGCGTCACCGCGCGCGTACTTGGTCGGCTCGCCCGCCTTGGCCTCGGCCAGGTCGGTCGAGGGCTGCTCGGCGTCATAGCTGACCTTCACCAGGCTCGCGCCGTGTTGCGCGGCCTCCAGCGTGGTGGCCACCACGACAGCGACCGGCTGACCGTGGAAGAGGACCTTGTCGTCCTGGAAGACCCGCAGCCGTCGGCCGGGCAGGTTGTTCGAACCCGGATTGTCGCGGTACGGCAGCTTCGGCGCGTTGCCGTGGTGGATCACCCGCAACACGCCCGGATGGGCTTCGGCATCACGGGTGTCGACGCCGGTGATACGGCCACGGCCGATGCTCGCGTCGACGATCACGGCGTGCACCACCCCGTCGACATCGAACTCGGCGGCGTACCGCGCCTTGCCCGTGACCTTCAGCCGCCCGTCCACCCGGGACAGCGGCGCACCCACGGCTGCCTGGGGCTGGGGGCTCATTTGGTACCTCCTACGATGCGCAGCTGGCGTTCGACGGTCCGCCTCAGCAGCGCGACCTTGAACCGGTTGTTCTCCAGCGGGCGAACCCCCTGCACCGCCTGCTCGGCGGCGGCCGTGAACAGGGCGTCCGAGGGGCGCTCCCCGACGAGGTGCCGCTCCACCGCAGGCAGCTTCCACGGCACCGTGCCCACGCCCCCGGCGGCAACCTTCGCCTCACGGATGACCCCGCCGCGGATGTGCAGGGCGACGGCTGCGGAGGTGAGGGCGAACTCGTACGACTGCCGGTCACGCACCTTCAGATAGCCGGACTTCAGCGGACGCGGCAGGGCGGGGATCTCCACCGCCGTGATCAACTCGCCCTTGCGGAGGGCTTGTTCACGGTTGGGGGTGTTACCGGGCCGCAGCAGGAAGTCGACGAAAGGCACCTCGCGCTCCCCGTCCGGGCCCAGCAGGTGCACGGTCGCCTCCAGCGCCGCGAACGCCACCGCCACATCGGACGGGTGCGTGGCCACACAGGACTCGGAGGTGCCCAGGATCGCGTGCATACGGTTGAAGCCGTGCAGCGCGGCACAGCCCGAGCCCGGCTCGCGCTTGTTGCAGTCGGCGCTCACGTCACGGAAGTACGTGCACCGGGTGCGCTGCATGATGTTGCCGCCGATGGTCGCCATGTTCCGCAGCTGCGCCGACGCGCTCAGCTCCAGCGACTCGGAGACGACCGGGAACAGGGAACGCACCTTGGGGTGGGCGGCGGTCTCGGCCATGCTCACCAGCGCGCCGATGCGCAAGCCCCCACGCTCGGTGACCCTGATGTCGCGCAGTGGCAGGTCACTGATGTCGACCAGGGTCTCGGGGCGCTCGACCGTCTCGCGCATCAGGTCGACGAGGGTGGTGCCGCCGGCGATATAACGACCGCCGCGACGGCCCGCGTTGAGGGCCTCACGGGTATCTGCGGCCTTCATGAAGGAGAAGGGATGCATGTCAGCGGCTCCTTACTTCCGGCCGGCGGTCTGCTCGACCGCGCGCACGATCTTCACGTAACAGCCGCAGCGGCAGATGTTGCCGCTCATCCACTCCCGGATCTCCTCCGCCGAACCGGTATGCCCCTCCTGGATGCAGCCGACCCCGGACATGATCTGACCGGGCGTGCAGTAGCCACATTGGAAGGCGTCCTCGTCGATGAACGCCTGCTGCAACGGGTGCAGTTCGTCGCCCGCGGCCAGGCCCTCGATCGTGGTGACCTCGGCACCCTCCAGACGCACCGCCAGCGTCAGACAGGAGTTCACCCGACGCCCGTCGACCAAAACCGTGCACGCCCCACAAGCACCAGCGTTGCAGCCCTTCTTGGACCCTGTCAGGCCGAAGTGCTCACGCAGCAGATCCAGCAGCGAAGTGCGGTTGTCCACGGTCACGGTCCTGCGGGTGCCGTTGACCGTCAGGGAGACCCGGCTCTCGGGCGGGGCCTCGGCGGCGGCCACTTCGTCCTCGACGAGCAGGGTGCCTCCGATCACACCGCCCGCAACGACGGCACCACCGACCACGGTGGTGGTGGCGATAAAGGTACGCCGGGTGGGCGCCGAGGACGGCTCGTCGACTCCGGTGGGGGGAGGAACAGAGGACTGGGGGAGTTCAGTAGACATTCGTACGCCTTCACATCACGGACGGATCAGCCGCGCACAGGGCTCTGCGGCAGCTCAAGCGGGAAGTCGTGCAGTACGGGATACGGAACGTGATCGAGCTGCGGTGTTTCAGGAAACCGGCTCAGCCGCGCATGAGGAAGGTCGTGTCTATAGGGGGCATAAACTCAACCCCCCTCCTGAGCAGGCTCACGACTACCCTCTGGGACCATGAACCCCTGACCCTCGGCGGCCAAGCCGACGCCCACTCGGAGATGGCACGCGTACTGACGTACCGGGTGCGACGCGGCCGACCTTGCGGGTGAAGTCGCGGTGCCACTCGCGCCCAATGCCGGCGGCTTCGAAGCGGAGGAAGTAGTAGTCGCCGGGGCGTGCGGCCGTCGCTGGCCGGTCGAGCGCCACGGACAGCCGACACGTCACCTCATTCAGGGTGGTGTTGTCATACACGTGACCCGTGAGGTAGCTGTCCGGTGCGACCCACTTCTTCCGCCGCGGGGAGCGCCGCCTCGGTGAGCACTCCATGCCCGGCTCACTTCATGGCTGCTCGTTCTCTCACGGCCGGCCGGTGGATCGGGCCGCTGGTCGACGACAGGGGCAGCCCGGTGCCCAGGTTGGTGTGGGCGATGATCTCCGCTGTGATGGAGACGGCGGTCTCCTGCGGGGTGCGGGCGCCGAGGTCAAGGCCGATGGGGGACCGCAGCCGGGCCAATTGATCCTCGGTGAGGCCGGCCTGCCTCAGTAGGTGCAGGCGCTCGTGGTGGGTGCGCCGTGAGCCCATCGCACCGATGTAGGCGGCAGACGTGCCGAGCGCCAGGCGCAGCAGGGGGATGTCGAACTTGGCGTCGTGAGTGAGGACGCAGACGGCGGTGCGTTCGTCCACCTCGGTGTGTTCCAGGTAGCGGTGAGGCCAGTCGGTCACGACCTCGTCCGCGTGCGGGAAGCGGGCCGTGGTAGCGAAGACGGGGCGGGCGTCGCACACGGTGATGCGGTAGCCGAGGAAGGCCCCGGCCTGGCTGAGGGCGGCGGCGAAGTCGACGGCTCCGAAGATCAGCATGCGCGGGCGGGCGGCGTGGACGTGTACCAGCACGGACAGCGGTTCGAGACAGTCCTCTCCCCCGCCGCCGGCCTTCACGCGTCCGGTGCGCCCCATTCGCATCAGGGCACGGGCCTGGTTCGCCACCGCCCGGTATACCGGTCCGCTGTCCATGGTCCCGTGGGCGACGTCGTCGTCGCCGAGGATGCTGAGAGTCGCGCCGATGAGGTGGTCAGGGCCGTCCACGATCTGTGTCACGGCGGCCGGTCGGCCCTCGGTGACCTCGGCGAAGGCGGCGGTCAGGTGGGGCTGCTGTGTGGGGTCGATCCGCTGGACGAGGACGTCCAGTTCGCCGCCGCAGGTCAGGCCGACGGCGAAGGCATCGTCGTCGGAGTAGCCGAACCAGGCGCGTTGTGGGGCGCCCCGGTCGTGGAGCACCTGTTGACACAGCTCGTACACCGCGCCTTCGACGCAGCCGCCGGAGATGCTGCCGACCGCGTTGCCCTCTGCGTCGACCGCGACCGACGTACCGATGGGCAGGGGCGCGCTGCCGGTGACGTCGACGACGGTCGCCAGGGCGAAGGGACGGGCTGCGCGGCACCAGCGGTGCAGTACGTCTGCGATGTTGAGCATGGGACTGCCTCCGGGGAGTGCTTCTTCGTGCGATGGGGCGGGCCGCCGCCGCACCCTTCGGGGAGCGGACAGCGGCGGCGGCCCTGGATGGCCCGGCAGCCGGACGTGATCGTGGACCGACCACCCGTGCCCAGGAGCACGGCTGGGTGAATCGCCATCGCCACAGGACGGGATGGCCGTACGCGGGGGCCGTCGCCCGCACGCGGTATGTCGCGCAATGGCGGTGACGGAGCGGCTGGGGAGTCGAGCTCCTCAGCCGCTCCGTCTGCTGCGGTGGTGGGGAGCGGGCGGAGAAGGGGTGTGAGAGGCGGGGTCAGAAGGTGAGAATCACCTTGGTGGCGCGCCGCTCGTCCATCGCCTTGTAGCCCTCCGGGGCCTGCTCCAGCGGCAGGGTGAGGTCGAAGACCTTGCCGGGGTCGATCTTGCGGTCCCAGATGAGCTGGATCAGGTCGGGCAGGAACCGGCGTACCGGGGCCGGACCGCCGAGCGTGTGGATGCCGGCGAAGAACAGCTCGATGCCGGGGATGGACACGTCGTAGTTCACACCCACGTAGCCAAGGTGCCCGCCGCCGCGGGTGGCGCCGACGGCCTGCATGAAGGACTCCTGAGTGCCGACCGCCTCGATGACCGAGTGCGCTCCGAGGCCGCCCGTGAGTTCCTTGATCTTCGCGACGCCTTCATCACCGCGTTCTTCGACGATGTCTGTGGCGCCGTAGTAGCGGGCCAGCTTCTGCCGCTCGGGGTGGCGGGACATCGCGATGATGCGCTCCGCGCCGAGCTGCTTGGCGGCCAGGACGGCCATCAGGCCGACCGCGCCGTCGCCGACGACCGCGACGGTCTTGCCGGGCCCGGCCTCCGCGGCGACGGCGGCGTACCAGCCGGTGCCGAGCACGTCCGAGGCGGCCAGCAGGGAGGGGATCAGCTCCGGATCGGGCTGCCCCGGAGTGGCGACGAGGGTGCCGTCGGCGTGCGGAATGCGGGCCTTCTCGGCCTGGGTGCCGATCGTCTGCGCGACGAACTCGGCGTGCACGCACTTGGACTGGAACCCGGCCTGACAGATCTCGCAGGTGTTGTCGGAGATGACGAACGACCCGACGACGAAGTCGCCGACCTTGACGTTCTTGACCTCGGAGCCGACTTCCTCGACGACGCCCACGTACTCGTGTCCCATGACCTGGTGGTCGGCGGGCTCGATGCCGCGGTACGGCCACAGGTCCGAGCCGCAGATGCAGGTCGCGGTCAGCTTCACGATGGCGTCGGTGGGCTCGACGATCTTCGGATCCTCGCGCTCCTCCACCCGAACGTCACCGGCCGTGTACATCACTACTCCACGCATGGTGGATCTCCTAGCTCTGTTGTGCTGGCGCCTGGGGCGCCGTTTCGTGTTAGTCGGTTTGTGGGGCTCACGCCGCCGGGCGCCGGCGCTGGGTGAGCGCGATGGCGATCGTGGGGACCAGGGTCAATGCGGCGATGACGGTGCCGATGACGGCGGGGCCCGCGGCACCCAAGGGGGATTCGAGGGCCACTCCGGCGATCCAGGAGCCGATGGCGGTGCCGAGATTGAACGCCGACACGGTCAGGGCTGATCCCAGGGTGGGTGCCTGGCCTGCGAAGCGCACCGCCAGGGCGATGAGGACCGGGTTCGCGCCCAGACCGAACAGTCCCAGCAGGGCGATCAGCGCGACCGTGGGCACGGCGTGGGTGGACAGCAGGCAGATCGCCAGCAGCAGGGCCGTGGTCACCGCGGGGGCCACGATCGTGATCGTGTGCGGACGACGGTCCCCCAGGCGGCCTCCCACCAGGAAACCTGCCAGGGCACCGACGCCGAAGCCGCCCAGCACCAGCGGCACCAGGGTGGCGGCCAGACCGGCCCGGTCGGTCAGCAACGGCGAGATGTAGGTGTACGTCGACAGCACGCCGCCGGTCGTGGTCGTGCAGGCCGCCAGTGCCAGCCACAGGCGCCCCGAGCGCAGAGCGGACAGCTCCGAGCGCACGGAGATCGCCTGGCCGCCGTCGGTGTCGTGCGGGACCTGGCGGGCGATGAGCGCCATGGCGCCGGCTGCGAAGACGGCCAGGGCCCAGAACGGTCCCCGCCAGCCCATGAGCTGTCCGGCGAAAGCACCCAGCGGCACACCGACGACGTTGGCGAGCATCGCCCCGGCGCCCACGACGCCCAGAGCACGGGAGCTCGCGGCGGGACCGGCCGCACGGGCGGCCACCACGTTGGCCACCGCCCAGAACGCCCCGGTCGCCAGCGCGGTCAAGAACCGCGCGGCCAGCAGCAGCGTGAAGCTGGAACCGAGCGCGACGATGACGTGTCCGGCCGCGAAGACACCCAGCGCGAGAGTCAGTGTCAGCCGCTGGGGCAGCCGCAGCGTCAGCATCGCCATCAGCGGCGCGCCGACAATCATCCCGACCGCGAAAACCGTGATCAGCAGCCCGGCCCGGGCCACACTGACCTGCACATCGCCCGCTATCTCCGGCAGCAGGCCCGCCACCACGAACTCGGTCGTGCCCATCAGGAACGTGCCCAGAGCCAGTACGTACACGACGAGCGGAAGCCGGGCGGGCGGACGCTCGCGGTCACCGGTGCGGCCGTCGGCGGGGGCGTGGAGGGCTCCTCCTCGCGTGGTCATGCATCATCTCCGCAGCGATCGAGATCGGGGTGCGCATCCCACGAAACCGCTCCATCCCTCCGCGCGGGAGGCTGCGTTTATGGGGGGTACAAGCTCAACCCCCCTTGCCCCGGTTGCGGGCCGTAGCGTGGGAAGCATGGAAAGCCGCTCCGACAACCGCGCCGACATCCGTGACTTCCTCGCCCGCCGACGCGCCCAGCTCACCCCCGAACAGGTTGGCCTGCCCACCAGCGGCCGGCGTCGCGTGCCCGGGCTGCGCCGCGAGGAGGTCGCCGTCCTCGCCGGGGTGAGCACCGAGTGGTACACACGGCTGGAGAAAGGCCACATCAGCGGCGTGTCCGAGGACGTCCTCGAAGCGGTGGCCCGCACCCTGCAGCTGAGCGACGACGAACGCATCTACCTGTTCGACCTCGCCAAAGCCGCCCATCCCAGCCCCGCACCCCGGCGCCGCCGCAAAGCCGTCGACGTCCCGCCCCGCGTCCAGTGGCTCCTCGACTCCATGACGCTGTCCGCGGCCTTCGTCAGCAACGGCCGCCTGGACATCGTGGCCACCAACGCGCTCGCCCGAGCCCTGTTCGCGCCGATGTTCGACAGCCACACCATCGGCGAGCGCAGTCGCCCCAACTTCGCCCGCTACTACTTCCTCGACGACGCCTCCCACGACTTCGTCGACGACTGGGACCGCGCCGCCAACACCACCGTCGCCCTGCTGCGCGCCGAAGCCGGCCGCTACCCAGGCGACAAGGCGCTGCGTGAACTCGTCGGTGAGCTGTCCACCGTCAGCACCGAATTCCGCACCCGGTGGGCCGCCCACAACGTGCGCATCCACCACGGCGGCGTCAAACGCTTTCACCACCCTGACGCAGGCCCCTTGGAACTCACCTACCAGCCGCTGGACCTGCCCATCTCCGCCCGCGAGGCGCACTCTTTGACCATCTACACCGCCCAGCCGGGCACCCCCGACGAAGAACGACTCAAGCTCCTCGCCAGTTGGACGGCCACCCCCCGACCTGCCGACTCGCTGCGTCGGCGGTCGTGAGCCGGGCGAGCTGGACCGTTGCGGTGCAGGAGATCCGAGATGAGGCGACGCCCGCAGGCCGGCGAGGTTGCGGTCGGCCAGCAGCAGGCCCGACTGCAGGGCGGCGGGCAGACGGCGAACAAGCTTGCTGAACCTGGTAGATGGCCCGGCGGCGCGTCCACTCCTCGAGAGCGCACCGTGCCGATGGCGCTCATCGGCATCAAACTGGTCGGGTCTCATCGTCACGGTCAGCTGCGCGGGCGTCGCGACGCCGGGCCGCATGCTCTCCCGCAGCGGACCACTGGACCTGGACGCCTCCGCCCGGGTGGTCGGAGTCAACCTCGTCGGCACCTTCAACGTCTTCCGGCTCGCCGCCCAGCGCATCGTCGAGTCCGAGCCCGTGGACGGCGAACGCGGTGTCCTCGTCGCCACCTCTTCGGTCGCCGCCTACGACGGCCAGATCGGCCAGGCCGCCTACGCCGCGTCCAAGGGCGAGGTGGCCGCCCTAACCCTCCCCGCCGCCCGGGAACTCGCCCAGCACCTCATCCGCGTGGTCTCCATCGCACCAGGCCTGGTTCGACACCCCGCTCATGTCAGGACTGCCCCAGGAGGCTCGTGACTCCCTCGGACGGCAGGTCCCTCACCCCGCGCGCCTCGGCGATCCGGCCGATTTCGCCGCCCTGGTGCGACACATCGTCGACAACCCCATGCTCAACGGCGAGGTCATCCGCCTCGACGGCGCCATCCGCATGGCACCGCGCTTCCGGAGGGCCCCAGCAGATTTGAGGGCCCAGGCCGAGGCGACCATTTGACGAAAGGTGAATGATGCTTCACTATGGTTCGACATGCAGTTCGGGGTCAACCACCTCGGGCACTTCGCGCTCACCGGCCTGCTGCTGGACCTGATGCGCAGTCGACTGGCCCCGTAGAGCACCGCACCGGACACCACGACGGGCACGGCTACGACGGAGCGGATCCCCTCCGTCAGCACGGGGCGGTCATAGTCGTGCGTGATCGAGCGGGCCGACCTGTAGTCGGCCACCTTGGCCGGCCGCCCCCGTGGTGAGAACCCGGCCGACCAGCCCGCCCTCGGCGCGCACCCTGAGGCGGCGCAGGCCCACCGTCCGCACACCGATGAACTGCGACAGGCTCAGCCGTGTGTTCTCCACCTGTCCGCCGAACAGGACGGGGATGCCGGAGTGGCCGTGGACCTGGCGAAGCACTTGCCAGAGCGCGTCGCCATCGTCGGACCGCGGAGGCGCACAGGACTGTGCACCCCTGCCGCGCGGTCGGTCAGCGTGCGGTGAGGCCGGTGAGCAGGAGGGCGAGCCATCGGGCACGGGCGGTGGGCGGCTGGTCGGCGGGGAGGGTGGAGAGCATCAGGTACAGGTCGTCGAGGGTGAAGTCGGCGCGCAGGCCGCCCTGGGCTTGTGCGGTGCGGATGAGCCGGTCGAGGGCCTGGGTGACGCGGGTTTCCACCTCCCGCATGGCGGGGTGGGCGGTGTGGTCGGCGCTGAGCGCGTACGCGGCTGCCTTGACGGCGCGGTTGTGGGCGACGGTGTCCATCACGCGGCTGAGGAAGCCGGTGAGCTCCGCCATGGCCGGGGAACCTTGGCCCTCGCGTCGCAGGCACTCCTCGGCGTCGTCGGCGACTGTTTCGAACGAGGCCGCGACCACGGCTGTGACCAGGTCCCTCTTGTTCGGGAAGTGCTTGTACAGGGTGCCGACCGCGACACCCGCGGCAGCGGCGATCTGCTCCATCGACACATCGGGCCCGTGCTCGGTGATCTGCTCATGCGCCGCGGTCATGATCCGGGTGCGATTGCGGGCCGCGTCGGCGCGCAGCGGTCGGGGTGAGGTCATGGGGCCCTCCGGAACCATTTGACGAAAGGTGAATATTGCTTCACCCTACATGGTGAAGCCCCATTCACGTTATGGAGATTGATCACCATGGCCAGCACCACCGACCGTTGGACCGAACAAAACATCCCCGCCCAGGACGGCAGGGTCGCTGTCGTCACAGGCGCCAACAGCGGCCTCGGGCTGCAGACCGCGCGGGCCCTGGCCGAGCACGGCGCGCACGTCGTCCTCGCCGTGCGCAACCCCGACAAGGGCCGCCAAGCCCTCGCCCGCATCCGCGAGAGCGCCCCGGGCGCCAAGCTCAGCCTCCAGCGCCTGGACCTCGCCAGCCTCAAGTCGGTACGCGCGGCCGCCGATGAGCTGCACACCGCACACCCGAAGATCGACCTGCTCATCAACAACGCGGGCGTGATGTACACGCCCCGGCAGAAGACCGAGGACGGGTTCGACATGCAGTTCGGGGTCAACCACCTCGGGCACTTCGCGCTCACCGGCCTGCTGCTGGACCTGATGCTGCCCGTGCCCGGCTCCCGGGTGGTCACCGTCAGCAGCTTCGGCCACCGCATCCGGGCCGACATCCACTTCGACGACCTGCAGTTCGACCGCTCCTACAACCGGGTTGTCGCCTACGGGCAGGCCAAGCTGGCCAACCTGATGTTCACCTACGAACTCCAGCGCCGCCTCGCCCCGCACCACACCACCATCGCCGCCGCCGCGCATCCCGGCGCGGCGGATACCGAACTTCAGCAGAACATGAGCGGCCTGGTGCGCAAGGGGGCCAACCTGCTCCAGCCTCTGCTGGCCCAGCCGGCCTCCATGGGAGCGCTGCCCATCCTGAGGGCGGCCACCGATCCCGCCGTCACCGGCGGCCAGTTCTACGGCCCCAACGGCTTGGCCGGAACCCGCGGATACCCCGAGGTGGTCACCTCCAGCAAGAAGTCCCACGACACCGCCGCCCAGAAGCGCCTGTGGGCCGTGTCCGAGCAGCTCACCGACGTCACTTTCTCCATCTGAGGCGCCCACCCGCGAGCCGGCCGACCAAGCCGTACGAGAGAACAGGAACACTGTGCGCGTCATCATCTTCGGGGCGACTGGCATTGTGGGCCAGGGGGCTCTGGAAGCCTGCCTGCGCGACGAGGAGGTCACCGACGTCCTCGTCATCGGACGCACCCCCACCGGCCGCACCCACCCCAAGCTCCACGAGCTCCGCCACGAGAACTTCACCGACTTCACCACCGTCCAAGACCGGCTGACCGGCTACGACGCATGCTTCTACTGCCTGGGCACCTCGGCCATCGGCATGAGCGAGGCCGACTACCGGGTCGTCTCCTACGACTTCCCGCTCGCCGCCGCCCGCGCCCTGCTGGCCGTCAGTCCCGGCCTCGCCTTCGCTTACGTCTCCGGCGTGGGCACCGACAGCACCGGCAAGAGCCGCATGATGTGGGCGCGTGTGAAGGGCGAGACGGAGAACGCCCTGCTGGAGCTGTCACCGCGGGCCCACATGTTCCGCCCTGCCTTCGTCCTGCCCCTGCCGGGTACCAAGGCGAAGGCCAGGGTCCACGTCCTGCTGTACCGGGTCCTCAGTCCGCTCTACCCGGTGGTGCTGCGGCGCATCGCGCCGCGCTACGTCACCACCAGTGTGCAGCTGGGCCAGGCCATGATCCAGACGGCCCGTAGCGGCGGGAGGCGCCGCGTCCTGACCCCGGCCGACATCAACGAAGCAGCCGCAGCCGCAACGCCATGACCGCCAAGGACACGCGCGCCGCGACTACTGGCAGCGGGTGCGGGGCCGTTGCACTGGGGTCGGTGACCGGTTCGGCCCGAGCCGTCTGCGGGAGTCCAGCTCGCTGGTGTGGCCGACCCCCGGCCCGTCCATCGGACGCCTCGTACCCTCGAGATCACGGCACCGGCGGCCGTGATCGCACTCGCCTGAAACCCTCACCGTCTGTCACCGACACCAGTTAACAATGCCGACGGGAATCAGTAGCCGGCGTTGCCCGACCGGTTCGAACCAGCGGCGACCTGACGCACCGAGGAGCCCTGCGTCAGCGCGCCGAGACGATCGAGGACATCCTGAGCGGCGTCCGCGTAACTGAGCCCCGCGGCGGTGGCGTTGCGCTGGAAGAGACGGAGCAGGGCCATTGTCGTGGAACTCCACACCTTGGCGTAGCAGGTCAGCGGGTCTAGGACGCCAACAAGCCAAGCCCATCGCGCGTCAGGCCAAGCACTCCGCTCAGTGCCAACTATCCCGCTTTTGTGCAACTAAAAAGCCTCGTCACAGCCCGTGTGACCAGGATCGCTAGTTGACACTGAGGAACGTTCGTGACCTGCGCTGATGCCAACTAGGTTCTGCGACTGGAAGTACGGAATCAGAGAGATAGTTGGCACTTTGGTACACCACAGGTCAGGGGGTGTTTCGCCGGGAGCAGGAGGCCAGCTTTCTACTGTGAGCGGAGACCCCGTGCGCGTCTGACGGCGGTCAGGCCCCGATGCAGCTTCTCTGCTGATGATCCGTGCGGTGATACATCCAGAGCACCACGTCACAGATCCGCAGCACACTGACGGTCTGAGGCAGTTCGGCGACCTGTCGTAGGGCAATCAGCTCGTGGTGGAGGGCCCAGTTGACGCTCCGCAGCGCGGCATGCAGGTCGAACCAGAAAGACTCGGGGCGGCCGAGGACGCATCGGACGACCTGGTCGTAAACAGGCACCAAATGCGGCCGCTTTCGGGCGAGGAGCTTGCCGGCCGTGACCCACCCGATTCCGGGCTGGTCGCGAAGAAGCTGCCAGGCGGTGTGTGCCGGCGACCCGTCTGCCAGATCAGCGGCCTCGACCATGTCGATGTCGACGCGGACACTTGTGAGCAGCTTGGACAGTCGGACACCAAGGTCACCTTCAAGGAGGTCCAGGGTAGCCTGGGCGGGAATCCCGACCGACAAGGTCTGCACCGCGATCAGGTCATCGGCGGTCACTGTGTTCGCGACTACCGGACGGTCTCCCCCACCAGCAAGGTTCTCAAAGCGACCATGAATGGCGCAGCTTCGTGTTGTGCTCCGGTGCCAAAGTGGCGCTGGAGGTTCCGTACAGCCTGATCAGAGGTGATGAGGGTCCTCAGACGGGTGAGTCAGTGGAGTAGCTGCGGACATAAGGCACTCCGAGGCTGGGTCAATGAGCCCTTTCCAACCTCGCCACTGAAGCTGCAATGTGGAGCGTCTGAACAAAAATCCCTTGCGGTCAAGGGTGGTGATCGCCCTACGGTTGCTCCTCGTGACCATCGAGATGCCCTACCGGCCACTTCCGATCGACCAGTCGGACGTGCGCTACGTCCACGGACTCGATTCCGCTCGGCAGCCGGGCATGCCCGCTGGCGAGACGGTCGCGTTCGACTGGAGGGACAGCGAGGTCTACCCGGGAACCTTCCGGAAGTTCTGGATCCACGTGCCTGCACAGTACGACCCAGCGGAACGGGCATCCTTGATGGTGTTCCAGGACGGATGGTGGTACCTGGACCCCGCAGGGGAGGTACGCGGCGGGATCGTCCTGGACAACCTCATTCACCGCGGCGACATACCCGTCACCATCGGCGTGTTCGTCGATCCTGGCGTCTTCCCCAACGCGGAGAACCCCGAGAACCGGAACAACGAGTACGACGCCTTCGACGACCAGTACGTCACCTTCCTCCTCACCGAGATCATCCCGCAGGTTGCGGAGCGCTATACCATCGCCCAGTCGCCCGAACAGTGGGGCGTCTGCGGCGGTAGCAGCGGCGGCAACTGCGCCTTTACCGCCGCGTGGCTGCGTCTGGACAAGTTCCGCCGCGTCATCGGATACCTGTCCAGTTTCGCGCAGATGCCGGACGGCAATCCCTACCCAGACCTCATCTCCCGCGTTCCGCGCAAGCCGCTGCGCATCTTCATGCAAGGCGGCCACCGCGACCTGCACTGGAATGAGCCACATGGGAACTGGCTCGCCGAAGACCTGCGTGTGGCAGCCGCTCTCGCCGAAGCGGGCTACGACTTTCGCCTTGTCCTGGGAGACGGCGAACATAGCCCCAACCACGGCGGCGTCCTGCTGCCGGACGCTCTGCGCTGGCTGTGGCGCACCACCGAAGATTGATCGATACCTGCTCATGCAACCTGGCGCCGGCTGCAGTGAGGAGGGGGCTGCGCCCTGGTCACATGAAGGTGTGAAGTTCCTGGTTGGCGAGTTCACGACCGAGATCACTCGCTTGACGGGGAGCATCGTCGTGCTTGCCTACCCGTCCGCGATCGACCTGTCCAGCTCGCACTTGCGCTTCCTGACCAGGCAGCTCACCGAGCGCCGCCGACAGGTCGGCACCCGCTGGCGGCGCCTGCCCCTGAATCGGCAGGCCTGCTCGTCCTGGCCCACCTGCGCTGCGGTGACACCTACACCCGACTGGCGGGCTCCTTCGGCATAGGTGTGGCCACGGTCTACCGCTACATCCGCGAGGCCGTGGACCTCCTGATCGCGCTGGTTGCCACTCTTCAACAGACCCTCAAACGTTCGGCAGCCAAAATCCAGTCGCCGCCCGCACCCCGCAGACCAGCGCCACGAACACTGGACTTGATGGGCTCCCCCACCACCGCCGAAGCGCCTTCGCTCGACATGACAGACCCGAGCAGTTCGGCGACTGAGCCCCCGCAAAGAGGACAGCCATTCGGTCCCGCGCAGCCGAACCTACGCGTGCGGGTGAAGCTCTGGGCCATTGAAACCGTGGAACTCAAGCTCGACGTTTCCTGAATCCAGTCGACCGTCGAAGACTAGTTGAGCGTCCCGCTCAATCCTTACCTCGACCACGTGGTCGTTGACTTCCCACAACAGCTCCACATCGCCTGCGTTGAAGTAGTCGCCCTTGTGCATGAATGCTTCGAGGACGAGCTGGGCCTCTACCGTCACCTGTCCAAGGACCAAGCCGTATTCGTATTCCTCCACGGTGTCCCAGACAAGCGAGTCAGTGTCCGGAGTGATGTCATCGATGGTTACCTCCGTCAGACCAGCTGGCAGTTCTATGCCGCTCAGCGTCCAAGCCCCGTTCACCTCATCCACTGACTCATCTGCAACAGTTGCACCCAGGAGCTCTTGGCAAGCTGACACCACCCTTGCGACCAGTGAGTCATGGGTGGCTCCGCCCTCGTCATAGGACCGAGATTGCTGATGCCCTGCATCGCGGGATGAGGTTTCCCCACCATAGGCGTCAAGCTGATCGGCGACAGCACGCAATAGTCCAGCGATCTTCTTGCCGGACACTGGTTCCGGGCGCATGCCCTTTGCCAGCATCTCTGTGACATTCTCCAATAGCACCGTCGCGTCCCGCGCAATCAAAGCGAGTTCTTCTGGCCTTTTACGCCGCGTCAGTGCAGAGGAGATGTCCGGAGCGGAACGACCGGGCAAGTGGAACCAGGCAGTGACTTCGCCTTGCTTGAGCTCCAGTTGGGCCGAGGAGTAACGCGCAGGCTCAATGAAGCGGCCGCCATGCCTAATCACTCCCTCATACAGGGACTGAGAAGCTACGAGCAGGAGATCGGCCTCCTCTACATCAAGCAATTGACGGGCGATCGTGGAGTCAGTAAGCCGGATGGCATGGTTAGCGGTACTAGGAGTGAACCCAAAGCCGTCGTGGCGGACGGGTCCGTCGTGCATACCCATCCGCAGTCTCAGCGGCGTGCGCAGGACACGATTCTCATTACGCAGTTCCTCGTACACGTTGACCAACCAGGGGCCGAGCAACTGAGTGGCTGGGACCTGGCCCGCCACAACTATCAGCACGCCGTCGCCATGGTCTTCCATATATACAGTGTCTTGCGGCACATCGGCGTGTTCAAATGCATCCACCAGCACCCGGTACATGCGCTCGCGCATCGCGTAAATATCAGCGGCGCTGTACTTACCAGAAAAAGCGGCGTCGACCACGATCACCAACTCGGTGCTCGTTATGTCAAGCTCCAGGGCATCGCTGGTCCCCTGCACTGTCTGCCCGCGCTGTCCGCTCCCGGGTGCCCCCGCCACTGACGTCTGGGGTCGCATCGGCCCACTGAGACGGGCTGCATTACTATCCGAGATCCTGGCAAGAAGCGAACGGAAGAGCCGCGCCAAGGTGCCGTAGATCTCCGTGGCACTTTCCGGTTCCTTGGGAGTGGCAGGGGGAGCGTCGCGTTCTATCTCGCTGGACGACTCTGCCATTCGGTCAGCCACCGGGAGGTGTCTGGCTTCGGGCAGTAGGTCCGTTGCCTCGACTCCCAGCAGTCGCGCCGTCGTGCTTGCGGCGTGCGCGATAGGCCGGATGCCGGCTGGCAGGGCTACACCGGCGTGGGGTGAGTGGAGGACAAATGGAATGCCGTGGGCAGCTTGAATGTGGCGAGCGAGGTGGTCGCTGAGGGCGAAGTGGGTGTCCCAGAGTTGGTCTCGGGTAAGCAGGCTAGTCAGGTGGGTGGCTGCTGCGGGGTGGAATTGGTAGATCGTGTCGGCCGATTCGTTGCGAGTGGCAGTGAGGAGCCCGGCGGTAAGAAACTCCGCTGTGTTGGCGAGCGTGGCATCCGGGACTAGCTGGTCGCGCAGCACGTCGAGGACGGGCAGGGTGAAGGAACCAAGCGGGCAGGCCGCTATGGCAAGGCGGACGGCAGGGGACTCACGGTCGTCCGCGAAAGCCTCGGCTCTCGCACGTAGCTGGTCGCCGGTGGGTGCAGGGTCGGTCGGGTTGGCCGACCCTGGACGGCGATGACGAAGAGGGGGCCGACCGGTTGCGGGCACGAGGACGGCCTCGCAGCCGGACGGGTCGGTGCGCATCAGAGTGCGAGCCCAGGCGAGGATCTGAGCTGGGTCGAATTGCAGCACGGGCAGTGCTTGCCATGGCTTCGTGTCCTGGGTTTCACGGAGAAGCCGTGGGCGTCGGTAAGAGAGAAGCCGGCCTGGGGAGGCGGGGACGGTTGCGGCCGCAGTGGTGTGCGGGAGGTCCAAACCGGAACGCTGCCAGAGCCGCTTGGGCAGCGGATTGATGAGAGCGACCGGAGCCTTGCGGCCCCAGGCGTGCAGAGTTCGCCACAGGGCCTCCTGCCGCCAGGCCGGTGCCGCGCAGTCGGTGACGACTAGAAGCAGACGGCGCGCCGGTTGGTTGCTGTGGGTGCCCCGGTTCAGCGGGAAGACATTGCCCTGATGGTCATGCAGGACGGGGGCCTCGCCGGGTGGATGCTCGAGGTGCCAGACGCGGACGTCACGGAAGGCGGCCAAAGCACGCAGGGTCTTGGTGAGGATGCGGACCGTCTCGTCCCAGACCGCCATGGCGGTACCACGGTCCAGGACGACGATTACCTCCAGCCACGGTTCCGGCGCGGGAGTGAGCCGGGGGATGAGTGTCCCGGTGCGGGTGTAGTGCTCGACAGTGGCGTCGACGTCGAGGCGCTGATGGACGCCGGAGAGCCAGGGACGGCGAAGGGGGCGCAGCGCACGGCCGATGTTGAGAGCGTCGGGAAGGGCAGGCGAACGGCCGACGCTGGCCCGCTTGCCTTCGATGGCATGCGCTCCGGTCTGGTCCTCGAGCCACACTGAGGCAGCGGGATCAGGGGGCTCGCCTATCGCACGCCCGCTTCCAGAGGCCCAGTTCCGTTGTGCGGAAGCGGCGCTGTCGGCCTGGCCCGGATTGTGGTGCCGTTCTGCATCGCCTGCCGCATCGGTGTACGTTCGGCTGGCCCCATCCTGGTCGGAGCGCGCCCAGGCGGAAGCAAGGATGACCGCATCGAGGAGTTCCTTGACGTCGATGTCGCCGCCTTCCGCCGAAGCGAGCCGTGCCAGGCGAGCTGCGGCGTTCTCAGCCACGTCCAAGCCCTTGCAACAGCATGTCCGTCAGGCTCCGCCGTTGGTCAGGGTCCGGAACTCGGTCGCCGCGCAGAAGGTAGACGGCGTTCAGGAGTTGGTCGATCGCAACGTACTCGCCGTCGTTCAGCTTCTTGAGGAAGTCCTGTACGAGGGCTGCAGTGGTGTTGTCCTCGATGTCGCCTAGATGGGCACCCACGATCTCTGTGAGCGTCTCCCGGGAGAGCGGTGGCATATCGAAGCGGATACAACGGCGCAGGAAGGGAGCGGGGAAGTCGCGTTCGCCGTTGCTGGTCAGCACGATGACCGGGAATTCGGTGCACTGGACCCAGCCGTGTTCGATGACTCCCTTGCCGTCTTTGTCGGCAGTGCGGGCAACGATCTTGCCATTGCGGTGCCTGGCCAGTTCGGGAATCTCGAAGCCGCCTCGCTCTAGGACGTCGAGAAGGTCGCTGGGCAGATCGAGATCACTCTTGTCGATCTCGTCGATCAGCAGTGCGCGGGGACGGTCGCTGCGGAGGAGCGCGGTGCCGAGAGGGCCAAGTTGGACGAACTCGCCGATGTCGTCCTCGTGGTCGTCGCCTTCGGTCCGGACCTTACCGTCGAGAGTGCGCAGGTTGTGGGCGTGAATCCGGCCGAGAGCGTCGTAGCGATAGAGCGCGTCGGCGAGCGTGCTGCGGGAGGTGATGTGCCAGTGGAGTACCTCGCCCAGGTGGAGTTCGGCGGCGATCTGGCGGATGACCGTGGACTTCCCGGAGCCCGCGCGGCCGGTCAGCAGCAGGGGGCGGCGCAGGTGCAGGGCGGCGTTCACCGCGTCGACGAGGCCGGGAATGGGCCGGTACGTGGTCGCGGGATCCTTGCGTGAGTCGGGCTCCTGCTGCTGGGCGGGGGCGCGCCACGGGGGCGGTGCTGGCAGTTTCGGCAGCTCGGCGCCGTCCTTCGGGGGGGGCTCCCGTGCCCCTGTAGTACGGGGTCCAGGTCATGCTTGCTCCTTCAACGCCATCTCGTCTGGTGCCATCACAACCGTCATCGCCCGTCTGCGGCAGAACGCATGCCAGTCCTTGTCATGCCAGGCGGCGCGTACGGCTGCGAGAGGTCCGAGGTCGTCATCGCTTTGGCCGGCTCCGCTCAGATGCTTCCGGTAGGCGTGCGCGATCTGCTGTGGCAGAGCCTGCCAGTGCCTTCCCACGGATTCTTGGATGACCAGCTCGTCGCTGACGTCGTTCTGCCGCGGCCAGACCAGCGCGGGTGTGTGTTCCAGGAGCTCCTGTGCCACGAAGTCCCAGTCCGATTCCGGCAGTGAGGAAAGCGCCCAAACATGTTGCCCGAAGCCGTGGTTGCTCAAATGCTCTTGCAGTCGGTCGACATTCTGCATCTGTTCGACCGGGAGCCACTTAGGACCGCAGCAGTTGCTGTCGCCCAAGGAGGCCAGCAGTTTTTCGCCTACTTGCAGCATATCGTCGACCGTGGCACCGGTGGGTGGCGTCAGAAGTCCGGACCAACGAGTTGTGACGGTGTAGTTGACAGCCAGCTTCTGCTTGCGGACGACGTGTTCTTCCGGAGGACTGTCCAACAGCACCAGGGTGGACGCTGCCACGTCGATGCGATGCAACGGCTTTTCCGCAATGTTTGCCCAAGGCATCGCCCACGCGACAGCCTCGGCCATGGCTGCCTTCACTCCTTTGTCTCCCAGCTCACAGGGGAAGCGGCGCTTGTCCAGCACCGCGCGACCGAAGAGCAGCCATGCGTCTACGCGGACTACGCTCTCGCCTCCGTCGTCGGCAAGCACCAGGACCAACCGCGGGGTCTGGTCACCGGGGGGCTGATGATTCAGCTCGCGCAGGCGGCTGTTGACCACGGCAGTGAGCTCGAGGTCCTGCGCCCAGGCGACGACGTCTGCCGGCAGCTGGTCTCGGTGTCCCGTGACGTGGGCCATGGCCGCGACTACGTGGGCCAATACGCGGTGCTGGCCCGCTGCCGTGCTCCCATGATGAGTGGCGTGCTCGATGATGTCCCGCAAGGTCCGGGGTGGTTCATGCCGCACAAAGTCCAGCGGAAGACCCGCCAGCACACCGACCAGTCGCAGGCTCTCCTCGGTCAGCACCGGGCCGAACACTTCGCGCACGACGCTCAGCGTCTTGCGGCCGGTCTCCAACTCGGCTCGCACTTCGCGTAGCCGCTGCACAGCGGTCCAGGATCCGCCGACGGCCGTCTGTTCGTTGTCTCTCAACCAGGCAGCAACCTCGTCCTCCGTGGACAACAGAAGGTTGTCGTCGACCCTACGGACGGCAGCTCTCAGAGCCATCTTTGCGATCGGTCCGAGCGAGCCGCTGAACGAGGCCGCGTGATTGTGGGCCAGCCAGAGATCATCACCGATGCGCGAGCCTCCGTCGAAGGTGCTCAGCCCCGGCTGCTGACCAGGAATCCGCTCGTCCAGTCGCTTTATCAAGTCGCCGTCAAGCTTCAGGAAGTCCCCGGCGCCGGGCTGGCCTTCTTCGATGAGGCGGGTGAGTTCCGTGCTCAGCCGCATGTCGAACGCCGGCTCGTGCGCCGTGGCTGCAAAGAGGAGGGAGAATCGGACATTGCCTTGTTGCCGACCCGCGACGACATCCGCAGTTGGCGGCATCGCGCCGCCGGACAGGCAGGTATCGACAATGGCAACCAGCCCATTCAGCCCGTGGTGGTTGAGCGTGTCGCCCAGCAGGGAGGGGACGCTCACGTTCAGGAGCGGCGAGTCGTTCCTCTTGCCCGACGTGACGAAGTGCAGCGCAGCGCCTTGAGCGCCTTCCCCGTGCCCGAGCAGCGCGAGTATGAGCGTGCCGCCGTCACGTCGTGCCCGTTGAGCGGCCTTCTCCACGGCGGTCTCGACCTGGCTCTTTCCTAGGCCTGTACCGATAAGTAGGGAGTCGTCGCCACGGTTGACGCAGCCTCCCAGTTTGGGGTCCACCAGCACCGCGTGGAGACCACGGGCAGCGTCCTCCAGCCCTTCTAGCCTTGCACCGCCTTCGCACTGGGCGCCTACCACCAGCACGTGTCGCGGTGGATTCGTAGCGGCGGTCACGACCTGAGGGCTTCGATCACCGGACGGGCCACAGACCCGTGCTCCAGGTACTTCGTCGCGGTGTGCGTCCACAGCCCACGAGAATCAACGCGCTCCGTCACAGCCTTGACGCCGCTCTTGCTCGGGCCGATCCAATTGGCCAGGTGCGGGCGCCCCACCACGACGTCATCGCGATCCCAGAAGTTGAGCCAAGAAGCGACGTTGGCCGGGCAGGACGCCGGGCGCGGCACCAGCCGGTCCAGCACCACCGCGCCCAGAGCCAGAGGGGAACCCACGGTGATCCAGACAGGCACCGCTCCCTCGTACTCATACAGCGCCTCGTAGGCAACGACCGTGCCCAGGCTGTGCGAGACCACTACGAGAGGCCGCGAAGGGTCCAACCCTTCGAGGACCCGTGCACGGACAGCCGCGCCGAGCTCCCCCTTCTTGGCACAACGGTCCAGATAGCGGCCCACCTGGGCGAGCTGAGACAGGACCGCCCAGCCGTTCATCCACTGTGCCGCCTGACGCACCCCCGGCAAGCGGAGCATCGTCGTCGTAACACCGACCAGCCCACGGAAGCCCTCTCCCACACCCTGAGAGTGGCGTCCTTGGATGGCAGCATCGAGCTGGTACCGCGCGTCAGAGATGACCCGCGCATCCTGCGGGCTACTCTCGGCCGGGAACTGCTCGGCAAGTTCCTCCAGCATCGCGTCAAGTAGCCCTGCGAGAAAAGGAACCTCATCCTCCTCAAGCTCTCCAGCTGCGTCGCCCTGCGCTCCCCGGCGGTTGAACAAGTCGCTGTAGTTGGCGAACGTGACATCCGCCAGCCAGCCCTGGATCAGTCCGGAGATCGCATCAGCCATCCCGGCGTCCCGCGCTCCCGCGGCCAGCGCCTCTAGCCACTCGCGGCGGTCAGTAGCGGTGTCACGAAGGCCGCCGATGCCATGTACGAACAACAGTTGAGGCTTCCCCCTGGTCATGACGCCCTTCCCCTTCCCCCGGAGAGAACATTCTGCTGGATCCGGATTCTGCCGGGCAGCCGGATCGCAATTTTTGGCCGGAGACATCCAGGTGAACCGCTCCAGGTTCGGTAGAGGGCGGGGAGTGCCCCGAGTGGGTGGAGCCGAGTCACTTGGTTTCACGCTACCGGTGGCGTACCCAGTTCGTACTCCACCGGGCTGAGCATGCCCAGCGCGGAGTGCCTGCGCTGCCGTGTGGCCCGGTCATTGCGCGACACTGAGCTGACCGCCGAGATGCCGCGGGTCACCAGGCCAATTACGTTGTCTACGGGGCACGCAAGGTTTGGCCCAGCTCCGGCACGAGGGCATACCGGTGTGGCCCGCTGCACGGTCGAGCGCCTGATGCGGGGCGAGGCCGGAGCGGTACGGGGCCGCAAGATCCGGACCACCCTGCCTGGCAAGGACGGCCAACGCGCGGGCGACCTGGTCAATCGCGACTTCCGTGCGGCTGGCCCGGACCGACTGGGTGGCGGACTTCACCTACGTGCCCTGCTGGGTCGGCACCGTCTACGTCGTGTTCTGCGTCGATGCCTTCTCCCGGCGGATCCTGGTCTGGACGGCATTGATGAGCGTGAGCGGCACGGATCTTTGTCAGTGCCTTCGCCGAGCAGGGCGTCGGGACGGCGGCGCGGGCGGCCCCGCATGCCTGCGACAGCCGGGATGCCGTCGACCAGGGCCAGGGTCTGGGTCACGTCGTTGACATCGGCCGCGGTGGTGATGACCTTGAACGGGGTGCCCTTCCCGTCGCAGATCATGTGGTGTTTACCGCCCGTCTTCCCGCGGTCGACCGGTGGCGGGCCGGTGGCCTCGCCCCTCTTTTCGCGCGGATGTGGGAGGCATCCACGCATGCCCGGCTCCAGTCGAGTTCGTCGGCCGCGTGCAGCCCGGCCAGCAGGAGACGGTACAGCTTGTCGAAGACGCCAGTCTCGTGCCACCGGCCCAGCCGGCGCCAGCAGGTCTGCCCGGAGCCAAACCCCAGCTCCAGCGGCAGCAGTTGCCAGCTGATGTCGTTGTAGAGCACGTACAGGACGCCCTGCAGGCACAGCCGGTCATCTCAGCCCCAGCCGTATCGGCAACATAGCCCGCGCCGCCCTTGCCCTCAACCTCCACTGAAATGATCTTCACTGAGAAAACCTCACTCGAACGCGTGATTCCAGAACGGGCGAGGCGATCGATGTCGACCGGGTCTGACGCCCGATGAGTTGGTGGGGCGACTGCCGCGTCCCGGCCATCTCGCGAGCACATGCGGTCCACCTGCTGTGGCAACCCCACCTCAGTCGGCCTCTCCGCGCCGTTCGGCGACGCGAGCCTGATCCGGCTTGGCCAGGACCGGGTCCTCTGGCCCCAATGAACCGCTCCAGCCACGTGATCGTGGGCAGCTCAGTTCCGGTCAGTGCTCTGCGCGCAGGCAAGCCGTTGTATCAGTCTGCGACAAAGGGACCTCCAGATCGCATCGGGCAGCGATCTGCACTGCCGGCGGCTGCTGCGGCTCGTGACCACTCCCAGCACACGCCAGCTCGGGGCCGCGACCGGATCGAGGGACCGGTCGCGGCCCCGCGCCGCCCTGCCCGCGCTCTGCCTGACGCAGATCGCCAGTTGGGGCATCGTCTACTACGCCTTCCCCCGTCCTGAACTCCGCGATCACGCACGCGACCGGCTGGCCCGCGGGCGCCACCACCGCGGCCTTCTCCCTCGCCCTCGTCATCTCCGCGCTCGCCGGAATCCGCATCGCCCACATCCTGGACCGCTGCGGCCCGCGCATGGTCCTGACCACCGGATAGGTGCCCGGCACGATGAGCCTGCTGATCGTGGCAGCGGCCCCCAACCTCCCAGTGTTCTTCGCCGGTTGGATGCCGGCCGGACTGGCCATGGCCTCCACCTTCTACCAACCCCTCCTTCGCCGCCCTCACCCGCTGGTGGGCCCCCGACCACGTCCGCGCCCTGACCGTCGTCACCCTCGCCGGTGGGCTCGCCTCCGCCGTCTTCGCGCCCCTGACCGCCCTCCTCGCCAACCACCTGTCCTGGCGTTCCACCTATCTCACCCTCGCCGACCTGCTCGCCGTCCTCACCATCCCCGCCCACGCACTAGCCCTGCGCGCACCCTGGCCCGCCGCCCCGCCTGCACCCGTCCACACGGCTCAGAGCGCCACGGCCCTGGCGCGAAGCCGGCCCTTCTGGCTCCTGGCCACCGCCTTCACCTTGTCCGCGTTCGCGATGTACGCCGTAGTCGTAGCCCTCGTCCCGCTGCTCCTCGAACGCGGCTACTCAACCGCCCAGGCAGCCTGGGTCCTCGGCATCGGCGGCGCCGGACAAACTCTCGGCCGCACCCTGTACACCGCCCTCGCCCGCCGCACCACCGCCACCACCCGCACCGCGGCGCTCGTTGCGCTGGTACGACACAGCGAGTGGCAACCCAGCCGCGCGGTCGTCTCGCCCAGGGCCGGGAGGCCGCTGCCGCCGGCCGGGCTCGGTGTGGTCCAGGTGCCGGAGGCGTCGATCACCGCTCGGGCGAAGAGGTGCTCCTCAGTGCCGTCGGCCTTCCTGAGGTGCACGACGAAGGGCTGGGCCTCCCGGTCGGCGTCGACGATACGGTCGCGGCCGGCGCGGGAGACGCCGGTGACGGTGACGCCCACGCGGACTCGCTCACCCAGGACGTCGGCGAGCGGCTGCAGGTACTGCTCGGCCCAGTCGCCGCCCGAGGGGTAAGTCGCGGGGTCCGGCTTGGTCCAGCCGGTGGGGGCGAGGAGCTTCTCCGCCGCGGGGTCGGTGACTTCTCCCCAGGTGGAGAACAGCCGCACGTGCGCCCACTCGCGCACCGCCGCCCCGGCAGCCGGTCCGGCCTCCAGGCCCAGGGGCTCGATGCCGTGGTCGATCAGGTCGGCGGCTGCGGCCAGGCCGGTGGGACCGGCCCCGATCACGACGACGGGCAGGTCGGTGGTGGGCGCGTTCACGGCGTCCTTGTGTGTTTCGACGTCTGTCGATGGCTTGCGCAGCCAGCATCCCGCCTGATTCGATAAGCGTCAATGTAGACATTCGCCGAACCAGTGGGGGGTTGTTCATGGAGCACATAGACGTGGCGGTGATCGGCGGCGGCCAGTCGGGGTTGGCCACGGCGCATGCCCTGCTGCGGGAAGGCCTGCGGCCGGTCGTCCTGGAGGCATCCGAAAGGTCCGTCGGATCATGGCCCGCTACTACGACAGCCTCACGCTCTTCTCACCCGCGCGCTACAGCTCACTGCCCGGGATGCCGTTCCCCGACGGTGACTCGGACCGCTATCCGCACCGGGACGAGGTGATCACCTATATCACCGCCTACGCCGCCGGCCTGGACGCCGACGCCCGCACCCGCAGCCGTGTCACCGCGGTACGGACGGACGGCTCGGGATTCGCCGTGGACTTGGAGGGCGGTGGCCGTCTGGCGGCCCAAGCCGTGGTCGCGGCGTCCGGGACCTTCGGTCGCCCGCACCGGCCGACGCTGCCAGGCCTGGAGCAGTTCACGGGTACGGTGTTGCACTCCGCCGACTACCGGCGCCCCGAGCCCTTCGCCGGTCAGCGGGTGGTCGTGGTGGGCGCCGGGAACTCCGCCGTGCAGATCGCCGCCGAACTCGCCGCGGTGACACGGGTGACGCTGGCGAGCCGCCATCCGGTGAAGTTCACACCCCAGCGCATCCTTGGCCGCGACCTGCACTTCTGGTTGAAGCGGACCGGTCTCGACACCGCGCCGCTCGGTCGCCTGCTGCGGACCCCGCCGACCCAGCTGGTCATCGACGACGGCCGCTACCGTGCCGCGGTCGAGGCTGGAGCGCCGGACCGGCGGGAGCTGTTCCCCACCATCGAGGGCAGCAAGGTGATCTGGGCCGACGAGAGCGCCGAGGAGGTGGACACGATCCTGCTCGCCACCGGCTACCGGCCCGACCTGCCCTATCTGGCACACCTCGGAACCCTCGACGGCACGGGCCATCCGCTCCATAGCGACGGCGCATCCTCCGCACATCCGGGGTTGGCCTTCGTAGGGCTGGAGTGGCAGCGCAGCCTGTCCTCCAACTCCCTGCGAGGTGTGGGCCGGGACGCCATCCGTGCCGCTCGGCGCCTGGCCGCGCACCTGTCCCGTTCCTGATGCCACTCGCACTCCCTCCGAGCTGGTTCGACATGTGTCAACATAGACGCATGTCGAATGCCAGGGTGTTGCCGCTGCTGGAACCTGCCGCTGACGAAGCGGTGGCTCCGTGCTGCCCACCGCTCACCGAGCGCCCCTTCACCGCGGAGGAGGCCGATACGGCCGCGCGGATGTTCAAGGCGCTCGGCGACCCGGTACGGCTGCGGCTGTTCTCCGCGGTCGCCTCGCACGAGGGCGGCGAGGCGTGCGTGTGTGACATCTCCGACGTCGGCGTCTCCCAGCCGACCGTCTCCCACCACCTGAAGAAGCTCAAGGAGGCCGGGCTGCTCACCTCCGAGCGGCGCGGCACGTGGGTGTACTACCGGGTCGAGCCGTCCGTCCTCGGCGCGATGGGCAAGCTCCTGGCGACTGCGGAGGCGGCCTGACGGCCCCTGGTGACGGACCTCTGGAGATCAGTACTGCGCTGGGGTCGCACAGGTAGCCGCGCGCTTCGCAGCAGGGCCCCCGGAAATATCACCTTGCCAACCATCGAATCGCGGAATGTCACGAATGGTCTTGACGTCAAGGCGATTCAGTTTGTTATGACGGCGATTCCAACCCTTTCCGTCACGGTCATAGAAATGCGCGGCCTGAACGCGTGGCCTTACCTCCGAGGAGAATGCTGTCTCCCATCGGCGACCATTCGATCCAGTCACAGAGGCGACCTGTTTGAACTGCTTCTTGTCGTAAACGGCCTCACTGCACGGAGCTAAGTCGCCAATTGCCAGTGTGTATCTGACCTCCGCCAGTGGCTGGATCTTGGTCGGGGGGTCCTGGATGGCGTGGGGCACGACGACCCAAGCGGCTACGTTCGTGACCGGGTCTGGAGACCGGTTCATGACGTGGACTCGCCACTTATCGCCCTGCACGGCCACCCAGTAGCTGACAAGCATGGCTTGTGCTCGTTCCCGCCGCTCGGAATCTTCCTTCGACTGGCTGAGCTGATCGGCGGACACCTGCCATTGGAAGTAGGTCGCCACGCCGTTGAATGATGTTGCAGCACCCGTGAGCAGCAATCCGCCAACACCCACGATGACGGCGCTCATGGTGCCAAGCCTGTTCCAGTCCACGCCATCACGTCGCAGCCAACGGCGACGAGGTTCCGCTTCCTCACGCGCCCTGGTCCTCTCTCGAACCGGCCGCTGCAAAGTTGGCGACGTTCCCCGGCGTGCCCCTGGCCGCTGCCTGGCCAGCCTCTGCCTCGTCTGTCGATCAGCCCTGCTTGGCAATGGACTCCCCCCAACTGCAGGTACGCGTTCCTAGCTTGCCTCGACTCCGGTCGAGACAACTGGCGTGTGCTGCAGATCGGTTCGAGCAGGTGGCATCACCCCGCGAGATGCACTCGGCCGCCATCCGTGCCATGGGACCCGAAGCGGCCGCCACGCCGCCCGGGATCGGGCATCCTCGGCTTGTCGCCGAGGTGGTCACGGACGGCGGGGCGGCTTGCTGTGGCTGACGAGCTCGACGCCCAGGCCGAGCTGGGCGGTGCCTGGCAATATGCCTGGGACTCGCTGCACCTGTTCTCCCCAGCCGCTTACTCGTCCCTGCCGGGGCGGCTGATGCCGCCGCAGCCGGGCGAGGAGTACCCGGACGCCGAGCACGTGGTCGCCTACCTGCGCGATGACGAGAAGCGTTACGAGCTACCAGTGAAGCGGCCGGTGGGGCTGCAGGGTGTGCGCCGGGACGGCCCGGTGCTGCGCGTGGAGACAGACTCCGGCACCTGGCGCGCCCGAGCAGTGATCAGCGCAACCGGCACCTGGTGGCGGCCCTTCCTCCCCGCCGTACCCGGACGCTCGGCGTTCGAAGGCCGCCACCTGCACACCGTCGACTACCGGCGACCGCAGGACTTCACAGGCCGACGGGTGATCGTGGTCGGCGGCGGCAACTCCGGTGCCCAGATCGCCGCTGACCTCGCCCACGACACCCAGCTGACCTGGGTCACCCAGCCCCCCCGCTTCCTGGCCGACGACATCGACGGCCGGGCCCTGTTCGACACCGCCACCGCTCGCCGCCGCGCCCTCGACGCCGGCCGCACCTACACCGGCGGCGTGGCCTCCCTCGGCGACATCGTCGCCGTCCCGCCCGTACGCGAAGCCCGTGACCGCGGCCTGCTCAAGGCCAGCCCTATGTTCGTACGCCTCGACCGCGACGGAGTCGCCTGGGCGGACGGCACGCGGAGGCCGGCGGACGCTGTCATCTGGTGCACCGGCTTCCGTCCGGCTCTCTCGCACCTGGCACCCCTGGGCCTTCGCGGCCCTCGCGGCCACATCGCCACCGCGGGCACGCGAGCTGTGGACGAACCGCGCCTGCACCTGCTCGGTTACGGCGACTGGACCGGTCCCGCCTCCGCCACCCTCATCGGCGTCGGACGGCCTGCCCGCGACGCGGCCCGCGAGATCGCCGAATTCCTCAAAGACAGAGGCTGATTCAGGCGTCGTCAGCTCGAGCGGTCCCCTGATCGGCAATGCAAGTGGCCCGGCCACCTACTTCGGGATGAGATGAGCACGGCCGAGGGTGCTTCGACCTACGCGACAGACCTGGCGAACTCGATGGGGCGTGTCTGTTTCAACGTGCAGCAGAACCAGCTCGTGCCCTGAACAGGGCGACCAATCGTCGGTAGCCGATGTAGCCGGAGGCGATATCAACGAAGCCGAGAAATTGTTCGGCCTGCCAGGACACCGTTCTCTCGACCACCCAGCGGTGCCAGCCGAGCTGATTTCTGGATCATTCTTGCAGAAATTAGACGATTCGGCGCCGTTTGTGCTCTCTCTTGCCTGCTCGCGTGCTGACGGCGTCGATGGCGTGTCGCGACCAGTCCAGGTCACCCTGGCTTCCAGTCCCGTCACGAAGTAGTTGACACAGTTCCGTCCACACATGGGCTTCGGACCACTCGATGAACCTCTGGAGGGCGGTTTGGCCCGAGATTCCGAATCCCGATGGGAGTAGTGGCCACGCGCACCCTGAGGTCGAAGCGAACACAATCGCGGCCAGGGCCTCTCGGTTGCCGATGCGTCGGGATGTCGCCTTGCCTGCCTGGTCAGATGGCGTCGGGACTACGCGTTGGAACAGCTCCCACAGACGGTCCGGCGCCATCTGCCCTACAGGGTCTTTCAACTCGCGAACTGTACGGTTCAGTGTTGCGACACGTGACGTCGCATCGAGATTGATCTGTGGTCTCTCCTCTTGGATGACACCAGCGGCTACAGCTTCTTCGTCACGGATTACCTCACCCACTGAGACCGCCGGTTCACGGTTCTGGTCACAAGAAGTCGCGAGGCGTTCGGCATACAAGTGAAGCCGTCGACGCAACCGCAGGATCGGTCCTCTCGCCCCATTGCCCATCCGGTACAGGAGTGCACAGAGCGCCCGCCTATCCTCGCCAGATTCTCGAAGGTCGAGCACTACCGGACTGTGCATGCGCTCTCCTTCAGTTACTTCAGCCCAGACTAGGGCCGAGCCCATTGTCGGGTCCGCCTGCTCCCTTAGTCTCTCCAGTCCAGGGAGACCATCAATCATGGTGAGCCAGTCGTCCAGCGGCAGACGCCATAAAGTTAAGCATCTGCGCCTGTTGGCATAGTCGATACGTTGAGATGTCGTGTCCAGACATTTCGCGATCTGTTCGACAGCCTCTTCGAAAGCTGGCCAAAGGCAGAGCGCCTGCAGTTGGCGCCCGAGGTGTTTGAGGGTACTTCGAGCAAGATCCGGCTGCATTCCCAGCGCTGGTGCGCAGTCGTCCCAAGTGGCGCCTGACTTCAGTTCGGCAAGCCGCAGCGATGCAGCCCGCCGGAGGTGCCGTTCGATCGTGGTGGTAAAGCGCGGCAGGCGCTCGACAAGTTCGGCAAAGTGCTGATCGAACCATGCTAGAGGCAGGAATGACGGAATTTCTTCGACTCGGAAGTAGTGTTGAGTCGAGAGCCCGGCCCGCAACTCGACCCGAACAGGCATCCTATGGATGCGCCACGTGGTGGCCCGGGCCAGAGCCGGTGAGATGTCGGTGCTTCTACAGATACCGCCGGCGTAGCTCCTTGCCCGGCGGTATGCCTCCCGAGCCAAGGGCTGTACGCGAGGTCGTAGCGTGAGGAGTTCACGATTTCCCAGCGCCACATCGGCTGCTGCGAGGAGAGCTCCACACAGGGCGGCGTCACTGGGGGCGATTTTCGTTCCTCGATTATCCGCCGCCTTTTGCCGCTGGTTCTGTTGCCGGGCGGTGATCTGCGCAAGCAAAGGTTCCACGTACGCTTGGACGAGGCCTTGCAGGCGGGCGGATGGAAGGAATTCAGCACCCAGAGGCCACGTCAGCTTGATCAGATGGGCAGTTGCGATCAAGTCCGAGAAATAGTACCCGTCAGGCCGGACGCCCCCATCCCGGGATTGGGCCTGTGGCGAGAGGTACTCCAAGATGCGCAGTTGCAGGGCAAGGAGATGATCCAGATCGCTGTCTGGCAGAGCGCTGTCAGGATCTTGGCTCACGCGGTCAAGTCGCATTCCGCACGCCACACTGTGGGCGGGCTTGGCGCAGTGGAGCGGATTATCCCTCCTACGAGCAAGAGCGTTACGGCACTGCAAGGGGTGCAGTCCGGCCAGTCCAGAATTGTTGATCAAGCTGTTCCGCTTACGACCCACACCCTCGAGCGGTTGACAACAGGCCGGACAGAGGTGTTCCAGCAGACGCCGATGCTGCACACAGGCGAAGATTACTGGAAGATGCCACACCAACTGCCAAGCTCCCCCCAAGGCTTCTTCGACGGCTGTGCCGTCGCCTCGCAGGCAGTCGGGGCAGTACCGATTGGAGCCAGCAACAGCCCAATTGACTGCGGCACTGTTGCCGATCGTTCTGCTGTCCGTCCGGATCTTTCTGAGCGGCGGATACGTCTGAGTGAATCTCCTCAAGGTCAAAGCATCGGCTTCGCGCTTTGCCAGGCGCGCGGTCAAGGCGAATTCCCGGATCACCTCTTCAGGCATGGCTCGAAGATACGCGTGGGCGATCCGACGCTGTCGCGACGCCAGGCCGACCAGCTCAGCGACCCGGGCGGGAGAGCGCTCAAGCCGGTATGCGGTGCGAAGCAGGAATCCGGGCAGCGACTCCCCTATCAGTGGCGTGAGACTACGCGAAAGCTGTTGGGGCGCCATGCTGCTAGTCCCTCCGTCCTGGCCTGGACACCAGGTCTGCTGATGACTCGACCTCGCCGGCATTCCGGCAACGCCCAAGTGCAGTTTCCTCCGCGGAGCGCTCGCCCGGATGTGCCGCAGTGCTGCGGCACATCCTCGACGGCCCAGGTCGCGACTTCGTACCGCGCCATCCGAGCCCAACAGTTCAGCTCGCCTGCCGTCGCGGAAGGGAAACGGTAAGACATTCACTCAATCGCGTGACTCCCGAACAGAGTGGCTGCCTCAGGTCGCGAGGTACGTCGTACCGTCATGACGCTCTAAGCGCACGGACCAATGGGGCGATGTCGGTGAAGTCGGTCAGGGGAGTCGCAGCAGGTGAACTCGACAAAGCCGGAGCACGGTTGGTCCTGCCGATCGTCAGTGCGCACCTCCGACGCCGCATGGTCCGACGCGTGCCGTCTTGAGGATCTTGCAATTCTGGATGCCGGGTTCACGGACCACGTGCAGTCGCTGGATCTCGACGAGAACTGGCCCGTGCGCTGGACCACGATGTGGAAGCTCGGCCGAAGCACTGTGACTGGCCCAGTGCGCGACCTGGACAAGGTCGACATCGGGCGGAGCGTTCCTGTGCGCCGCTTCATGTGGCGCACGGACCAGTTCCACCGGCCGGGGCTCGAGTACCTGAGGGCGACGGACCGCCACCATGGCTTTGAGAGCCATGAGGAAGAGTGTCTGCTGCTGGTCGCCGACTTCGCCGCCGGGCTCCTGGAGGCCTTGTCTCAGCCGTTCCGGCTGCGGTTCATCGCCGAGGGGAGGAAGATCGAGCACACGCCGGACTTCCTGTTGGTGACTGACTCCGGGCCCTTCCTGATCGATGTACGACCGGCCGGCCGGGTCAATGCGGAAGACGCTCTAAAGTTTGCCGCCTCGGCGGAAGTCGCCTTGTCAGCGGGTTGGCGGTATGGCGTCGTAGTGGGGTGGCGCCAGCATGTGCTGACCAACGTGGACGCCCTGTCGGCGGAGCGGCGCCCGTTGCCAGATGTGTTTGGAATCCAAGCCCAATTGCAGGAGACCGCAGCTCACGGGCCTCTGCCGTACGGAGAGTTGGTCGAGCGCTGCTGCCTACCGGCGGTCGGCCGGGCGCACGCGATCCACCTGCTGTGGAGTCGGAATCTTGGCATGGATCTCTCCATGCCGTTCGGGGACGCAAGCCTGATCCGGCTGGCTCCGCGGCAACAACGCCGGAGGCTTGAGCGGTGAGCACCGCAGTGGAGGCCATGTGGAACCTGGAACCGGGCGCAGAGCTGATCGTCAGCGGCGCCGCGTGGCGGATCCAGTCCTGTCTGCCCCACCTGGGTCGGGTTTCGCTCGTCGGTGACGACGGTGAGTCATGGAAGACCTCAGTAAGCGAACTGATCCATCGTCCGGACTGCCGCCCTTCGACTCGGACCCGCACAGATCTGCCGGCCGCTGACCGGGGTCGCCAACCGAAGTCGATGGACGACCTGAATCCGGTGGAGCGCACCATCGTCATGCTCCGGCTGGAGCACCTGTGCGAGGTCGAGACCGGCTACCGGAGTGGCGACCCGCTTGCCGCGCTGCCGCATGAACCACGCCCGCAGTACGACCCGGACACCACGACACTTACCCAGCGTCGGCTCTCGAAAGTACAGGAACTACGCCGAGCCGCTGCTGAAGCACCCACACAGGCGAAGGCCAACGGCCTGCACCGGGTGAGTCTGCGGACGCTGGTGCGCTGGGATACCGGACGGGGCAAGTACGGGCCCGTAGGCGTGGCAGATGACCGATGGTTGCGGGAGGCGACCGGCCACCAGATCTCGCCCGAACTGCGCGAGGCCCTGTACGCGGTGTACGCCGAGGCACAGCACCGCTCGAAACTGACCATGCGGGAGAAAGAACGCCTCATCCACCAGTACATACGCGAGGTGTTCGGCTCGGCGGATGACAAGCCCGCTGACGTTCAGCACGTGGAGATCCCCGGCTACGACACCCTGCGCACCATCTGGAGAGAATGGTTCGGCTCGAACGGGGCTCGGCAGCGTTATGCGCGCTCGGCGGCGAAGGCGAAGGGGTACGCGACGGGCCGGCACGTCGTCGTGCACCGGCCCGGACAGGTGGTGGCCCTGGACACCACGGTGCTGCCGGTCAAGGTCCTGGAGAACGTGTTCGGCGATCCGGTGTCGGTGTACCTGACGCTGGCTTTGGATGTCTACACGCGCTCGATCGTCGCGTTCCGGCTCAGTCTCGTCTCCGACACCTCGATGGACGTGGCGATGGTGCTACGGGACATGATGATGCCGCTGCCGATGCGTCCGGACTGGGGCGAGGACATGGAGTGGGCCTACCCCGGTGTCCCCGGCACTGTGGTCGCGGACTTCGCCGGGCATGAGGTGGCGGGGCTTCCGTTCTTCGCCCCCGAGACTGTCACCACCGACCACGGCGCCGTCTACCGCAACCATCATTTGGTCGAAGTGCAGCGGGTCATCAAAGCGAACATCAAGCCCAGTCGCGTGCTACGGCCCACCGACAAGTGGTCCGTGGAGCGGACGTTCGGCGCCATCCAGTCACTGGTGTTCGGCATCCTGCCCGGCTATCAGGGCGTGGACACCGCCGACCGCGGCGTAGACCCGGAGGCCGACGCCTGCCTGACGATGGCGGAGATGGAACATCTCATCGCCACGTGGATCGTGAAGGTCTGGCAGAACCGGCGCTTCGACTCGTACGCGCCGAGCTGGGACCCAGGCGGCGCTCACAGTCCCAACAGCCTGTTCGCCACCGCCATGGCCCAGGGCGGCTTCGCACTGCGGATTCCGTCTGCCGAGCTGTACTACCAGTTGCTGCCGCGGCACAAAGTCGTGATCCACGGCAAGCGCGGCGTGAAGATCAAAAACCTCTGGTACGACGGCGCCGCCCTGGATCCCTACCGCGGCGAGCTCTCACGTCGCGGTGGGCGGCACAAGAACAGATACGTCATCCACCGTGACCCGCGCGATCCGTGCTTCGTGTTCTTCCAGGACCCCCGCACGCACGACTGGCACACTCTGCGCTGGACGGGGCTGCCCGACGAGGGCAAGGTGCCGGCTTTCAGCGACGCCCGGGTACGCGAAGCCATGCGGGAGCTGCGCCGACGGGGCCTCGCGCCCAAGGCGGATACCGAACTACTCCCCGTGCTACTGGAGTTGATCGGGAAAAATGTCCCGGTCGACCAATGGCCGACGCAGTTGTCGAAGAAAGAGCGCACCGAGCATGCACGTGAGGTGGCTCAGGCAGCCGCGGCAGCAGCCGACCGCCCCACAGGCGCCACAGCCAAGAAGAAAGCCAAGCAGGAAGCGACGCCTTCACCCGTCGTCGCCGTTCCGACAGCTCGAGCCGGCTCCGGCGACGGCAAGGTCGTCCCCCTGCGCTGGAGGGAGCGCGCTCAGCAGGGCGAGGACGCGGTGACCCGCGAACGCCGACGCCGCCGGGAGGTCGCCGTGCCCGAGCAGCCGGCGCCGCCCCAGGACCTGTCCGAACGGCTACGTGCCTCAAGTTTCATGGCCCTGCCTGATGACGACTTCGACGATGACGAACCTGACCAGCCGGCCGCCAGGACCGAGGAAGAGGCCAGCCAGTGAGCCCCGAATGCAGCAATCCTTCCTTCCTGCCCGGACCCCCGCTGGATCGCACCACCTGGGAAGGCTGGCAGCGCTGGTGCGAGACCCGCAAGGACTTCGTTCCCGCTCCCGTGCTCACAGCAGAGGAGTTTGCTCGCTTGTCACGACGCCAGCAGCGCCTCTACAACCTGTACCGGATCGCCACGCATAGCAGCCTGCCAATCGAGGCCACCCCGATGAGCGAGAGAGTTGCCAACGCGGTACGAGCCAGGGTCGAGGAAGGCGCCTTCAGCCACAAGGCCGGCACGCGGGGCGGGATCATGGTCAATGGGGACGGCGCCCAGGGCAAGACGGAAACAGTGTGCGAGGCGATGGCGCTCTTCATGGAGGAGTGGCTGCACTTGCACAACTACATGAACCCGGATGCGATGCCCGGCACTCGCGATCTGGTCGCACCGGTCGCCTACGTACGCTGCCCAGTGAAGGCCACGCCCATCTCCACCTGTCAGCGCATCCTCGACTTCTACGGCGAGGACTACAAGGGCATGCGGCTCGAGGATCTGATCCGCACCGTCAAAACCGCGATCGTCGAGCACGCCACGAAGGCGCTTGTGATCGACGACATCACCCGCCTCAAGCTCCATCGAGAAGCCGATCAGGACGTCCTGGACTTGATCCGCGAGATGATGAGCATGCCCGTCACGCTCGTGCTCGTCGGCGTCGGCATCCCCACTTCAGGGCTGTTGCGTGAGGGCAGTCGTGATCCGAAGACGGGTGAGTGGATCTATCCGCCGGTGAGGGACCGCGGCCGCAGTCCTAACGACCACGCCGCCAGTCAGCACGAGCGCCGCTTCCAGGTGGTCGATCTGGGTCCTTTTCGGTACGGCACAGCGAAGGAGATGAAGGCCTGGATTACCCATCTGCGCGGACTGGAGGGCCACATGCGGCTCCTGGTGGACACCAAAGGCATGCTCACCGACGGCGACATGCCGGAGTACCTGTTCCGCCGCACCGGAGGCATCGTAGGAGTACTGGAGAAGCTCATCCAGCGCGGACTACGTCTCGCCATTGAGGACGGCAGCGAGCGGCTGACGAAAGGCCTTCTCGACCAAATCACCGTCACCCCCGGCGATATGCCCGACCTCGACGCCTCATCCGGCGAACAGCCCACTATCCCGCCGCACGAAGCAACGGCGAAGAAGAAGCCCAAGAGCCGCAACACCGTGTTTGACGACATTGGTCCGGTAGCCACCGGGTCGGCGGGGTGAACCGGATGGAGAGCCGGGCACTAGCCCGCAGCCTGGCCCCGTTGCCTGAAGAGTCGCTGCCCGGTTTCCTGCTCCGACTCGCCTGCCGACTGGAACGGTCGCCTGCCCGCATCGGCAAGTTGTGCGGGCTCAGCACCATGCACCGTCGCCTGCCCGCCGACTATCTACTCACGTTGCCCCCGCAGCCCGCTGCCACCCTCGGTGAAGCCACACGGCTCTCCTCTGCCGAAGCACAGGCGCTCACCCTCGCTGGGTCGGGGCTCGCCTCGACGTACGCGCCGCTCCGCACCACCCGTCTGGACCAAGGTCGTAACCATGCCGCCGCGCGACGGCGCTGGGCGATCAACCTGTCCAGCCGCTTCTGCCCCCAATGCCTGGCCGGCAACGGAAGCCCAGTACAGGATGCGCTTGGTGGTGCCTGGAAGCTCCGATGGCACCTCCCCGTCGTCTTCGCCTGTACCAAGCACGCGACGCTGTTGTCCAGTGCCTGCCCACAGTGCGGCAATCTGGCCAACCGGCCCCCCAGAACGGAACGCTCCGGCCTGCTCATGCAGCGGGCCGCGAACGGGCTCCATCCGGCACAATGCCGTCAGCCGCTGGACAGCGCCCGCTCGGCCACGACCGAGAGCCACCGCTGTTGCGGAGCCCGGCTCGATCGGTCACCCATCAAGGCACCGATGATGACGCCCGAGGAGCTGGATCGCGTTCTCGCTCTTCAGCTCCGCATCGAACGGAACCTGTTCACCGGGCCTTCCCACCGCACAAAGAATGATCGCTACTTCTTCCTCGATCTGGTCGCCGTCGCTCATCTGATCAAATGCAGCTGGCCGTTAGGTGCTCCCCTGGTCGGCTCGGCACGCTTCTGCTCACTGATCGACAGCCATGCAACGGCAATCGTCCGGCAGCTGGATCAGGCGCACGATCGGGGTCAACGGTCATCCAGCCCGTGGCCTGCTCCGGACGATCCAGCTCAATGTGCCGCCCTCCTCGTCGCGGCCGCCCAGGTTCTCAGCCACCGGGATGAAGGCGATGCAGAGTTCCGGGACCAAGTGCACCCGCTGGCGCGCGCAGCATTCGAGCGGCTGACGCCGAACCAGGCCGCAGGCTTCCGTCGTATGGATTTCTCACCGGTTCTCGCCCGTGCACTGGCTCGTAAGTTCAACGGCTTTTACCAGGCGGGCGGTCACCGTGGCTCCAGCCTCAGAACACCATCGCGGGAGTGCCTCTTCCGTATCGAGCACGTTTCAGCGTTACTGCCCACAGCAAGAGCGGCCCTTCACTTCACCCCGCTCCGGGAACTCATGGGTCCCCTCACAAACTGGAATATCCGCCATCTGCGCCGGGCCACCTCACTGAAGCTTGCGGAGATGGCGGCAGGTGGCACGTGGTCCGAGTGCGCTGAAGCTCTCGGCATTCCCTGGACCACAGCACAGCAGAGCCTCAGAATCCTCAAGCGAGTACTGGATCCGACGAAGTCGCGGGCGGAATTCGACCGAGCAGTTGAACGAATCGCCTGCGACCTGGACTCAGATCCACAACGCATCGACTACGCGAAGCGACGTCGTGCTTTGCACTCTTGGCGCCTGTCCGAAGCAGCATGGAGCGAGCTGTCCGACGGACTCAAAACGTTCAGTGGCGCACCGACCTCGCCTAGCCCGGCAGCCGCGACCGTCTTGGTTTGGGCTCAAGTCACTCAAGGCGACTACCTGCACAGTCCTGTTCTCCGTGACCTGCGTGCGTCCGGAGGCGACACCAAGTACGTGGTCGCCAGCCTGAACCAGGTCCTGCGAGCTGCCTGCCGGCGTAAGGGGGAGAAAGCACTGCTGGCTGATCGGCTGGGGCATTTCGCAAGTCGTCTGGCACTCGTGTGCGATCAGACGCGCGGCAGCCAGCTCATTACGGACGCTGTCCTTGCTGAGCAACATGTGCAGGGCCGAGAGGAAGAAGGGGCTACCTGGTGGCTCGGGGTTCGCTGACCGCCAGAATCATCAGCCTGCAATCATGCTGGAAACTGTTGGCGGTTCGGCCCAAGACAACCCCCCTAGGTCGAGGCGGCGGCGTGCCCGGGTCACGGCTACGTATGCGAGGCGTGCGTCAGCGTCCTTGATGGGCTCCGGAATTGGGCGGCCCTCGGCGTCGCATTGGTCAGTGTCCTTGGGCGGTGGAAAGTCCTCACCGATGCGGACGGTCTGCCATTCTCGGCCCTTGGCCTTGTGGGCGGTGGACACAATGACGTCAGCACGGTCCTCGCCGGTGAGCTCGTTGACCGCGGTGAGAATGGCGTCCGGACCATGCGTGTTGACGAGGTCGACAAAGGGCTGGAGGTCTCCGCCGGCGGGGTCGTACGCCGCGTAGTCCTGCACATCTCCCCAAGACGCGAAGAGGACGAGCTCCGGATGGCTGGTGCGGCGGCCTTCCTTGAGGTCACGAGCCGCCAGGGCAAGTGCGGCAAGCGTGTGGCCACCGCGGGCCAGAGCGACTCGGCGGCCTGCGGAAAGGAGACGCATGACTTCGGCCATGGCGCCGATGTTGGTGCGGCACAGCACCGCGTGCGGGTGGGTGACGTCGCCGACCTCCGTAGGGATGGATTCGCTGCCGGTGAGACGGATGGGTGCCTCGGCGAGTTCGAGCCAGTGGTTGGCATGCTCGGCGAGACGTGGGCCGAAGCGGAATGAGCAGGTCAGCGTGAGGGCAGTGGCGTCGAAGTCAGTCATCACGTCGCGTGCGCCGCGCCAGCCGTAGATGGCCTGGGCAGAATCGCCGACCATGACGAGTTGGGCATGATCGCGTTGGGCGTTGAAGACATGCTCCAGCACCGGGTTGGTGTCCTGGGCCTCGTCAAGGAAGAGGAAGTCCGCTGCCATCTTGGGCTCAGTCAGGGCCCACATCTTCAGGTAGTGGTCGTGTTCGAAGCGGACCACGCCCTGCTCGGGATCCTGTAGATCGGCCCAGGCCTTGGTCGCGAACGGCATGACGACGTCCGTTAGCTCGGCGTGTTCGTCGTTCGCCGTCAGTCGGCGAAGGCGTGGCACGTGGTGGCGAGCCAGAGCTCGATCGGCGGAGTAGCAGAAGCGTGTCACGGTTCGTAGCGCCGTGTGGGAGAGCGTCTTGTGACTGATCTCGTGATCACCGATGCGGACGGGCCGGGTGATACCGAGGGCCTGGCCTGTTTTCCAGGCTGGTTGGCGTGGGCCGTTGAGTCGACTCACATAGCGGTGCCCGAGAGCCGCATACGCGGTCGCATGGGCCGTTTTGCACATCACCGTGCGGGGGAAGCGTGCGGCGGCGTCACGAGCGATGTCTTTGTTGAAGGCCAGGTAGCGACCGTGGCGTTTTGTACTGGAGGCGAGCATCGCGAGGGTGGTCGTCTTCCCGGTACCGGCTCCCGCTTGCAGGACGAGGTGGTGTCCCGCCCGGAAGGTGTCGGCGGCTCGGACTTGTTCGTCGGTCGGGGTAGGCACAAGGGCTCCTCAGGAAGAGGCGGAGCAGGACGGAGCGCTGAAACGGGCTGTTGTGACGGCTGGGGAAGGTCCTCGAGTTCATCAGCTCCCACGGTGCGGTGCGCGGTCAGCTCGGGGTGCCTTGCTGCCATAGCCAGCAGGCGCCCGGCGTCGGGCGAGCGTCGGGAGCCGGGTGCGGATGTGCTCGTGGTGGAGGAGCGGGTCGAAGGGCTCCCATTCGACCAGCGCCACATCGGCGGCCGTCGGAATGGCGGCGTGCTCAGGGCAGCGTTGAGCCCGCCAGCGAAGTTGCTCTGCGTAGGACAGACCGGTGAGTGAGTAGACGGCCATGAACTCGCCAGGCAAGGGAAGTTGGCCGTGCGATGTGGTGGAGGGCAGGAGAGTCCAGACACCTGCCCGCGTGTCATGGGTGAGGAGTGGGCTGGTGCAGCGGTGACGTCGGCGGGTCTGGGCAACGCACTGGATTTCGTCCACGGGGTGATTGGCGAGGTAGCGGAGATACAGGAGCTGCACGACGGGACGGGCCGGACGGCAGGTAGTGCTCGCTGACGCTTTGGTGTCCGGCAGGGCGGGAGGGGGAACGAATGCGCCACTGTCGATCAGGCGACGGGTGTTGACCGCCAGAGCGCGACGCAGCCCTGTCAGTTCCGGCGCGGCCGGATTGGTGTCGCGAGCCGGACACACCATGGCGTGCGGCAGGCGGAACCAGCCGCTGCCGTCCCCTGCCGGATGTGCGACGCCACCGCTGACGTGCCAGTGGCACGATGGCGGCACTTTCTCAGCAGGCAGCTCGTGAGGATGCAGGCGGACGGGCCGTTCGTTGGTGCTGTGGTACCACTCGATTCGGTTGCCGCAATCCCGGCAGCGGTCACCCTGACCGCATCGCAGCAGACGGCTTGCGCTGTCGCTGCTCAGGCGCAGGGAACGCCTCCTACGGACATGGAAGAGGCTGCCGTCCCAATGGCGTGAAGGAAGGGGTGTTGATCGCATGCGGGCGAACCTGCCAGGCAACACGCCGACCAGCCGGCGTCACACCGCTCATGTCCCCCGGACTGCCGCATCTGATGACACTGATTTTCGAGCGCCCGAACACCGGTTCGTAGCCAGTCACCGATCTGGGCGGATGGCAACCGCCGCTCTCAATCCCCGTCACCCGTCGGCGTGCTTGGGGGGCTGATGCCCATTACACAGGGCGGCGAAGAGTTCATCGAGAGGGGTGTTCAAGGCATGCGCAAGGGCATGCCAGGACTTCAGAGTCCCAATCGTGCGGCCCTGCTCGATCTCGATGAGCGTGCGCCGGGCGAGTCCGCTGCGGGCAGCAAGCTCGTCATAGCTCCATCCGCGGACCGCCCGGAGGCGCGCGAGCTCCAGGCGCAGGGCCTCGAAGTCCGGATCGGGCGGGAAGATCGTCACCTGACCATCCGACGGGGCAGACCACTGCCCTGTCAGTGCAGACCTCTGCCCTATTTCTGCCGGTGAGAATGCGAGCGAGAGGGCAGAGGTCTGCACTACCGTGTGCGGCCGTCGCTCTCGCACGAGAGGACGACAGCGCGGGATCGATTGGGAGGAGCGCGCGTTCCATGAGACTCCGTACAACACGCTCAGCGACGCAGCGTGCCTGGACAGTGGAACTGCGGACCGGTTCAGGCGGGCCGCAGCTTGTTTGTCAGCAGTGCGGCCACGGGGGCATGGTGCTCGTGGCCGCCTCCGCGCGCTCAGCGGCGCTCGAGCATCTAGTGGGACATGCCCGGCGTGACGCTCTGCCGTCATACATGCGGATCTGCCAGTGCCGTGAGCGAGGCTGCCGCTGGCACCCACGCCACCGTGGCTGTGCAGGACCTGTCCGTCTACTTCTCACCCGCGAGCGGGGCGGCCGCCTCTGGCGGCTTGCGGATGCATGTACGGCATGCGCGTCGGTGACGGAACAGGCCGCCGTGGTGCCTGAAAGCGTCCCGCGTGTGACCATGACGTCTTCCGGAAGCAGCGTCGCGCGGCGTCGCAACCGGCGGCCCAAGGGTCCGGGTGACCAGATTCGGGTGCGCGAGATGCTCAGCTACCTGGCCGCTGCCCTGCCCAGCCACACCGGTGCTGCGGCCCGGCTGCTCGCCGTGCAGTGCGCCCTACGCATGGATTCAGAGGCGAAAGTCCGGCTGGCGGCCGGCGTGATGCGCAGTCTTCGTCTGGGCCGTGACCCGCTTCCGTGGAGTGAGTTGGAGCAGTCACATTGGCTCCGCAGAACGCTTACTGCGACTGGGGCAGCCGACGGCGTGGTTACCGCCCAGCTCCTAGACGGCGTGTTGTTTACTCAGAGTCCCGCGCGTCCGGACCGCAGGAGCGCCGCTGACTGGGCTCTCCGTATGGCGAGCGGTGGATGTATGGCCGCCGGCAACCTGTCTCTGCGGCTTACCGCTCTCTGCCTTGCGGCGCACACAGATGCCTCCGCTGGTCGAGGATGTGCCGAGTTGGAGCGGATCGCGCGTGAGTGCGGACTCGTTCCCGCGGAGCTCATCCCTGTGCTCGATCGGTTGGCCACATGTCTCATCGGCTGGCACGTTGTCTCCAGCTCGGGAGATCTGCACTGGGAACTGCTGCCGGAGGCATCGGTATCAGCGGACAAGCGGTCGATGTGGCACCAGGGTGAAACCGGAGAGCGAAGGGAAAACAGCCATCTCACGCTCGCCGGCATCGACCTACCGCTGGAAGGGCAGTCACCCCGGTCCGAGCAGGCAATGTAGGGGCGGCGCCAGCCATCCCTCGTGGAGCTCTTCTTTCACGACGGCGGCGCGGGTACTTCTCGTGCCGCGGTGCGAGCTCCGCCAGCTCGCGCTCTCCTCCGCCGTGCACCGGGCACGCGCCTCGGCGTCGGCAAAGCCGTGGGAGAACGGTACCCGCCAGGTGTGTACCGCGCGCAGCTGTGCCCGGCGCAACTCGGCGGCGTGGAAGGCGAAGCGCAGGACCGCGTCGGACGGTTCGTCAACGTTGACGGCTACCGCCACATCGCGGCAGGGCATGCGGACCGAGGGGACTTCCCCCTCGAATTCCGGCAGATTCTCCGTCTCACCCGTCCGTACCATGACGACAGGATGCTTCGAACGAGCCACGGTGGCCATGGCAACCGACCCGAACACGAATTTGCCCAGGCCACTTAGGCCTTGGCTGCCAGTGACGAGAAGGTCGGCACTCTCGGGCTCGGCGAGCTATAAGGCTTCCCCTCGCGAGTCGGCGGCACGTTGGGCGGGGCCGCCCTCCGGAGCCGGTGGCCGCCTATCGGTCGGCCGTGGTGATGCGGCGGCCGGTGAGGGTGGTGGGGCGGATCGACACCCACATCTCGCGTTCACCGCCCGCCCATGGCGTGGTGTGTGGGCGAGGGGCGAGCGCCCTCATGGCGTGGGGGTCCGTGACGACGCTCGCGGGGCCCACAGCGAGCACGCTTCAGCCCTGGCTCCGAGCCTCGTCCAGGTGGTGGTCCTCGAGGGCGACGTCCGTTATCTGGTAACAACACGACTGGCCACGCACCAGACATGACAACAAACTTGTCCAACTGGTGACAGCTACCGTGTCCGGTCAGCAACGCCGAGCACCCGTCGGGTCTCGACGGCGATCTGCTGTGTCTCGCCGGTTGCGACCACGAGGACTGGGACACTTCTCACCGCCTGATCGATGCGGCGGAGGCCTTCACGCATCAAATCCTCCAGTTCGGGGACGAGTAGCCCGCCTCGTACACCGAGAACAGTCAGGGCCGAGCAGATCTCCTCGCGAACCTCGGGTTGGTCCTCGCCGATCTCGCCGGTGAAGACCAGCGCGTCCAGCCGGTCCAGCGAGGCGGCCATCGAGGCGATGCCCCTGCGGCAGCTGAGTGTGAACGTCGCCAGCGCCAACGCGGCCGCGGCATCACCCTCCGCGCGGGCGCGCACCAGGTCCCGGGTGTCTCCTGAGGTACCGGAGAGGCCGAGCAGACCGGAATGCCGGTGGAGTGTGTCATCCAATTCGTCCGTGCTCAGACCGTGCCGCCGCTGCAGCCACAGCAGCGCGCCGGGGTCGAGGCTGCCGCTGCGCCGGCTCATCACCAGGCCTTCCAGCGGAGTGAGGCCCATGGTGGTGTCCACGCTGTGTCCGTTCCGGACGGCGCAGGCCGAGCAACCGCCGCCCATGTGCACGAGCACGACCTGGAGGTTGTCGACGGGTCGGCCCAACGCCTGCGCCGTCCTCTGCAGTGCCCACGAGTAGGAAAGCCCGTGGAAGCCGTACCGGCGCAGCCCGTATTCGGCTCGCCATCGCTCCGGCACCGCGTACGTGCATGCCTGTACCGGCAGATCCTTGTGAAAGACAGTGTCGAAGCAGGCGACATGAGGAACGTCGGGCAGGAGTTCCCGTGCGGCATCGACCACATGCAGGGCAGGGGTCACGTGCAGCGGCGCGAGATCGGCGACGTCCGCCAGCAGAGCCCGTACGGGTGTGTCGATCAGCGTATGTCCAGTCAGGTGCGGACCGCTGTGGACGATGCGGTGACCAACCGCCGCAGGAGCGGGCACCTCGCTGAGGAAGTTCCGCAGTTCCGCCGCCGCAGCAGGCCCCGGAGGCTCCGAGGCGTCTCGCTCCGCCACCCGTTCACCGTCCGCCGCGAACAGAGCGATGTGGAGGCTCGAAGAACCGGCATCGAGGACCAGTACGTGACCATCACGGCTCTCGTGGGAGCGGTCAGCTCTCATCACACACCTCCAGTGCACCTGCGTCCTCCGGCACGGTGCGCCCGCCACGGAGTGCGCTCTGCCCTCATGGTCGGCCTGGGTCAGGAAGACGCCGATGTCCCAGCCGCCGTCCTCCAGGCGGTGCCGACGTTCCGGCCACGTCGGACACGTCGACCTGCTCGCTCGCCGCAAGGGGGCACCATCGGTGTCCGCCTGGCGGTGCGGCGGCGCGGTTCCTCCCGCAGGCCGGGGCGAGGTCCCGGGCCGAATCGGAGGGCAGACCCCGGGTCGGCGCCAGGACGGGCCGCAGGTTCCTGCCGTTTGTATCCGCGTCGGGTTACCTGGTGGTACCTGCTGCATGGCAGGCCTGTCGTGCTCCGCCGCTTCCCCAGGCTGCCACGACAGGGAGGGATCCGCCCGTCCACCCGTTCGCCCAGCACGCAGCGCCTGCGGGCCGGGGCACTCCTAACATGCTGACTGTGCGACCCATTCTCCCGAAGATCGAGGGCGGCCGGGTACAGGGCCTCCTACAGCTCATCGAGGACGGCATCCACCTCGTCGTCGCGGCGCTCCTCGTACTGCTCGCGGGGATCCTGACCGTCGGGGTCGTCCATGACGTCATCCGGTCGGTCCAAGGGCCGTACCGCGAGGAGACGGTCGTTCTCTCCGCCCTGGACAGCAGCCTGGTGCTGTTCATCGTGGCCGAGCTGCTCCACACAGTCCGCCTCACCATCAGGAACCGGACCCTCGACGCGGAGCCGTTCCTCGTCGTCGGCCTGATTGCCGGCATCCGCAAGGTGCTCATCGTGACGGCCGAGGCGGAGAAGTCCTTCCGGTGGAACGTCGAGGGGATCGAACTGCTCGTCCTGGCGGGGCTGATTCTCGTGATGGCGACAGCGGTGTACGTGTGGCGGCGCTCGACACGGCCGGGAGACTACGGCCCGCTCCAGGAGGCGCGGCGCTCACGGTCGCCGGAACCGTCACCCACCCCGGTGCGCGGGTCCTGATCCGTCACCTTCCCCAGCCACGGCCGCCCGCACCCGTTGCTCCTCGCGAGCTGAGCTGACGTCCCGTTCCAGGGGTGTGCGGCCCACTGCTGCCGCGAGGTCCTCCAGGGCCCGCTTCTGCAGCTCTGCCCCGCGCCGAAGCACCGGGCTCCGGTCCCCGGCGGCGCCCTCCCACGCGTGGAGCGCCTCCTCCACGCGCCCCCAGTCCGGATTCCTGTGCTCACGCACATCGACCGCCGCCCGCGCGGTGTCTGCCTCCAATGCCTCGGCGAACCGCTCCGCCTCGGGGGCGAAACGACTGCCGGCCCGCGGGACGTGGCTCTCCATGAGCATCGCCGCCCGGTCAAGTCCCTGGAGCGCCTCCTGCGCCTCCTCCGCCTCGCGCGATGTCAGACCTCTGGGGCCGACCGGTTCCTGCCTTGCCTGGTCGTAGGCCGCCTGCCAGGCGGCGCGTGCCTCCCTGCTCGCCAGCAAGGCCCTGCGCATGTCGGCGCGATGCTCCCGGGTCGGTTCGGCGTAGCTGCGGAGCACTGCGGCCGCGTAGCGGCCGTCGGCGGCGAGCCAGTCCGCCAGTCGGCCCAGCAGCCGGGGAGTCTCCCATGCGGGGAACACCACGTACGCCAGCATCGCCAGGGCCCCGCCGAGCAGGGTGAGCACCACCCGCTCCGGGACCGTCTGCTCCCATGCCTGGCCGCCCATGCCGAGCAGGAAGACGACGTACGCGGCAGTGAAGCACTGGGAGTAGGCGTAGCCGGTACGGAGCAGCGTGTACGACAGGGCCGCCGAGACCACCGCCAGGGCGCCGAACACAGGGGCGTCCGGGCCCAGGGCCTGCACCATGCCGGTGGCGAGCGCGACCCCCGCCAGGGTCCCGGCGAGACGGCCCACCGCACGCGCGTACGTCTGGTGGAAGTCCGGCCGCATCACCATCACCGAGGCGATGGGCGCCCAGTAGCCGTGCTCCAGTGGCAGCCGGGAAGCGATCAGATAGCCGAGCGTGGCCACTGCCGCCAGGCGGACTGCGTGCCGGAACACGGGCGAGTCCCGGCGGAGCTCCCGGCGGACCGCCCGGACGACGACCGGGAGCAGCCGGAGCATGGTCGGGCGCACCAAGAACTGGGCGCTCGCGGGCCCGGGCGGCGCAGGCGCCTTGTCGCGCGCCCCGCCGCTCCCGGCGATCTCCAACGCCTCGGCGAGCAGTTCCACGAGCCGTTCGGCGGCCTGGCGGGCGGGCCCCTCCAACACCTCGCCCTCCTCGTCGACGCGCAGGACCTCCGCGCTCGCGGGCGGCACCTCGGCGGGAGTGCCGCGGCGGATCGAACGGGCGGCCGCGTCCAGGACGTCGGCGGCCGCATCGAGCAACTCCCGTGCGCGATCCCGCCCGGATCCCTCCGCCGGGGCGCCGACGTCCGGGTCGGCGAGCGCGGCGACGACCGGCAGGATGCGCTCGGCGAGGCCCCGCGGGCCGTGGAGGACGGGGGGCCGGGTGCGGGCCTGTGATGGCGTCACGGCGGCCGCGTCCCGGGCCGTCATCAGCGGCTCCGGGTCGAACGGCGCGGTCGGGTCGTGCCGCAGCCGGCGGGCGTAGTCAGCCACGGCGGCCAGAGCTTCGGCCAGCGCGTCACGATGCGCCCCCCAGCGGCGAATCGGGAACAGCAAGATCAGCGCGGCCTGCGCCACGCCTCCGAGCGCGATGACCCCGGCGTGTTCCAGGGCCCGCCCGACGCTGGTGGGCAGGGTGATGGTCACCAGCATGCTGCCGACCGTCGTCGCTGCGACGATCCCAGCAGTCGATCCGAGGGACCACGCCATCCCCGCGGCAAAGGCCCATACGGCCAGCAGCGGGAGGAGCGTCACGAGTCGTCCCGCCGCCAGGTAGCCCACGAAGGTGCTGAGCGCCAGACCCGCGCCCGCGCCGAGCGCGATCACCTTGCGCGGACGCCAAGTGCGCTGGAAGGTGGCCGCACCCGCGGAGTAGGCACCGAGGGCGGCGGACGCGGCGTACGCAGGGGAGACCAGCCACAGCGCCGACCCGATGACGATCGCCACCCCAGCAGCCGTACGCAGCGCGAGCAGGGGCTCCAGCCGCGCCTCCTCGATCGTGAGCCCGGATCGCACGACCTCCCCGAAGGTCCGCAGCCACCTCACTCATGTGAGCCTAGCCGGAACGCCCTGCCGGGGCGCGTCGGCCGCGCCGCAGCCTCCTGACGGCACCGCGCTCGGCGGACGCGCACCCCCGAGCCGACCTCCCGGCTGTTGTGGAGCGGCCCCAATTCAGCGGGCGTTGATTGGTCCGGATGACCGCCGCAGGCGACCATGAGTCCCGGTACGCGGGACTCGGTGAGCTGCGATGCCGAACACGTGGCCGGGAGCCAGTTGTGCCGGTGTCGGTTCACTTCGAGGGCTGGTCACCGTGCTCGTCTTGGAGCGTGTGGCGACGTTCCTGTTCGCGCTTGGAGTAGGCGGCTGCCCGGATCGCCTCGTCGCTCTCCAAGCCCGATCCCAGCGCGCCGCCCACGGTGGCGACCGAAGCGACGAACCAGGACAACGTCAAGTACTCCTCGGCGTGCAGTGGGTTTTGTGTCACGGAAGCGAACACTTCGTCGTTGAGGATGAACAGCGCCCACACCCAGTTGATGACCAGCAAACCCACGTAGCAGACGAGCACGCCGATACCCACGGTCACGACCGTCGAGGCGTTGTACAGCCGCGCCCTCTGCCTCGCCTCCGGCGAGCTCTCTGTTGATCGATGCCACAGCTCCGCGTCTATGATCAGCCAGCCGATCATGATCGCGACAGATCCGACCGTGGCAATCACGAGGCGTGGCGTGCTGAGGGACGCGGCCAGGGTCCAGACGGTGGAGTTTACGGTGGCGACCGCTCCCGTGGCGAGTGCGGCCGCCAGGGCTTTCGACAAACCCGGCACCAACCGCCACGGCCGGTTGGCGCGGACCATACCGGCGAGCACCCGGAGGTAACCGCGCGGCCCGCCGACGACGTACCGAAGATCGTCGGTCTCCTTTTCATCGGTTCGGCCCGGATGAACAGGCGCGAGACGATTGACGAAGGGCCCCAGAAGCGGCTGACTTCGTGGAGGTCCTTCAGCCTCGGTAGTTCGCGGACCCGCCAAGCCGAGCACGGCTTCTTCGACGGCCCGCCGGGCCCTCGTCTGCAGCCGCAGGCCTCCCAGTGAAGGAAGAGAGAACAGCGCCAAGCCGTGTTCGTGGTTCAGATTCACAGCGAGCTTGCGCCCGTGTGAGTGCAGCGGAAGGTCGGTGAGGGCCACGACGATGTCCCAGTTCTCCGCACTCCCACGGTCCATGATCCGGCGCATCAAAGTGGGCGGGTCCTCCGTCCCGGAGGTGAAGGGCTCACTGACGACCTCGACGTCGAACCGACGCCCCTGGCCCGACTTGTCGGCGAGCCGAGCAGGAAGTGTCCGGGCCATGCGCTGCGCGATCTCCGTCGGCGCGTCCGGATCCGCCAGGAGAGCCACGACCGTAACGCCCTGAGACGACACCCGCATGAGCGGACCCTCCTAGTCGGCTGTCCCGCGGTCCCGAGTGCCCACAGACGCCGCCGAGGTAACGTCGACGCCGCGTGACACGCTGGCCTCCGCCAGCAGGTGGCAGGCAGTACGGCCGGACCTCCTCGTCTTCTCGGCACAGGGCCTGCTCCCACCACCGGGCCGGCATCGCTTGTGCCACCGCGGACACCCGCTCCGGCACGCACTGCACGCCGCGCCATCGACCACCCCGCTTCTCTGTGCCCGGCCCGGGAGCCGGAGGCCGACACGCGGGAAATCCAGAACGCCTGCGAGGCACAGCGCTACGTCCTGCCCGGTCGGGCGGCTGGTGGGCGGGATGAGTCAACCGGCCCTGGCTTGCTGCTCACCGGCCTCTGCGGAGCGCGCTCCGGCCCTGCGCTGGGTCCGCACGCCCGTCCGACAACCCGGGCTCTCGGACGCCTGGGCCTGGCAGGGCAATACAGGGAGGCTAATTGGGCCCGACATGCGCATGCGTTCGCGCGCCCCCGTCGGCCAGGCTGGCTGAGAACCCCAGGCGCCGGGAGCGACCCGGCGCCCGCAGCCGGAGGTTGCCGTCATGACCGTGATGTCCATCGCCAGATTCGAGAGGTTCTTTCGCGCGGCCGCAGGACTCAACGTCGACAAGAACGATCTCAAGCGCCACAGCGACTTCGTCGACGCCAAGCTCTACGATCTGCTCACCGTCGCCCAGGCCACTGCCAAGGCCAACGGGCGCGACATCATCCGCACCAGTGACCTGCCGATCACGAAAGGCCTGCAGGAGAGCATTCACCACTTCCGGAAGATCGACCACGAAATAGAACTCAAGCCGATCCTGGAACAGCTCGCCACCCATCCCGCTCTGGACCGCACGCCCGATGAGGAGACCGAGGCGGCCTACCCGGACATCATCGGCGGACTCAGCCTGGCCCTTGCCCAGAGCTTCAAGATCCTCCACCCCGACCTGAAAAACCCCCAGACCCAGCACTGGGACGAGGCTCGAGCCGTCTTCGACCTCCTGCTGTGAGTGGCGACCGGAACAGGCGGTGCAGGCCACGGCCGAGCAGCGTCAGCGCGTTCTGCCTCCTCGGCTGCGCAGCGACCTGATCGGCCCCAGCTCGGGCGTCGGAGAGCTCAGATTGTGACGACGTCTCGTCCTCGAAGGGATCATCGTAGGCATGGACTGGGACATGTCCGTCGGGTCCGGTGAGCGGCTGCTGGAGGAACTGGTCAGAGCAGCCCAGCTGGCATCACCTGCGGAACTGCCCGTGGCCCTGAACCGGTATGCCGAGGCCATGGGTATGGGCAGGGTGGTTATCTACCTGATCGACATCCAGCAGAGACTGCTGTTGCCGCTAGTTGAAGGCGAGCCGGAACTGGAGCTCGACACTTCGCTGGCCGGATGGACCTACCGCACCGACTCTCTCCGAGTGGAAGAAGTGCCCTCCGGCGGGCTGAAGGTATGGCTGCCCCTGGCCGGCGGAGCGGAGCGGCTGGGCGTCGTGGAGCTGAACATGAGCACCCTGGACGGGCTCAAGCTACGGCGCTGCCGAACGGTGGCGCTGCTCCTCGCACTGATCATCACGTCCAAGCGCACCTACAGCGACACCATCGCGCAGCGCATGCGTACCAGGCCGATGCACCTGCCCACGGAGATGGTGAGGGCATTTCTCCCTCCCCGGTCGATCGGCACCGGGCGGGTCGTGTCGACGGCGGTTCTGGAGCCCGCGTACGAACTGGGCGGCGATGCTTTCGACCATGCGTTCACCGAGGACGTTCTGCACGCCGCAATCCTTGACGGCATGGGGCACGATCTGGCGTCCGGACTTGCCACGTCTGTAGCCATGGCAGGCTGCCGTAACGCCCGACGCAGCGGGGCAGATCTGAACGAACTCGTGGGCACCATGGACGAGGCGTTGGCGAAGTGGCTTCCGGAGCAGTTCTGCACGGGTGTCTTCGCCCAGTTGCACATGCCCACCGGTGTGCTGCGGTGGTGCAACTGCGGCCACCCGCCTCCGTTGCTCATCCGTCGACACCGCCTGCTCCACAAGGCCTTGGAGCGGCCACCGGAGCCTCCTTTGGGTCTGCCCGCCAATCTCGCCGGGACCGCCCGTCAGGTGCACGACGTCAGCCTGGAACCCGGTGACCGAATACTGCTCTACTCGGACGGCGTCGTGGAGTCACGCGACGAGGCGGGCGAGGAGTTCGGCCTGGAGCGCTTCACCGACTACATCATCCGGTCGACCGCAGCAGGGCAGAGCGCCCCGGAAGTGCTGCGCCTGCTCATCCATGCCATCCTCGCGCATCAGCACAACGAACTCAGTGACGACGCCACGATCTTGATGTTCGAGTGGCAGCCCCCTGATCCCTGACCGCAAGAGCTCCAAGACGCAGCCCGTGGCGCCGTACTCCGCGGGCGCAGACGCTGGGTCGGTGGTCACGGCAGGAGCGCGGCAAACGAGTTCGGCACCCGAGATTTGAGGTGCTGCCATTCGCCGGCGCTGACATGGCGCTCCAGAGTTTTCAGTACGGTGCGCACCAGCTTCTCGTCGCCGCCTTCGACGGCGTAGGGGAATTCGCTCCGGACCCGTGCGAAGAACTCCTCGTTGCTCATCTTTACGGGCGTGTCGGCAGGCCTCCAGCCGTCGTAGTAGACGCCTCTGACGATGGTCGGCAGTTGGGCGCCGAACTGTACGGCCGTCTCGACCGGGAGGCGATCCCGCAGCGGGTGCAGCACGGCCCGCAGTGCCGCGTACGACTGCTTACGCCGTTCTTTGGGCCACTCGAAAGCCTCCTCGACGTCTTTGAGGAGCCGATTGGCCTTGTCCACCATGGTGTCGAACGAGGAGAAACCTGTATCAACCATTTTCGTGGGCCTTTCGTTCTGGACGCCTCACGGCTCAGTCCGCGAGGTCGGCCTTGCCGAACAGGACCGCGTAACTGGAGGGGAGTTGGCTGATGATCTGATTCAGTTCTCCGCCAGTCACAGCGTCGGCAACGGTGGTCAGGACCGCGCTGGCGTCCCACTGCGCCGTACGCGGCCGGGCATCGGTGCGCTCGGCGACCCGGCGGTAGAACTCTTCGATCCCGAAGCTCTGCGCCTGCTGCGGCGTGGCACGGTCCAGAACCTGGCCCAGCGGGCCGGGCAGCTGGGATGCGAGGTCCTTGACCTCTCCCGGGCTGATCCGTTGGGCCAGCACTTCCAGCACGGCCTTGGTGACGTCCGCGGCTTCGCTCTGGTCCTTGTATTCGCCTCGTTCGCGGACGTGGGCGAGGAATCCGTCGTATTTCATCGCTGCCTCCTTCTGCGCCGGCCACCGCTGGTCATAGGGGTCACCGCTGGTCATGGGGGTCACCGCTGGTCATGGGGGTCGCGTGCACTGTCGGCCTGGCCGCGTCCGTCCGTCGGCGCGTAGCTGCCGTTGGCAAGGCTCTTGGCCCTGGACTCACGCTCGGACTCACGCAGGGCACGGTGGAAGCGTCCGGGGCCCCAGGAACGGCCGCCCACGGCCTGTTCGAGTTGGTCGCGGCTCGTCGGGCCGGTTTCTCGGAGCGCGTGGGTGATCTGTTCGATCTCGTCGTCGAGGCGTTGTTCGGCCATGGCGGACGTACGGCTTGCCGTGCCCGCGGTGCCGGCCATCCCCGGCGAGTACATCCGGCTGCCCGGTCCGGTGCCCGGGCGGTAGCGGCGGGCTCCGGCGCGCTCCCGCTCCCGGCGGCGAGCAGTGCGGTCGGCGATCCGCCGTTCCCGCTCGTCGGCGGCCTGACGGACGTGCTCGGGCCGGCGGCGGTCTCGTGCGTCCTGTGGCGCGGGCTCGTTGCGCCAGGCTGCCTCGGCTTCCTCAGCGGTGAGCGGCCGGGCGATGTTCTCCAAGGACTGTTGTTCGGCCCGGACACCGAAGAAGACCTCGGCCAGCCCGCCCAGCGCCATGGCAGCCGCTCCGACGAGGAAGCCGATGGCCACCAGGTCCGCATCGCCACTGTGAATCAAGTGGCCGAACAGCAGCGGGCCGGTGATTCCGCCCACGGCCGTGCCGATCGCGAAGAACAGCGAGATGGACAGGGCTCGGGTCTCCATGGGGAAGACCTCGCTCACGGTCAGGTAGGCCGAGCTCGCTCCCGCGGACGCCACGAAGAAGGTCAGCGAGACCAGCAGGAAGAACGGCCACGTCGTCAGGGAGCCGTTGACCAGCAGGACGGCGAGGACGGCTGCCACGACTGCCGAGCCGAAGTAGGTGCCCGCGATCATCGGTTTTCTGCCGACGGTGTCGAACAGCCGGCCGAGAAGGAGCGGCCCGAGGAAGTTGGCGATGGCGAAGAGGGCCAGGAAGTAGGGGATCGAGCCGGAGCCGATGTCGAAGAAGCCGTTCAGGATCGTGCCCAGGTCGAAGACGATCGCGTTGTACAGGAACGCCTGTCCGACGAAGAGCGCCAGACCGAGAACGGCGCGACGGGGGTACCGCCGCAGAGCCGCGCCGGCGATTTCCCTGAACGGAATGACGTCGCGCTGCCGTACGGTGACCGCCTCGCCCGGTTCCGGCAGCTCGCTGCCGGTCTCTTGGCGCACCTCGGCCTCGATCCGGTCGACGATGCGTTCAGCCTCGGCTTGATGCCCGTGGATGAACAGCCAGCGCGGACTCTCCGGCACATGGCGGCGTACCAGCATGATGCCCAGGCCCAGGATGCCGCCCAGGCCGAAGGCCAGCCGCCAGCCGAGGTCGGCTGCCAGCAGACTCTCGTTGAGAAGCAGCACGGCGACCAGGCTGCCGAGCGCCGCGCCGACCCAGTAGCTGCCGTTGATGGCCAGATCCACCTGCCCGCGGTTGCGGGCCGGAATCAGCTCGTCGATGGCCGAGTTGATCGCGGCGTACTCTCCGCCGATGCCCATACCGGTGATGAAGCGGGCGAGGTAGAGGTACCAGGCGTCGTGGGCGAACGCGGTCGCGACGGTGGCGAGGATGTAGATGCCGAGCGTGAGCAGGAACAGCTTCTTGCGCCCGTAGCGGTCGGTGAGCCTTCCGAACAGGAGAGCGCCCGCACAGGCGCCTGCCACGTAGATAGCGGCGGCAGTGCCTATGTCGGCGCTGGTCAGGTTGATGCCGCTGCCCGGCTCGGTCATACGGGCGGCAACCGCTCCGACGATCGTCACTTCGAGTCCGTCCAGAATCCAGACGGTTCCCAGACCGATGACGATCCGCCAGTGGAATCGGGACCACGGCAGCCGGTCAAGCCGGGCGGGGACCTTGGTGGTGACGACACCGAGTTCGGCGGTGGTGGTCATGCCATGCCTCCTCGTTCAGGGCCGTGGGCCGTTGCCTGGAGGGACAGAACAGGCCGGAATAGGCCGATCCGCCTAGGGTGGTCTTCTGTGCTGCGCTGCCACCTTCTGGGACACCGTTTTCGCTTTCGCCATCAGGGCGACACGATGCTCTGGCACTGCGCGCGTGGGTGCGGAGCAGAGGGAAGCAAGCGATATCCGACGGCCCAGGACGCCGAGCGTTACGCAGTGGCGTTCGACCGCGAGGACCAGGCGGACATGGGCCGGCGAGCCCCGCTGGGTCTCCTCCCGCTTCGGCTTCTGCGCGCCTGGCGTCTGCGACGCCGAAAGGGAGCCGGTGGCGAGCCACATGCCGAGCCTCCGCCGCCGTGAGGGGTTGTGATACGGGACGTCATTCATGAGTCACCCCGGTGTCTCGCCTCGCCGGCCCGGCCGCGGTGCCGGACGGATGTCCGGAACCGCGGCGTTCGCGTCTCAGCCGCTGCTCCCGGTGCTTTCACTCGTCTCGCTGATCTCGACGTGCCGGGGCTTTGCGACCTCGGCCTTGGGGACGCTGATGGTGAGCACCCCGTCCGACATCCGCGCGTTGATCTTTTCGGTGTCGACCTCTCCGGGCAGCCGCAGCCGGTACTCGAAGGCTCCGGTGCGGCGGGTGCTCCGGCGCAGGACGCCTTTGCGTTCCTTCTCCTTGATCTCTCCGGTGACCACCAGCTCCTGGCCGTTCGCTTCGACGTCGATGTCCTTGCTCTTGACGCCGGGGAGTTCAATCTCGATGTGGAATGCGTCGTCGGCCTCCGTGACATCCGCGAGGGGTGTCCACGCGACTGCGGGCGCCGCGCCTCCCACCGTGGATTCGATCAGTCCGCTCATCTCGCTGAGCAGTTGGTCGAACTCCGTCAGCGGATTGCGTGCCCAGCCAAGGGGCCTGTCCTGCACTGCGCCACCGCGGTGGCGCCGGACGGGCGTGGCCATTCCCATCGCCTCCTTCTCCTTCTCGTGATCTCATCGCCCGCTCGGTGTCATGCGAGCCAAGCGGACTCCTTCGGACGGGTGTGCGGTGAGCTGTCGGTGCCGCCGGGCGTGGCCGTGTGGCCCAGGTAGCGATGCACGAAGTGGATGCTCATCGCGCCTTCGCCGACCGCGGAGGCCACGCGTTTCACCGAGCCGCTGCGGACGTCGCCTGCGGCGAAGACACCAGGCAAGCTGGTCTCCAACGTCAGGCAGTCGCGGCCCTGGCTCTGCCACAGTCCGGGGACGGAGCAGGCCTGCGCCTCCGCGCCGGTGAGCACGAAGCCGCGCGCGTCGAGGGCGAGCGCGCCGGACAGCCACTCGGTGTGGGGGTCGGCGCCGGTGAAGACGAACAGGGCCCGCACCGCGAGCCGACGGTGCTCGCCCGTACGGTGGTCGACCACGGTGACCTCCTCCAGCACCTTGTCGCCGAACGCCTCGGTCATCTCGGTGTGCAGCAGCACGCGCACCCGCGGGTGGCGCTCGACCTGATCGATCAGGTAGCGGGACATGTGCGCCTCGAGGCTCGGCCCACGGACGAGCAGATTCACCTGCGGTGCGTATCCGGCCAGGAAGAGCACGGCCTGGCCCGCGGAGTTGCCTCCGCCGACGACGGCCACCGGGTCGGTGCTGCACTGCTGGGCCTCGTAGACGGTCGCCGAGTAGTGGACGCTCGTTCCCTCCAGGCGTTCGATGCCGGGCACGTGGAGGCGGCGGTAGCGGGCGCCGGTGGCCAGGACGACGGTACGGGCGGTGATCTCGCTTCCGTCGGCGAACCCGACGGCGTAGTGCCCGTCCCGCGGTTCGACCTGAGCCGCCTCCGCCGGGACGCTGATCCTGGCGCCGAACTTGTCGGCCTGGAGCACAGCGCGTTCGGTGAGTTCGGCGCCGGAGATGCCGGAGGGGAAGCCGAGCAGATTCTCGATGCGGGACGACGTGGCGGCCCGGCCGCCGCTGGCCATGGCCTCGACCACGGTCGTGTCCAGGCCCTCCGAGGCGGCGTTCACCGCGGCGGCGAGACCAGCGGGTCCGGAGCCGATGATCAGGAGATCGCCGTGATGGTTTCCGGCAGGCAGCGAGGGCAGGCCCATGAGCCGGGCCAGTTCCGCGTTACTGGGGTTGCGCAGCAGAGTGGTGTCCCGCCAGATGACGAGCGGTGTCTCCGCCGGGCCGACGCCGAAGCGGCGCAGCAGTTCCTCGGCCTCCTCGTCGGTCTCCAGATCGATCCAGCGGTGCGGCAGCCGGTTGCGGGCGGCGAACTCGCGCAGCCGCCGGGTGTCAGGCGAATAGCGCGAGCCGATGATGCGGAAACCGGCGCCCTGTCCGACGAGCAGAGCACGGCGGCCCAGGCAGGCGCGCAGAACCACATCGCCAAGGACGGAGTCCCGGGCCACCAGGTCACGCAGCTGATCCATGGACAGGGCGAGGACCTCACCGGGGTCCCTGATCACGGCGGTGTAGAAGGCCACCTGCCCGTTCAGGAGACCGAGTTCCCCGATGAAGCGGCCGGGGCCGTGCACACGCAGCAGGCGTTCACCGGTCGTGCCGTAACCCTCGACGATGGCGACCGAACCACTGAGGACGACGTAGAACGTCTCGCACGGCTCCCCCTCCCGGATCAGCACATCACCGGCGTCAACAGCGCGCCGCCGACCGTGCTGCGCCAAACGGGCCATCTGGTCATCCGGCAGACGGGGATAGGCGCCGTAGATGTCAGCGGTCTCGAAGGGGACGCTCTCCTCCGCCTCGGCCGGCACAGGCGCTGCGCCCGGCCGCGTCTCGTCGCCGGCCATCACACGAACGCCTCGTGGGCGAAGCACCACCGCCAGTCCTCGCCGGGCTCCAGCGACGCCACGATCGGATGGCCGTCGGCGGCGGCGTGACGGCGCGCGTGCCGGTTGGGCGAGGAGTCGCAGCAGCCGACGTGGCCGCAGGTCAGGCAGAGCCTGAGGTGAACCCACGGGGAGCCGAGCAGCAGACACTCCTGACACCCCTCGGGGGTCAGTGGCTGGACCGGCCGGACGAGGGCGAGGTGGGGGTCGGTTCGTACGGTCATGGCTGATCACCCTGTCCCGGCCGGTTCGCGGCCCGCGATCGACTGCTCCACCCACCGCTGAAGGGCGGGGGCAGGTGCGGCACCCGCCTGCCGGGCGATGGTCTGTCCTTTGTCGAGGACCAACAGCGTCGGTACCGCCTGGACCTCGAACCGCTGTGCCAGGCGCGGGTTCTTGTCGATGTCGACCTTGACCAGCTTGATCTTTCCCGCGAGATCGGCGGCGACCTTCTCCAGCGCGGGGCTCACCATGCGGCAGGGGCCGCACCAGGTGGCCCACAGGTCGACGACGACGGGCACGGTGGCCTGCTCGACGACCTCCCTGAAGTCGTCGTCGCCCGCGTCGGCCATCCACGGCAAAGACTGCTTGCAGTTGGCGCACCTGGGGCGGCCCTCGGCGGCCACGGGTACCCGGTTGGTGCGCCCGCAGTGCGGGCAAGTGATGTTGGTGGCCTGCACGGTGCTCATGCCGCCCTCGCTCCCTTCTCGTCCTCGGGCTGGTCGTAAGTGACCACCAGCTCTCCGTGCTCGGCGTCGACGCGGACCTTCGCGCCGTCCTGGACGTCGCCGCGCAGCAGGGCGCGCCCGACCAGCGTCTCGACCTCGTGGGAGATGTAGCGCCGCAACGGCCGGGCCCCGTACACCGGGTCGTAACCCTGGTGAGCGATCAACTCCCTTGCCGTGTCGGTGAGTTCGACGGTGATGCGGCGTTCGGCGACCCGCTGCCGCAGCTCGTCGAACTGCAGCTCCACGATCCGCTCGATCTGCCGCTCACCGAGCGGCTTGAACAGCACGATGTCGTCGACGCGGTTGAGGAACTCCGGACGGAAGTGCCCGCGCAGCTCACCCATCACCAGGGCGCGGGCGTCCGGCTTGATCTCACCCTCGGCGGTGGCGCCGTCGAGGAGGTGCTCGGAGCCGATGTTGGACGTCATGATGATCACGGTGTTACGGAAGTCGACGGTGCGGCCCTGGGCGTCGGTGATGCGGCCGTCGTCGAGGATCTGCAGCAGGGTGTTGAAGACATCGGTGTGCGCCTTCTCGATCTCGTCGAACAGGACGACCGAGTACGGCTTGCGGCGTACGGCCTCGGTGAGCTGTCCGCCTTCCTCGTAGCCGACGTACCCGGGCGGGGCCCCCATGAGCCGGCTGACGGTGTGCCGCTCCTGGTACTCGCTCATGTCGAGGCGGACCATGTTCTCCTCGGAGTCGAACAGGGCTCGGGCGAGGGTCTTGGCCAGCTCGGTCTTCCCGACGCCGGTGGGGCCGAGGAAGATGAACGAGCCGATGGGGCGGCGAGGGTCGCGGATGCCGGAGCGGGCGCGGATGATGGCGTCGGCGACGAGCTGAACGGCCTCGTCCTGGCCGATGACGCGCTCGCGCAGGATCTCGTCGAGGCGCAGCAGCTTCTCACGTTCGCCCTCCTGGAGGCGGGCGACGGGAACGCCGGTCCAGGCGGCGACGATCTCGGCGATCTCCTCCTCGGTGACGACCTCGCGCAGCAGCCGGTTCTCCCCTTGCTTCGCGGCCAGTTGCTCCTCCTCTGCGGCGAGCCGGCGCTCCAGATCCTGGAGGCGGCCGTAGCGGAGTTCGGCGGCGCGGTTGAGGTCGTAGGCGCGTTCTGCCTCCTCCGCCTCGTGGCGGACCTGCTCCAGTTCCTGGCGCAGCTCCTGCACGCGGCGGATCGCCTGCCGTTCGGCCTCCCACTGGGCGTGTTTGGCGTCGGCCTCGCCGCGCAGGTCGGCCAGTTCCTTGCGCAGCTCCTCCAGGCGGGATTTGCTCGCGGGGTCGGTCTCCTTGGAGAGGGCGGCCTCCTCGATCTCCAGGCGGGTGACGCGGCGGGTGATCTCGTCGAGTTCGGCGGGCATCGAGTCGATCTCGGTACGCAGCCGGGCGCACGCTTCGTCGACGAGGTCGATGGCCTTGTCGGGCAGGAACCGATCGGTGATGTAGCGGTGGCTGAGGGTGGCCGCGGATACCAGCGCGGTGTCCTGGATCTTCACGCCGTGGAAGATTTCCAGGCGTTCGCGCAGTCCGCGCAGGATGGAGATGGTGTCCTCCACGCTCGGCTCCTCGACCAGGACCTGCTGGAAGCGGCGTTCGAGGGCGGCGTCCTTTTCGATGTGCTTGCGGTACTCGTCGAGGGTGGTGGCACCGATCATGTGGAGTTCGCCGCGGGCGAGCATCGGCTTGAGCATGTTGCCCGCGTCCATGGCTCCTTCGGCGGCGCCCGCGCCTACGACGGTGTGGAGTTCGTCGACGAAGAGCAGGATGTGCCCCTGGGCTGCCTTCACCTCGGACAGCACGGCCTTGAGGCGTTCCTCGAACTCGCCCCGGTACTTTGCCCCGGCCACCAGGGAGCCCATGTCGAGTGCGAACACGGTCTTGTCGCGCAGTCCTTCGGGTACATCGCCGCGGACGATGCGCTGGGCGAGGCCCTCGACGATGGCGGTCTTGCCGACGCCGGGATCGCCGATGAGGACCGGGTTGTTCTTGGACTTGCGGCTGAGGATCTGAGTGACGCGGCGGATCTCGGCGTCCCGGCCGATGACCGGGTCGAGTTTGCCGTCCCTGGCCTCGGCGACCAGGTCGCGGCCGTACTTCTCCAGCGCCTCGTAGGCCACTTCGGGGTTTGCCGAGGTCACGCGCTGGTTGCCACGGACCTGGGTCAGCGCGCTCAGGAACGAGTCGCGGGTGATGCCGTGCTCCTTGAGCAGCCGTCCGGCGGCGGTGGACGAGCCCTCCTCGGCCAGGGCCAGCAAGAGGTGCTCCACGGACACGTACTCGTCCTTGAGGCGTTTGGCCTCCCGCTCGGCCGCGTCCAGCAGCCGGGACAGGCGCTGGGTGACGAACACCTGGCCCGGCGCCGCGCCCGGGCCGGTCACCTTGGGCCGGCGGGAAAGCTCCTCACGCACAGCCGCACGGAGCCCTTCGGGCTCCCTGCCCGCCTGTTGCAGCAGCCGCGGGATCAGGCCGTCCTCCTGGTCGAGGAGCGCGAGCAGCAGATGCTCACCGTCGACCTCGGTCTGGCCCATGCGGACGGCGGCGGTCTGCGCCTCCTGGAGGGCTTCCTGTGACTTCTGGGTGAGACGGTTCATGTCCATGGGGGTGAGTCACTCCTCCTGCCGCGGTCGCGCAGTGCGGCTTCGAGCAGGCTGATGCGGTCGAGCAGGTCGAGCACCAGACCGATGGATGCATAGTTGAGGCAGAGTCCGGAGCGCAGCCGCTGGACGCGGGCGAGGATCGCCGGGGCCGCGGGGTCGAACACGAGGTGCCCCGCGGCGTCGCGTTCGGCGTCGACCAGGCCGAGGGCGACGAACCGGCGGACCAGGTCGGGGTGGAGGCCCGAGCGGCGGGCCACGGTGTCCAGGGAAAGCCTGGGCACGGGGACGAGCGCGTACCGCACCGCCGTGGAGCCGGCGCTCGTCCGTACGGGACGCCCGCCCGCGTCGGCCCGGGCGGTCCGACCGCCGGTCGCCGCCCATGAGGGTCGGTCGCTCATCAGGTCCTCCTGGGGTCGTACGCAGAGGTGGCGGCGAGCTCCTCGAACAGCTCGCGCTCCCGGTCGCCGAGGACGGGCGGCACCATGACACGGAGTTCGGCGTACAGGTCGCCGTTCGCGCCGCGCGGGTTCGGCATGCCCTCGCCGCGCAGCCGCAGTCGCCGGCCGCTGGAGGAGCCCGCGGGCACCGTGACCTTGGCCGTGCCGCCGCCGGGGGTGGGCACCGGCACAGTCGCACCCAGGGCCGCCTCCCAGGGGGTGACGGGGACCTGTACGTGGACGTCACGGCCGTCCAGCCGGAACCGGGGGTGGGGCTGGATACGCACCCGCAGGTACAGGTCGCCCGCGGCGGCGTCACCACTGCCCCGGCCGCCCTCGCCTGCCAGACGGATGCGCTGCCCGTCGGTGACGCCGGGCGGTACGTCGACCTCGTACCGCCGCGGCTGCCCGGTGGGGCCGGCGAGCGTGACGGTGCGGCGGCCGCCCCTGTAGGCCTCCTCGATGGTGAGCGGCAGCTCGGCCTCCTGGTCGGCTCCCGGTACACCGCCGGGGGCGCCGCCGGCTCCGAAGAGCGAGCCGAGCAGGTCCTCGATGTCGACGCCCTCCGCTGCGAAGTCGTCGCCGAAGCCGGTGTACCGGACATGGGGGCCGCCCGCGCCCGCGGTCCTCCGAGCACGGAAGCCGCCGCCGGGCCCCGCGCCGGCACCGACCCGCTCCTCCCAGTCCTCGGGGACCTTCCGGAAGTCCTCGCCGAAGCGGTCGTAACGGGCCCGTGTCTTGGGGTCCGACAGGACGCTGTACGCCTCATTGAGGTCCTTGAAGCGTTCCTCCGCGCCCGGGTCCTTGTTGACGTCGGGGTGGTACTTGCGGGCGAGTTTGCGGTATGCCTGCTGGATCTCGTCCTGGCTCGCGGTCCGTGACACGCCCAGCGCTTCGTAGAAGTCCCGTGCCATGACCGGTCACTCCCGCTTCGCGACAGTCACGGCGGCGGGCCTGAGCTGGCGTTCACCGTCCCCGTAGCCCGGGCGGAGCACCTCGACGACCGTGCCCGGTGGGGCGTCGGGGTCCTGGACGACGCCGACGACCTCGTGCCGGGCCGGGTCGAAGGCGACGCCGGTCTCCGCGTGCCGCGGGTAGCCGAGCAGTTCGAGGACGTTCACCGCTTGGTCGCGAACGGCCCGGACGCCCTCGACGATCGCGCCGGGGTCGGATCCGGCATGGGTCAGGGCGAGTTCGAGGTTGTCCAGGACGGGCAGGAAGGCTGCGGCCGTGCGGGACCGCTCGGACGTCCGCTCCCGTTCCAGTTCCCTTGCGTGGCGCTTGCGGAGGTTGTCGAGGTCGGCGAGCGCGCGCCGCCAGCGGTCCTCGAGTTCCTTGAGCTCGGCCGTGTGCTCGTCCTCGGACGGTGCGGGGCCGCCCGCCGCGTCGGGGCCGGGATCTTCGTCCGTGTCAGGCCCCGGCCCGGTCTGCGGGCCCGAGGGCGGAAGATCCCCTCGGGGAGGGCGCACGGTGCCCTCCGGAGCCGGGTCGGCCGGGTCCGGCACGGCCGGGTCGGATTCCCTGGGGTGGATCGGCATGGCGGTTCCTCAGTCCTTGTCGAACTCGGCATCGATGACGTCGTCGTCACCGCCACCGCCGCTCGGGCCGCCGCCGGTCGCACCGTCCCCAGTGGTGTCCCGGTCGGGACCGCCCGTGGTGGCGCCGCCCTGATGCGCCGACAGCCCTGACAGCACCTGCTGGAGTTCCGAGGTCAGGGGCCGCACCCGCTCCACACCTGCCTCCTCCTTGACCGCCGCCCGGGCATCCGACACCAGCATCTCGGCGCGTGCCTTCTCGTGCGCGGGTGCGGCGTCGCCCAGCTCGGCGAGGCGCTTGTCGACCTGATAGGCGACGGCGTCGAGCTCGTTGCGGGCGTCGACGGCCTCGCGCAGGGCCTTGTCCTGGCCCTGGTTGCGCTCGGCCTCCTGGACCATGCGTTCGACTTCGCCACGGTCGAGGTTGGAGCTCTCGGTGATGGTGATGCCCTGTTCCTTGCCGGTGTCCCGGTCTCGGGCCTTGACGTTGAGAATGCCGTTGGCGTCGATGTCGAAGGTGACCTCGATCTGCGCTTCGCCGCGCGGCGCCGGGCGTATGTCGGTGAGCTGGAAGCGGCCGAGCACCCGGTTGTCGGCGGCCCGTTCGCGCTCGCCCTGCAGGACGACGATGTCGACGGCGGGCTGGTTGTCCTCGGCGGTGGAGAAGGTCTCGGTGCGGCGCACGGGGATGGTGGTGTTCCGCTCGATGATCTTCGTCATCACGCCGCCGCGTGTCTCGACACCCAGCGACAGGGGCGTGACATCGAGCAGCAGGACGTCCTTGACCTCGCCCTTGAGCACCCCGGCCTGAATCGCGGCACCCAGGGCCACGACCTCGTCGGGGTTGACGCTCATGTTGGGTTCCTTGCCGCCGGTCAGCCGGCGCACGAGGGCCTGGACGGCGGGGATACGGGTGGAACCCCCGACGAGGATGACCTCGTCGATGTCACTCTCGCCCACCTTGGCGTCGGCCATGGCCTGTTGGACCGGCCCCAGGCACCGCTCTACCAGGTCGCTGGTGATCTGCTCGAACGTGGACCGCATGACCGAGTCGGTGAGGTGCTTGGGCCCCGAGGCATCGGCCGTGATGAACGGCAGGCTGACCTGTGTCTGCGTCACCGAGCTCAGCTCGGTCTTGGCCTTCTCCGCCGCTTCGAACAGGCGTTGCAGGGCCTGCGGATCCTTGCGCAGATCGATGCCGTTCTCCTTCTGGAAGTCGTCCGCGAGGTAATCCACCAGGCGCCGGTCGAAGTCGTCACCGCCCAGGTGGCTGTCGCCCGCCGTGGAACGCACCTCCACCACGCCGTCGCCCACGTCGAGGATGCTCACATCGAACGTGCCGCCGCCGAGGTCGAAGACCAGCACCGTCTCGTGCTGCTTCTTGTCCATGCCGTACGCGAGGGCGGCCGCGGTCGGCTCGTTGATGATCCGCAGCACCTCCAGTCCCGCGATCCGCCCGGCGTCCTTGGTGGCGGTGCGCTGGGCGTCGTTGAAGTAGGCGGGCACGGTGATGACCGCCTCCGTGACCCGTTCCCCGAGCTGCTTGGAGGCGTCGTCGGCGAGTTTGCGCAGTACTTGGGCGCTGATCTCCTCGGGCGCGTAGAGCTTGTCGCGCACCTTGAAGCGGGCGACGCCGCCCGGGCCCTCGACGACGTCGTACGCCACCGCTCTGGCCTCGTCCGGGATCTCGTCGAAGTGCCGGCCGATGAACCGCTTGGCCGAGTAGATGGTGCCCTTGGGATTGAGGATCGCCTGGCGCCGGGCCAGTTGGCCCACCAGCCGTTCCCCGGTGTCGGTGAAGGCCACCACGGACGGCGTCGTACGGTTGCCCTCGGTGTTGGGCACGACGGAAGCTTCGCCGCCCTCCCACACGGCGATCACCGAGTTCGTGGTGCCCAGGTCGATGCCCACTGCCTTGGCCATGAGGAACTCCTCCCGTGCGGCGGCAAGCGCCGGCACTGCGGATCCGATCGTTCAGGTAGGGGCGGGACGTCCACCGGCACCGGCGGTCCGCAACCCGCCGAGCAGCCGTACCGCCTCGTCGGCGACCGCTTCGTCCACGACGACGTCGTACCGGCTGGGCTGCATCGAGCGGACGGAGGCGAAGTCCCGTCGGCCGCCCTGCAGGGCGTACAGCAGCAGGCCGAACAGCGTGCCCACGATCGCTCCGAAAATCAGGCCGTAGAGGGCGACGAGCAGGGCGGATACGAGCGGGTCCACCCAGTCGACCAGGCCGAAGAGCCAGCCGATCAGCGCTCCGGGAAGGGCCCCGCTCGCCGCTCCGTGCAGGGCGGCCCTGCCGTAGTCCATACGGCCGACGACCTCCTCGACGAGCCTGACGTCCTGTCCGATGATGGCCACCCGCTGTACGGGAAACCCCTGGTCCGAGAGGTGGTCGACGGCACGTTCGGCTTCCTGGTACGTCTCGTACGTGGCAACGGGCCTACGAGGCTGCTCGCTCATCGCCCAGTCCTTCCTGCCCGTGTGCACGGCGGCCCCGGCACGCCCCCAGACTCGCGAACCGAGCAGCTCTGCGCCTGCACCCGGCAGGTCAAAGAACAACGGAGCCCGTCCCCCCGCGAGCACGAGAGCGGACACGCCGGACATCTCGGGTACCTTGGTCGGGGAAGGTGCAGGAAGAGGCGCTGTCACCTCTCTGGGGGCTCAGGGAAGGGAGTAATCCCATGGCCGGCTCCAGGGGCCGGAGCGTGTACCGACGCCGCCCGGACCGGGAAGGCGGCCTTCCGCCGGGCCGTCTGGGACAGCACCCCACGATCTCGCGGCGCGGGTCTCGCCCGCCCCTTTCCACCCTGGCATCCCACAAGTGGCCGGCAGTCTCTCGCGCTCTGTTCGACGCTCGGGACGAAAGCGAGATCGTGCGCCTGGCCATGAACCACGTGTCGGCTGTCGGCCCGTACAGAGCCGAGGCCGGCTACCTCAGGGTGCACGGCCGTATGGTCCCCAGCCCGCAGGTCGGGCCGGGTCATGCGTCAGCCGTGGACCGGGCGGTGCGAGAGCTGACAGGGCGGGACGTCCCCGTAACCGTTCCCGGCCGGTCCAGGGGCAGGGCCTTGGCCCTGCAGGGACCCGGTGGGCTGCATGGCTACCTTGTGGTGACGTCTCGCTCGCGGCCTACCGAGGCCCAGCACTTCCTGCTCGCCACACTCGTACGCCTCACCGCCGCGGCCCTGTCGGTCGCCGTCGCGCACCGCCGCCAGCGGGAAGACGCCCTGGAGCTACACCGACTGCGACGGGAACGGGCAGCCTTCCAGCGGCGGCTGGTCTCCCTCGTGGTCGAGCTGGGATATCAGCGGGCCGTGCACGAGGCCCTCGCCGAGGTCGCGGACTCGGGCGGCGGCGAGGAGGCCATCACCAGCACACTGCATGAGCTCACCGGATTTCCCGTGCTGGTGGAGGACCGCTTCGGACGACTGCGGTCCTGGACCGGTCCCGGCCGGCCCGACCCCTATCCGGAACCGGACCCCGCACGCCATGAGGAGATGCTCCAGGGGGTCGCCCGGAGAGGCGGATCCGTGCGCATCAACGACCGGCTGATCTCCCTGGTACGCCCCCGGGGTGAGGTCCTCGGAGTACTGGCCCTGGTCGATCCCGAGGACGACGCCGACGATTACACCGTGTTCGCGCTGGAGCACGCCGCCACGTCACTCGCCGTGGAACTGTCGCACCTGCGCCGTCTGGCGGAGGTCGAGCTGCGACTGCGCCGCGAACTGGTCGACGATCTCCTGGGGGGCACGGACGAGGCGAGCGCCTACGCCCGGTCCGAGGCGTTCGGACACGACCTGCACCGCATCCAGTACGTGGTCGTCGTGCAGTGGAGGAACCAGGCCGCGGACGACGCTTTCGCGCGGACCGTGGGCCGGGCGGCTTCGGCCGTGGGCATGCCGTCGCTGGTGACTCGGCGTTCCGACCACGTGGTCCTGGTCGCCGAGGGCAGCCCCCACGACCACGCCTTGTACGAGACGCTCGCCCGGGAGACCGGAACACCGGACGGGACGATCGGGGTGAGCGCCCGCTGCGACACCCCGGACGGTATCCCCGGCCGCTACCAGGAAGCACTGCGCGCCCTGGAGGTACGCCGCCGGTCCCGAAGGCGATACGGCACGACGTTCTTCGACGATCTGGGCCTCTATCGCATCCTGGGGCCTGGAAACGAATACCAAGAGCTGGAGGCGTTCGTTCGGGAATGGCTCGGACCCCTCGTCGACTACGACGGCCGGCACCGTACGGCTCTCGTGGAGACCCTGTCCCGGTACTTCGACTGCGGTGGCAACTACGCCGAGACCGCCGAATCCCTGGCGATCCACCGCAGCACGCTGCGCTACCGGCTCCAGCGCATCCGTGAGATCAGCGGCCATGACCTCACGAGCGTGGAGGACCGCCTCAATCTGCAGGTCGCGACCCGGGTGTGGAAGATCATGCTGGGCGGACCGGGTTGAGGAGCCCACGCACCGCGGGGCCGGCTCCACTGTCCCCATCGCCGTAGGAGCAGGCTTCCCCTCCGCCGAATTGGCTCGTCAGCTATCACCAGACGGTCGGCAGCGGCTCGAAGGCGACCTTGCCGCATACACACTGCGAAATATCCTGCTCAGAGCGGTTACTCCGCGCCGCGGAACTCGAGTAGCTGCAGGCATTGCGATCACAGCGGGGGTTGAGCATGCGGGGCCGGTTCCGTCGGCCGCCACCGAAAGGCCCGCCGCCCCGGTTTCCAGGGAAACCTCATCGTCCGGTCGAGAACGATCCCACTGTGGCGGGGTCGGCGAGTCCCAGTTCGGCTGAGTCATGGCCGGTGATGCCCGCTTCAGTAACCCAGGTCATGGCGGGTTGGCGCGCTCATCGGCACAGCCAGGCACCAATTCAACTCGCGGACCGATCACGCCGAGCGCTCGCGCCGCTCATGTTCATGCGCCACGTCAGCATCCGCCTGCTGACCCCGAACCGGAACATCGCTGCCTCAGGACTGAGCGCGCTTCTGGCGATCGACCACGCAGCTTCATTCGTGATCAATAGGCTTCCGGCCAGCCAATCCGCTTCTTCTTCGATGTCCCCGTCCCAGTGCCTGCAGCCGCGCACATCGAGCGCCGGGCCGGGTGGGTGCATCAGGAGGGCATGGGCGACCTCATGGCTGGCCGAGCTGTTCTGCCGCCCCATGTCGTGCGAGTCGTTCACCCAGATCTGTCGCCGGGAACCAGCGTGCACGGTGAGAGCACTCACGGCTTCCCGTTCGGTAGTGAGAAGTCGCTCAATGCGAGGGTCATCCGCTATGGCCGAGCTGAACATCCGGACAGGGATCATCAAATGCTTGGCAAGCCGCGAAGGCGCGAGCGGTGAGGCGGGACCGAGCCCCAACTCTCTGCGCATCTGCACTGCCAGGCGGTTGGCTTCAGCCTTGAAGCCATGACGCAACGCCATAGGGAGCTCCCCTACTCCGGCCGATCAGACACCAACTGCTTGTAGGCAACGGTAATCAGAGCTTCGAGGGCCTCTGCGGCCTCGGGCGTGAGATTTCGGTCGCCCCGCAGGTGCGTAGCCACCTTTGTCAGAGTGTCTGTGCTGCGCGGCTCGTCGGTCCGGCGGACAAAGTCATCCGCGCTAAGATTCGCCCACGTGACGAGGGCCGCGAGCCCGTCGACATCGGGTCGTCGCCCCTGCGCCAACCGCGTCAACGTCGAAGCGCTCACGCCAGCCTGCTGAGCCACGTCCTTCCAGAGAAGCCCGCGGTCCTGACGCGTCCGATCCAGGGCCGTGTGAAACGCGACCGCGTCAAACCGTCCTGCAGCGTTCCGCTCGCTCACGATCTCCTCCCTTCGAGCTCATCCTTGCATATCAGGAAACGCTTGCGAAAGTCGAAGCGCACCCCTTACCCTCCAAATTGCGAGATCGGCATCAATGCCGATCTCGCAAGCGAACGGATGATCCGACACGAAGGGTGGTTGAGGCATGGCCACGAACACCGGCAAAGGCTTCCGTCGCGGCAGCGTCTCCCAGCGGAGCCAGGTCTGGAATCCACGCACACACACATGGACGAAACGGGGCGAGAACGGCAGGTTCACGGACGGCAAGACAGGCGGCCGGCCGTTCAAGGGCGTCCGGCGCGAGAGGTAGCACGCCAAGTACAGGGGCGTGAGTCGCAACTCGCGTCTTCCGCCAGCCGCATACCGGAGGTACCGATGGCTAGTAACAACTCCCTGGCGTCACTTCTCGACGAAGGACGCCGCAAGATCCAGGTAACCGCCGAGGAAGTCGACGAGGCGAGGCGCCGCCGCCGACTCCTGGCTGCGTCTGCGCGCCGGGCGTTCCCCGGCTCGACCACGTATTTCAACGGGAGCGTCGCACACGGCGACGCCAACACGCCCCTCACCGACGTCGACCTGGGCGTCGTGCTCAGCAAGACGGACGCCAAGCCGTACGGCCCGGGCAAGAAGAGCGCCCTGTCCCTGATGGAGAAAGTGCGCCATGTGGTGCACGAGGATCTCGACGACGAGTTCCCGAAACTCACCATCGAGGTCGCCGGCCGGCGCCGCGCCGTCCTCGTGCGCTTCGGCGACCCGGTGACGTACGGACAACCAGACTTCACGGCGGACATCATGACCGCGATCCCGCATCCTTCCGGCTGCGGGCTGTACATCCCGAACACGAAAATCGCGGACCAGTGGGACCGTACCGACCCGGTCACCCACACCCGGATGGTGCTCGAAGCGATTGCCGGCACGAAGGTCGCGTTCGCTCGTACAGTCCGGCTGCTCAAGCACTGGAACGCGAAGCACAGCAAGCCCATGTGCTCCTGGAACATCAAGGCGCTTGCGCTAGGGTGCCTCGACCAGCCGATGCCACTCATCGACGCACTCCAGATCTTCTTCACCTACGCGGCGGACGAGATCGACAAGGGACCGACGCCAGACCCGGCCGGTGTGGCCGGCGCCATTCCTCTGAACATGCCGCGCCGCGAGGTACACAAGCGGCTGTGCGCTGCCCGCGACTACATCGACCTCGCGATCGAGCATGAGAGGGACGGACGCCCACTCAGCGCTCAGCACGCCCTGCATCAGGTCCTCCCGGACCTCATCCCGGACGCGGACCCCACGGAGGAAGAGGCCGCTCGTCTCCCCATGGCCGTAGGCGCGGGCGGGACGGCCGCCACTGGTCTGGGCCTCGCCGTCGGACTCGTCACTCCGACCCGCGCCTGGGGAATCTGACGCCGTGCCGGTCTGGTACGGGGTCCAGCCTGCCTGGTGGGCCCCGCTCGAACGAGACGCCCGCCGACGATTCGGCTCCGCTCTCCGTCACACGTACCATCGGGGCTCCTTGACGTACGAACTGTCCGGACTCGACGTCATAGGTGAACCCGCCCCGGTCAGCGTCAAGGTGCGCTTCTACGAGGACCCGCCTTATGCGACCTACGGCCAAGATCCCCGGGACTTCCCGCGGGTGCACGCCAAACCGGGAGCTCCGTCGAAGCACCGCTATTCCCACGACGGCGCACTCTGCCTCTGGCACCCGCTCGACCCTCAAGAGCGACGCTGGACCAGCGCCAAGGGCCTTCTGGACCTCATCGAGATAATCCGCACACACTTGTTCCTCGAACACTACTGGCGGCTCACCGGCGGTGAGCACGGCGGCCGGTGGTTGGTGGAGGATGCGCCTCACGGCATGCCGGGGAGTGATGTGTGGAGGTCTTCGCGGCGGGACAGGCGACGGGCGACGAATGGACCTGGGCGGAGACAGCAGCACTGATCGTCCCTTGCATCGCCCTCTTCGGCGCCTTCCTGACCTACGCCCTCAACCAGCGGGCCGTGCGAAGGGAACGCCGGGCCAAGACCTTCGCCGAGGCGCTGACGGCGGTCGAGGAGTACCTGGAAATGCCGTACCGCATACGGCGCCGCGCCGAGTCCTCGTCCGCCGTACGACAGCAGCTCACCGACGAGGTCAGCAGTCTGCTGGCGCGAATGGCCTTCCACCAAGCGTGGCTCCAGATCGAGGCCCCAACCGTCGCGGGCCCCTACGCGACCCTCGTGGCCACGGCGCGAGCGGAAGCCGGCGCGCAGATGAGCCTCGCCTGGCAGCACCCACCGATCACCACCGACAGCGGCATGAACCTCCGAATCCCGTACCCCCGGGACCGATCGAACGCGGCCCGAGCCACATGCATAGAGGTGATGCGTCAACACCTCTGACAGGCTGGTGATCTTGGTGCCAACTACCCCTCTTTTGTGCCAACTAAAAATCCTCGTCACAGCCCGTCAGCGCCGCACCCTCGGCATCCCCAGCCCGATCCACGAGATGATCTCCCGTTGGACCTCATTGTTGCCGCCGCCGAAGGTGAAGATCACCGCCGAGCGGTAGCCGCGTTCCAGTTCGCCGTGCAGGACCGCGCCGGCCGAGCCCTCCTTCAGGGCGCCGGGGGCCGCGACGATCTCCATGAGCCAGGCGTAGGCCTCGCGTCGGGCCTCTGAGCCGTAGACCTTGACGGCGGAGGCGTCCTGCGGGGTGAGGGTGCCGTCCTGGACCGCGCCGACCATCTGCCAGTTGAGCAGTTTGAGCGCGTCCAGCCGGGCGTGGGTGCGGGCCAGGAGGCGGCGCACCCAGGGCAGGTCCGCGACGCGGCGGCCGTCGGCGAGTTTGGTCTCCGTCGCCCAGCGCCGCACGTCGTGCAGGGCGCGGATCGCCATGGTGCCGTGGGCGGCCAGGGTCACGCGTTCGTGGTTGAGCTGGTTGGTGATCAGCCGCCAGCCCTGGTTCTCGGCGCCGACCCGCCGGGAGACGGGGACGCGCACGTTCTCGTAGTAGCTCGCGGTGGTGTCGTGCGAGGCGAGGGTGTTGATCAGGGTGCAGGAGTAGCCGGGGGCGGAGGTCGGCACCAGGAGCATGGTGATGCCCTTGTGCGGCGGGGCGTCCGGGTCGGTGCGGACCGCCAGCCAGACCCAGTCGGCCGTGTCGCCGTTGGTCGTCCAGATCTTCTGGCCGTCGACTACGTAATCGTCGCCCTCCCGTACCGCCCTGGTGCGCAGGGACGCGAGGTCGGTGCCCGCGCCGGGCTCGCTGTAGCCGATGGCGAAGTCGATCTCGCCGGCGAGGATCTTCGGCAGGAAGTACGCCTTCTGCTCGTCGGTGCCGTACTGCATGATCGTGGGCCCGACGGTGTTGAGCGCCATGAGCGGCAGCGGGACGCCGGCCTGGGCGGCCTCGTCGAAGAAGATGAACTGCTCCATGGCCGTCAGGCCGCGCCCGCCGTACTCCTTCGGCCAGCCGACACCGAGCCAGCCGTCCGTGCCGAGCCGCCGGATGGTCTGGCGGTAGAACCGCTTCTGGACGGCCGGGTCGCCGTGCCGGGCGTACACGTGGTCCGGGACCAGTTCGGCGAAGTAGGACCGCAGTTCGGTGCGCAGCCGCTGCTGCTCGGGCGTGTATTCGAGGTGCACGGCGCCTCCAGGCTCCCAAGGCCGGTCCTGTCGGCGCACACCGTAGAACGTGTTCCAGAAATAGGGAATGGCGTTGTCGGTTCAGCGTGGTCGGGGTTGTCAGTGCTGTCGGGGTTGTCAGTTCAGCGTGGCGAGGAAGTCCGTGCAGGCCCGTGCGCATGCACGGCATGCCGCCGCCGAGTCCTCCGCTCCCGGTTGCCGGTCGAAGACGTGGGCGGCCTCCAGGCACACGGTCCGGCACCACTCCACCTGGATCCGGATGCTGGACTCGTCCACCTGGTTCTGCTCGGACAGCACACGGCAGGTCGCGTCGCAGACCTCCGCGCACATGATGCCCTTGCGCCGTACGAGTTCCTGGTTCTCGGTGCCGTCGGGATCCACGAGGCTCGCGCGCAGCGCGCAGGCCCGCGCGCACTCGGTGCACGCCTGCGCACAGGCGAAGCGGTCCTCCAGGAACCGGAACAGCTCCTGCTGGGATGTCGTCGAAGTCACACAGCGCGGGTAGCCCCGCTCGATGCCGGTCAAACCCGGTGTTCCCAAGGGTTCCGTCCGATGCGGCGGTCGCCTGTGTCCAGCAGGTTCACGGAATGGACCAGGGGTACCCGCGTGCCATGAATAGCGCATGGATGGAGATGGCCGCGGGCAGTGGCGCCGTCGGCATCGGGCTGGTCGTGGCGGGTGTGGTGGTCGTGGCCCTGCTGCTGGGGGCCTTCGTCCTCGGCGTTCGTGTCAAGCGCAGGGAGCTGCCCACACCGCGCCCGGACGAGCAGCCGCGGCTGCCGGACGGGGGCCCGGTCCGCGAGACCAGTGAGCGCCGGGAGCCCGAGGAGGTCCCCCGGAGCGAGGAACGCCTGACCCCGCACCAGCTGAAGGGCCACGGCAACATCAGCGACCGGACGAGCGCGTCGCAGGAGCGCCCGCGCTGGAACGAGGGCGGCAGCGGTTCGTTCGGCAGCGGCGGCCCGGGCGGCAGCTGACCCCCGGGGCCGGCGGCTCGGGGCAGCCGCGCATCCCTGGCAGAAGGGCCCGTGCTGGTGCACGGGCCCTTTTCCATGCCCGGGGCCGGCCCTACGGGGGTGAGGTGGATCACAGGTTTCGAGTGCATCGTGCCGTGGGGGCCAGCGTCTTTTGAGAGGTGTAGGGGGCCACTGAGACGCAGGACGGTGAGGATGGAGCAGGTTCGGGCGGACGGCTTCGACGAGTTCGCGGCCGCCCGTTGGTCGGCGCTGCTCCATGTCGCGCGTCTGCTCACGGGGGGCGACCGGCAGCGTGCCGAGGATCTGGTGCAGGAGGCCTTGGTCAAGTTGTGGTTCGCCTGGCCGAAGGTCGCCGAGCAGGCTCCGGAGGCATACGTCCGCACGGTGCTGGTGCGGCTGGCGGCACGCTCGGCGCGGCGGCGCTGGTGGGGGGAGCGCCCGGTGGAGCAGTTGCCCGACCGGGCCGACCCCGGCGACATGTCGTCCACCGTCGCGGAACGCTCGCGGCTGGAGGCGGCGCTGGCCCTGCTGTCGCCGAAGCAGCGGGCCGCGGTGGTGCTGCGCTACTACGAGGACCTGCCCGAGGCCCAGGTCGCCCAGGCCCTGGGCTGCCCGGTGGGCACCGCCCGGTCCCATGCGTCCCGCGGAGTCGCACGGCTCCGCCAGATCCTGTCCGACGCCGTCAGGCCCGTGGGGTGAAAGGAGAACCGATGGACGACTTCGAGCGGGACCTGTCGCGGCTGATGCGCGACACCCGGCAGCACACCCCTTACGAGCCCGCGCACCGGCAGCGGCTGCACGCGGGCATCCGGGCCCGCCGCCGGTCGCGGTTGCTGTGGAAGGCGGGCGGCTCCGCCGTGGCGGTGGCCGGGCTCAGTGTCGGGCTGGCCCTGCTGCCCAGCATGCTCACCCGGTCCCAGCCCGCAGATCACCGGCCGCAGCCGGCGACCAGCCCGACGGCCTCGCCGGACAGCACACCGACGACCGAGCCGTCGGCGACGAGCCCGACGCCGACCCAGCAGCCCGAGACGTCCCTGCCCGCGACCACGACCGGCGGCATCACACCGTCCGGGACGACGAGCGAGCCGACCGAGCCCACGCCGACGGCCACGGCCTCGGAGAGCAGGACCGGCTCGACGCCGCCCGCGCCTCCGCCTTCCCCGACTCCGACGACGGCCCCTCCGTCCGCGCCGGACTCCGAGGAACCCTCCGCATCGGTGTATCCCGAGTAGCCGCCTGAGCGGCCCTTCCTGTCAGGGGCGCGCGCCCCGAACCTCTCTTCGCACCACCCGCCCCGGGCGCCTTCGGCATGCCCGAATCCGGCGCTCGGGCATGCCCGCGCCAGAAAGAGACCGTGAGACAGCCATGAAGACCGTACGGCGGCCGGCCCTGATCGACCGCCCGATACCCGAGCCGTCCGCGTTGCCGCGCCGGGCGCCCCTGCCCGCGCACCACCCGGACCCCGTCCTCGACGTGGTCGTTCCCGTGTACAACGAGGAGAACGACCTGGAGCCCTGCGTCCGGCGCCTGCACGCGCACCTCGGCGAGACCTTCCCCTACGCCTTCCGCATCACCATCGCCGACAACGCCAGCACCGACGGGACCCCGCGGATCGCCGCACGGCTGGCCGCGGAACTGCCCGGCACGGACTTCATCCGGCTGGCCGAGAAGGGCCGGGGCCGTGCGCTGCACACCGCGTGGTCACGCTCCCGCGCCCCGGTGCTGGCGTATCTGGACGTGGACCTGTCCACCGACCTCGCCGCGCTGCTGCCACTGGTCGCGCCGCTGATCTCGGGCCACTCGGACATCGCCATCGGCACCCGGCTGGCCCGTGGCTCGCGGGTGGTGCGCGGACCGAAACGGGAGATCATCTCCCGCTGCTACAACGGGCTGCTGCGCGGCACGCTCTCCGTGGGCTTCTCCGACGCGCAGTGCGGGTTCAAGGCGGTGCGGCGGGACGTCGCCGAGCGGCTGCTGCCGCTGGTGGAGGACCGCGAGTGGTTCTTCGACACCGAGTTGCTGGTCATCGCCGAGCGCGCGGGGCTGCGGATCCACGAGGTGCCGGTGGACTGGGTGGACGACCCGGACAGCCGGGTCCACCTCCTCTCCACGGCGGTGGCCGATCTGCGGGGCATGGCCAGGCTCGGCCGGGCCCTGGCCTGCGGCAGGCTGCCGCTGACCGCGCTGCGCCGCAGCGGCGGCGACCTCGCCGGGGAACTCCCAGCGGGTCTGGCCCGGCAGGTGGTGCGTTTCGCCGCCGTCGGTGCCGCCAGCACCCTGTGCTACCTGCTGCTGTACACCGCGCTGAGACCGGCGACGGGAGCTCAGGCCGCCAACGCGCTCGCCCTGCTCGCCAGCGCGCTCGCCAACACGGCGGCCAACCGGCGGCTCACCTTCGGGGTGCGGGGCCGTGGCGGCGCGCTGCGCCATCACCTCAAGGGCCTCGCCGCCTTCCTGGTCGGGCTGGCCCTGACCAGCGGTTCGCTGGCCGTCCTCCACCACACCGCGCCCGGGGCCGGCCCCCGGGTGGAGCTGGTGACGCTGATCGGCGCCAACCTGGCCGCGACGCTGCTGCGCTTCCTCCTCTTCCGGGCCTGGGTGTTCCCGGCCCGCCGCACGACAGGACCCTCCGCCCGATGAGCACCCTCCAGCTGCGTCGCCCCTCCTCCGGTTTCGACCGCCCCGAAATCCCGCGTGGCTCCCGGGAGTTGCGTCCGCGGCTGCGCGCCGCAGCGGCGCGGTACGGGCCCGTGCTGCTGACGTACGGCGTGCTGAAGCTGGCCGGGTTCGCCGTGTTCATGTACCTGCTGGACTCCGCGGGCGACTTCCGGAAGAAGAACCCGCGCTTCGGCGGCGGCGAGCACGCCTGGGACGTCCTGGCCAGCTGGGACGGCTGGTGGTACCAGCAGATCGCCGAGCACGGGTACGACCCCGCCCTGCAGCCGGTCCCGGGAGCGACGGGGCTGATCACGCTGGAGGGCAACTCGGCGGCGTTCTTCCCGCTGTACCCGACGCTGATGCGGCTGGTCTCGGAGTGCACCGGACTCGGCCTGTACGGCGCCGGCATGACGGTCTCCGTCATCGCCTCGTTCGCCGCCGCGCTCGGCATCCACGCCGTGACGACCCGCCTGGGCGGACCCCGGGCCGGACTGGTGGCGGCCGGTCTGTGGGCGGTCTGGCCCGGCTCGGGCACGGAGTGGTCGGGCTACTCGGAATCCCTCTACACGGCCCTCGCCGCGTGGGCCTGTCACGCCGTCATGACCCGCCGCTGGCTCACGGCCGGCCTGCTGACCTGCGCGGCCGGGCTCTGCCGGCCCACCGCCGTCGCGCTCGTCGCCGCCCTCGCCGTCGCCGCGGTACTGACCCTGCGCCGACGCCGGAAGGCCTGGCACCCGGACGGCCCGCGCCCGGGCGTCCGCCGCCCGCTCGCCGCCGTGGCGATCGCGCCGCTGGGCCTGTTCGGCTACCTCGCCTGGGTCAACTACCGCATGGGCGACATCAACGGCTACTCCAAGCTCCAGGACGGCGCCTGGGCCCACAAGTTCGACTGGGGAGTCCACACGTTCAACGTGCTGACGTCCATCCCGGTCGGTCACTTCGACTATCTCTTCGCGATGCCCTTCGAGGACGTCATCGGCGTCTGCGTGGTGCTGATGGTGCCGGTGCTGACCGTGCTGCTGGTGCGGCTGCGACCGCCTGCCGTGCTCGTCGTCTACACCGTCCTCTCCTACCTCATGGTGATGACCACCCAGCAGTACTTCGGCAATGTCTCGCGCTATCTGCTCCCGCTCTTCCCGCTGTTCGTCCCGCTCGCTGTCGCGATGCGCCGGCTCAGCTGGCCGTCCCTGGTGGCGGTGCTCGGCACGGCCGCGCTGGCTTCCGGGTCGTATGCGGGATACGTGCTGTTCGAGCTGGGGGTGCCGTAAACCGGTGTGACACCCGGGGAGTCGGCTCCGAAACGTTCCCTTCACGCAGGAAGTATTTAGGGGTAACGACCGCTGCCTACCGTGCCTGCCTTGTGAGCCCCCAACCCGCTACAAGGAGGCGCGGCATGAGCACCGAGCCACGACTGGCCGTCGTAGCCGAGCCGGATTCCGCACAGCAGGCAGCGCCGGGCACGGACCAGGCCGTCAAGGAGACCCTCGAGGACTACACGCTCCGCTTCGCGCCGCGCAGTTACCGGCGCTGGACCCCGATGGTCGTGGCGACGACCGCGCTCGGCGGCATCGCCTACATGGCCGACTTCTCCATCGGGGCCGGCATCGGCCTGGCCCACGGCACCGGCAACGCGCTGCTCGCGATCGCCGTCGCCGCCGTCGTCATCTTCGTCACCGGCTTCCCGCTGGCCTACTACGGAGCCCGCTACAACATCGACCTGGACCTGATCACCCGCGGCTCCGGCTTCGGCTACTTCGGCTCGGTCCTCACCAGCGTCATCTTCGCCAGCTTCACCTTCATCTTCTTCGCCCTCGAAGGCTCGATCATGGCCCAGGGCCTCAAGCTGGGCCTCGGACTGCCGCTCTGGCTGGGCTACTTGGTCTCCACGCTGATGGTGATCCCCCTGGTGATCTACGGCATGACGGCGCTGAGCAAGCTCCAGGTGTGGACCACCCCGATCTGGCTGCTGCTGATGGTCGGCCCGCTGGTCTACCTGGTCGCCACCGACCCGGGCACCGTCGACCGCTTCCTCGCCTACGCGGGCACCGACGGGGACGGCGGCATCAACACCGCCTCCGTGCTGCTCGGGGCGGGCGTGTGCCTGTCGCTGATCGCGCAGATCGGCGAGCAGATCGACTACCTGCGCTTCATGCCGCCCAAGACCGAGGCGAACAAGCGCAGTTGGTGGACCGCCGTGGTCATGGCCGGCCCGGGCTGGGTGGTGCTCGGCGCGCTGAAGCAGGCCATCGGGGTGTTCCTCGCGGTCTACATCATCGCCGAGGTCGGCCCCACCGCCGCACCCGAGCCGATCCAGCAGTTCAAGCACGCCTTCGACGCGATGATGCCGTCCTGGCTCGTCCTGCCCCTGGCCGTGGCCCTGGTCGTCATCAGCCAGATCAAGATCAACGTGACGAACGCGTACTCCGGCTCCCTCGCCTGGACCAACTCCTTCACCCGGGTCACGAAGCGCTACCCGGGCCGGATGGTCTTCGTCCTGGTCAACCTGGGCTTCGCACTCGTCCTGATGGAGGCCGACATGTTCAGCTTCCTCAACAGCATCCTGGGCTTCTACTCGAACTGCGCGATCGCCTGGGTGGTCACCGTGGCCACCGACATCGGCATCAACAAGTACGTGCTGAAGCTGTCCCCGCACGCCCCCGAGTTCCGCCGCGGCATGCTCTACGCCGTCAACCCGGTCGGGGTCGTCGCCTTCGTCGCCGCCTCGGGGCTGTCCATCGCCATGTACTTCAACGGCCTCGGCGACACGCTCCAGCCGTACTCCCCCGTCGCCGCGGCCGTCATCGCCTTCGTCCTCACGCCGCTGATGGCCGTGGTCACCAAGGGCAGGTACTACCTGCGCCGCACGGACGACGGCATCACCGAGCCGCTCTTCGACGAGGACGGCAACCCCAGTGCGGTCACCTACGAGTGCCATGTGTGCCGGCAGCAGTTCGAGCGGCCGGACGTGGCGGCCTGCCGCACGCACGACGCGGTCGTCTGCTCGCTGTGCCTGAGCACCGACAAGGTCGGCGACCACGTCCTGCCGGCCGCGGTCTGACCCGAGGCGGGAGCGCGGTCGGGCGCTCCCGCCGTACGGCACGTTCCAAGTCGGTCTCGGACGCGCGGTACGGGCCCGGACGGGGCGACTGCGGGCCCCGGGCGGCATACTGATCTTGCGCCGTGCAGTGATCAGACCGACGGTCGGAGAGGGGACGACGGGACGTGACCACCGAAGAGCCGGACGGGCGGGGAACTCCCCACGAACCGTCCGGCGTTCCCCCGTTCCCCGACGAGGTGTGGCTGAGGTTCCTCACCGACAGCGAGTCCGCCATACGCGTCTCCGCTCCCAGGGAACCCTCCGCCGAGGAGCGGGCGGCGGGACGGCGGCTTCAACCCCCGCACGCCGTCGGTGACCTGTGGCAGCCGGAGGACCTGTGGGTCCGCGTGGCATGGGGTGACCTGGACCGCCGGGCCAAGGTCCGGCGCGCGGGACGGGTCGTCGCCACCGCGGCCGCCGTCGCCCTGGCCCTGGGCGCCTGGTCCCAGCTGTCCACCGGCGCGGGAACGGGCCACCGGCCCGGCGAGAGCACGGTACGGCAGGTCGAGGGCGCGACCGCGCGGCTGCCCACCGCCACGCCTCCCCCGTCCGCATCCGTCTTCCCGCAGCCGTCCCGGTAGCCACGCGGGACGGGTACGGTTCCGGCCCCGCTGTGGCCGTCCCCCGGCGCAGGTGTCCGGTCGGCGGCTGCTCAGGTCCAGCGGGCGGTCAGCGGGCCCGACGGCGGTCAGGACGCGGTCGCGTTCAGCCCGTCTTCCAGCCCCTCCGCGTGTCGATCCGCTCCCACTCCGCGCCCCACTGGGCGATGCGCCGCCGGTCGAGGGCCAGGTGGATCAGCCACGTGGCTCCCAGCACCGCGCAGCCCGCGAAGGCGCCTGCGAGCGCGCCGCCCATGGCGGTGTGCAGCCAGGCCTCGCCACTGGACACCGGTGGGGTCGTGAGGTCACCGCTCCGGTTCACCCACACGGAGATGGTGCTCTCGGCGGGCGCTCCGGGCGGTACCCGGGCTTCCTCCCGGTGGGTCGAGCCGTCGGGCGCGGTCCACCGCACCTTGCCCCACACCCGGTGGTCACTGGCCTCGCGGGCCGGTGACGGGCCGGGCGCGTCCTTGACGAGCACCGCGGGGACCTGGCGGCTCTCGGCCCGCTGCCGTTCGACGGCCCGCTCGACCGTGCCCGCCGCCATCAGCGCCGCGACCAGTCCGACCAGCAGGGCGAGCACCCAGCCGGCGAGCACGACCCAGGCTTCGACGACGTCGACGCGCCGTTTGAGCGCGTTGCGTCGCCACCGCCACCACCGCACGGTCGTACGCTCTGACGCTTCCATGGGCCGACACCCCCTCGTGAGCACCGGCAGCACCCTTCCAGTGTGCGCCTGACAGCGGCCGAAGCTCGCCGATCAATGCCGGGCGGCTCGCCCCGAGGGCGCCGGGGTGCGGTTCAGCCGGGAGACGCCGCGATCCGTACCCGGTCGCTCTCGTCGCCGGAGAGGAAGGAGGCCATCGCGCGCCCCTCCTCGGCGACCGTGGTGAGGTCGGCCCGGGAGAAGCGGCGCAGCGGGGTGACGTGCACGGTGTCCGCCTCGACGGTCCAGGTCGCGGCGACCCTGCCGTCCACCAGGACGACGCGTTCGCCGGCGACGGACAGATTGCGGTGCGCGTCGTCGATGATCCGGCCGCGGTCGTGGTAGCCGAGGATCGCGTTGTCGAACGCCGGCAGGAACCGCACGGGCGCCGGGGTGTCGGGGTCGGGGCGGGGCGCGTCGGGGAGGTCGAGCAGCTCGCGGCCGCGTTCGTCTCGGAAGGCGACCAGTTCTCCGCGCAGGGCGGAGACGGCGGCGGGCAGTCCGGCGAGACCGCACCAGGCGCGCAGGTCGGCGGAGGCGGCGGGGCCGAAGGCGGCCAGGTAGCGCCGTACCAGCTGCCGGCCCACAGGGTCGGAGCCGTCCGGGGCGGGTGGGTCGATCTCGCGTCCCAGCCAGGAGGAGATCAGCGCGTAGCGCACGCCCGCTTTCGTGCGCCACATGCCGCGCGGGGGGAGTTGCACCGTCGGGAGGAGGGCGGCGACCAGCATTTCCCCCAGGGGCCGTGGCCCGGCCGCGGGCCAGCGGTCGGCGACGGCTCGCGCGACGTCGGACATGGAGCGGGGTTCGCCGTCGGCCATGACCTTCCGGCCCGCCGCGGCGAGTTCGTCGGGATCGACCCCGTCGAGTTCGCGCCGGTAGACCCCGAGGACGCGCTGGCGCAGCATGCCGTCGTGGCGGGCGCGCCAGGCCACGACGTCGTCGGCGGTGACGAGGTGGACGGTGCGGCGCATGAGGTGGGTGCGCACGACACGCCGCCCGGTCAGCAGGTCCGACAGCTCCGCCGGGTCGAACGCCCGCAGCCGCGACCAGAGCCCGGCGAACGGCTCCTGCGGTTCCTGCGCCTGGAGACCGCACAGGTGCGTGACGGCGTCGAGGACCGGCAGGTCGGCGCGGTCGAGGAGCAACTGCCGGGCGAGGGTGGCGCGGTTGAGCGCCCGGGCGTCGAGAACGGTCATCGCAGCACCTCGGCCTTCGAGTCGTGTGCCGACCCGTGGGTCCAGGTGTCCGGGCGGCTTGCGCGCTCACGGTCGCACGGGATGCGGTCGGATCGTGACCGCATCCGGCGTCGGCGCGGCTCGGACGTGCTGCCCCGTGTCACCGGGCGGGGCGCGGGGAGGACCCCGCACGGCCCGGTGCGGCGTGCTGTCCCTCTGGATCACCGGCGTTGCCACTCCTGCGCCAGGAGCCGGTACGAGCGCACCCGGTCGGCGTGGCGGTGCGTGATGGTCGTGATGATCAGCTCGTCGGCGCCGGTGGCCTCCTGCAGTTGCTCGAGCTGGTCCGCGACACGCCCCGGCGAGCCGACGAACTGGGTGTCGACCCGGTCGGCGACCAGGGCCCGGTCCTGCTCGGTCCAGGGGTGGGCGCGGGCCTGCTCGGGGGTGGGGAAGGGGATCGCGCCCTCGGCGGTGCGGATGCTGCGGACCCACGGGCCGTAGCCGGTGGCCAGTTCGCGGGCGGTCGCGTCGTCCTCGGCGACGACGACGTCGGCGGAGACGCTGACATAGGGCTTGTCGAGGTGGTCGGACGGCTGGAACGCGGCCCGGTAGCCCTCGGCCGCCTCCAGGACGGTGGCGGGGCTGACGTGGTAGTTGGCGGTGAAGCGCAGGCCGTTGCGGCCTGCGACGTCGGCGCTCTCCCCGCCGCTGCTGCCGAGGATCCACACCTGGACGTCGGCGCCCTCGCCGGGCACGGCGTGGGCTTCGTGGCCGTCCGCCGAGCGGTAGTCGCCGCGCAGCAGGGCGAGGATGTCGCCGATCTGCTCGCCGTAGTCCTGGTGCCGGGCGCCCGGCTGCTGCAACAGCTGCTGCTGGAGCCGGAGCCGTGGTGAAGCGCGCAGGTGGTCGGGGGAGAACCGGGGCGGGATCTTCAGGCCGTTCGGGGTGCGGCCGTCGACGACGGGCGTCGTGGTCGGCCGCGGCTCCGCCGCCTGCCCCGGAGGGCGTCCTCCGGAGCGGCCGAGGCCCAGGTCGAGACGCCCGGAGTGCAGGGCGTCGATGAGGCCGAACTCCTCGACGGTGGACAGGGCGGTGCGGTGGCCGAGTTGTACGGCGCCCGAGCCGATCCGGATCGTGGAGGTCGCGGAGGCGGTCAGGGCCAGCACGACGGCGGGGGACGTCCCGGCGACGCCCGGGTTGAGGTGGTGCTCGGCGAACCAGTAACGGCTGTAGCCGAATCGTTCGGTCTGCCGCGCGAGGTCGAGGGTGTTGCGCAGGGCGTCGGCGGCGGTGGCGCCGGACGGGACCGGGACGAGGTCGAGGACTCCGAGGGGAATGCCGGACATGATCGGTGCTCCTCAGCGTGCGGGCGGCAAAAGGGGTTCGGGGGCGACGGCTAGCTGCCGTTCTTCGGCAGCCCGGGCGGGTTGATCTCCGACTTCCGCACGGCCTCGCCGGACAGGCCCCAGCGCTTCAGGACCTTCGCGTACGTCCCGTTCTCGATGACGTGGTCGAGCGCGGCTGCGAGCGGCTTCGCCAGGCCGTTGTCCTTCTTCGTGGTGGCCGCGATGAGGCCCTGGAGGCGGGCGCCCGCGCCGGAGTACGTGCCGACGACCTCGGTCCTGCCGGTGGTGGCCGCGTGGTAGGCGGCGGTCGGGTTGGGGCCGAGGTAGAGGTCGATCCGGCCGGACTGGAGGGCGAGGTAGGTGTCGCTGTCGCTCTGGTAGTACTTGATGTCCACCGGCTCGCGGCCGGCCTTCTCGTTCTCCTCGGACCACTCCACCAGCAGCTTCTCCTGGTTGGTGCCGCTGCCGACGGCGACGGTCCGGCCCGCCACGTCCTCGGGGCCGTCGATCGTCAGGCCGCTGCCCTTCTTCGCCTCGAAGGCCAGGTTGTCCTCGCGGTAGGTGGCGAAGTCGTACTTCTCCTTGCGTTCCTCGGTGACGGTGATGTTGCTGAAGCCGACGTCGTACTTGCCGCTGTCCAGGCCGACGAAGATGTTCTCCCAGGAGACCGGGTTGAGGTGCGGCTTCAGGCCGAGGACGTCGGCGACCAGGTGGGCGATGTCGGGCTCGACGCCGATGACGGTGGTGTTGTCGGTGGCGTGGAAGGTCAGGGGTGCCGCGGACCCGGAGGAGTCGACGATCTCGAGGGTGCCTCTCTTGCGGATCCTCTCGGGGACCTCGGCGGCTATGGAGTCGACCTTGCCGGTGGTGACGCGGTTCTGGGCGGGGCTGATGTTGATCTTCGTCTTCTTGCCGGGCGTGGCCGCGACCTCGGTCGTGCCGCCGTCGGTGGGATTGGCGCAGCCGGCGAGGACGAGAGCGGCGGCGATCCCGAGCGCAGCTGCGGCGGTGGTACGGCGGGGGGCGAGGGTGATGGCCACGGTGGTGCTCCTTGGAGGGGTGACGGGCGGGCGGTCAGAGGACCTTGGAGAGGAAGGCACGGGTGCGTTCGTGCCGCGGTGCGTCGAGGACGGCCGAGGGCGGGCCCTGCTCCACGACGACTCCGGCGTCCATGAACACCACGGTGTCGGCGACCTCGCGGGCGAAGCCGATCTCGTGGGTCACGACGATCATGGTGGTGCCGGTGCGGGCCAGGTCCTTGATGACGTCGAGGACCTCGCCGACCAGTTCGGGGTCGAGCGCCGAGGTGGGTTCGTCGAAGAGCAGCACCTTGGGTTCGAGGGCGAGTGCCCGGGCGATGGCGACGCGCTGCTGCTGGCCTCCGGACAGCTGCCGCGGATAGGTGTCGGCCTTGTCGGCGAGGCCGACCCGGTCGAGGAGCCGGCGGGCGGTCTCCTCGGCCTCCTTGCGCGGGCGGCGCAGTGCGGAGACCGGGGCCTCGACGAGGTTCTGCAGGACGGTCAGGTGCGGGAAGAGGTTGAAGTTCTGGAAGACGAACCCGATGTCGGTGCGCTGCTTCAGAACCTCCTTCTCCTTCAGCTCGTGCAGCTTGTTCCCCGACCGGCGGTAGCCGATGAGTTCACCGTCGATGCTGACCCAGCCACGGCTGACCTTCTCCAGGTGGTTGATCGTGCGCAGCAGCGTGGACTTCCCGGAGCCCGACGGTCCGAGGACGACGGTGACCTCGCCGGCCCTGACCTGCAGGTCGACGCCGCGCAGCACCTCCAGCGCCCCGAAACTCTTGTGGACGCCGCGGACTTCGACCATGACGGCACTCATACGCTCTCCTTGGTGACGAACCGGCGCGCGCGCTGGAGCGGGGTGGGCGGCGGGGTGCGGTCGGCGCCGCGGGCGTAGCGGCGCTCCACGTAGTACTGGGCGACCGACAGCAGCGAGGTCAGCACGACGTACCAGGCGGTGGCGACGAGCAGCAGCGGGATCACCCGGCCGTTGCGGCCGTAGATCACCTGCACCTGGTAGAGCAGCTCGCCGATGGACATCACGTAGACCACCGAGGTGCCCTTGAGCAGGCCGATGATCTCGTTTCCGGCGGTGGGCAGGATGGCGCGCATGGCCTGCGGGAGGACGATCCGGCGGATCTGCCGGAGCCGGGGGATGCCCAGTGCCGCCGCCGCTTCCAGCTGTCCCTGGTCGACGGCGATGACACCGCCGCGGACGATCTCGGCGGCGTAGGCGGCCTGGTGCAGCGTCAGTCCGATGACGGCGGCGCCGATGGTGCCGATGAGGGTGTTGCTGTCGACGGACCAGAACACCGGCCCGAAGGGGATGCCGACGCCCAACTCCTTGTACAGGGCGCTGAGGTTGAACCAGAACACCAGCTGGACGATCATCGGGATGGACCGGAAGATCCAGATGTAGGTCCAGGCGACGGTCGAGAGCACCGGGCTGCGTGACAGCCGCATGAAGGCGAGCACCGTGCCCAGGAGGAAGCCGAGGACGGTGGCGTAGGCGGTGAGCTGGAGGGTCACCCACACCGCCTGGACGATCGTCTCGGAGAGGACGTAGTCCCGGAAGACGCTCCACTCCCAGACGGGGTTGGTGACCAGGCCGTGGGCGAACTGGGCGACCAGGACGACCACGGCGGCGCCGGCGGCCCAGCGGGCGTAGTGGCGGGTGGGTACGACCTTCGGTTCGGCGGAGTCCTCGACCGGTCGTGCGGCCGGTTCTGCGATGGTGTGGCTGCTCATCGGGTCACCTGTGCTCGGGCGGGTTGATCCGCGACGTGTCGATCGCGGAGGCGCTGGTGCCCCACTTGGCGAGGATCCGGGCGTACGTGCCGTCCTTGATCAGCTCGTCGACGGCGGCCCGGAACGCCTTGGTGAGCGGGGAGCCCTTGCGGAAGGCGAAGCCGACGTCGAGCCGGTGGTACTCGCCGAGGAACCTGGTCTGCGCGGCGGGCTGGGCCGCCTGGTGGCGCAGGCCGTTGATGGTCGACATGATCACGTCGATGCGGCCCTGCTGGAGCGCGGTGAGCGTCGCCGCGTTCTCCGAGTAGACCTTCACCTCGTAGGGCTTCTTGCCGGCCTTGGCGCAGATGCCCTTCTGCGCGGTGAGGGTCGTCTCGAAGGTGGTTCCGGCGCCGGTGCCGATGGTCAGCCCGCACAACTGGGTCAGGTCGGTGACCTTCTCCTTGAGCGTGGTGGAGCCCTTCTTCACGGCGAAGCCCTGGCCGTCGTTGATGTAGGTGACGAAGTCGACGGTCTTCAGACGCTGGGTGGTGACACCGAAGTTGCCGGTGCCGACGTCGTACTTGCCGCTGCCGAGGGCGGGCAGGATCGACTCGAAGGAGGCGTCCTGCCGGTCGAGCTTCACACCGAGGACCTTGGCCACGGCGTCGGCGATGTCGATGTCCTGGCCCGCGGGCGGCTTGCCGGGCCCGTTCGGGTAGTAGGCCCCGGGCGGGAACCCGACGGAGCTGCCGATCCGCAGCGTGCCCGACGTACGGACGTCGGCGGGCAGCAGGGCGGCGACGGAGTCCACGGTGCGCACGGCGGCGACCGGGTCGTCGGTCGGGGCGGGGGATGCCTGGGCACCCGCCGGTGTGGCGCCGGTGGCACCGGAGCCGCAGGCGGTGAGGGCCAGGGCGGGCAGCAGCACGAGGGCGGCGGCGCTGCGCAGACGGGTTGCGTTCACTGCTTGAGGGCCTCTCCGAGGTGTTTCTCGAACGGCAGCGGGCCGATGGTCTCCGGGTCGGCTCCGGTGTCGAACAGCGGTGTGTAGCCGGTGGCCAGGTACAGGCCTCGGGCTTCCGGCTGGCGTGGGCCCGTGGTGAGGTACACGCGCCGGTAGCCCCGGCCCGCGGCCTCGCGCTCCAGCTCGGCGACGACCCGCCGGGCGAGGCCGCGGCGGCGGTGGGCGGAGTGGGTCCAGATCCGTTTCAGCTCGGCCGTGGTCGGGTCGTACCGGCGGAAGGCGCCTCCGGCGACGGGCTCGCCGCGTTCCAGCAGCAGCAGGAGCAGACCGCCGTGCGGTGCGGTGAACTCCTCGTCGGGGTAGCGGGAGATCTCGGCGTGCGCGTCCCTGCCGTAGCGTCGGGAGTACTCGTCGCCGAGTTCGCGCAGCAGCGGCTCGACCCGGGGGTCGGAGACGAGTACCTGGATGACCGTCAACTCCGGTGCGGAGGTCATCCGTTCACCGTCGCGAGGGGCTGCGGGTCGCGGGCCGCGCGCTCGGCGTCGCGCTTGGCGACCTCCTCGCGGACGATCGGGATGACGTGCCGGCCGAAGTCGATGGCGTCGCCCAGCAGGTCGTAGCCGCGGGCGGAGAGGATGTCCACGCCGAGGTCGTAGTAGTCCAGGAGGGCTTGGGCGACCGTCTCCGGGGTGCCGACCAGGGAGTTGGAGTTGCCCGCGCCGCCGGTCGCGGCGGCGGTCGGGGTCCACAGGGCGCGGTCGTAGCGCTCCCCCGCCTCGGCGATGGCGATCAGCCGCTGGGAACCGGTGTTCTGGGGCTGGGCCCGGTTGCTGTGGCGCCTGGTGATCGCCTCGCCGCGCTCCCTGCGGGCCTTGATCGCGCCGACCGTGCGGTGGGCCTTCTCCCAGGCCAGTTCCTCGGTCGGGGCGATGATCGGGCGGAACGCCACCTGGATGCGCGGCACGTCGGTGCGGCCCGCGGCCTTCGCGGCGGCCTTCACGTTCTCGATCTGCTCGGCGGTCTTCTCCAGCGGCTCTCCCCACAGGCAGTAGATGTCGGCCTCGGCACCGCCGGCGGCGTACGCGGCGGGCGAGGAGCCGCCGAACGACACGTTCGGGCGCGGCTGCTGGACCGGGAAGACGTCGCTGACGAAGTCGTGGAAGCGGTAGTGCTCGCCCTCGTGGTCGAAGGGCTCGTGCGTGGTCCAGATCTTCTTGACGATCCGGATGTACTCGCGGGTGCGGGCGTAGCGCTCGTCCTTGGTGAGGGTGTCGCCCTCGCGGCCCTGTTCCCGGTCGTTGCCGCCGGTGATGAAGTGCACGGTCAGACGGCCCTCGCTGATCTGGTCGAGGGTGGCGAAGGTCTTCGCGGCGAAGGTCGGGTACGACACGTTGGGCCGGTGGGCGAGGAGGATCTGGAGCCGGTCCAGCCTGCTCGCGATGTACGCGGCGGCCGGTGCCGGGTCGGGTGATCCGGAGCCGTAGGCGAACAGGACCCGGTCCCAGCCGTGCTCCTCGTGGGCCCGGGCGAGCCGGAGCGTGTAGTCCTTGTCGAAGGCGGCGCCGGAGCGCGGCGTGGTTTCGGATCCGTCATGGGTGGCGGCGATGCCGAGGAACTCCACGGGCATGGGTCTCTGGCCTTTCCTCAAGTCGTCCGGCGCCGTGCCGGGGTGGCACCGGGGCACGGCGGGGCAGCCCTCGGCACGGTCGGGGTGCGACGGCGCGTCAGGGCGTGGTGAACGGGGTGATGAACCGGGGTGATGGCGCCGGGGCCTGGGCCCTGGGCAGGGTGGAGCGGCGGCAGCGCGTGTCAGAAGAGAGACTCGGCCCGCGACGGGGGCACCGAGGGAGGGAAGGGCCGGTCAGACGGCCCGCTGCCGCGTCAGGCGCAACACGCCGCGGACCACACCCGACCGAAGTCGATGTGGCCACGGGTGACCAGGCGCTGCTCGGCATTCATGCGACTACTTGAGCAGGACGACTCGCGTCTCGTCAACCACGGCCCGGATGGCGGACGGGAGTTGGGATCCGCCGGAGCGCGGTTGATGTGTGTGGTTGACACCTGTGTGCGTCGGGCCCATACGATCGAGCGCACCGCGTTGAGGGACGCGGCGAGCGTGATGACGCCGAAGCCGGGCTCCGGTCCCGTTCCCGTGCCTCCCTCCCCTGGAGAGCCTTCTGATGGTCTCGCCGTCCGACCTCACCGACTCCGCCCCCGCCCTGTCTCCGGTGGATCCGAAGACCTCCGGCCGGGTCCCCGGCCCGGGGGCCGACGACGATCTGCCGCGGATCGTGCCGCGCCGGCACCTCGGCCGCCTGCTGGCCGCTGCCGTCGCCCTGTCGCTCTTCGCGCTGCTGGTCGACTCCGTCGTCCGCAACCAGGCCTTCCAGTGGGACGTGGTCGGCGGATACTTCACCAGTGCCGCCGTGCTCGACGGGCTGCTGCTCACCCTCTGGCTGACCGGCGTGGTGATGGTGCTCGGCTTTCTGCTCGGCATCCCGCTGGCAGTGATGCGGCTGTCCGCCAACCCCGTTCTGAGCACGCTGAGTTGGGGCTATGTGTGGGTCTTCCGGTCCACTCCCCTGCTGGTGCAGCTGCTGCTCTGGTTCAACATCGGCGCCCTCTACCCGACGCTCGGCCTCGGCGTCCCGTTCGGCCCGCAGTTCGTCACCGTCAAAACGGTGAACCTGCTCGGCCCCGCTCTGACAGCCGTCATCGGCCTGACCCTGCACGAGGCCGCCTACGCCGCCGAGGTGGTGCGCGGCGGCATCCTCTCGGTGGACGCCGGGCAGACGGAGGCCGCGCAGGCTCTCGGCATCGGCAGGGCGCGCGCCCTGCGCAGAATCGTCGTGCCGCAGGCGATGCGCTCCATCGTGCCGACCGCCGGCAACATGCTGATCGGCACCCTGAAGGGCACGAGCATCGTCAGCGTGCTGGCCGTGCACGACCTGCTGTACTCGGTGCAGTTGGTCTACAACCAGACGTACCAGGTCATTCCGCTGCTGCTGGTCGCCACGCTCTGGTACATCGCCGTCACCACCGTGCTCGGTGTGGGGCAGTTCTATGTGGAGCGGCACTACGCGAGGGGCGCCGCCCGGGCGCTGCCGCCCACACCCGTGCAGCGACTGAGGGCCCGGCTGGCTGCGTACCGCCATTCCCTACGTTCCCTATCGAATTACTAGGAAAGTATTGACGGGGCCTTGCGCTCCTGCGCAGGATGATGCGCATGGCCCACACATCTTTCACGCCCGTGAGGCTCAACACCCCGCTCTGCACGCGAACTTGAGGAGATCCCTGCGATGGGCGTTGCCCCGGCGCCGTCCGGTCCCGCCGTGGAGTTCGACCAGCCCGGGCCCGGCCGTGCGCACTGGCTGCGCGTGGCCCGCGAGACGGCGGAGGACCTGGCCACGGACGCGGTGGCCAGGGACCAGGCGGGCAAGCCCCCCTTCGACGAGGTGTCCCGGCTGCGCGAGTCGGGGCTGCTGACACTCCTCGTCCCCGCGGAACTCGGGGGCGGCGGCGCGGACTGGACCGAGGCGTACGCGGTGGTCCGGGAGATAGCAGCGGCCGACGCCGCCATAGGCCAGCTCCTCGGCTGTCACTACTTCACGTCCTGGAGCGCGCGGTTCTTCGCCGAACCCGCCCTCGCCGCCCGGCTGGAGCGGCGTTCCGCGGCGGAGCAGTGGTGCTGGGGCGGTGGCCTGGCCCGCCAGGAACCCGCCCTGACGCTCACCAAGGACACGCGGGGATATGTGCTGAACGGCCGGCAGAGCTACGCCGCCGGCGTTCTGGTCGCCGACCGCCTCGCCGTACGGGCGGTGCGGTCCGACACCGGCGAACCCCTCGCGCTCGTGGTCGATCCCGCCCTCGCGGGCGTGGTCGTCGACGGTGACGCCGATCCCTTCGGCCAGCGGCTGGCGGCCGGCGGCAGCGTGGAGTTCGACGCCGTGCCGGTCGCCGCCCGCGATCTGCTGGGTTCCCTGTCGGCGGACGAGGACGTCCTGTCGCCCCTGACGGGCCTGGTGTCACCGGTCGGCCGTCTCCTGTCGGTACAGCTCCGGCTCGGCATGGCGGAGGGCGTGCTCGCCGAGGCCCGTGAGTACAGCAGGACCGGCCATTCGCACTGGCACCCGGACTGGCCGGTCGGCTCCCCCCAGGACCCGCAGGTGCTGACGGCGTACGGGGAGCTCACCGTGCTCACCCGCGCGGCGTCCGCCCTCGCCGGCCAGGCGCGCCAGGCCGTGCAGGACGGACTGACCTGCGGCGAGGACCTCACCTACGAGGAGTACGCGGAGATCTCCGTCCTCGTGGCCATGGCCGAAGCCGCCGCGTCCAAGGCCGCCCAGGAGTCCACCGCCCGCGCCCTCGACATCATCGGCGCCCGCTCCGCCTCCGCACGGCTGGGCTTCGACCGGTTCTGGCGCAACGCCCGCACCCACACCCTGTACGAGCCCGTCGGCCACCGGCTCCGGGACGTCGGGGACTACTTCCTCAATGGTGCGCACCCTCCCTTCGTCCTTCCCGTCTGACCACGCGACGACAGGTCGCCCGCTCCGCCGTAGGGTGAATCCCCCACGAGCAGGACAGGAGGCCGAGGTGGCCGAGACGACGCAAACCGGGACGACGGTCGCCGAGGTGATGGCCGAGCTGGCCGCGCTCGAGGACCCGAAGGCACGCGCGGTGAACGAGCGGCACGGTGACGATCACGGGGTGAACCTCGGCAAGCTGCGCGCGCTCGCGAAGCGGCTGAAGACGCAGCAGGACCTCGCCCGCCGGCTCTGGGAGACGGACGACACGGCGGCGAGACTGCTGGCGCTGCTGATCTGCCGCCCGAAGGCGTTCGATCGGGACGAACTGGACGTCATGCTGCGCCAGGCGCGCGCCCCCAAGGTCCACGACTGGCTCGTGAACTACGTGGTGAAGAAGAACCCGCACCACGAAGAGCTGCGCCTGGCCTGGACCGCCGATCCGGATCCCGTCGTCGCGAGTGCCGGCTGGGCGCTGACCACGGAACGCGTGGCGAAGAAGCCCGAGGGCCTGGACCTCGCGGGACTGCTCGACGTCATCGAGGCGGAGATGAAGGACGCCCCGGCCCGTCTGCAGTGGGCGATGAACCACTGCCTGGCCCAGATCGGCATCGAGCATCCGGAGCTCCGCGCCCGGGCGATCGGCATCGGTGAGCGCCTGGAGGTGCTCAAGGACTACCCGACGTCCCCGGGCTGCACGTCGCCGTTCGCGCCCGTCTGGATCAACGAGATGGTGCGCCGGCGGCAGTCGTAGGCCCGGTGTCCCGCCGAACGTTCCCCGGGCGGTCGGCGTCATAGCGGTAGCCGTCGTCGAAGGGATCGCCGCCATGACCGCCGTAGCCCGTACTGCCCGAGCCGTCTCCGGTGCCGTGCTGATCGGAGGGCTCGTCTGCACGGTCGCCGCCTGCGGCACCGGGACGTCGACGTCCCCCGAGGCGCAGACCGCACCGGGTCGCGTTCGGGACGCCTGGCCGGAGCCCGCCTCCTACGCCTACACGCTCAGGTCGAGCGAGGGAGAGCGGAGCCTGCTCGGCACCTTCCGGATATCGGTCCGCGACGGCGCCGTGGTGAAGGCGGTGGGTCTCGACGCCATGGGGCGCCGCTCGGTCGAGAGCTCCCCCGACGCCGTGCCCACGCTCGGCGAACTCCTCGCGGAACTGGAGCAGGCGCGACGGGACGACGCGGACACGGCCGAGGCGGCGTACGCGGCCGACGGGCACCCGGTGCGGATCGTCCTGGACTGGGAGGAGAACGCCGTCGACGACGAGGCCCGTTACGTCATCACCGCCTACGAGCCGGCGAACGGCCACGCCGGAGACCTCACCGGCCCCCGGGCGGGAACGTGACCCGTTCGCCGCGGCGTCACGGCATCGTGCTCTGGGCACTGACCAGTTCGGTGACCGCGCGGAGACCACCGTGGGCGAGGGCGGCGCGCTGCCGGTCCGCGCCCGTCCCTTCCTGCAGCAGCCGGTGGACCAGGGACATGACCTGCCGGGAGTCGCCGGACGCGTCGAGGGCGGGGGCGACGTGCCGCAGGAACTCGTAGAGCACGTCACCGGCGCGGTGCGGTGTGCCGTCGGCGTCGATCAGGGTGTCGCCCAGGCCGTGCCGGGCCGCGTGCCACATGGCGGCCTGGAGCAGTTCCGGAGCGTAGTCGGGCAGGGGCGCGTCGGCGGCCGCTTCCGCCAGGGCGGTCTCCACGAGGGCCCGGATGATCGCGGCGAGCATGACCGCCTCATCAGCGCGCAGTTGGACGTCCGGGCACCGCACTTCGATGGTGGGGTACGTGGCCGACAGGCGGGCCTGCCAGTAGAGCTGACCGGTGTCGGAGATCAGACCGGAATCCAGCAGCCGTTCCACGCGACGGTCGTAGTCCGCGGCGTCCCGGAAGTGCGGGGGCATGCCGCTGACCGGCCACCTGCTGAAGATCACCGTGCGCCAGCTCGCGAAGCCCGTGTCGTGACCGTCCCAGAGCGGGGAATTCGCCGCCATGGCGGTCAGCGTCGGAAGCCGGGAGCGGATCCGGTTCAGAACCTGCACGCCCGCCTCCCGGTCCGGCACGGCGACGTGCACGTGCGTGCCGTTGACCAACTGCTCCGCCACCAGCTGCGGCGCCTGGGTGACCATGGCCCGGTAGCGGGCCTGGTCGGTGACGGCGATGGGGTGGCCGTGCCGCAGTGGCGGTGTCCCGCACACCCCGATCCGGCAGCCGTACTCCTCGGCGGCCACGCCGACGGCGTGCCGCAGACGCAGCAGATGGCCTCCGACCTCCTCCAGGGTTTCGCAGACCGGGGTGGCCACCTCGACCTGCGCCTGGAGCAGCTCGTACTGCACCTCCTGGTCGGTCACCAGATGCCCCATGCCCGCCGCGGCGCGCACTTTGTCCGCCTGAGGTACCGGCAGGCCCGTGACCGGGTCGAGCAGCAGGTACTCCTCTTCCACGCCGATCGTCGTCATCGACCACCCTCTGTTCCGCCCGGCGGCCGGGCCGGATTCCGGCGCGCGTCAGGCGCACCTCACGCAGCGATGGTCACCTCTCAGGGGGCACGCTCGTGGGTTACCGAGTGCCGCGCTCGCGTCGTAACAAAACATGACACAGAGGAAGAAACCGCTTACGCCGGTAAAGACAACCGGCGCGGTGTTCCCCCTCGGGCCGGATCCCGCCGCCCGGTCGAATGGATCATTCCGCCATCCGGCCCAGGGACACCCGACGGCAGACAGGGGTGATGAACCGGACGGAATAGGTTCCTGCGGGCCGGATGACCGTCCGTGCACCGTTGCTGCCGATAGAGGGACTGATGGCGACACACACCGAACCGGTTGCCCCCGTACCCGCGGTGGAGCGCCGCGGCCGAGGGAAGGTGGTCGTCTCCTGGCCGACGACCACCTTTCACGCGGCCGGGGCTGCAGATCGTCTCCAGCGAGCAGTACAGCCAGGCGTTCACCATGCACGGCACGATCATGCGGACGAGGCGGCGAACACCGGGCGGCGCGACGTGCTGGACGCCGACGGGCACAAGGGTGAGCGGCCGTGAAACGCGGCAGGCACGAGGCGCCCGCCGGCGAGCCGCGCAGTGTCCTGGCCGACGAGACCGAGGGCTACCTGCTCGCCCATGCCGAACGCGAGCAGGCCCGGCGCGAGGCGGAGGACCTCTGCGCGCGGATGGCGTGGCTGACCACCGCCCAAGCCGAGGAACTCACCGGCCACTACGTCCGCCGGCGTCTCGATGTCACCCGGCAGCTGATGCTCGGCACCGTGCGACGAGCCGAGGAGCTGCGGCAGGAGTACGAGACCCGCTACGCCGACCTCCGGCGCGCCCTGCTCCGCCGCCACGCGGCCGGTGCCTGCGCCGTCCTGGCCTGTGCCGCCGGGGTGAGCGCACTGGCCGGTGTGCTCCCCCGCTGAGAGGCCGGCTCGGCGGGCCTGGGCCGGCGCCGTCGGCAGTACGCCGCCTCGACGGGGGGCCACGCGCCGCCGGAACGAGCCGTCACACGACGTCGGCGAGACGGTCCACCTGGGTCGGGTCGAGGCCGTAGCAGTAGAGCATCACCTCGTCGGCGCCGAGGTCGGTGAAGCCGGTGATCGTGTCACGGATCGCGGCGGGGGTGGTGAGCAGGCCGGCGGTCATCCGGTCGGGCATGCCGGTGAAGGCGTAGTACGCGTGCATTCTGGCCCGGGCGTCGTGGATCACGTCGTCCGGGCCGAGTGCGACGTTGGCCTGCGCGACGATGCGGGGTGCGCCGTCGCGGCCGTACTCCTTCCAGAACCTGCGGGCGGTGTCGAACAGGCCTCCCGCCCAGGAGAGCGGGGCGGCGGCGAGGAACCCGTCGCCCCAGCGCGCGACGCGTTCGATCGCGGCGGGCTTGAAGCCGCCGAAGAGCACCTCGGGGCCTCCGGGCCGGGCCGGGCGGGGGCCGATCGGCCCGACGCCGTCGCCGTACGGATCGCCCGACCACAGGCGCCGCATGACCGCCATCTGCTCGTCGAGGCGCCGCCCTCGGGTGCGCATGTCGATGCCCGTGACCTGGTGGTCGTCGTCCCGGCCTCCGATGCCCAGGCCGAGGACGAGACGGCCGGCCGTCATCCGGTCCAGGGTCGCGGCCTGCTTGGCGAGGAGGGCGGTGTCGCGCAGCGGGGCGAGCAGCACCTCGGTCTGGACGCGGATGCGGGAGGTGGCGCCCGCGAGGACGGCGAGCGCGACCAGGGGCTCGGGGTTGTCGTAGACGAGCCGGTCGAGCAGGCCGAGGGTGCTGAAGGGCCCGGAGTCGGCGCGCCGGGCCCAGTCGAGCAGGGTGGTGGGGTCGCCGATGGGCAGACCGATACCGACGTTCATGGAAGAAGCCTCCGTAAGAGGGGTCGACAAAGACTGCTGCCGCCCCTTCGTCACCTCAGGAGGTGGGACGCTTCCGCTCTGCGGCGTGCTTCTGGGGAGCGTCTCGTCGAAGTGAAGTCACCCTAGAGCGGGCCGCTTTGATGCGACAAGCCGATTAATCGTTGCGGTAGAGGGCGGTGAGGAGTTCGATCGTCGGCTGGGTGGCGGGATGGGGCTCGTCGTGCCACCAGGCGAGGCGCACGGCGATGGGTTCGGCGTCGCGTACGGGGCGGTAGACGATGCCGGGGCGCCGGTACTGGTGGGCGGTGGACTCCGCGGTCATGCCGACGCAGCGGCCGGTGGCGATGACCGTGAGCCAGTCGTCGACGTCGTGCGTCTCCTCGGTCGCCGGGCGGGCGTCGGGCGGCCACAGGTCGGGGGTGGTGGTTCCGGTCCGGCGGTCGATCAGCAGGGTGCGGCCGCTCAGGTCGGCGAGCCGTACCGAGCGGCGTCCGGCCAGGGAATCGTCCGCGGCCAGGGCGACCATACGCCGCTCCAGTCCCACGATGGCCGAGTCGAGCCGCCGGTCCTCCAAGGGTCTGCGCACCACGGCCAGGTCGCACGCGCCCTCGGCCAGACCGGCGGTGGCCGAGTTGACGCGGACCAGGTGCAGTTCCGTCGCCGGACGGTCCTTCGCCCAGCGGCGCTGGAAGGCGGAGGTGTGGCGGCCGAGAGCCGACCAGGCGTAGCCGATGCGCAGGACGGAGTGGCCCGAGGTGGCCTCCCGGACCAGATCGTCCACCTCCCCGAGCACCCTCCGGGCCTGGGCCACGACCCGCAGCCCGGCCGTGGTCGGGGTGACCTCTCGGGAGGTACGGCGCAACAACCTCACGCCCAGGGCCCGTTCGAGCGAGGCGAGGGTGCGGGAGACCGCTGCCTGGGAGACGCCGAGCGCGATGGCGGCGTCGGTGAAGGTGCCCTCGTCGACGATCGCGACGAGGCAGCGCAGCTGCCGGAGCTCCACATCCATGACTGCATCGTATAGATCCGTCCCCGAACGCATTTTGCGCAAGGACCGCCCCGAAGCACGATCAGCGCATGCGAGCCGCTTCCGTACCCGCCGCCCCCTCCGGGCGTCCCGCAGATCCCGTGCCCCCGGCGACGCTCCCGGGCGTTGAGGACAGCCGGCGCCGTCTCGCCGGGGTGGCCACGATGGTGGGCAGCGGTCTGTCCAACCAGACCGGCGCCGCGCTCGGCTCCCTCGCCTTCCCCGTCATCGGGCCGGTCGGTGTCGTCGCGGTCCGCCAGTACGTCGCCGCCGTCGTGCTGTGGTCGGTGAGCCGGCCCCGGCTGCGGTCCTTCACCTGGCGGCAGTGGTGGCCGGTGCTGTCGCTGGCCGTCGTGTTCGGGACGATGAACCTGTCCCTGTACAGCGCCATCGACCGCATCGGTCTGGGCCTTGCGGTGACGCTCGAGTTCCTCGGCCCCCTCACCATCGCCCTGGCCGCCGCGCGTCGCCGCGTGGACGCGTGCTGTGCGGTGACGGCGGCGGCAGGGGTCGTCGTCCTGATGCGGCCTCAACCGTCCACCGACTACGTGGGAATGGGGCTGGGTCTGCTGGCCGCCGTGTGCTGGGCGTCGTACATCCTGCTCAACCGCACCGTCGGACGCCGCATCCCGGGCGCTCAGGGCTCGGCGGCAGCGGCGGGGCTGTCCGCCCTGATGTTCCTGCCGGTCGGTGTCGTCCTGGTCGTCCGTCAGCCGCCTACCGCGGAGGCCATCGGCTGTGCCGTCGCCGCGGGCGTCCTGTCCTCCGCCGTGCCGTACCTGGCGGACCTGTTCACGCTGCGCACCGTGCCGGCCCAGGCCTTCGGGCTGTTCATGAGCGTCAACCCCGTTCTCGCCGCCGTGGTGGGCCTGCTGGGCCTCGGCCAGCACCTGGGCCGGACCGAGTGGGCGGGCATCGGGGCCATCGTGCTGGCCAACTCGCTGAGCATGCTGGTACGCCGCGGCTGACCCGGCGGGGGTCACGCCGAGGGCTCACCGGGGCCGGTCGCCTCGGCGCGGCTGCGAGACCCGCGTTGCCCGTGGCGCCGCCACTCGCGGCAGCCGTCGCGAGAGATCCACAGGCCCTCGCCCTCCACCCGGTCATACGTCGCCGTCGTCGCGTCGGCGATGCCGTAGAACGTCGTGCCGACGACGGTGAACGAGGTGAACGTCGCCGGGGTCGGGGGTCTCGGTCAGCGACTGGGCCAGGCTCCAGGCCGTGCCCCCCCCTCGTCGACGGCGAGGCGGACGGCGTTGTCCGGCACTCCGGCCGGGGGAGCCACGGTGCGTGTGGCGGGGCGGTACACGAGGGCCGGCTCCGGTGCGGCGAGCAGGATGTCGCCGGGGCGGGAGCGCAACGGGGTCTCGGTGATGTCGACCGTGTGCCGCCCGCCACGCACGTCGAGGGCGTACGTTCCCTCCGCGCTCCCCCCGGACGGCACCCGCACGAAGCCCCCGGCACCCCCCTGAACGCGGCGCGCACCGCCTCCGCGGCTGCGTGTTCCGCGTGCTCGGCGACCGTACGGCCGTGGCGGTCCACGATGCGCCAGGCGGAGGCGGCCGGCCCCTCGTCGTCCTCGACGTTGCCGGCGTCGAAGGTCAACAGCAGCGAGCCGTCGTCCGCGCGCACCACCGCCGTCGGTGCGCCGGCCGCCTCGATGACGTCGGCCGGGCGCGGGTGGGGGTCTTCGATGACGCGCTGGTACCTGGCCTCACGGTCCCCGGAACCCCCGTCGTCGAAGCCGCCCGGGCTGCAGGCGGCCAGCGCCGGCACCGAACTCACGCCGGCCACGAGCCGGACGGCCCGCCTCCCGCGCTTTCCCCGGCCACGCCGTTGTCGGACCCGGTGGGGTCATGAGGTTCCGGCCGCTCGCTCGGCGGGCCGGGCCGGGCCGCCGGTCGCCTCCGCCGGGGCGGTGGGGCTGGTCATCGCCGGTCCTCCGGGAACTCTTGCAGGTGGGCGACGGGGCGCGCTCGGCGCAATCCTTCCAGCCCTCGGCGCGCGGGCTCTTGACGCGCGGCGGCTTCGCCGGCGCCGCTCAAGGACCGCTGCTCGTCAGCCGGTAGGACGCGACCGCGACGCTGCCGACCGCCAAGGTCGAGAACTGGCCTGGCACATTCTGAACTGCAAAAATGAAGGCCAGAGGCACATTGACAAGTCTCACCTGGAGGTTCCCGTGAAGATGCTGATCAACGTCCCGGAGACCGTGGTCGCAGATGCGCTGCGCGGCCTGGCGGCTGCCCACCCGGAGCTGACCGTGGACGTGGAGAACCGGGTGATCGTGCGGCGGGACGCTCCCGTCTCCGGGCAGGTGGGGCTGGTCTCGGGCGGAGGCTCCGGGCACGAGCCGTTGCACGGCGGTTTCGTAGGTCCCGGCATGCTGTCGGCGGCCTGTCCCGGAGAGGTGTTCACCTCCCCCGTACCCGACCAGATGCTGCGCGCGGCCGCCGCCGTGGACAGCGGCGCCGGCGTGCTGTTCATCGTGAAGAACTACACCGGTGACGTGCTCAACTTCGACATGGCCGCCGAGATGGCCGAGGACGAGGGCATCCAGGTCGCGAAGGTGCTGGTCAACGATGACGTGGCGGTGACCGACAGCCTGTACACCGCGGGGCGGCGCGGTACGGGCGCGACCCTGTTCGTGGAGAAGATCGCGGGCGCCGCCGCTGCCGAGGGCATGCCTCTGGAGCGGGTGGAGTCCATCGCCCGCCAGGTGAACGAGAGCTCGCGGAGTTTCGGGATCGCGCTGAGCGCCTGCAGCACGCCGGCCAAGGGCAGCCCCACCTTCGATCTGCCGCCCGGCGAGCTGGAGTTGGGCATCGGCATCCACGGCGAGCCCGGCCGGGAGCGGCGTTCCATGATGACCTCCGGCGAGATCGCCGAGGCCGCCGTCGAGGCGGTGGTGGAGGACCTCCAGCCGCGCAATCCGGTGCTGGTCCTCGTCAACGGCATGGGCGCGACGCCCCTCCTCGAGCTGTACGGCTTCAACGCCGAGGTGCACCGGGTGCTCGCCCAGCGCGGCGTCCCCGTGGCCCGCGTCCTCGTGGGCAACTACGTCACCTCGCTGGACATGGCGGGCGCCTCGCTCACCCTGTGCCAGGTCGACGAGGAGCTGCTGCGGCTGTACGACGCGCCGGTGAAGACCCCGGGCCTGCGCTGGGGCGTGTGACACGCAGAGGGTAGAGGATCACCACGTACCTACCAGGCAAGGAGATCCAGTGCTCGACGCCGATTTCTTCCGCCGTTGGATGACGGCGACCGCCGCGTCCGTGGACCGCGAGGCGGAACGGCTCACCGCTCTCGACTCCCCCATCGGGGACGCCGATCACGGCAGCAACCTCCACCGCGGTTTCACGGCCGTCGTGGCCGTCCTGGAGAAGGAGGCCCCCGACACGCCCGGTGGGGTCCTGACGCTGGCCGGACGCCAGCTGATCTCGACGGTCGGCGGCGCCTCGGGGCCGCTGTACGGGACGCTGCTGCGCCGTACCGGCAAAGCGCTCGGCGACGCCGGCGAGGTCAGTGCGGAGCAGCTGACCGAGGCGCTGCGGACCGGGGTGGACGCGGTCATGACGCTCGGCGGTGCCGCCCCGGGCGACGCGACCATGATCGACGCACTGGTGCCCGCGGTGGACGCGCTCGGTGGCTCGTTCGCGGCGGCCCGGACCGCCGCCGAGGAGGGCGCGGTGGCGACGACGCCCCTTCAGGCCCGCAAGGGCCGGGCGAGCTATGTGGGCGAGCGCAGCATCGGGCACCAGGACCCGGGCGCCACGTCTTCCGCGCTGCTGATCGCCGCACTCGCGGAGGCCGCCGGTGAGTGACGAGCAGCTGGTGGGAATCGTGCTGGTGTCGCACAGCGCGGCGGTGGCCGCGTCGGTCGCGGAGCTGGCGAAGGGGCTCGCGGGCGGTGGCCCGGTGGTGCCCGTCGCTCCGGCGGGCGGTACCGAGGGCGGCGGGCTCGGTACGAGCTCCGAACTGATCGCCGCCGCGGCCGCGTCCGTCGACCGCGGAGCGGGAGTGGCCGTCCTGACCGACCTGGGCAGCGCGGTGCTCACGGTGAAGGCGCTGCTCGCGGAGGGCGACGAACTCCCGGAGCGGACGCGCCTGGTGGACGCCCCCTTCGTGGAGGGAGCCGTGGCCGCGGTCGTCACGGCGTCCACCGGGGCGGACCTGGCAGCGGTGGAGGCGGCCGCCACGGAGGCGTACACCTACCGGAAGGTGTGAGCGACGGCTGCGGCCGGGCACGCCGGAAAGGCGGTGTGCCCGGCCGCAGCCGTGTCCGTGACGCGCCGTCAGCCGCTCAGCTTCCGTCGGCCCGGCTCCCGTCGGCGAACCGCCTCGCCACCCGCTCCCCCTCTGCCACGGCCGCCGCGTGGTCCTCGATGGGCGACACCTTGGTGTTCTTGAAGACGATGTAGGTGACGCCGGAGGGCGCACCGCCGCCGTGCGGATCGGCGCGGATACCGAGGGCCTTGGCGGTCGCGTAGGACGCCTCCCCGATGATGCCCTGCGGGCCCGTGTCGCCGACGACCGCGTACTGCACCCGGTCGCGGTACACGACGGCCACCACCGAACCGCCGCCGATGCCGTGGTCCCGGTAGTCCCAGAGGCCGCTAGGCGCGGGTACGACGATGAAGGGCAGGCGTTCGGCGCTCAACGGGCGGCCGTCGGACTGGACGTAGGCCGTGCTCGCGGCGAAGTACGGGTCGGTGCCGCGGTTGCAGCGGGGTCCCGGGAGGCCGTCGCAGTCGATGTCCATGTCGGCCTTCCAGAACACGGCGTCGCGGGTGCCGCAGACCGGGATGTTCGCGGGTGCGCCGTTGTCGCTGCGGTAGCGGCCACGGGAGACGGGAGTGCAGTCCCGCACCTGGGCGAGCAGGTCGGCGGCGCTCACGGTGCTCTCGCGCCACACCGCGGGGTGGAGCCGGGCGGCGGGGGGTGTCGTCGGGACGAGCAGGGCGGCGCTGGCCGCGGCCAGGGTGAGCGACTGGACACGCACGATACGGGAGCCTCTCGTGGGGGACCTGACGGGCACTCAGCCCAATCTGGCCCCGAGGCGATCACTCGGCCACCATTGGGGGGCCGGACGGTGCACGTCCCCAACCTCCGACAGGGGCCGGGGGCCTGAGTCCGCGTAAGACTCAGGCAGCCCGGCCACCCGCGCCGGCGCGGGATCTGCGACGACAGCGGTCCGCGCGACAGGCCCGAACTCCACTGTGTCCACCAGGAGTTCGGCCGTGGAGTCTTCAGCATACGTAACTCTCCCGGGTGGTCACGCGCCGCGGGGGGTGACGCCGTTTTCCGGAAGTGACATCCGGTGCTCGACCACCGCCCTCTTGATGTGATCGCGCCAACAGCGTCATATTGGTCCGGACCATTCCCGTGTGCCACCCCCGGGAGGCAGTGTCGTGCCACGCCGTTTCGCTCCCCCATCCCTCCGCCGCCACCTGGCCCTCTGCGGGACTCTCGTCCTGGTCGCCTCCTGCGGCTGGGCCGGAGCGGAGGAAGGGGACGTCGGAGGTGGGCCCGGCGCGCCCACGGGTGTCACCGCCGCTGCGGGCAGCGCGACCAGCGTGCACGTCATGTGGAACGCGACCGCCCGGGTCGATGTCTACGAGGTGTATCGCGGCACCACGAAGGTCAAGGAGGTGCCGGGTTCGCAGCACATGGTGGATGTCACCAGGCTCCGGCCCGCGACGCTGTACGCCTTCTCCGTACGGGCGCGGGACAGCGGCGGGCGGCTCGGGCCGCCGAGCCGCCAGGTCCGGGCGAAGACCCCCGCGGCCGTGGCGGACGACCGCTCCGCACCGACCCGCCCGTCGGCGCCCGGCGGGCGGGCGGCCGGAAGCCGGGCGGTCCAGCTGTCCTGGTCCGCCTCGACGGACGACCGGGACGTGGTGTCGTACGACATCCACCAGCAAGGCACTAAGATCCACAGCGTGGGCGGGGGCCAGACGGCCACCGTGCTCACGGGGCTGCGGCCCGGCACGGACTACGCCTTCACCGTCCGGGCCCGGGACGCGGCCGGCAACGTCTCCCCCGCCAGTCCCACCGTCCGCCTCACCACCCCGGGCACGGACGACGGCCGCGCCACCGCCCCCACGCGCTTCCGGGCGACGAGCCACCGCGAGCACGGGGCGTATCACGTCGACCTGAGCTGGGTGCCGCCCCGCGTGGACGGTGAGGTCACCGAGTACCAGATCCATCTGGACGGCCGACCCGCCACGTCCCTCGTTTTCGGAGGCCGCACCCCGCGCGGGCGGGCCGCGTACAGCTTCTACGTGGGTCGGAAAGCCGGTGTCACCCACCGGGTCCGCGTCCGGGCGATGCTGCCGGACGGCACCTGGGGAGGGTTCTCTGCGGAGCGGGCGGTGACGACGGGCACGGGGCGCTGACGAACTCCGCGGCATCGGCCGGGAGGAGGACGCCGTCACCTGCACGGGGGCGCTCGGAGTGCGGCCGGGGCCGGGGGCGCTTTGGCTGACCCTGAGGCAGCACGGGCGTTCCCCGACCCTCGGCGGCGCAAGGGATGTACCGCCAACCGTGCCGCCGGAGGGCAGTCCACATGCGCAACTCATCGCCAGTTCTCCGCTCCGGCCTGACTGTGGCAGTCGCCGCCGCGCTGCCCCTCGCCCTGGCCGCGGTGCCCGCCGCCGCGGGCCCGGGTATCTCCGTGAGCACCACGGGGTCCACGGTTTCGGTCACGACCAGCTCGTGCACCCAGATCAACGGCAGTTGGGGCACCGCCTCGCTCCTCACCAGCAGCCAGGGCAGCTTCGCCCAGGGCCGTCAGGTGACGCTGTCCGGGACGTCCACCAACCAGTCCGCGGCCTGGTCGAGCGTCTCCCCGGGCACCTACACGGTCATCGTCGTCTGCTCGGACGGCACCACCGCGGGCACTCAGTCCGTCGTGGTCTCCACGGCCCCCTCCCCCTCCGCCTCCCCCTCGCGGTCCGCGTCCCCCTCGGTGTCGCCGTCCCGCGGCGTGATGGGCGGGGTCGGCGGCAGCTCGACGGACTACGGAACCGTCACGCTGGTGGCGGGCGGCACGCTGGTCGGATCCGGCGTCCTCGCGACCGCCTGGTACCTGCGCCGGCGCAACAGGCCGTACCGGCTCTGACCCGGTACGGACGGCGGCCCGCTCTCCCGAAGCGCTCCGGTCGGGCGGGCCGCCGTCATGTCGTGATCGCGTCGGACGCGCGGTCGTCCCCCTCGGGCTCTCCTGGTCGCCTCGACACCCCGGTCAGGCCGGCCCGGCCGGCCCGCCGTCGGGGAGTTCGGCGACGTCCGCCAGGGCGCGCCTGAGCCACTGGGTCCAGAAGGTCTCCAGGTCGATGCCGGCCTGCAGCACGAGATGGCGCAGCCGGTCCTCGGTGCCGTCCCGGCCGGGCGGGAAGTCGCGCTTCTCGATCTCCTCGTACTCCGCCAGCTGCCGTTCGTGCAGCTCCAGATGGCGTCGCAGATCGGCCTCCAGGCCCGCCGTGCCGACCACGGCGGCCGCCCTGAGCCGCAGCAGCAGCGCGTCGCGGTGCGGCTTGGGGTCCTGGGAGGCGGAGGTCCAGCGGGCCAGTTCGGCGCGGCCCGCGGGCAGCACCTCGTAGCTCTTCTTCTGGCCGCGGGCCGGCTGCTCGGACGGCAGCGCCCTGATGAGGCCGTCGGCCTCCAGTTTCCCGAGCTCGCGATAGATCTGCTGGTGCGTCGCCGACCAGAAGTAGCCGATCGACCGGTCGAACCGGCGGGTGAGATCCAGGCCCGCCGACGGCTTCTCGAGCAGGGCGGTGAGGATCGCGTGCGGGAGTGACATGGCCTCATCCTAGGGACGCGTCACCGCACTACAGGGCGGCCGCGAGCTCGGTGCCCTGCTTGATGGCGCGCTTGGCGTCCAGTTCGGCGGCCACGTCGGCACCGCCGATGAGGTGCGCGCTGCACCCGGCGGCGAGCAGTTCCTCGTACAGGCCGCGGCGCGGCTCCTGGCCCGTGCACAGCACGATCGTGTCGACCTCCAGGACCGTGCTCTCCTCGCCGACGGTGATGTGCAGTCCGGCGTCGTCGATGCGGTCGTAGCTCACGCCCGGGACCATGGTGACGCCGCGGTGCTTGAGCTCGGTGCGGTGGATCCAGCCGGTGGTCTTGCCGAGGCCGGCGCCGACCTTGGACGCCTTGCGCTGGAGCAGGTGGACGGTGCGCGGCGGGGCGGGCCGCTCGGGCGCGGCGAGGCCGCCGGGGCCGCGGTAGTCCATGTCGACGCCCCACTGCCGGAAGTACGTCTCCGGGTCCTCGTGGGCCTTGTCGCCGCCGTCGGTGAGGAACTCGGCGACGTCGAAGCCGATGCCGCCCGCGCCGAGGATCGCGACCCGGTCGCCGACGGGGGCGCCGTCGCGCAGGACGTCGAGGTAGCCGACGACGCTCGGGTGGTCGACACCGGGGATCTCGGGGGTGCGCGGGGTGACGCCGGTGGCGACGACGACCTCGTCGTAGCCGTCGACGTCCGCGACGGTGACGGGCGTGTTCAGCCGGATGTCGACGCCGTGCCAGTCGAGCTGGGTGCGGAAGTAGCGCAGCGTCTCGTCGAACTCCTGCTTGCCGGGGACCTTGCGGGCGACGTTGAGCTGGCCGCCGATCTCGCTCGCCGCGTCGAACAGCGTCACGTCGTGCCCGCGTTCGGCGGCGGAGACCGCGCAGGCGAGTCCGGCCGGGCCGGCGCCGACGACCGCGACGCGCTTGCGCAGCCGGGTCGGGGAGAGCACGAGCTCGGTCTCGTGACAGGCGCGTGGGTTGACCAGGCAAGAGGTGATCAGGCCGCTGAAGGTGTGGTCCAGGCAGGCCTGGTTGCAGCCGATGCAGGTGTTGATCGCCTCGGACCGGCCGGCGGCGGCCTTGGTGACGAAGTCGGGGTCGGCGAGCATCGGGCGGGCCATCGACACCATGTCGGCGGCGCCCTCGGCGAGCAGTTCCTCGGCGAGTTCGGGGGTGTTGATGCGGTTGGTGGTGACGAGCGGGACGGACACCTCGCCCATGAGCCGCTTGGTCACCCAGGTGTACGCGCCGCGCGGCACGGAGGTCGCGATGGTGGGGATGCGGGCCTCGTGCCAGCCGATGCCGGTGTTGATGATCGTCGCCCCGGCGGCCTCGACGGCCTTGGCGAGGGTGATGACCTCGTCGAGCGTCGAGCCGCCCGGGACGAGGTCGAGCATGGACAGCCGGTAGATGACGATGAAGTCCTCGCCGACAGCCTCGCGCACCCGGCGCACGATCTCCAGCGGGAAGCGCGTGCGGTTCTCGTACGAGCCGCCCCATCCGTCGGTGCGGTGGTTGGTCTGCTGCGCGATGAACTCGTTGATGAGGTAGCCCTCGGAGCCCATGATCTCGACGCCGTCGTAGCCGGCCTGCCGGGCGAGGCGGGCGGCGCGGACGTAGTCCTCGATGGTCCGCTCGATGTCGGCTTCGCTGAGCTCGCGGGGCGGGAAGGGGCTGATCGGCGCCTGGACGGGGCTCGGCGCGACCAGGTCCTTGTGGTAGGCGTACCGGCCGAAGTGCAGGATCTGCATCGCGATCCGACCGCCCTCGCGGTGCACGGCGTCGGTGATGACCCGGTGCTGCTCGGCCTCCGCCTCGGTGGTGAGCTTGGCGCCGCCCTCGTAGGGCCGCCCCTCGTCGTTGGGGGCGATGCCGCCGGTGACGATCAGGCCGACTCCCCCGCGGGCGCGGGCCGCGTAGAAGGCGGCCATGCGCGCGAAGCCGCCCTCGGCCTCCTCCAGGCCGACGTGCATGGAGCCCATGAGGACCCGGTTGGGCAGGGTCGTGAAGCCCAGGTCGAGGGGGGTCAGCAGGTGCGGGTAACGGCTCATCGGGCCCTCCGTGCGCGGTGTCGTGCCTGTAGTTGTAGAGGACTACCGACGGTTTATGCAACTAGTTGCACAAGGTGATGGAGGGCACAGTAGGGCCATGACCAGGGACCTTGGGCCGCTGTCCGCCGTGGTGGACCTCGCGAGCGAACTGATCCGCTGCCCGAGCCGGGCCGGCCTCGACGACCACCGGCCCGTCCTGGCGGTTCTGGAGGACTGGCTCACCGGCCGCGGGCTGCCGTTCCGACGGCTGCACGACGACGCCCGTCGCCCGGTCGCGCTGCTGGTGGAGATCGCCGGCGGCCGGCCCGGGCCCTGGTGGGCGCTGGACGCCTGCGTGGACACCGCGCCGTACGGCGACGAGTCGGCCTGGTCCTTCCCGCCCGCCGCCGGGGATGTCGTCGACGGCCGGCTCCGGGGCCGGGGCGCGGCCGACTCCAAGCTCGCCGCCGCCCTGTTCTGCCACATCGCGGCCGAGCTGCACGGCCGGGCGGGCGAGCTGCGCGGCGGGCTCGCGGTGCTGCTCGACGCCGATGAGCACACGGGCGGCTTCGGGGGCGCCCGGGCGTATCTCGCCGACCCGGACGCGGTCCGCCCGGCCGGGGTGCTGATCGGCTACCCGGGTCTCGACGAGGTCGTGGTCGGCGGCCGCGGGCTGTGGCGGGCCAGGATCGCCGTGCACGGGACGTCAGGGCACTCCGGGTCGCGCCGGGCGGTGGTCGGTGCAGTGTCGCGGGCGGCGCATCTCGTACGGCTGCTGGACGCGGGCCCGCTGCCCAGGGCGAGCGGGGAGTTCCCGCTGCCGCCGAAGCTGACGGTGACGTACTGCCACGGCGGTGAGGGCTTCTCCGTCGTCCCGGACCGGTGCGAGATCGGCGTGGACGTGCGCACCACGCCGGGCTTCGGTGCCCGCGCCGCCGAGGACCTGGTCCGGGCGGCGGTGAACGGGCTGGACGCGGCACTGCCCGCCCCGCGGCCGACCGAGGTCACGGCGGTGGCGTCCTGGCCGCCCTACCGGCTGGCACACGACGAGCAGCCGGCCGCCGCACTGCTGGGCGCCGCGGCCGGGCAGGGGCTGCGGGTGCGGGCCAAGACGGCGGGCCCGTCGAACATCGGCAATCTCCTGGCGGCCGAGGGCATCCCGGCCACGGCCGGCTTCGGCCTGCCGTACGAGGGGCTGCACGGCGTGGACGAACTCGTGCACCTGGCGGACCTGCCCGTGGTGCACGCCGTCTACCGGCGGGCCGTCCTCGACCTGCTGACGGGGTGAGGGGCGGTCACCGGCTCTCCAGACGCACGTGCAGTTCCTTCTCCTGGTCGCCGGAGACCGTGCTCAGCTCATGCACGTCGAACAGCGAGTCCAGGGTCGTGCGCAGCCGTTCGATCGCCCAGTAGCCGCCGTGCAGGTCGGCGTCGACGGAGGACGACAGGTGGACCGGCCGGGCGCCCTCGTGCTCGTCGGCGACGTCGTAGGTGCCGAGCCATACGGTCGGGCGGGTGGCGTGCAGTTCTTCGGGCACGTCGTCGGCGCACCGGTCGGACTCGAAGCAGTCGCACAGTGCGTCGAACACGATCCGGGCGTCCTGCTTGCTGCACCCGCTGATCTCCACCGAGACGGAGTGGGGGTGCGGTCGCTCCTCGTTCATCGCCATCGTGATCGCTCCTCTCGAGGCCACCGGATGCCGTATCCGCCCCTACCCCAGCAAAGCACCACCTTCCGGCGAGCACTACCGGCCGTGCCCTTCTCCCGGTGACGGGTCTGCGGGCGGCCCGCGCCGTGTTGGGCGATGGTGGAAGGTGACGGAAGGGGCCTTCGGGAAACGGCTCCGCGCGGTAGAACATGGGGTGTCGGCACACGACGGCGTGCCGCGAGGACGGCGAAGGCGGGGCGTGGGATGAGTGCAGCCGGGTCTCCCGAGTCCGAGGGCGACGTTCCGGTGCGCGGGTCGGCGCGCCCCAGCGGGCTTCTCGACGTCCTGCGCGTGGCCTCGGTGGTCCTGGACGCGGAGGGCCGCATCGTGCTGTGGAGCCCGCAGGCCGAGGAACTGTTCGGGTACGAGGCGCGGGAGGCGCTCGGGGAGTACGCCGCCCGGATCATGGTCCACGAGCAGCACGTCGACCTCGTGGTCAAGCTGTTCGCCGACGTCATGGGCACCGGGCAGAGCTGGGCGGGGGCCTTCCCCATCCGCCGCAAGGACGGCAGCACGCGGCTCGTGGAGTTCCGCAACATGCGGCTGCTGGACGACCAGGGCGACGTCTACGCGCTGGGGCTGTGCGCCGACCAGACGACGGTGCACCGGCTGGAGCGGGACGTGGCGCTGTCGACGCGGATGATCGCGCAGTCCCCGATCGGGCTGGCCGTGCTGGACACCGACCTGCGGTACGTCTCGGTCAACGAGGCACTGGAGGAGATCAACGGCGTACCGGCCGAGGAGCACCTGGGCCGCACGGTCCGCGAGGTGGTGCCGCGGATGGACGTCGACGCCCTGGAGGCCGCGGCGCGCCGGGTCCTGGACACCGGCCGGCCGGTCGTCGACCAGTCCACGATCGGCCGTACCCCGGCCGATCCGCACCAGGACCACGCCTGGTCGATCTCGCTGTACCGGCTGGAGAACGCCTTCGGGACCGTGCTGGGCGTGGCCGTTTCGATCGTCGACGTCACCGAGCAGTACCGGGCGGCCATCGAGGCCGAGGCCGCACGGCGGCGGCTGGCCCTGATCGCCGACGCCTCGGGCCGGATCGGCACCACGCTGGACCTGGACCGCACGGCCCGTGAGCTGGCCGACGTGGCCGTGCCGGAGCTCGCCGACATCGCGGCGGTCGATCTGCTGGACGCGGTGGTGCAGGGCCGGCGCACCAGCCTGGGCCCCGCCGAGCCGGCCGTGATCCGCGCGCTGGCGGTCCAGGGGTACGACTCCGCCGAGGCGCTGGAGGCGGCCGACCCTCCCGGGCAGGTCGCCCGGTACGCGTCCGACCGGCTCGTCACCCAGTGCGTGCGCACGGCGAGCCCGGTGATGCTGCCGGAGGTCAAGGACGAGGACCTGGCGCACATCGCCCGCTCTCCGGAGGCGGCCGAGCTGCTGGGCCGGGCCGGGGTGCACTCCTATCTGGCGGTACCGCTGATCGCGCGCGGCGAGGTGCTGGGCGCCCTGGACCTCAAGCGCACCCGCAATCCGCTGCCGTTCGGCGAGGACGACCTGATACTGGCGCGCGAGCTGGCCGCCCGGGCCGCCGTGCAGATCGACAACGCCCGCTGGTACCAGAGCGCCCGCGAGACCGCGCTCACCCTCCAGCGCAGCCTGCTGCCCAGCCACCCTCCGGTGACGGGCGGGCTGGAGGTCGCCTCCCGCTACCAGCCGGCCGGCGCCACGAGCGAGGTCGGCGGCGACTGGTTCGACGTGATCCCGCTGGACGGCGGCAAGACGGCGCTCGTCGTGGGCGATGTGATGGGCAGCGGCATCCCCGCGGCGGCGGCCATGGGGCGGCTGCGTACGGCGACCAACACCCTCGCCTCCCTCGACCTCGATCCGAACGTGCTCCTGGAGCACCTCGACAAGATCACCGCGGGCCTCGAACAGGCCATCGCCACCTGTGTCTACGCCGTTCACGACCCGCATCTGCGGCAGTGCCGGATCGCCAACGCCGGGCATCTGCCGCCGGTGCGCCTCCGGTCCGGCCGGCCACCGGAGCTGCTCGACCTGCCGACCGGGGTGCCGCTCGGCGTGGGCGGTGTCGCCTTCTCCACCATCACCGTCGACCTCGAGCCCGGCGACCGGCTGGTGTTCTACACCGACGGCCTCGTGGAGACCCGGCGCGACCCGCTCGACGAACGGCTCGACACGCTGCTGTCGCTGCTCGAAGGACCCGACCGGCCGCTGGAGGACGTCTGCGACCTGCTGCTGCGCACGCTGCACGAGCCGGACAACTTCGACGACGTGGCGCTGCTCATCGCGCGGGCGACGGTGCCGGACTGAGGGCCTGGGGAGCTCCCAGGGCCTGTCGTTCGGATCAGGTCGGCTGGGAGGCACCGCACTTCTCGGCCGACCCGAGCGGGGCGTGGTGCGTGCAGCTGCAAGGCGGAGGAGGGCGGCGACGCGATGGGGGTCCCTCCCGCGCGAGCGCAGCCGAGCGTGGGGGAGTCGACAACCGACGACAACGCGGCAGATGCGCGTGCCACGCCCCGCGACGCCGGCATGATCCAAACGACAGGCCCTCAGGGTCCGACGCCGATCACCACGTGGGCGTACCGCTCCTCCGACACGGCCAGCTGTGTCACCAGGCCGCTGCGTTCGAAGGCGTCGACGGCGGCCGGGGCCTGGTGCCGGCTCGTCTCCACCAGGACGCAGCCGCCGGGGGCGAGCCAGCGGGGCGCCTCGGCCGCGACCCGGCGCAGGACGTCCAGGCCGTCCGTGCCGCCGTCGAGGGCGACCAGCGGCTCGTGGTCACGGGCCTCCTGGGGCAGCAGGCCGATCTCGTCGCTCGGCACGTACGGCACGTTGGCCGCGAGGATGCCGACGCGGCCGCGCAGCGCGGCGGGCAGCGCCTCGAACAGATCACCCTGGTGGACCCGGCCGCCGGCGGCGGCGATGTTGCCGCGGGCGCACCGCACGGCGGCCGGGTCGATGTCGGCGGCGTGCAGTTCGACGCGGCCGAGTCCGGCCGCCAGCGCCGCTCCCACGGCACCCGAGCCGCAGCACAGGTCCACCACGACGGTGGCCCGGGGCGCCCGCTCCAGGGCCTGCTCCACCAGGAACTCGGTGCGCCGGCGGGGTACGAAGACGCCCGGGGCGACGGCGATGCGCAGGCCGCGGAACTCGGCCCAGCCGACGACGAGTTCGAGGGGCAGGCCCGCGACGCGGCGCTCGACCATGGCGGCGGTCTCGGCCGGGGTGCGCGCGGTGGCGAGGATCAGCGCGGCCTCGTCCTCGGCGAAGACGCACCCCGCGGTGCGCAGGGCGGAGACGACCACGTCACGGGACGACGGCGTGGAAGGGGGGACGGAAGACACAGACGGCATGGAAGCCCAGAGCCTTTCGGGAAACCGAAGGGCGCTCCGGCGATCGCCTACGACCGGCGATCCGCGCGACATCGAGAGGAGAGCACCCGAACTGACACAGCGGTAATGGGTCTCACCTCCTCGGCTTCCGGCGACCGGGTCCCTCCCCGGCCGGACGGCAACCCTACCCGACGGGCCCGCCGCCCGGTACGGCGATCGTGACGCCCTCGGGTCCAGTGGTTGGGCTATGCAACCATGGAGGGAGCCGAGCAGCACCGTGGTGAGGGAGGCCCCGTGCACACCGCCGACGCCGTGGAGACCATCCAGCGGGAGATGACGGTCTTCGCCCGCCGCGCCCGGGCCGCGGCGGGCCGGATGCACCCCGAGCTGTCGCTGGTGTCGTACACGCTGCTGGGACATCTGGAGGAGAGCGGCGGGTGCCGGGCGACCGACCTGGCCGCCCACTACGCCCTGGACAAGTCCACCGTGAGCCGCCAGGTGGCCGCCCTGGAGCGCAACGGCCTCATCGAGCGCCGCCCCGACGCGGCGGACCAGCGCGTCCAGGTGCTGCATCTGACGCAGGCCGGGCGGCGCATCCTGGCCCAGGTCACCGAGAGCCGCCGGGCGGCCTTCCGGGAGCGCCTGGCGCACTGGCCGGCGGAGGACCTGACGCGGTTCGCCGAGTACCTGGAGCGCTACAACGCCTGGCCCGGCCCCGGTCGGCAGGACCAGGCCGCACAGCACGTACGGTTGAATGCGCAATGACTGATCATCCGGTCCGGCGGGGCACCGTCGGCCCGGCCCGGAGGCACCCCCGCATGCACATCACCCGAGGCTTCACCGGACGCCCACGCGTCGACGACCCCGGTCTGCCGCCCGGCCAGTACGACGCGGGCGACGACTGGCCCGTCCTGTCCGCCGAGGTCACTCCCGAGCTGGCGCCCGCCGACTGGACCTTCCGCGTCGACGGGCTGGTGGCCGGGCCCCGCACCTGGGACTGGGAGGAGGCGCACCGGATGCCGCGGTCGGCGTACGAGGGCGCCATCCACTGCGTGACGAGCTGGTCGAAGTTCGGGGTGCGGTTCGCCGGTGTGTCCCTGGACGCGTTCCTGGACGTGGTCCGCCCCCATGAGTCGGCCACCCATGCCGTCGCCTACTCGCACACCGGCTACACCGCCAACCTCCCGCTCGCCGACCTGACCGGCGGGCGCGCCTGGATCGCCTGGGAGTACGACGGAAAGCCCCTCGCCCCCGAGCACGGCGGCCCGGCGCGACTGCTCGTGCCGCACCTGTACTTCTGGAAGAGCGCCAAGTGGATCGCGGGACTGCGGATCCTCGACCACGACGAGCCGGGCTTCTGGGAGCGCAACGGCTATCACGAGCGGGGCAACCCGTGGGAGGAGCAGAGGTACTCCGGTGACTGAGACCTTCGTGCCCCCCACGCGGTTCGCCGTGCCCGGCCGCATCGCCGTGAGCGAGCAGGCCGCGTCCGAGTGGCAGACCGCCACGGTGACCGAGATCCGCCGTGAAACCCCGCGCGTCGCCACCTTCCGGCTCGCCGTGCCCGGCTGGCCGGGGCATCTGCCCGGCCAGCACCTGATGGTGCGGCTGACCGCCGAGGACGGCTACGCGGCCCAGCGGCACTACTCGATCGCGTCCGCGCCGGACGACTCCGGGCAGGTCGAGCTGACCCTGGATCACGTCGAGGGCGGCGAGGTCTCGGGCTGGTTCCACACGGTCGCCAGGCCCGGCGACCGGGTCGAGGTGCGGGGCCCGGTGAGCGGCTTCTTCGCCTGGCCGGGCGACCGGCCCGCGCTGCTCGTCGGCGCCGGCTCCGGCGTCGTACCGCTGATGTCGATGGTCCGGCACCACCGGGCGCGGAACCTGACCGTGCCGCTGCGGATGGTGGTGTCCGCGCGCAGCCCCGAGGAGCTGATCTACGCCCGCGAGTTGGGTGCGGAGACCACACCCGTCTTCACCCGGAGCGCGCCGGAGGGTGTGGCGGTCGGACGTATGGCGGCCGCACATGTGGCGCCGCTCCTCGCCGAGCAGCCTTCCGGTGGGTGGGAGGCCTATGTGTGCGGCTCCAACTCCTTTGCCGAGCACGCTTCCCGGCTGCTGGTGACCGCCGGTCAGCCGGTGGACCGGATCCGCATCGAGCGTTTCGGCTGACCTCGGTTTCGCCGCGGCCGCGCCGGGCACCCAGCCGGAGGTTTCGGCGGGCCGCTCCTGCTGTGCGTACAGCTCCGGAGCGATCGAGGGGTGCCGGAGGGGGTACCCGTCCGTGAGGGCCTCGCATGCGAGCACGCGTGGCGTGATGCGAGGGAGCGGCGGTGCACCGCGGGCCGCTCCGGCCCTCGGCCGCGGTGACGGCGAGGAGGTGGACATGCGAACCCGGGTGCGCGGCTGGCGTTGGCGGCGCAGTCCGCTGCGGCGCCGGTCGGATGTCGTCGAGGCGTGGACGCTGCTGGTGGTCGCCGTCCTCGTCCTCGTGGGCGCTCCCCTGGCCGGGGCGGCCGCCGCCCGATGGGCCCATGGCGAGGCGCGGTCGGTGTCGATGGAGCAGCGGGCCGAGCGGCATCGCGTCCGGGCCGAGGTGGTCGGCAAACGCGACTCGCTGCCGTCGGTGCAGGCCGGCGGGCAGCACGCGTACCGGGCGACCGTGCGCTGGACGGAGCCGGGCGTGGGCACGCGCACCGCGACGGCACGGGTCCCCGCGGACACCCGGCAGGGCGAGGCCGTGGACGTGTGGTTCGACGACCAGGGGCGGAGTGTGACGCCGCCGGTGGACGAGTCGGCGGTCTGGCAGCACACCCTCACGGTCGGTACCTGCGCCGCGGGCGGTGCGGTGCTCGTGGTGCTCTTCGGCCACTCCCTCGTACGCCGGGTGGCGCTGCGCCGGCGGATGGCCGAGTGGGACCGGGCGTGGGCCCGCGCGGAACCGGAGTGGACGCACCGCCGCGCGTGAGACACGGCGGCGGCACCGGGAGGACCACACCACGATGAACCCCAGGTGACCCGATCACCTGCGCGTGACACGCTCCCCGGGGCCGGCACCCCGATCGCGCTCTCACGCCCGTGACCAGCGCGTCACACGCCCCGAGCGGACTGCGGCCCGGAGCCGGACGAGAACAAAGGCCTGGCCAGTCCTCCGATCACCCACGTAGTGTGATCATCCGCACTGCCCCCGTAGTCGCTTCTCACCCAAGGCGGTCCTGCATGGCCCTGTTCGACCTTCCTCTCGACGAACTCCGCGAGTACCGCAGCGCGGCCACCGAGCCCGAGGACTTCGACGCGTTCTGGTCCAAGACCCTGCAGGAGGCGCGCCTCCACGACCTGGACGCCCGCTTCGAACCGGTCGACACGGGCCTGTCCACCGTGCAGGTGCTCGACGTGACGTTCGCCGGTTTCGGCGGTCACCCGGTCAAGGGCTGGCTGACGCTCCCGGCCGGGGCGGACGGACCGCTGCCGCTGGTCGTGGAGTTCATCGGCTACGGCGGCGGGCGCGGACTCCCCCACGAGCACCTGCTGTGGGCGTCCTCGGGCCGGGCGCACTTCGTGATGGACACCCGCGGGCAGGGCAGCGCCTGGGGCGGGGGCGGCGGCACGGCGGACCCGGTGGGCGGTGCGCCCGCGTACCCCGGTTTCATGACCCGCGGCATCGACGCCCCGGAGAACTACTACTACCGCCGGGTCTACACGGACGCGGTGCGTGCCGTCGAGGCGGCCCGCTCGCACCCCCTCACCGACCCGGCGCGCACGGTGGCCGTCGGCTCCAGCCAGGGCGGCGGCATCACGATCGCGGTCGGCGGCCTGGTCCCGGACCTGGCCGGCATCGCGCCGGACGTGCCCTTCCTGTGCGACTTCCCGCGCGCGGCGACGATCACGGACCGGCACCCGTACCGGGAGATCGGCCTGTTCCTCAAGACCCACCGCGGCCGCACCGAGGACGCGCTGCGCACGGTGTCCTACTTCGACGGCGTCCACTTCGCCGCCCGCGGCCGGGCCCCCGCGCTCTTCTCGGCCGCCCTGGAGGACCAGACCTGCCCGCCCTCGACCGTCTTCGCGGCCTTCAACGCCTGGAGCCACGAGGACAAGACCATCGAGGTCTACGACTTCAACGACCACGAGGGCGGCGGCCCCTTCCAGCAGGCGGCCAAGCTGCGCTGGATGCGCTCGTACATCTGATCCGGCCGTTCCCCTCCGTCGGACTTCCACCCGGTCCGACCAGTCGGTACGTTCATCGCGCCCGGGCCGCGACGCGGTGTCCCGGGCCCGGGACGGTCGGCGGAGGGGCTCATGTCCGAGAACGAGACACAGGTGCACGGTCACTGCGACACGCGATTCACGGCGATACGCGCGGCGTTCGAGGAGAACTTCCGGGAGCGGGGGGAACTGGGCGCCGCGGTGGCCGTCACCGTCGGCGGCAGGACCGTGGTGGACCTGTGGGGCGGCTGGGCGGACGCGGCACGTTCCCGGCCCTGGGAGCGGGACACGCTGGTCAACGTGTGGTCCACGACCAAGGGGCCGGTGGCCCTGTGCGCGCACATCCTGGCCGACCGGGGTCTGCTGGACCTGGACGCACCGGTGGCCCTGTACTGGCCCGAGTTCGCCGCCGCGGGCAAGGAGAAGGTCCTCGTCCGGCACCTGCTGTCCCATCGCGCCGGACTGGCCGGTCTGCGTGAGCCGCACTCGCTGGAGCAGCTCTGCGACTGGGAGCTGACCACGCAACGGCTCGCGGCGACCGAACCCTGGTGGGAGCCGGGCACCCGGTCCGGCTATCACGCGCTGACCTACGGCCATCTGGTCGGCGAGGTCGTACGGCGGGTGTCGGGGCTGCGGCCGGGGGCCTTCCTGGCGCGGGAGGTGACGGGACCGCTCGGCATCGACTTCCGTATCGGCCTGCCGGTGCAGGACTTCGCCCGGGCGGCCGAGCTGGTCCAGCCGGCGATCACGGCTACCAGTGAACAGGCAGCCGTCTTCGCCCAGTTGGCGCCCGCGGCCATCGCCGCGCTGACCAACCCAGCGGTGTCCGCCGCCGGGGCCAACACCCCCGGGTGGCGGGCCGCCGAGATCCCCGCGGCGAACGGGCACGGCACCGCACGTGCCGTCGCCGCGCTGTACGGCGTCTTCGCGGGCCGCGGCTCCTTCGGGGGCCACCGTCTGCTGTCCCCCGAGTCGGCCGAGCGGGTGCGCGAGGGGCAGGGCAGCTGCCGGGACCTGGTGCTCGGCGCCGGGTTCGAGCACGAGACGGAGGTGGGGCTCGGACTCTGGCTCAGCGGACCCGACGGCTCGTACGGACCCGACCCGCGCGCTTTCGGACACGACGGCTTCGGCGGCTCCTGCGGGCTCGCCGACCCGGAGGCGGGGGTGTCCCTGGGCTATGTGATGAACCGGATGGGGCCCCGCATCGCCAACGACCCGCGGAAGATGGCCCTGATCGACGCCCTGTACAGCGCGCTGTGAGGGCGGGCGCGGGCGGGCCGGTTTCGGCCGAACCGCCCGGCCGCCCTTCCCAACTGGTTTAGACCAATGCTAGATCTGGTGGCGCACCGAGCCCGTACGGCTACCGAACGTCACCCACAGGAGGGGCGGCATGGCCCGCACCACCCCGCACGACCACCCGCCGGCCGAGGGCGAGCCCCTGTACCGGCGGATCGCGACGGAGTTGCTCGGCGAGCTGCGCGACGGCACGATCCCGCCCGGTGAACGGCTGCCGGGGGAACGGCGGTTGGCCGGGCACTTCGGCGTCAGCCGGGAGACCGTGCGGCAGGCGCTGGAGCTGTTGCGCCGCGACGGTCTCGTCGCCACCGACCGGCGGGGCAGCCACGCCACCCTGCCCGGCCTGCCGGTCGAGACCCCGGCATCGCTCACCTTCCCGGTCGGCGCCCGGGCCGCGACCCCGGGCGGCGTCGCCCGCGCCACCGTCACCTGGGAGGCGCCCCCGGCCGACCACGCCGAGGCCCTGGGGCTGGCCCCCGGCCGCCCGACCCTGATCCACCGCTACCGGTACGCGACCGCTGAGGGCAAGGGCCTGCGGACTGCCGTGACCTCGTTCTCCGCCGTGGCACTGACGGAGGTGAAGGAGCTGGCCCGCTACCGTGACCGCGCCGACGGCACCGCCGCCGCGCAGTTGCGGCGGGTTTACGACTGGATGCGCCGGGCGGGTCTGACCCTGCACCACCGCGACGCCATCACCCCTCTCGCGAGCACGCCGTCGGTGCGGGTCACCCGGCGGGTGCACGACCAGTACGCGCGCCCGCTGGAGATCACCGATCTCGTGGTGGACGCCCAACAGGACGCACTAGTCTACGAGTTCACTCTGCCGAGCCGGGATGTGCCGCCCGCCGCCGCGGAGCGTCCGCAGGCGCGGACCGACGGCCGTCGGTCACTCGTCCGGCGGACTGCTGGCGCGGGTTCCCGGAGATGACGGAGATCATCGAGACACGGCACGGCTCCCCCAGGCAACCCCCGAGAGGATCCCCATGACCACGTTCACGACCTCCGACGGAACCGAGCTCTACTACAAGGACTGGGGCGAAGGGCAGCCCGTGGTGTTCAGCCACGGCTGGCCCCTCAACGCGGACGCGTGGGACGGGCAGGCCCGGCTGGTCGCCGAGCACGGTTTCCGGGCGATCGCACACGACCGCCGCGGCCACGGCCGCTCGGGCCAGCCGTGGCAGGGCAACCACATGGACCGGTACGCCGACGACCTGGCCGAGCTGATCGAGGCGCTGGACCTCGACAACGCGGTCCTGGTGGGCCATTCGACCGGCGGCGGCGAGGTGGCCCGCTACATCGGACGGCACGGGACCGCACGGGTCGCGAAGGCCGTGCTGCTGGGTGCGGTGCCGCCGCTGATGCTGCGGACGGAGGCCAATCCGGAGGGCACGCCCAAGGACGTCTTCGACGGGATCCGCGCCGGCGTCGCGGCGGACCGCTCGCGGTTCTACTGGGAGCTGAGCGAGAGCTTCTACGGCTTCAACCGGCCCGGCGCCGCCGTGTCGGAGGGCATGCGGCGGGCCTTTTGGATGTGGAGCATGCAGGCCGGGCTGAAGGGCGCCTACGACTGCGTCGCACAGTTCTCGGAGACCGACTTCACGGAGGACCTGCGGCGCATCGACGTGCCGACGCTCGTCGCGCACGGGGACGACGACCAGATCGTGCCGATCGCCGCCTCGGCCCACCGGACCGCCCAGCTCGTCAAGGACGCGACGCTGAAGGTGTATCCGGGCGCCCCGCACGGCCTGGTCGGCGACTTCGAGAAGGCGTTCAACGACGATCTGCTGAACTTCCTGCGCGGCTGACCAGTGCCCCCGGCAGCCAACGTTGCCTGCCGGGGCACTAGCCCGGCAGCCGGGCCACGACGAGCCGCACCCGGGGACTGCCGTCCGGTCGCCGCCCGAACTCCGGGAGCGGGTGCAGCTCCACCCGGAAGCCGGCCTCCGCGAGTTCGCGCTGTACGTCCCCGAGGCGGAACGTGCGGTAGTACATGACGAACGGAGGCCGCCAGAGCGCGTTGCGCACCCGCATCACGGTGTCGAAGCCGAGCAGCATCCAGTAGCCGAGCGAGCCCGGGCGGGGCGGGGCGACCAGCGGGAACGCGAAGCAGCCGCCCGGCCGCAGCACGGACCGGACCTGCGCGAAGAGCCCGGGCAGTTCGCGGGGCAGGAAGTGCCCGAAGGCCCCGAAGCTCACCACCAGGTCGAAGGCGGGCGCGAAGGGCAGGGCGCGGGCGTCGGCCCGGACCCAGGAAACCGGCGGGCCCTTCGGCCCGGGCTGCTCCCGCGCGACGTCGAGCATGCCCGCGCTGAAGTCGACGCCGGTGACCCGCTCCCGGCACACTCCCGTCAGCACCCGGACACCGGCTCCGGTGCCGCAGCACAGGTCGAGTCCGGCGTCGAAGGGTCCCACCCGCCGCAGTGCCGAGCCGACGGCGTCGAGGACCGCGTCGGGTGTCCGGAACGGCGTGTGGTCGAACTTCGGCGCGAGGAGGTCGTAGCCGCGCTCGACGGACGACAACGCCTGGACGGCGAGCTCGCGCAGACTGGGGCCTTCGGGGCTGAACATCGGCTCAGCCTAGGGGAGCCCGCTGTTTCAGGACGGTCAGTACGCGCTCGCACCAGCGGACGTTCTCCTCCTCGAAGGCGATGCCTCCCATCAGGGTGAGGTACGGGCCGACCCGGTCGGCCTCCCGGAGGTACTCCTCCTCGCCGCGGCCGGCCAGGAGTCGCTCGCGCACGCGCCGGTAGCGGGCGAGCTTGCCACGGGCCCACGCCTCGCGCTCCTCGACCAGCGCACGGGTCGCGTCCGGGTCCGCGCCGTCCATGGCCTGGATCTTGATGAGGAGTTCGTCGCGGATGGCGGTGGGCCGCCGGGGCGGCGTGGCGGCGAAGGTGTGCAGGTCCTGGCGGCCGGCCTCGGTCAACGTGAACATGCGCTTGTCGGGACGCCGTTCCTGGCGCACCACCCTGGCCTCGATCAGCCCGTCCTGCGCGAGGCGCTCCAGTTCCCGGTAGAGCTGCTGCGGGGTCGAGGCCCAGAAGTTGGCCAGCGACACGTCGAGCACCTTCGACAGCTCGTACCCCGAGGCCTCGCCCTCCAGGAGCGCCGCCAGAACGGCGTACTTGAGAGACATGTGGACACCGTATCAACGGTTGACTAATCTACTCCGCACCTACTCAACAAATTGACTAAGGCGGGTTCGATGCGTGCATTCCGTGAGGCGGTCGAGAAGCTCGACCTCGACGCCGCCGAGGCGCTGCTGGCGCCGGACGTCGCCTTCACCAGCCCGGTCGTGTTCAAGCCGTACGCCGGGAAGGCGATCACGGCGGCGATCCTGCGCGCCGTCTCCGGGGTCTTCCAGGACTTCCGCTACGTGCGCGAGATCAACGACGTGAACGGCCGCGACCACGCCCTGGTCTTCACCGCGCGCGTGGGTGACCGGGAGATCAACGGCTGCGACTTCATCCACGTCGACGACGACGGGCTCATCGACGAATTCACGGTGATGGTGCGCCCGTTGTCGGGTTCCCAGGCTCTCGCGGCGGCCATGGGCGAGCAGTTCGAGCGGATCGCCGAGGAGGCGCGGGCCCGCTCGGTCTGAGCGACGAGTCCGGAGATCCCTTTCGCGCGTTCTCCCGGCGCCCGCGGCCGGTTCACGGTTGGATGTCCTCATGACGTCCGCCGAGCACGACCGGCTGATGCGGGCCAACCAGGCGAACTGGGACGCCCGCACGCCCGTCCATCTCGCCAGCCGCTTCTACGGTCTCGACCAGGACCTCGACCCCGAGCGCTGGTTCGCCCCCTTCGAGTGGGAGGACCTCGGCGAACTGGCCGGGCGTGACGTGCTGCATCTCCAGTGTCATCTCGGCACGGAGACGATCGCCTTCGCGCGGCGCGGCGCCCGGGCCGTCGGCCTGGACTTCTCGGCTGCGTCCGTGGCGGCTGCCCAGGACATCGCGACGCGGGCCGGCGCGGACGTGACGTACGTGCGGGCGAACGTGTACGACGCCGTCGAGGCCCTGGACGGGCGGCGGTTCGACGTCGTCTACACCGGCAAGGGCGCCCTGTGCTACCTCCCCGACCTGGACCGGTGGGCGGAGATCGTCGGCCGACTCCTGCGTCCCGGCGGCCGGTTGTACGTCGTCGAGTTCCATCCCCTGCTCAACTCGCTCGGGCCGAAGCCCGCTCCGGGTGAGGGACCCGAGCTGCTCCTGCGCCACGACTACCTGGGCGGCGCCGGCCCGGTGCACCGCAACGGGACCCACACCTACACGGACGGACCTGCCGTCGATGGCGCCACGGACAGTTACGAGTGGATGCACGGAATGGGCGAGGTCGTCAACGCGTTGACGGATGCGGGACTCGCCGTGCGGCGGCTGCGGGAGGGCGACGAACTTCCCTGGCCGCGCTGGCCGCAGATGGTCCGTACGGAGTCCGGCTGGTGGCGGCTGCCCGAGCCGCGGATCCCGCTGCTGTACGGGCTGCTGGCCACTCGCTGAGGTAGCGCCCGTCCCCCATTCACCGCCATCGGTGGTACAGTGCGAGCAGCACTCGTGCACGCCCCTCTTTGCGGGCGCCGGTGCCAGTTTCCTCTCTCTCCTTCATTTCCAGCACCACGACGAGTTCCGTCGTATCCGAGGTGCTGTTCCCCCGCCGCCCGGAGGCGTGCCACAGGCCCTCCCTTCGCGGCTCTCTCCCCTTCCCTTCGCATGTCCCATGCCTGCCGTCCGTGAAAGGACACACACCACCATGACCACCACACTCGAAAACCGACCCGTCCAGCAGCAGTCCCCGGCCCGGACCACGTCCGGTGTCCTCGACATCGACGCGAGCGGGAAGGGGTACCTGCGCGCCGAGAACTGCCTGCCCTCGCCGGCCGACGCCGCGGTCTCCCCCGCGCTGATCCGCCGGTACGGCCTGCGCAAGGGCGACCTCGTCGAGGGCGTGCGCGGCGACCGGCACGGCCTCTCCGACGTCGTACGGATCGACGGCCGTACGCCCGGGCACCCGCGCGACCGGCGCCACTTCCGGGACCTGACGCCGCTGCATCCGCACGAGCGGCTGCGGCTCGAGCACCCGGCCGCCGGACTGGCCGGACGCGTCGTCGACCTGATCGCACCGGTCGGCAAGGGCCAGCGCGGGCTCATCGTGGCCCCGCCCAAGACCGGCAAGACCGTCCTCCTCCAGCAGCTCGCCGCCGCCGTCACCGGCAACCACCCCGAGTCCCGGCTGATGATGCTGCTGCTCGACGAGCGACCCGAGGAGGTCACCGACATGCAGCGCTGCGTGCGAGGCGAGGTGTACGCCTCGACCTTCGACCGCAGCGCCAAGCAGCACATCGCGCTCGCCGACCTCGTGCTCGAGCGGGCCAAGCGGCGCGTCGAGGCCGGCGAGGACGTCGTGGTCCTGCTCGACTCGCTGACCCGGTTGTGCCGGGCGCACAACAACGCGGCCGCTTCCGGTGGCCGCATCCTCACCGGGGGCGTCGACGCGTCCGCGCTGACCGGCCCCAAGCGGTTCTTCGGTGCCGCCCGCTCGGCCGAGGAGGGCGGTTCCCTCACGATCCTCGCGACCGCCCTGGTGGAGACCGGTTCCCGGGCCGACGGCTTCTACTTCGAGGAGCTGAAGAGCACCGGCAACATGGAGCTCCGGCTGAGCCGGGACCCGGCCTCCCGCCGTGTGTTCCCGGCCGTCGACATCACTCCGTCGGGCACCCGCCGCGAGGAACTCCTGCTGAACCCGGCCGAGTTGGCTGCCGTCCAGGGTCTGCGGCGCGTGCTGCAGGGCCGAGACGGGCAGGGCGGCCTGGAGACCCTCCTGGAGCGGATGCGCGAGACGCCGGACAACGCGACGTTCCTGCGGCGCGTCCAGCCGACCCTGCCCCAGGGCTGACGCACAGGGGATCATCCATCCGGGTGCAAGCGCGCGGAGTGCGGCCCCGTCGCCGCCGTGCGGAGCATGTCCGTTCCTACGTTGATCATATGATCAACGGATTCTCTTCCCGGGTGGCCGTGTCGGCCGGTGCGCTCTGCTGTGCGGGGCTCCTGGCGCTGACGCCCGCGGCGGCGGCCGACCCCGGCGGGGCGGAGCCCACTCCGCCGGGCGGGCCGGGGGCCGCGGCACCGCACCCCTCGCTGCTCTACCGTCCCGGCACCCAGGTCCGCCCGCGCGCCGGGGTGCCTCGCGTCCCGGAGGTCTCCGCGCTGTCCTGGGTGGTGGCCGACGCCCGCACCGGCGAGGTGCTGGCCGCCCACAACGCGCACCGCAAGCTGCCCCCGGCCAGCACTCTGAAGACCCTGTTCGCCCTCACCGTGCTGCCCGGACTGCCGGCGGGCATCCGGCACACGGTCCGCGAGCGCGAGCTCCACGGCATCGGTGCAGGCAGCAGCCTCGTCGGGGTCGCCGAGGGCCGTACGTACCGGATCGCCGACCTGTGGCGCGGGGTCTTCCTCAACTCGGGCAACGACGCCGTGCACGTCCTGGCCGAGCTCAACGGCGGCTGGCGGGTCACGGCCCAGCGGATGCAGGCCAAGGCCCGGGCCCTCGGCGCCCTCGACACCCGCGTGGTCTCACCCGACGGCTACGACGCACCGGGCCAGGTGTCGTCGGCCTACGACCTGGCGGTGTTCGGCCGGGTGGGGCTGCGCAACCCCGACTTCGCCCGGTACTGCGCCACGGTCGAGGCCAGGTTCCCCGGTGGCGGCACCTGGTCGTACCCGATCCTCAACACCAACCGGCTGCTCAGCGGCACCAAGGGCGTGAAGCCGTACCGGGGGCTGATCGGGATCAAGAACGGCTACACCAGCAAGGCCGGAAGCACGCTCGTCGCGGCGGCGCGGCGGGACGGGCGCACCCTGGTCGTGACGGTGATGAACCCTCAGGAGGGCGGCGGGTCCGCCGTGTACGAGGAGGCGCGCTCGCTGCTCGACTGGGGCTTCAGGTCGGCCGGGAAGGTCGAGGCGGTGGGCTCGCTCGGCGCGCCGCCCACACCCGCGCGGCCGGTGACGACGACACCGCCCGCGGTCGCGGCGGCCGTGCCGGAGGAGCACGGGTCCGTCTGGACGGAGGCGGGGCTGATCGCGGGTGCCGCCGGCACGGGCGCGGCGGTCGTGGTGCTGGTGCTGCGGATTCCGGTCCGCAGACCCGGACGGAGCTGACCCACCGGCAGCCACAGCAGCAGGCCCAGGGTGATCCAGGCGTAGGTGTTGCTGCCCAGGAACCCGTCGACACCGGACGCGTCGTCGAACCACAGCCACACCACGCTCGTGCACAGCACCGTGTACAGGGCGCCCGCGGCCCGGGGGCGCCCCGCGCGGACCAGCACGGCGAAGGACGGCAGCAGCCACACCAGATGGTGCACCCATGTGATCGGGCTGACGAGACAGGCGGCGAGGCCGGTCAGGGCGAACGCCGCCGTCCAGTCCCCCGCGACGGCCGCCCGGCGCGTCCGCACCGCCCACACGCCGAGGATCAGCAGGACCACCACCGCCCACACCGCCCGGTCCTCTTCGCCGAGCCGGGCCAGGACGCCCTGCACCGACTGGTTCGAGACGTAGTCGAGGTGCCCCACGCGGTCGGTGTCCCACAGCGCCTCGGTCCAGTAGAAGCGCGAGGCGTCCGGATCCACCCCGGCCGCCAGGGCTGTGGCCCCGAGGGCGACGGCCGTCGCGACCGCCGCCGCGCGCCACCGTCGGGCCACCAGCAGCAGTCCGATGAACAGCGCGGGGGTGAGTTTGACGGCGGCCGCCAGCCCGATACCGACACCCGCCAGGCGTCCGCGTCCGGTGGCGAGCAGCGTCGCGTCGGTGAGGACGAGCGCCAGCAGCAACAGGTTCACCTGGCCGAAGCTGAAGGTGTCGCGAAGCGGTTCGAACAAGGTGAGCAGGCAGGCGAGCAAGGCCCAGCCGAACCAGCCGTGACGCCGCCAGTCCGGCCCGGCGAGCAGGCGCAGGACCACGGCCAGGGCGGCCAGGTTGAGCAGCAGGGCGGCGACGATCGCGGTGTGCAGGCCCAGCAGGGCCATCGGCGCCATGGCGACGGCGGCGAACGGCGGATAGGTGAAGCCGTACGTCGTGCCGGGCACCCGGTAGTCGTAGATGCGGCCGCCGTGGTGGACCCAGGTGTCGATGCTGCCGTAGTAGACGCGCAGGTCGAACCAGTCGCGCAGCAGCGGCACGGTCGCGGTGAAGACCGTCACCAGCGTGGCGAGGGCGAACACCAGCAGCAACCGGCCGCGGTCGGTGCGCGGCAGGGCCGGGGTCATGCGGCGCGTCCCAGCGCCGGGGCGAGTTCCGCCTGGTGGGCCTGCCACAGGACGACGACCGCGAGGGCGCCGCCGCAGACGGCCAGGACGAGTTGCCCCGTGTCCGCCGGGCCGCCGCTGGGCAGGACGCACAGCGCGAGAACGCCGGTCACCGCCGCCATGCGCGGGCGCAGGGACGTACGGGGTGCGGCGGCGGCGATGAGGAACAGGCCCCACAGGGCGTACCAGGGGCGGATCGCCGGGCCGAGCGCGGCCACCGCCGCCAGGGACAGGCCGAGCGCGTACACCGGTCGCAGGCGCAGCCGCAGCCAGATCAGCACGATCGCGACCACGGCGGTCACGATGCCCAGCGCGTGCCAGGCGGGGATCGCCAGCGGGGCGAGATCGCTGCCCAGGTGCTCCAGCAGGGCCTGGGTGGCGCGGCCGAGGAGGGTGGTCAGGGCCCAGTTCTGGGGTGAGACGGGCGTGTTCAGGGCGCCGACCCAGCCGTATCCGGTGCCGGCCGCGGCCGTCGCGGCGACGGTGGTGCCCGCGGCCGCGACGGTGGTCGTCACGAGGGCCTTCGCCGTACTGCGGCCCGCGCGGACCTGGAGGACGACGACGGCGGCAAGACCGAGCACGGCGGGCGCCTTGACCAGGGCGGCGAGGGTGACGAGGACGGCTCCTAGGACGGGCCACCGGCCGAGCGCGGCCACCAGGCCGACGCCGAGCAGGCCGAGCATGACGGCGTCGTTGTGGGCGCCCGCGACCAGGTGCAGCAGGACGAGCGGGTTGAGGGCGCCCAGCCACAGCGCGGCGGACGGGTCGGTGCCGCTGTGGCGGGCGAGGCGGGGCAGCGCGGCCGCCATCAGGGCCACTCCGGCGAGGGCGACGAGCCGCATCCCGAACAGTCCGGCGGGCAGTTCGCCGCGGGTCAGACCCGACAGGGCCGCCGCGACGGCGAGGAACACCGGGCCGTACGGGGCGCCGGTGTGCCGCCAGAGCGGGGCGACCTCGTCGGCGAGCGGACCGCCGAGCCGGGACGGCCCGTGCGCGTAGACGTCCATGTGCGCCTCGACCATCGCCCCCTGGGCGAGGTAGCTGTAGACGTCCCGGCTGAACAGCGGCGGGGCGAGCAGCAGCGGCGCCGCCCAGGCGGCGAGGACGAGCAGCAGGGCGCGGGGAGCGGGTGGTCGCGGCCCGCGGACCAGCCGGCCCAGCAGCGCCCAGGCCGCGATCAGCAGGACGACGCCGAAGTACACGCCGACCAGGCCGAGGGCGGCGCGGGCGGAGGCCGGGTGGAGCAGGTCCCCCACGGGCAGGGCGCCGGCCGTCTCACCGCCCAGCGCCAGGCAGGCGGTACCGGCCAGACCGAGTATCTGGCAGCGGCGGAGATCGACGGGGAAAGCCATGGCCAACACTCGGGCAGCGTGTCAACGGCGCATGACCGCCAGGGGACGCCTCCCTCTCCGGGGAGCGGCCTGCGTGTGACCGGCCGGTGATCAGCGGCCGATGGGATTCCGTCACGGTGACGGTCCCACCACCATGAGCGCACCGACGAACGGACGTGATCCCCTGCCCACCGGCTCCGCATACGCGAAGGTCAACGGCCTGGAGAGGAGGGTCCCGGGCGCGCCGCCGGTCAGAACACGGACAGACCCGTCAGGGTCGTGAACCGGTCGAGCGCCGCCACGCCGGCCACCGAGTTGCCCCGCTCGTCCAGGCCCGGGCTCCACACGCACAGGGTGCAACGGCCGGGCACGACCGCGATGATGCCGCCGCCCACACCGCTCTTGCCGGGCAGGCCCACGCGGTACGCGAAGTCGCCCGCCGCGTCGTACGTGCCACAGGTCAGCATGATCGCGTTGATCTGCTTGGCCTGGCTGCGGCTGAGCAGGCGGGTGCCGTCGGCGCGGATGCCGTGCCGGGCGAGGAAGCTCGTGGCGAGGGCGAGGTCGGCGCAGGACGCGGCGATCGAGCACTGGCGGAAGTACTGCTCCAGGAGCGTCGGAACGGGGTTGTCGATGTTGCCGTACGACGCCATGAAGTGGCCGAGCGCGGCGTTGCGGTCGCCGTGGGCGGACTCGGACGCGGCGACCTCCTTGTCGAAGGTCAGCTCCGGGTTGCCGCTCTCCGCCCGCAGGAACGCCAGCAGTTCGCCCGAGGCGTCGCCGGTGCGGGTGTGCAGCCGGTCGGTGACGACGAGGGCGCCGGCGTTGATGAACGGGTTGCGCGGGATGCCGTTCTCGTACTCCAGCTGGACGAGGGAGTTGAAGGGGTTGCCGGAGGGCTCGCGGCCCACGTGCTCCCACAGGGCGTCGCCCTCACGGGACAGGTCGAGGGCGAGGGTGAAGACCTTGGTGAGGGACTGCGCGGAGAAGGGCTGCCGCCAGTCCCCCACCCCGTACACCGTGCCGTCGAGGTCGGCGACGGCCATGCCGAAGCGCCGCGGGTCGCAGGCGGCGAGCGCCGGGATGTAGTCGGCGGGCCGGCCGCGGCCGGGGGTCCGCTCGACCTCCTCGGCGATGCGCTCCAGGACCGGCTGGAAGGTCGTCGACGATGTCATGATCACCATTGTCCCTCTGCCGGTCCCGGTGCGCTCTCACAGGTCAGGCCGGGGCCCGGCCGCTGCCCGCCAGGACCTCGGGGCGCAGCAGGCCGGCGAGTGTCTCGGCGGGGAGCAGGCCCTTCTCCAGGACGAGTTCGGCGACGCCCCGGCCGGTGGCGAGGGCCTCCTTGGCGATGTCGGTGGCGGCCGTGTAGCCGATGTGCGGGTTGAGGGCGGTGACCAGGCCGATGGAGTTCTCGACGCTCGTGCGCAGCGCCTCGGTGTTGGCGGTGATGCCGGACACGCAGCGCTCGGCCAGGGTCACGCACGCGCTCTGCAGATGCGTGATGGACTCCGACAGGGAGTGCAGGATGATCGGCTCGAACGCGTTGAGCTGGAGCTGTCCGGCCTCGGCTGCCATGGTGATGGTGACGTCGTTGCCGATGACCTCGAAGGCGACCTGGTTGACGACCTCGGGTATCACCGGGTTGACCTTGCCGGGCATGATGGACGAACCGGCCTGCACGGGCGGCAAGTTGATCTCGCCGAGCCCGGCGCGCGGGCCCGAGGACAGCAGCCGCAGGTCGTTGCAGCTCTTGGACAGCTTGACCGCGATGCGCTTGAGCACGCCGGACATCTGCACGAAGGCGCCGCAGTCCTGGGTCGCCTCGACCAGGTTGGCCGCCGTCACCAGGGGCAGTCCGGTGATGGCCGCGAGGTGGCGGCGAGCCGCCTCGGCGTATCCGGCGGGGGCGTTGAGGCCGGTGCCGATCGCGGTGGCGCCGAGATTGATCTCGTGGATCAGCTGGACGGCCTCGGCGAGACGGGACCGGTCCTCGTCCAGCATGACGGCGTACGCGGAGAACTCCTGACCCAGCGTCATGGGTACCGCGTCCTGCAACTGCGTACGGCCCATCTTGAGCACGTCGCGGAACTCGACGGCCTTGTGGGCGAACGTGTCCTGAAGGACGGACATCGCGTCGAGCAGCCCGCGCACCGCGAACACCGTCGCGATCTTGACGGCGGTCGGGTAGACGTCGTTGGTGGACTGGCCGAGGTTGACGTCCTCGTTCGGGTGCAGGAACCGGTACTCGCCCTTGGCGTGGCCCAGCAGTTCCAGCGCCCGGTTCGCCACGACCTCGTTGGCGTTCATGTTGGTGGAGGTGCCGGCGCCGCCCTGGACGACGTCGACGACGAACTGGTCGTGCAGCTTGCCGTCGCGGATCTCACGGCAGGCCTCGACGATGGCGGCGGCCTTCTTCGGATCCAGCAGGCCGAGTTCCTCGTTGGCGAGGGCGGCGGCCTCCTTGACGGCGGCGAGGGCGTCGATCAGGTGCGGGTAGGCGGAGATGGGCATGCCCGTGATGGGGAAGTTCTCCGTGGCCCGCAGGGTGTGCACACCCCAGTACGCATCGGCGGGAACGTCACGGTCGCCGAGCAGGTCGTGCTCGGAGCGGGTGGCGGCGGTCATGACGGTGAGGGTCCTCTTCTCTGAGGTACAGGGTGGGTGGGGCCCCTGAAAGGGGCGCGGGGAACTGCGCGACCAGCCACATGCGGCCCGCAGCCGCCGGCGGGGAGATCCGGCACGGCGTCAGGCGCGGGCCGCCCCGGCGACCGGCTCCAGCGAGCGGACGGGCCGCACCCGCCCGACCTCCCGACCGCCTCCGAGCAGCGCCTCTCCCTGGAACTCGGTGAGCAGCTCCGGGTCGACACCGGCCCAGGCCAACGCGGCGGCAGCCACCGGCACCCGCGCCCGGTTCGCACCGTCGGCGATCTTCACGGCGACGGCCCGCCCGTCGGGCAGCGCGGCGACCTGTACGCCCTCGAAGCCGTCCTTGGTGAGCAGCCCGGGTACGGCCCGCATCAGCGCGGCGACGTCCCGGCCGGAGCCGGAGGCCATCTCGGCGTGCTCGCGCATGGCGTCGGCCACCCGCGCCTCGGGCGTACCCGGCGCGGCGCCGGCGATCCGGGCGGTGGCCCGGGCGAGGCCGTGCAGGGAGATGGAGTACAGGGGCGCGCCGCAGCCGTCGACGGTGACCCCGGCGATGCGCTGCCCGGTGAGGTCCTCGACGATCTCGGCGACGGCCTGCTGGAGCGGGTGGCCGGGGTCGAGGTAGTTCTCCAGGGGCCAGCCGTTGAGGGTGCAGGTGTAGAGCATGGCCGCGTGCTTGCCGGAGCAGTTCTGGGCCAGCCGTGAGGGCATCCGGCCCTCGCGCACCCAGGCGTCCCGGACGACCGGGTCGAACGGCAGGTCCGGGACGTTGCGCAGGTGGTCCTCGGTGAGCCCGGCGAGTTCGAGGATGCGCCGGGCCCCGGCGAGGTGGCGTTCCTCGCCGGAGTGGCTGGCCGCCGTCAGCGACAGCAGTTCGCCGTCGAGCGGCAGTCCCGCCCGGGCCATGGCCACGGCCTGGACGGGCTTGATCGCGGAGCGCGGATAGAAGGCGGCCTCGATGTCTCCGATCTGGAGCCGGACCTCTCCGTCGGCGTCGAGGACGACGACGGAGCCGTAGTGGATGCCTTCGACGATTCCGCCGCGGATGAGGTGGGCGACGGGGGCGTGGACGGGTTCACGGACAAGGGGTGCGTCCGCGAGAGAACTGCTGAACATCACTGCCTGTTTCTCGTGGAGCGGCGCGTTCCTCACGCGTCGGCTCCGGTGGTGGACTTGCGCGCGACACGGCCGCGGATGCCGAACCATCCGGCGACCAGGACCCCGACGATCAGCGGCAGGCACAGCACGGTGGTGCGTCCCGCGCCGCCGTCGGCGTACATGAGGACCAGGACGGAGGCGAGGAAGGCCAGCGTCACGATCTCGGTCCAGGGAGAGCCCGGGAGACGGTAGCCCGGGCGGGTCAGCTCGCCCTTCTGGGTCTTCTGCCAGAAGAGGAGGTGACAGATCATGATCATGCCCCAGGTGGCGAGGATGCCGATCGCTGCGAAGTTCAGCACGATCTCGAACGCCTCGGCGGGCACGACGAAGTTGAGGCCGACGCCCAGCACACAGATGCCGCTGGTGAGCAGGATGCCGCCGTAGGGGACCTGGCTGCGGCTCATCACCGAGGTGAACTTCGGGGCGGATCCGGACATGGCCATGGAGCGCAGGATGCGGCCGGTGGAGTACAGGCCGGAGTTGAGGGAGGACATCGCGGCCGTGAGGACGACGAGGTTCATCACGCCGCCCGCCGCCGGGACGCCGATGTTGGACAGCACCGTCACGAAGGGGCTCTCGCCGGCGGTGTACTTGTTCCAGGGCAGCAGCATCGACAGCAGGACGACCGAGCCGACGTAGAACACGCCGACCCGCCACATGATCGAGTTGATCGCCTTGGGCATGATCTTCTCGGGGTTCTCGGTCTCACCGGCGGCGACACCGACCAGCTCGACGGAGGCGTAGGCGAAGACGACGCCCTGGATGATCAGCAGCATGGGCAGCAGGCCGTGCGGGAAGACGCCGCCGCTGTCGCCTATCAGGGACGGGCCGGGGCTGTGACCGTCGACGGGGTGCTGGGTGACCAGCAGGAAGATGCCGATGCACATGAAGACGACCAGCGCGCCGACCTTGACGATCGCGAACCAGAACTCCAGTTCGCCGAAGATCTTCACCGAGATGAGGTTCACGGTGAGCACCACGGCCAGCGCGATCAGCGCGATGACCCACTGCGGGACGTCGGAGAACATGCCCCAGTAGTGGGTGTAGGTGGCGACGGCGGTGATGTCGGCGATGCCGGTGGTCGCCCAGTTGAGGAAGTACATCCAGCCGGCGGTGTAGGCGCCCTTCTCCCCCATGAACTCACGCGCGTAGGACACGAAGGCGCCGGAGGAGGGCCGGTACAGCACGAGCTCGCCGAGGGCGCGTACGACGAGGAAGGCGAAGAGGCCGCAGACCGCGTAGGCGATGAAGAGGGAGGGGCCGGCGTCGGCGAGGCGGCCGCCGGCACCGAGGAAGAGGCCGGTGCCGATGGCTCCGCCGATGGCGATCATGTTGACGTGCCGGGACTTGAGGGACTTGCTGTAGCCCTCGTCGCCGGCGTCGACATGGCCGGAACGTTTCTGCACGCCGTCGTGCAGGGACTGCTCGCTCACGCCTGGGGTTCGCCTTCCGTGGGGAGGTCCGAGTCCGTGCGCGGGGAACGCACGATGTCGGTGAGGGTGGTCTCGACGCGGTCGAGGTGGTGGGCCATGGCCTCCACCGCGTCGTTCTCGGAACCGTCGATCAGCGCCTCGACGATCGCCCGGTGCTCGCGGTTGGACTGCTCGCGGCGGCCGCCCAGCTCGTTGAGGAAGGCCGACTGGCGGGCCAGTGCGTCCCGGATCTCCTCGATGACCCGGCGGAAGACCGGGTTCTGGGCGGCCTCGGCCACGGCGAGGTGGAACAGCGTGTCCATCGCGACCCAGGCGGTGGTGTCCGTCTCCCGTTCCATACGGTCCAGGAGGTGGGCCAGGTGGTCGAGGTTCTCCGGGGTGCGGCGCCGGGCCGCGTACCCGGCGACCGGGATCTCGACGTGGCGGCGCACCTCCAGCAGGTCGCTGGCGGCGTAGTCGCCGAAGGTGGGGTCCTCGACGGTGCTGGCCACGACGAACGTGCCCTTGCCGGTCCTGGACACGGTCAGACCCATGGTCTGCAGCGCCCGCAGCGCCTCGCGCAGCACCGGCCGGGAGACCTCGAGGGTGCGGCACAGCTCCGCCTCGGAGGGGAGCTTGTCGCCGATGGCGTACTCGCCCCGTTCGATGGCGTCGCGCAGGTAGGCCAGTACCGCTTCCATGGCACTGACGCGCCGCACGGGCTGTCCGGCTGTCCGGCTGTCTGACAGGTTCACGGGAGTGATCCTGCGGGGCCCGGGAGGCCCCTGTCAAGGGGTCCGCGGCGGACCTTCAGGGGGTGGGAAGCCCACGTTCCAGCTTCCGCCCCCGGGCCGCCGTGGACGCTCAGCTACTGAGCACACCCGCTCCCAGCAGGCCGAACAGCAGCACTCCCACGACGATCCGGTAGATCACGAAGGCGTTGAAGGAGTGCTTGGCGACGAACTTCAGCAGCCAGGCGATGGAGGCGTAGGCCACGACGAACGACACGGCCGTGCCGACGGCGAGCGGCGCCACGCCCACCCCGGTGCCCAGGGCGTCCTTGAGCTCGTAGAGGCCGGCGCCGGTCAGGGCGGGGATGCCGAGGAAGAAGGAGAGCCGGGTGGCGGCCACGCGGTCCAGGTCGAGGATCAGGGCCGTGGACATGGTGGCACCGGAGCGGGAGAAGCCGGGGAAGAGCAGGGCGAGGATCTGGGAGCTGCCGACCAGCATCGCGTCCTTGAAGGAGGTGTCGTCCTCGCCGCGCTTGTGCCGGCCCATCTGGTCCGCCGCCCACATGACCCCGCTGCCGACGATCAGCGAGCCGGCCACCACCCACAGCGAGGCGAGCGGCCCCTCGATGAGCGGCTTGGCGGCGAGTCCGACGACGACGATCGGGACGGTGGCGCAGATGACCCACCAGGCGAACTTGTAGTCGTGGTGGTAGCGCTCCTCGCGGTCACGCAGACCCCTCCCCCAGGCCGAGACGATCCGCACGATGTCCTTGAAGAAGTACACGAGCACCGCGGCGATCGCGCCGACCTGGATGACGGCCGAGAACCCGACCACGGCGCCGTCGTCGACGGGAATGCCCATGAGCCCCTCGACGATCTTCAGATGGCCGGTGGAGGAGACGGGCAGGAACTCGGTCACCCCCTCGACGGCTCCGAGGACGACGGCCTGACCGACGCTGATGACGCTCATGGGATCCAGTTCTGGTCGTGGGAGGCGGGGCGCGGAGGGGACAGTCCTACCTCACGCGGGCAAGGACGACTCTCACGTACACGCCCCGCCCGCACCCCTCGCGGACGCGCCTCACATGCGCGCGAGCGCCGCCCCCGCGAACGCCGCCCCGAGACCGGCCACCACGGTCGCCGCCACGTTGACGGCGGCCTGGCGGCGAGCCCCGGTCTCGGCCAGGCGCAGGGTCTCGTAGGAGAACGTCGAGTACGTCGTCAGGGCCCCGCACAGACCGGTGCCGAGCAGCAGCTGAAGGTGTGTGGCGGCTCCGGCGAGCAGGCCGAGGATCAGGGAGCCGGTGACGTTCACCGTGAAGGTGCCCCAGGGGAAGACCGAGTCGTGCCGCGCCTGGACCGCCCGGTCGGTGAGGTAGCGCAGCGGGGCGCCGACCATCGCGCCTCCGACGACCAGCAGCCAGTTCACAACGACTTCTTACCCTTCCCATCGGTTCCGCCCGGGGCGTCCTCGCGGCTCGTGTACCGCATGACCTCGCAGTCGTCGAGCGTCACCAGCCCCTCGGTGACCAGTTCGTCGAGCTGCGGCAGGAACGCGCGGACGCGTGACTCGGTGTCGACGATCACCACGGCGATCGGCAGGTCCTCGCTCAGGGACAGCAGCCGCGAGGTGTGGATCAGGGAGGAGCCGCCGAAGCCCTCGATGCCGCGGAAGACGCTGGCACCCGCGAGGCCCGCCGCGTGGGCCCGGTGGACGATCTCCGAGTAGAGGGGCTTGTGGTGCCAGGTGTCGCTCTCGCCGATGAAGACGGTCAGGCGCAGGGCTCTGCCGGTCAGCCTCGTCATCGTTGCCTCCCTCGCAGGACACGGCGGGTCGCCCCGGCCGCGAGCCACACCGCTGTGAGCGCCGCGAGCGGGGTCGCGGCGAGGTAGGCCAGACCGGTTCCGGCATGGCCGCCGTCGATGAGATTCCGGATGTCGACGGCGTACGTCGAGAAGGTGGTGAACCCGCCGAGGACGCCGGTGCCGAAGAAGGGGCGGACGAGGGGGTGGGCGATCCGGATCTCGGTGATGACCACCATGAACACGCCGATCACGGCGCAGCCGGCGATGTTGACCCAGAAGGTCGTCCAGGGGAAGCCGCCCGCGGGCGCGGGCCACCAGAGGGAGGCGGCGTAGCGGGCGGCCGCCCCCGCTCCCCCGCCCAGGGCCACGACCGCGACGACGGGCGCCTGGGAGCGCCAGGAAGGCCGCCGGGGGGTGGCGGCCGGGACGCGGAGGCTCTCAGGGGATGTCATGGGGGTGTGTCTCCTACTCGCCGGGAGCCCGGGGCGTTACGGGCGCGTGCCGTCGCAAGTAGGGACCGTTGGCGGCGTCGCTGCCGCGGTTCGGGTACGGCGGGCCCCACCGCCGCGCCGCGAGGGGTCGCGGCCGGAGTTCAGGTTAACCCCGGGGCGGGGTGGGGTCACTCCGAGGCGGGCGGTGACGTCACTTCGGGGCAGGTGGCTCGCAGACCGCCACGCCCCGTTCCCAGACGCTGCCCAGGACCAGGCGCCCGCCCGCTTCGCAGACGCTGGTGGCCATGCGGTAGCCGGAGCGGCGGCGGGCGAGGTGGTGGACGACACGGCCCTCGTCGTCGAAGGCCTGGAGGGCGACCGTGCCGGTGGGGCGGAACGGGGCGCGTACGGCCATGCGCGCGGCGGCGGCGCGGACGCCGGGCGCGCCGCGGTGGAGCAGGTCGAGGGCCGGGACGCGGGGTCCGGCGAGCGCGACCCAGATCGGTCCGTCGGGTGCGCCGCGCCAGAGGTTGTCGGGCATGCCCGGCAGGTTCTCGGCGAACGGCTCGCTCCGTCCGGCCTTCGGCCCGGTGAGCCAGTGGCGCAGGAGCCGGTATCCGCCGGTCTCCGCGATGACGAGGAAGGACTCGTCCGCGCCGACGGCGACCCCGTTGGCGAACTGCAGGCCGTCCAGCACCACCTCGGGCGTGTCGCCGCCGGGGGCGAGCCGCAGCAGCCGTCCGGTCCCGGTGTGTTCGACGATGTCGCCGATCCAGTGCTCCAGGGGGTACCGGCGGCTGGAGACGGTGAAGTAGACGCTGCCGTCGGAGAGGGACACGGCGTTGCTGCAGAAGCGCAGCGGCTCCCCCGCCACCGAGTCGGCGAGGATCCGGACCGTGCCGTCGCCGGTGTCGACGCGCAGCAGTCCGCGTTCGGCGTCGCACACCAACAGGTCGCCGTCCGGGAGGAGTTCGAGCCCGAGCGGCCTGCCGCCGGTCTCGGCGATCACCTCGACGCGGGCCTCGACCGGGTCGGCGAGGGCGTCGAGCCGCAGGATGCGGCCGTCCGCGACGCCGGTGAGGACGCGGCCGCGCGGGTCGGCGACCACGTCCTCGGGGCCGGGGCCCACCGCGACGTAGTGGCAGGGGACGAGTTCCGTGGGACGGTCCATTGCGCGCGTGTCCTTCACCATCGGGGGCGATACCGCCGTACCGGGTCGCCTACCAGCCCTTCTCAAACATCCGGGCGACCTCGGCGATCCGCATGTCGTCGCGGTGGTAGCGCACGCGGCCCGCGGACCTGCTGGTGCGCAGCATGCCGGTGGCCTCGAGCAGCCGGAGATGGGTGACGGCGACCGGGCGCGGTATCGAGAACCGCTCGGCGACGGCGTCCGCGGTGACACCGTCCGCCGCGGGACCGGGGTCCCGCAGCCAGGCCAGGATGCGGAGCCGGGTCTCGTCCGTGGGTGTCCTCAGCATGTCGTGCCCCTGCCTCGCGGTTCGCCCTCTCACCGCGTGTTCCCACTGTCTCGCAGTCGACGCCTCGGCGTCCCGGGCTTCGGCATCGTTGACCGATACCGAACTGCGGTATCACAGAGCGGAGTTCGGACAGGCGGGCGACGTGGAGAAGAGGCCCCGGGAAGCCGGGGCCCCCTCGCCGTGGGATCAGCGGTGCCGGAACCAGGACATCGACGAGAGCGCCCGGTCGTCGTAGCCGAACAGGGCCTGGTTCTCCCAGGCGTTGCCGGAGGCCGCGTCGATCGGGTCCCAGCCGTTGCCGGCGACCGCGGTCCAGGTCGCCTCCCAGTAGAAGGCGCCGAGTCCGCGGCCGTTCGGGACGGCCTCCACGATGCTCATCATGTCGTTCATCCACCGCGTCTGGCCGGCCAAGCTCGCCGGGTAGCCGGAGACCAGCTCGTCGCCGGTGTTGATGATGTTCTCGTGGGCGTCCTCGCTGTCCAGGCGGAACGGGTAGGCGGTCTCGGCGACGAAGACCGGCTTGCCGTAGCGGGAGGCCGCGTCGTCGAGGGTCGCCTGGAAGTCGGCCAGGGTGCCGTGCCAGTAGCCGTAGAAGGACAGGCCGATCGCGTCGAACTTCACGCCGTTCGAGCGTGCGCTGTCGAACCACCAGCGGGTGCCCTCCAGGTCACCGCCCTCGGCGAGGTGCAGGGCCACGGTGGTCGAGGAGCTGACCGCCTTGACCGCGTCGTAGCCGGAGTTGAGCAGGCCGGCCAGCTGCGTCCAGTTGGACGTGGATCCCTCGTTCCACAGCATGCCGCCGTTGATCTCGTTGCCGACCTGGACCATGTCGGCGGCGGTGCCCTGCGCCTTCAGGGCGTTCAGCACGTCGTACGTGTGGTTGTACACGTCCGTCTTCAGTTGACCGTACGAGTGTCCGGCCCAGGCGGCGGGCTTGTCCTGGCGTCCCGGGTCGGCCCAGAAGTCCGAGTAGTGGAAGTCGACCAGCAGCTTCATGCCCTGCGCCTTGACGCGCTTGGCCGTGGCCAGGACGCGGGCCTTGTTGTTGTAGCCGTCGGCCGGGTTCACCCAGACCTTGAGGCGCGCGTAGTTCATGCCGTTCGACTTGAGGACGGCCAGGGGGTCGCCGGCGGTGCCCGAACTGTTCCGGTAGACGCCGCCCTTGGCCTCGCTCTTGGCCAGCGACGAGATGTCGGCACCCTTGATCGACGTACCGGACGTTCCCGACGTGAAGGTCAGGTCGTCGACATTGATCCAGTTGCCCGCGTTCGCGTCACTGTTGACGCTGATCGTGCACTGGTTGCCGGTCACCTGGACCGGCACGACGATCCTGATCCACCCACTGGCCGAGACCGGCAGGTCGGTGCGCTGCTCGGCGCCGCCGCAGTTCTTCAGCGCCAGGTACGAGGACTTCTGCCCGCCGCCGGAGCGCACCCAGGCGGTGAGCTTGTAGTTCCCGTTGGTGAGTCCGGACAGGTACTGGTAGGTCTCCACCTTGTAGGCCGACGAGGACCAGTGGCTGAGGCGGTGGCTGCCGCCGTGGCCGCCGGACTCGGCGAAGGAGGCGCCGGTGTCGCCGTACTCGGACCAGCCGCTCGGGGTCGCGGCGCCCGCGCCGTCGGCTTCGAAGCCGCCGTTGGTCAGTGTGCTCGCGGCGTGGGCGGAGGTGGCGGGCAGGGCGGTGAGGGCGAGTCCTGCGGCCAGCGGGAGCAGCAGGGCCCTGAGGGTGCGTCTGGGATGGAACATCATCGTCCGTCGTCCCTTCGACGTGGGGGTTGGGGAGTGCCTCTCGTCCGGAGGCAGGTGAGGGTCCCTCCGCCCGCGGCTCGTGGCTCGCGCGGGCGGAGGGAGTCGGTTCAGCCGTCGAGCCGGACGACCCGGACGGCTCCGGCCGGGACCGCCAGGCGGCCGACGGCACGGTCTCCGGTCAGCAGCTCGGTGCCGGGGACCTCCAGCGGCACCTTGGCGTCCGAGCCGGTGTGGTTGAGGGCGAACAGGTAGGTGCCCGACGCGCCGGTGCGGCGGACCACTTCGACGTCCCGGGGCAGATCGGCGCGCGGGGCGAGCCCCGCGTCCTCGCCCGCACGGCCGAGCAGCGTGTCGAGGCCGTCGGCGCCGAGCCGGGTGGAGACGTACCAGGCGGTGCCCTCGCCGAGGCGGTGCCGGGTGACGGCGGGCAGACCGGCCGTGAGGCCGTCGGCGTAGGCCAGGACGGTCTCGGCGCCGCGCGGCACCACGAACTCCGTCCACACGTCGGCGTCCAGCTCGGTTCCGTCGGGGCCGGTGACACGCACCCGTTCGCCGGGCAGCAGCGGTGAGAACTCCTCGACGGTGAGACCGAGGACGTCCCGCAGGGCCCCCGGGTAGGCGCCCTCGTGGACGGCGTCGTGCTCGTCGACGATGCCGGAGAAGTACGAGACGACCAGCGTGCCGCCGTTCTCGACGTACGCCGTCAGATTGCGCCCCGCCGCCTCCGTCATCAGGTACAGGGCCGGCACGACGACAAGGGGATAGCTCGACAAGTCGGCTTCCGGGTGGGCGAAGTCGACGGTGAGGTGACGGTCGTAGAGGGCCTCGTAGAAGGCGTCGGCGCGCTCGCGGGCCTCGTGGTCGACGCTGGGGCGCCAGTCGAGGTTCTGCGCCCACCAGGAGTGCCAGTCCCACAGCACGGCCACGTCGGCCTCGGTGCGGGTACCGCGGATCTCGCTCAACGCCTTGATGGAAGCGCCCAGTTCGACGACCTCGCGCCACACACGGGTGTCGGTGCCGCCGTGCGGGACCATCGCCGAGTGGAACTTCTCGGCGCCGCGCCGGGACTGGCGCCACTGGAAGAACAGGGCGCCCTCGGAACCGCGCGCGACATGGGCGAGGGAGTTGCGGGCCATCTGGCCGGGGGCCTTCGCGGGGTTGCGGGGCTGCCAGTTGACGCCCGAGGTGGAGTGCTCCAGCAGCAGCCAGGGGGCGCCGCCGGCGACGGACCGGGTGAGGTCGGCGGCCATGGCCAGGTTGACGTGGGTGCGGCGGCCGTCGGTGATCAGGTAGTGGTCGTTGGTGACGAGGTCGACCTCGCGGCCCCATGCCCAGTAGTCGACGGAGTCGCACTGGCTCAGCGCCGTCATGAAGTTGGTAGTGACCGGGACGCCCGGCGAGAGGCGGTGCAGGATGTCCCGCTCCATACGGAAGTTCTCGCGCATGGTGGCGTCGGCGAACCGCTTGTAGTCCAGCGCCTGGCTCGGGTTGACGGCCGCGGGGGTGAGCCGGGGCGGGTTGATGTCGTCGAGGCAGGCGTAGCGCTGGCCCCAGAAGGCCGTGCCCCAGGCCTCGTTGACCGCGTCGACCGTGCCGTACGTGGCCGCCAGCCAGCGGCGGAAGTGGGCGGCGCAGGACTCGCAGTAACAGGCGGAGACGGGGACGCCGTACTCGTTGTGGACGTGCCACATCGCCAGCGCGGGGTGGTCGCCGTAGCGCTCGGCGAGCCGGGTGGTGATGGACGCGGCGGCCGCGCGGTAGTCGGCGTTGCTGTGGCAGATGGCCGCGCGGGAGCCGAACTCGTAGCGCACGCCCTCGGCGGTCACGGGCAGCGCTTCGGGGTGGGCCCGGTAGAACCAGACGGGCGGTACGACGGTGGGGGTGCCGAGGTCGACGCGGATGCCGTGCTCGTGCAGCAGGTCCAGGAGCCGGTCCAGCCAGCCGAAGTCGTGACGGCCGGGTGAGGGCTCCAGCAGCGCCCAGGAGAAGATCCCGACGCTCACCATGGTGACGCCGGCCTCCCGCATCAGCCGGACGTCCTCCTGCCAGACGCTTTCCGGCCACTGCTCGGGGTTGTAGTCCCCGCCGAAGGCGAGCCTGGTGAGGCCCCTGGGGGTGGTCTCCGGCATGGATGGTCTCCCGGTCGATCGACAAATTGGGAACGTGCACACACACCGACGCGGTGCGCAGCCCCACATAACCGCACAGCAACAACCATTGACAAGTGTCCGGGATGTTTCTCTACTGTGAACGCTCACAGAAGCATGGCAGGTCCTCGCAGCAGGCGAGGGCCCCAGGTCAGGGGAGAGATCCATGCCGTACGCGAAGCGCAGCCGCCTCGTGAGAACCGCCGTCGCCATAGCCCTCGGCGCCACCACCCTTGCCGCCTGCGGCTCGGAATCCGCGGACAGCGAGACCGAGTCGGGTCCGGCCTCGCTGACGTACTGGACCTGGACGCCCGGCATGGACAAGGTCGTGGACCTGTGGAACAAGGGGCCGGGCAAGAAGGACCAGATCACGGTCACGGTGAAGAAGCAGGCGTCCGGTGACACGCTGGTCACCAAGATCCTCACCGCGCACAAGGCGGGCAAGGCGCCCGACCTGGTGCAGGCGGAGTACCAGGCGCTGCCCACCCTGGTCAGCAATGACGCGCTCGCGGACATCTCGAAGAACGTGGGAGAGGCGAAGGGCAGCTTCGCCGACGGCGTCTGGCAGCAGACGACGCTGGGCACGGACGCGGTCTACGCGGTCCCGCAGGACATCGGCCCGATGATGTTCTACTACCGCGAGGACCTGTTCGAGGAGTACGGCCTGACGGTGCCGACGACCTGGGACGAGTTCGCCGAGACCGCCCGCAAGCTGAAGAAGGCGGCTCCCGGCAAGGACCTCACCACCTTCTCCGCCAACGACTCCGGTCTCTTCGCGGGCCTCGCCCAGCAGGCCGGCGCCCAGTGGTGGACGACCTCCGGCGACCAGTGGAAGGTCTCCCTCAACGACGCGGCGACGCAGAAGGTCGCGAAGTTCTGGGGCGGCCTGGTGAAGGAGGGCGCCATCGACAACCAGCCGATGTACACCCCGTCCTGGAACAAGGCGCTCAACACCGGGCAGCAGATCGCCTGGGTCAGTGCCGTGTGGGCACCGGGCACACTGACCACGGCCGCGCCCGACACCAAGGGCAAGTGGGCCATGGCCCCCCTCCCCCAGTGGTCCGCGAGCGAGAACCGCACCGGCAGCTGGGGCGGCTCCTCCACCGCCGTCACCACCGACTCCAAGCACCAGGCGGCCGCCGCGAAGTTCGCCGCCTGGCTGAACACCGACAGCAAGGCCCTGAACGCGCTGGCCAAGGAGAGCGGCATCTACCCGGCCGCCACCAACGCCCAGACCAGTGGCGCCTTCCTCAAGCCGCCGGCCTACTTCTCGAACCAGGCCGACTTCTACACCAAGGCCGCCGACATCGCGGAGACCACCGCACCCTCGGCCTGGGGCCCGAACGTCAACGTCGCCTACACCACCTTCAAGGACGCCTTCGGCGCCGCGGCCAAGAACAAGTCGGACTTCGGCGCCGCGCTGGACGAGATGCAGGCCGACACCGTCACCGACATGAAGAAGCAGGGCTTCGAGGTCGCTCCGTGAAAAGCACGGCACGCCGGCGGTCGTACGGGGTGAAGGGCGCCCCGTACGCCCACCCGTCTCCCACCACCACCCTCAGACGAGCGCGAAGCGCCCCCTATTTTTTCCTTCTCCCCGCGACGCTCCTGTTCGCGCTGTTCTTCGCGCTGCCCATCGGCTATGCGCTCTGGCTCAGCTTCCGCAAGGTGAAGGTCTCGGGCCTGGGTCTCGGCTCCGGCGCCCGCACGGAGGTCTGGGCCGGTCTGGAGAACTACACCGACGCCCTCTCCGACAGCGAACTGCTGCACGGCACCCTGCGCGTCCTCGGCTACGGGTGCATCGTCGTGCCCGTCATGCTCGGCCTGGCCCTGCTGTTCGCGCTGATGCTCGACTCGGAGAAGGTGCGCCTCGCACCCGTCACCCGGCTCGCGATCTTCCTGCCGTACGCCATCCCCGGCGTGGTGGCGGCCCTGCTGTGGGGCTTCCTCTACCTGCCGGACGTCAGCCCCTTCTACTTCGTACTCGACAGGCTGGGGATGCCGCAGCCGGACCTGCTGGACGGCGGGCCGCTGTACCTGGCCCTGTCGAACATCGCGGTGTGGGGCGGCACCGGCTTCAACATGATCGTCATCTACACCTCGCTCAAGGCGATCCCGGCGGAGGTGTACGAGGCGGCGAAGCTGGACGGCGCCACTCCGCTGCAGATCGCGCTGCGGATCAAGATCCCGATGGTGGCGCCCTCGCTGGTGCTGACCTTCTTCTTCTCGATCATCGCGACGCTCCAGGTGTTCAACGAGCCGACCACCCTCAAGCCGCTCACCAACTCCGTGTCCACGACGTGGAGTCCGCTGATGAAGGTGTACCGGGACGCCTTCGGCGAGGGTGACATCTACGGCGCCGCGGCACAGGCCGTGATCATCGCCTTCGCCACCCTCCTCCTCTCCTTCGGCTTCCTGCGAGCCGCGAACCGTCGTCAGAAGCAGGAGGCCGCTCGATGAGCTCCCTCGCCGTCCCCCAGGCCGAGCCGATGGCCGGCAGCACCCCCGGCACCGCCCAGGGCCGCCCGCCGCTGCGCCGCAGGATCGCCCTGATCCCCACGGTCACGCTGCTGCTGGGAGCGGTCTACTGTCTGCTGCCGGTGGCCTGGGTGGTCATCGCGGCGACCAAGTCCGGGCGTGAGCTGTTCTCCACGTTCACGTTCCTGCCCGGCACGGGTTTCGCCGACAACGTCCGGGACCTCAGCGCCTACCGCGACGGCGTCTACTGGAAGTGGATGGGCAACTCCGCCCTGTACGCCGGGTTCGGCGCCCTGCTGTCGACGTGCGTGTCGGCGATCAGCGGCTACGCGCTCGCGACCTACCGCTTCCGGGGCCGCGAGACGATCTTCAACGTACTGCTCGCGGGTGTGCTGATGCCGCCGGTGATCCTGGCCATCCCGCAGTACCTGCTGCTGGCGAAGGCCGATCTCACGGACTCGTACCTGTCCGTCCTGCTGCCGCAGATCCTCTTCCCGTACGGCGTCTACCTCGCGCGGATCTACGCCGCCGCCGCGGTGCCCGCCGACGTGATCGAGGCGGGACGGATGGACGGGGCGAGCGAGTGGCGGATCTTCACGCGCATCGCGCTGCCGATGATGATCCCAGGCATGGTGACGGTGTTCCTGTTCCAGTTCGTGGCGATCTGGAACAACTTCCTGCTGCCGTACATCATGCTCAGCGACGACGAGAAGTTCCCGATCACGCTCGGCCTGTTCACGTTGCTGGAGCAGGGCGCCAACACCCCGGCGCTGTACACCCTGGTGATCACGGGCGCACTCCTGGCGGTGCTCCCGCTGGTCGCCCTCTTCCTGGTCATCCAGCGGTTCTGGAGCCTGGATCTGCTCTCCGGAGCCGTAAAGTCATGACCATGAACGCTGCGGGAGGCAGGCGCAGGCCGCCCACGATCCACGACGTGGCGCGCGAGGCGGGGGTCTCGCGCGGCACCGTCTCGCGCGTCCTCAACGGCGGACACTACGTCAGTCCGGCCGCCCAGGAGGCGGTCAACGCGGCCATCCGCAGGACGGGTTACGTGGTCAACCGGCACGCCCGCTCCCTGATCACCGGGCGGTCCGACTCGATCGGTTTCCTGCTCACGGAGCCGCAGGAGCGGTTCTTCGAGGACCCCAACTTCAACGTGCTGCTGCGCGGCTGCACCCAGGCGCTCGCCAAGCACGACGTCCCGCTGCTGCTGATGCTGGCGGGCACCGAGGACGAACGGCGGCGCATCACGCGGTACATCACCGCCGGGCACGTCGACGGGGTGCTGCTGGTCTCCAGCCACTCCGGTGATCCCGTCGCCGAGCAGCTGCGCGAGGCGGGGGTGCCACTGGTCGCGTGCGGGAAGCCGATCGGGGTGGCTTCCAAGGTGAGTTACGTGGCCGCCGACGACCGTGACGGGGCCCGCGACATGGTGCGCCACCTTCTGTCGCTCGGGCGGCGCAGGGTGGGCACGGTGACCGGTCCGCTGGACACACCCGGCGGTGTCGAGCGCCTCGCCGGCTACAAGGAGGTGCTCGCGGAGGCGGGCCTGGAGTTCGACGAGCGGCTGGTCGTCTCCGGCGACTACAGCCGGGCGGGCGGCGAGGCGGGCGCCGAGCGGCTGCTGGCGCAGGCCCCGGACATCGACGCGGTGTTCGTGGCTTCCGACCTCATGGCGCAGGGCGCGCTCGCGGCCCTGCACCGGGCGGGGCGGCGGGTGCCGCAGGACGTGGCGGTCGGCGGCTTCGACGACTCACCGGCCGCCGTGGCCTCCAGCCCCGAGCTGACGACCATCCGGCAGCCCTGGGACCGCATCAGCAACGAGATGGTGCGGGTGCTGCTCGCGCAGATCGGGGGCGAGGATCCGGCGGCGGTGATCCTGCCGACGGAGCTGGTGAAGCGGGAGTCGACGTAGGGCTCCGGAGCCGGGCAGCGAGCCCGTACTGCATGCACGGTCATTGAACCCTGCACCGGTGTTACCGTTCCCATATGGTGGCGAAAACGGCGGATGGGCAGCTCGAGGACCGGTGGCGGGACATCCTGTCGGCGCACGCGCGCACCATGTGCGAGATCGACCGGGCCCTGCATCCGCACGGTCTCGGCGCGTCCGATTTCGAGGTCCTGGACCTGCTCGCGACCGCCGCGCCCGAGGAGGGCGAGCAGTGCCGGGTGCAGAACCTCGTGGGGCGGGTCCATCTCAGCCAGAGCGCGCTGTCGCGGCTGATCGCCCGGCTGGAGAAGGACGGGCTGGTGACGCGGTCCGTGTGCGCGGAGGACCGGCGGGGCGTGTGGGTCGCCCTGACGTCCAGGGGTCGTGAGCTGCACGCCGAGGTGCTGCCGCTGCAGCGGGCAGCCCTGGCCCGGACGCTGGGCGGAGAGCCACCCAGGCCCGGATCGGGTCGGTCGCCCCACTAGGGCCCCGCGACGCCGGCATGATCCAAACGACAGGCCCTAGCGGGCCAGCAGGGTGCGGACTCCCTCCGAGGTCAGTGTCAGGCGGTGCTCCGAGCTGCCGTCGATGGTCAGCGACAGGTCGTCGGCCGGCCACTGTGCGGCGAGGGCGCCCAAGGGCACCAGGCGGTAACGGGAGACGAACGGCAGCAGCCCGGCCATCTCCACCTCCGAGGTGAACACGGGCACCACCGGTTCGCCGCCGGGCTGCTCCAGCACCGGCAGCGCCACCGCCGAGGGATTGGCGGCGTCGGCGTCGCCTGCGTCGTCGGGCACGGGGATGAGCACGTCGCTGTTGGCGAGCGCGTCCAGAGCCGCCGTGTCCTCGGTGTTCTCGGCGAGGACGTCCAGAGCCCGCTGTGCGGGCGTGGGCGTGGGGTCGTTTGCGGGTGTCTCCATGGCACATTCCCTGGTAGCGGCGGTCGTGCGGCCCACCCGGGGCAAGATCCGCCCCGGGCACGGTCCTGGTCGCGTACCCGAACGGGAACGGGGCAATCCTGGTGGATCTCCGGGGTTCGCGGGGGCTCGGAGGAGATCTTGTGGGGGCGGGGGAACGGCCGGGCCGCCGAGGGAGGTTGACGAGCGGCATGTTACCGGTAACATCACCCATCTGATCCAGACGTACGCGACTGTGCCCTCCACCCACCCACACGGTGGCCCGTCTCCCGGAGTCCGCGTGATCGAAGAGCGCGTTGTCCGTCTCTGCCCCGCACCGCCCCGCCCCGTTTTCAGCAGGGCCGCCGTCGTGGCCTCCTGTGCCGGCTTCGTGCTCATCGGGGCGTTGCAGGCCCTGTACGGGCCCGCGATCCCGGCCCTCCGAGCGGAGTTCGGGCTGTCGCCGTCCGCCGCCGGGCTGGGGCTGAGCGCTCACTTCGTCGGTGGTGTGGCCGGGGTGCTGCTGTTCGACCGGCTCTACGGGCGGGTCGGCAACCGGCGGATCCTCGGCAGCTCGTACCTGCTGATGGCCGTCGGCGCGGCCGGCTTCGCCCTGGCGCCCGACTGGCCCACCGCCCTGGCGGCGGCTCTCCTCGCCGGGTTCGGCTTCGGCGGCATCGACTACGGCCTCAACCAGCTGTTCGCCGTGGGGTTCGGCCACCGTTCGACCGCGATGCTGAACATCCTCAACGCCCACTTCGGCATCGGCGCCATCCTCGGTCCCGCCGTGATCGGCGCGGTCGGCTCCGAGCACTACCCGGCCGTCTTCCTCGTCTTCGCCCTGGCCAACCTGCCGTTGCTGCTGTGTCTGAGGGGCGTACAGAGCCACGTGCCCGTCCCGGCCGGGGAACGGGCCGGCGGCGGAGCCGTCCTCGGCCGGAGCCTCGGCTCCGTGCTCGCCGTCTTCGTCGTCCTCTACGTGCTGCACGTCGGCGTCGAGGCCGGTGTCGGCGGCTGGGAGCCCACGCACCTGGAGACCGTCGGTTACGGCGCGGGGGTCGCCGCCACCGCCACCTCCGTGTACTGGCTGATGATGACCGTCGGCCGCTTCCTGGTCGCCCCGCTCGCGCTGCGCTTCTCCGCCCAGGCCATCATCACCGTCTCGTGCGCGGGCATGACGGTGTGTCTGCTGGCCGCGACCGTCCCGGCTCTCGCGCCCTACGCGTACGCAGGTGTCGGTCTGTTCATCGCGCCGATCTTCCCCACCGGCCTGCCCTGGCTGAACCGTGCGGCCCCGCAGGCCCGCCGGGCCGGTGCCCTGGTCATCGCGGCCTCGATGGTCGGAGGTGTTGCCGCGGGACCGGCGCTGGGCAAGGCCATCGAGTGGTCAGGCATCCGCGCCGTACCGCTCCTGCTGTGCGGCGTCTCGGCGCTCTGCCTGGCCGCCACGCTCTGGCTGATCCGCGGCACCCGCTCCCGCTGACTCCGCTCCCCACATCCTCCCGAAGGGAAGCTTCCGTATGCCCGCCCTGACGACGACGTCCGACGGATTCCTGCTGCACGGCGAGCCGTTCCGGATCATCTCCGGCGCGCTGCACTACTTCCGCGTCCATCCCGGTCTGTGGTCCGACCGGCTGCGCAAGGCGCGGCTGATGGGCCTCAACACGGTGGAGACGTACATCCCGTGGAACCACCACCAGCCCGACCCCGAGGGCCCCCTCGTCCTCGACGGCTTCCTCGACCTGCCCCGGTTCCTCCGGCTCGCCCAGGACGAAGGGCTGCGGGTGCTGCTGCGCCCGGGGCCGTTCATCTGCGCCGAGTGGGACGGCGGCGGCCTGCCCGACTGGCTGACCTCCGACCCGGACATCCGGCTGCGCACCAGCGACCCCCGCTTCACCGGGGCCGTCGACCGCTACCTCGACCTGCTGCTGCCCGCGCTCGGGCCGCACATGGCGGCCGCGGGCGGTCCCGTCGTCGCCGTACAGGTGGAGAACGAGTACGGGGCCTACGGCGACGACAGCGCCTATCTGAAGCACCTCGCCGACGCGTTCCGCTCCCGCGGCGTCGAGGAGCTGCTGTTCACCTGCGACCAGGCCGACCCCGGGCATCTGGCCACCGGAAGCCTGCCGGGCGTCCTGACCACCGGCACGTTCGGCAGCCGCGTCGAGCAGTCGCTGGGACGACTGCGCGAGCACCGGCCCGAAGGCCCGCTGTTCTGCGCCGAGTTCTGGATCGGCTGGTTCGACCACTGGGGCGGCCCCCACCATGTGCGGGACGCGGCCGACGCCGCCGCCGACCTGGACCGGCTGCTGTCCGCCGGGGCGTCCGTCAACATCTACATGTTCCACGGCGGAACCAACTTCGGCTTCGCCAACGGCGCCAACCACAAACACGCCTACACGCCCACCGTCACGTCCTACGACTACGACGCCGCCCTCACCGAGTGCGGCGACCCGGGCCCGAAGTACCACGCGTTCCGCGAGGTCATCGCCCGCCATGCCGACGTGCCCGACGAGCCCGCCCCGGTGCCCAGCCCCAAACTCCCGCTCACGTCCGTGGAGTTGAGCGAACGGTCAGACCTCCTGCCGCTCGCCGGCTCGCTCGCCGCACCCGTGCACGCCGACGTGCCCGTGACCATGGACGAGCTCGGGCAGCGCACCGGCTACGCGCTCTACCGCACGGCCCTCCCGGCCGCCGGCGAGGTCCTGCTGCACTTCGCCCGCGGCGTCGGCGACCGTGCCCAGGTCTTCGTCGACGGCGCGCCCGTCGGCGTACTGGAGAGCGAACGCCACGACGAGTCGCTGCCCGTGCGCGTGCCGCGTCCCGGCGCGACGCTGGAGGTCCTGGTGGAGAACATGGGCGGCGTCAACTACGGCCCCCGTATCGGCGCGCCCAAGGGACTGCTCGGGCCCGTCTCCTTCAGCGGCACGGACCTGACGGGCTGGGACTGCCGCCCGCTGCCGCTGGACGACCTGGACACCGTGCCGTTCGCTCCGGCCGGCGAGGCGGCGATCACCGTGCCGGGCTTCCACCGCGGCACCTTCGACGTCACCATCCCCGCGGACGCCTTCCTCTCCCTGCCCGGCTGGTCGAAGGGCCAGGCCTGGGTCAACGGCTTCCACCTGGGCCGCTACTGGAACCGCGGCCCGCAGCGCACGCTGTACGTTCCCGCGCCGGTGCTGCGTCCGGGCTCCAACGAACTCGTCCTGCTGGAGCTGCACGGCAGCACCGCCACCCGCGCGCTGCTCACCGACACCCCCGACCTCGGCCCGGAGAACACCTGGTGATGCATCTCCTGCGCGTTCCGCCGCCCGCCGCTCCCCCGCTGACCGGCCATCTGCCCTTCACGGACCCGCCCGGCGTGCCCGACCCGATCGAGGTCACCAGCCGCTGGCTCACCCGGGGCGACCGCCCCTGGTTCCCGGTCTCCGGCGAGTTCCACTACTCCCGCTACCCGAACGGGGAGTGGGAGGAGGAGCTGCTGAAGATGAAGGCGGGCGGGGTGACCGCCGTCGCCTCCTACGTCATCTGGATCCACCACGAGGAGGCCGCGGGCCGGGTCCGCTTCGACGGTGACCGCGACCTCAGGCGCTTCGCCGAGCTGTGCGCCCGCCACGGCCTGGACTTCATCCCCCGCATCGGCCCCTGGTCGCACGCGGAGGTGCGCAACGGTGGCCTGCCCGACTGGCTCCTGGCCCGGACCCGCGCACCACGTACCGACGACCCCGCCTATCTGGAACCCGTACGCACCTGGTTCACGGCCGTCGCGGAACAACTCAGCGGCCTGGACCGGGCGCACGACGGCCCGGTCGTCGCCATCCAGATCGAGAACGAGCTCTACGACCGGCCCGGCCACCTCCGCACGCTCAAGCGCGTGGCCCAGGAGGCCGGGCTGAGCGCGCCGTTGTGGACGTCGACCGCCTGGGGCGGGGTGCGGCTCCCGGGCGAGGACCTGCTGCCGCTGTACGGCGGCTATTCCGAGGCGTTCTGGACGGAGGCGGACGGCGGCTGGCCCGACACCTGCCGCAAGCACTTCTTCTTCACCCACGAGCGCGACGACGAGGGCATCGGCGCCGACCTGCGGCCCACCGGCGTGCCGGACGCCACCACGCCGACCGACCGATTTCCCTGGGCCACCTGCGAGTTGGGCGGCGGCATGGCGGTGGCCTACCACCGGCGGCCCCGGGTGGAGGCCGCCGATGTCGGTGCCCTCGGGCTCACGAAGATCGGCTGCGGGTCGGTGTGGCAGGGCTACTACATGTTCCACGGGGGCACGAACCCGGCCGGCGAGCTGACCTCCCTGCAGGAGTCGCACGCCACCGGCTACCCCAATGACCTGCCCATCCTGACCTACGACTTCCAGGCCCCGCTCGGCGAGTACGGACAGGTGCGGCCCTCGTACCACGAACTGCGCCTCCAGCACCTGCTGCTGGCCGGCTTCGGGCACCGGATCGCACCCATGGGGTCCGTGCTGCCCGAGCGGTCGCCGGCCGGGCAGCACGACCGGGACACGCTGCGCTGGGCCTTGCGGACCGACGGCGCCTCGGGCTTCCTGTTCGTGACCAACCATCAGCCGCACGAGCCGCTGCCGGACCACCCGGACACGGCCTTCACGATCGACTTCCCTCTCGCGCCCCCGCTGACGCTGCCGAGCACTCCCGTCACGGTCCCCTCCGGCGCGTACTTCTGCTGGCCGCTCCGGCTGGACGTGGCCGGGCTGCGGCTGGAGTGGGCCACGGCCCAGCCCGTGTGCACCGTCGAGGCGGACGGTCGCACGGTCCTGGTGCTGGCCGCGACCGACGGCATCGCGCCCGAACTCGCCCTGGACGCGGACACGGTGACGTCGGTCGCCGCGCCGTCCGGGGAGATCACGCCGCTCGCCGACCGCCTCCTGGTCAGCGGGGTACGGCCCGGCACCGACGCCCTGGTCGAGGTGGAGGCGGCCGACGGTTCGCGCGTGGGGCTGCTGGTCCTGGACGCGGCGACGGCCCGTACCGTCTACCGGGGCCCGGCATGGGGTGCCGAGCGGCTGGTGCTGTGCGGGGACGGCGTCGTCTTCGACGAGCGGCGTCGCGAGGTGCGGCTGCACAGTCCTGCCGCCGAGCCGTCGTTCGCGGTGCTGCCCGCACCGGATGCCGCCCCGGTGGTGGCGGGAGCCCACGTCCGGGAGTCGGCGGACGGTGTGTTCTCGCGCTTCACGATCGAGGCCGGGCCCCTCGCGGACACCGCGGCGACCGTCACGCCCGTCAGGCCGGGCGGCCCGGCTCCGGAGCCGGTGACCGGCGTGCGGGGCCGGGCGAGTGTGCCGTCCGAGAAGGACGTGGAGGCGGCGGCCGCCGAGTACCGGGTCGACGTACCGGAGGACCTGCTGCGGGACCCCTCGGGTGTGCTGCTGCGGCTGCGCTGGACGGGGGACCTGGCACGGGCCTACGTGGGAGACGTGCTGGTCGCCGACCAGTTCTACTCGGGCCGGGTCTGGGACATCGGGCTGGACCGGCTTCCGGTCGGGGCGCTGCTCACCGACGGGCTGCGGCTGAAGATTCTCCCGCTGGCCCCGGACGCGCCCGTGTACGTGCCGGGGCAGCCGGGTGACACCTGGCGGGAGGCTCAGGTGCTGGACGCCGAGTGGGTGGTCACGCGCCGCTGGACGGTCCGGGCCGGCTGAGGACCTTCCGGGCCGCCGCCCGGCCTATGCTGTGCTCCTGCCGGGCGGATTCAGGGCCGCCGTACCGACATTCGAGGATTCAGCCGCCATGACACCGAGGGCCCCCGACGGTCCTGCTCCCAAGGGCCGCAGCAGGCGCAACTTCGCGGGGGCGCGGCCGGTGATGGCCGACGTGGCCCGGATGGCCGGGGTCTCCAAGCAGACCGTGTCGCGGGTGCTCAACGACCATCCGGCCGTCCGCCCCGAGACCCGTGAGGCGGTTCTGGTGGCCATGCGCACGCTCGGCTACCGGCCCAGCCGCAGTGCGCGGTCCCTGGCCAGTGGCAGGACCCGGATGCTCGGGGTCATCTCCTTCGACGCCGCCCGGTACGGGCCCGCCTCGATTCTGACGGCGATCAACACGGCCGCCCAGGAGGCCGGTTACCTCGTCAGCTCCATCGCCCTGGACACGGCCGACCACGACACCGTCGTCGAGGCCGTGGACCGGCTGTCGGCCGAGGGAGCGGACGGTGTGATCGCGATCGCGCCCCAGCTGTGGGTGGGCAAGGCCCTGGCGGAGACGACCGGGCTGGGCACTCCCCTGGTGGTGCTGGAGAACGCGCTCGACGACGCCACCCCCCTGGTCACCGGCGATTCGCGCACCGGCGCCCGCAAGGCCACCGAGCACCTCCTAGGCCTCGGGCACGCCACCGTCTGGCACATCGCGGGCCCGACCGGCTGGACCTCCGCCGATCACCGGCTGGCGAGCTGGGAGTCGACGCTCCGGGCCGCCGAAGTCGCCGTTCCGGCCCCGCTCGTCGGGGACTGGAGCGCCGACTCCGGCTACGACCTGGGCCGTCGGCTGGCCCGGCGTCCGGAGGTGACGGCGGTGTTCGCCTCCAACGACCAGATGGCGCTCGGCTTGCTGCACGCCCTGCACGAGTCCGGGCGGTCCGTCCCCGGGGAGGTCAGCGTCACCGGCTACGACGACATCCCCGAGGCCGCTCACTTCCTGCCGCCGCTGACCACCGTCCGCACCGACTTCGCGGAGATCGGCACCCGTTCGCTGCGGCTTCTCCTCGACCGGATCGACGGCCCGGGCGAGCTGCCCCGCGTCGACACCCTCGTACCCGTGGACCTGGTGGTGCGGGCCAGCAGCGGCCCCCCACCGGCCGGCTGACGGACGTCGCTCAGCCGTTCCCCTCGGCGGCGGCCCGCTGCCAGGCACCCTCCCTCAGCAGTCGCAGCCCGTTCAGGCCGACCAGGACCGTGGAGCCCTCGTGGCCCGCGACGCCCAGCGGCAGCGGCAGGTCACCGGCCAGGTCCCAGACGACGAGTCCGGCGATGAACACCCCGGCGATCACGAGGTTCTGCACGACCAGCCTGCGGGCGCGGCGGGACAGGGCGACGGTGGCGGGGACCGCGGCGAGTTCGTCGCGCACGATGACGGCGTCCGCGGTCTCCAGGGCCAGGTCGGAGCCGGCCCGGCCCATGGCGATCCCGGTGTGCGCGGCGGCCAGGGCGGGCGCGTCGTTGACGCCGTCCCCGAGGACCAGCACCTTGCGGCCGGCGCTCTCCATCTCCTGGACGGCGGCCAGTTTGTCCTGCGGGAGCAGCCCGGCGCGCACGTCGTCGATGCCGGCCTCGGCGCCGAGGTGTGCGGCGGCGCCGGCGTTGTCGCCGGTGAGGAGCACCGGTGCGGTGCCGGTGAGCCGGGCGAGGGAGGCGACCGTGGCGGCGGCGTCCGGGCGCAGCCGGTCGGCGATGCCGAGCAGTCCGGCCGGGGTGCCGTCGACGACGACCAGGACGGCGGTCCGGCCGGACTCCTCCAGTTCCGCGGCCGTGCCGACGGCGTCGTCCAGCAGCCGGGCCGGGGCGCCCACCGCGACCGTACGGCCGCCGATGACGGCGGTGACTCCCACGCCGGGCGCCGAGGTGAAGTCCTCCGCATCGGGCAGGTCCAGGCCGCGCTCGTGGGCCGCGTCCACCACCGCCCGGGCCAGCGGGTGCTCACTGGGCCGCTCGGCGGCGGCCGCCAGCGTCAGCAACTCGCCTTCGTCCAGGCCGGATCCGGGCAGCGGCAGGATGTCGGTGACACGCGGGCTGCCCTCGGTGAGGGTGCCGGTCTTGTCCAGGGCGACCGCGTCCACCTGGCCGAGCCGTTCCATCACCACGGCCGACTTCACGAGAACGCCGTGCCGTCCGGCGTTGGCGATGGCCGACAGCAGGGGCGGCATGGTGGCCAGCACGACCGCGCACGGGGAGGCCACGATCATGAACGTCATGGCGCGCAGCAGGGCGTCGGTGAGCTGCGCGCCGAAGGCGAGCGGCACCAGGAAGACGGCCAGGGTCGCGGCCACCATGCCCAGCGAGTAGCGCTGTTCGACCTTCTCGATGAACAGCTGCGTGGGCGCCTTCGTCTCGGACGCCTCCTGCACCATGCGGACGATCCGGGCGATCACCGAGTCGGACGCGTCGCGCTCGACCCGGATGCGCAGTGCGCCGGTGCCGTTGAGGGTGCCCGCGAAGACCTCGTCGCCCCGCTCCTTCGGCACCGGCAGCGGCTCGCCGGTGATGGTCGCCTGGTCCACCTCGCTCGCCCCGTCCAGCACCCGGCCGTCGGCGCCGACGCGCTCCCCGGGGCGTACGAGAACGGTGTCGCCGACCGTCAGCTCCTCGACGGATACGGCCTGTTCAGCACCGTCGGGGCCCAGCCGGGTGGCCGTGGCGGGGGCCAGGTCGAGCAGGCCCCGGACGGAGTCGGCGGTGCGGGCCGTGGCCAGGGCCTCCAGCGCGCCCGAGGTGGCGAAGATGACGATGAGCAGGGCGCCGTCCATGACCTGCCCGATCGCGGCCGCGCCCAGCGCGGCGACGACCATCAGCAGGTCGACGTCGAGGGTGCGGTCCTTCAGCGCCTTGAGCCCCTCCCACCCCGGCTCCCAGCCGCCCGTGACGTACGACAGGGCGTACAGCGCTCCCCACGTCCAGGCGGGGGCGCCGGTCAACTGCAAGGGCAGCGCGAGCAGGAAGAAGGCGGTGGCCGCGGCGGCCCAGCGCGCCTCGGGGAGCGCGAGGACGCGGGTACGCCGCCGGGCCACCGCCCCGGCGCGTGCGGGCTTCGCCCGTTCGACCGGCTGAGGCGTGAGCGTGGAAGTCATCAGGGGGTCCTTCTGGCGGGGGCGCGTGGCCATTCACCATACAGGAACACATGAAGACTGATTCATGTCTTCATTCCCCATCGGTCACTCCCCGTCAGCGGGGCCGGGACGTCGTCATCGCACGGGCACCGCCACGTACTGGTACTCCAGGAACTCGTCGATCCCGACCCGGCCGCCTTCCCGCCCGAGCCCGGACTGCTTGACCCCGCCGAACGGAGCCGCCGGGTTGGAGACGAGGCCGGTGTTCAGGCCGACCATGCCCACCTCCAGGCCCTCGCTGACGCGCAGGCCGCGGTCCAGTCCCCGGGTGAAGACGTAGCCGACGAGGCCCCAGGGCGTGTCGTTGGCGCGGCGCAGGACCTCGTCCTCGTCGTCGAAGGTGAGGATCGCGGCGACCGGGCCGAAGATCTCCGTGTCCATCAGACGGCTGCCGGGGTCGACGCCGGCCAGCACGGTCGGCGGGTAGAAGTTGCCGGGCCCTTCCGGCGTGCGGCCGCCGACGAGCACCTGGGCGCCGCGTTCCACCGCGTCGGCCACCAGCTCCGCCACCTTGGCGCGTCCGGTGGTGTCGATCAGCGGGCCGACGTCGACGCCGCTGCGGGTGCCGGGGCCCACCACGAGGGCGCCCATCCGCTCGGCGAGCCGCCGGCCGAACTCGTCCGCCACCGACCGGTGCACGAAGAAGCGGTTCGCCGCCGTGCAGGCCTCGCCCATGTTCCTCATCTTGGCGACCATCGCCCCGTCCACGGCCACGTCCAGGTCGGCGTCGTCGAAGACGATGAAGGGCGCGTTCCCGCCCAGCTCCATCGAGGTGCGTACGACGGTGTCGGCGCACTGCGCGAGCAGCAGCCGGCCGACGGCGGTGGAGCCGGTGAAGGACAGTTTGCGGATCCGGCCGCCGCGCAGCAGCGGCTCGCACACCTCACCGGCGCGGGAGGTGGTGACGACGTTCAGCACACCGTCCGGCAGGCCCGCCTCCTTGAGGATCCCGGCCAGCGCGAGGCTGGACAGGGGGGTCTGCGGGGCGGGCTTGAGGATCATCGTGCAGCCCGCCGCGATCGCCGGGCCGATCTTGCGGGTGCCCATGGCCAGCGGGAAGTTCCACGGCGTGATCAGCAGGCAGGGGCCGACCGGGCGGCGGGAGAGCAGCATGCGGTTGCGGCCGTCGGGCAGGGTGCCGCAGCCGCCGTCGATGCGGACGGCCTCCTCGGAGAACCAGCGGAAGAACTCCGCGGCATACGCCACCTCTCCCCTGGCCTCGGTCAGCGGCTTGCCCATCTCGGACGTCATCAGGTGGGCGAGCTCGTCGGTGCGCTCCAGGATGAGCTCGTAGGCGCGGCGCAGGATCTCGCTGCGCGCCCGGGGCGCGGTGCGGGCCCAGTCCTGCTGGGCCTGGACGGCCGCCTCCTCGGCGAGCCGGGCGTCCTTCGGGCCGGCGTCGGCGACGTGGCAGAGGATCTCGCCGGTGGCGGGGTCGTCGACGGGCATGGTGGCACCGTCCGCGGCGTCCACCCAGGCACCGCCGATGAACAGCTGAGTCAGGACCTCGGTCATGTCGTCTCTCCTGGTTGATCGGCGGCGGGGTCGAGGAGTTCGGCGAGGTGCAGGGCGCGGACGTCCCGGTCGCCGGCGAGGTGGTCGATCTGGGTGGCGCAGCTGAAGCCGTCGGCGATGACGGGTCGTCCGTCGAGTTGGTCGAGGCGGGGTCCGAGGGCCAGGTCGGCCACTGCCATGGAGGTGTCGTAGTGCTGGGCTTCGAAGCCGAAGTTGCCGGCGAGTCCGCAGCAGCCCTCGGCCTCGTCGACCTTCCGGACGCCGAGGCGGCGCAGGAGGTCGGCGGGGCGGCGGCCCTTGAAGGTGGCGTACTCGTGGCAGTGGGTCTGGAGCACGACGTTCCCGGGCAGCGGCGGCGGGGTCCAGCCCTGGTCGGCGAGGTCGGTCAGCGCCCCGGTGAACGTGTGGACGCGGTCGGCGACGCGCCGGGCCGCCTCGGTGCCGAGGAGCTCGGGTACGTCGCGTTTGAGGGCGGCGGCGCAGCTGGGTTCGGCCACGATGACGGGCCGGTCGTCGCCGTCGTCCAGGGCTGCGACCGTGCGGGCCATGATTCTTCTGGCCACGGACAGCTGGCCGGTGCTGACCCAGGTCAGTCCGCAGCACAGGCCGTCCCGCGGTGTGCAGGGGATGCCGGCGTCGGCGAGCACGCGGCTCGCCGCTCCCGCGACCTGTGGGCGGAAGGCGCGGGTGAAGCTGTCGACGAAGAGGACGGCCTTGGCCGGTTCGGTGGTCTTCGCGGCGCGAAGGGTCTTGCGCAGGGCGCGGCGGGAGGCGAAGGCGGGGATTCTGCGCTTGGTGGTGACGCCGCCCAGGCGGGCCAGGAGCTTGCCGAACGGTCCGCGCAGCAGCAGGTTGATCGGGCGGGCCGCGTACCCGGCCAGGGCGGAGGTCTTGGGCAGCCAGCCGAGGGAGTAGTGGGAGCGGGGCCGCAGGCGGCCCTTGTAGTGCTGGTGGAGGAACTCCGCCTTGTAGGTGGCCATGTCGACGCCGACCGGGCAGTCGCTGGAGCAGGCCTTGCAGGACAGGCACAGATCCAGCGCGTCGCGGACCTCGGTGGAGCGCCAGCCGTCGGTGACGGCCTCGCCGCGGACCATCTCCTGGAGCATGCGGGCCCGGCCGCGGGTGGAGTCGTTCTCCTCACCCGTGGCCCGATAGCTCGGACACATGACACCGCCGGAGTCGCTGCGGCAGCGGCCGACACCGACACAGCGGCGCACGGCACCGGCGAAGCCGTCCTCGTCGTGCGGGAAGCCGAAGGTCGTTTCCACGAGCGGTAGTTCGCGCAGGGCGAGGTCGGTGTCCAGCGGAGCCGGGTCGATGATGACACCGGGGTTGAGCAGCCCTTCGGGGTCGAATGTCTTCTTGAAGGCGGCGAACGCGGCGATCATGCGGTGGCTGTACATGACCGTCAGCAGTTCGCTGCGGGCACGTCCATCACCGTGCTCACCCGACAGCGTGCCGCCGTGCTCGACGACCAACGCGGCGGCCTCCGACAGGAACCGGCGCATGACCGTCCGGCCTGCGTCCGTGGCCATGTCGAAGTCGATCCGTACATGGACGCATCCGGCGCCGAAGTGCCCGTACAGCACACCGGTCAGCTCGTGCGCGGCGAGCAGCTTGCGGAAGCCGCGCAGGTAGGCGGCCAAGTCCGCCGGGGCGACGGCCGCGTCCTCCCAGCCGGGCCAGGACTCCCCGCCGTCGACGAGCCGGGCCGCCAGTCCGGCCCCGTCCTCACGCACCCGCCACAGCGAGCGCCGCTCGGCCGGGCTCTCCACGACCCGGCCACCGGTCAGCCGTCCCAGGACCTTGAGCGCATCGAGCAACTCTTCGGCCCGGGCGTTCACGGTGGCCCGGTCGTCGCCTTCGAGCTCGACGTACAGCCACGCCCGGCCCTCGGGCAGGCCGGTGACGGAGTCGGGGCCGCGGCGGGCGCGCATGGTCGCGACGATCGCCTCGTCCATGCCCTCCACCGCGCTGGGCGCGAAGCGCAGGATCTGAGGCACGTCCTCGGCCGCCTCGACCACATCGCCGTAGCCGAGCGTGAGGAGGGTGGATGCCTGTGCGGTCGCCACCAGGCGGACCGTCGCGGCGGTGACGACCGCACAGGTACCTTCGGTGCCCACCAGAGCACGGGCCAGATCGAAGCCGTTCTCCGGCAACAGATGCTGCAACTGATAACCCGATACCTGACGCGGGATGCGCCCCAACTCGGTCCGGATCAACGCCAGGTGCTCACCGACCAGACGCTTGAGGTCGGCTTCCAGCCGGGCGACGGCACCGGCGTCGGCCGGGTCCAGCGCGTGCAGCCCGGCGTGGTCGGCGACGGCCCGCACGCCGTCGGCCGTCACGATCTCCAGCGCCACGACATGCCCGCTGGTCCGCCCGTCACGCACCGACCGGTTCCCGCACGCGTCGTTGCCGATCATCCCGCCCAGCGTGCACCGGCTGTGCGAGGACGGATCCGGGCCGAAATCCAGCCCGTGCAACGCGGTCGCGGAGCGCAGCGCGTCCAGCACCACCCCCGCCTCCACCCGCGCCGTGCGCGCCTGGGCGTCGATGTCCAGGATCCGGTTCATGTACCGGGAGAAGTCCAGGACCACACCCGGCCCGACGGCATTGCCCGCCATGCTCGTGCCGCCGCCCCGGGCGGTGACCGGCACACCCGCCTCACGGCAGGCCCGCAGCACCGCGACCACGTCGTCGGCGGTGCGCGGGAAGGCCACCGCCCGCGGCGGCACACGGTAGTTGGAGGCGTCGTAGGCGTACGGGCCGGTGGCCCCAGGGCCGGTCTCCACCCGCAGACCGGGCGCCAGCTCGGCGAGCCGGGCCGTGAGACCCGCCAGGTCGCGGGTGGCGGTGGTCATCGGCCCGACGCTCCCGACGTGCCGGCCTCGACCGCGTTCGCCCAGGCCTGGAGGCCCTCGTCGACGCCCGTCTCGTCGATCACGAGCGCCGGGATCATGCGGACGACCTGGTTCCAGGCGCCGCACAGCAGCAGGAGCAGCCCCTCGTCGATGGCGGCACGCTGGACGCGGGCGGCGGTCTCCGGGTCGGGGCTGCCGTCCTCGGTGACGAACTCGGTGGCGAGCATGAGGCCGAGGCCGCGGACGTCGCCGATCCCCGGGGTCCGGTCGGCCACGGCCTCCAGGCCCTGGCGGAGCCGCTTGCCCATCGCCTCGGCGTTCTCGACGAGCTTCTCGTCGCGTACGACGTCCAGCGTCGCGCACGCGGCGGCGCAGGCGACGGCGTTGGCCCCGTACGTGCCGCCCTGCGAGCCGGGCCAGGCCTTCGTCATCAGTTCCTCGGAGGCGGCGATCCCGGAGAGGGGGAAGCCGCTGGCCAGGCCCTTGGCGGTGACGAGGATGTCGGGGGTGACGCCGAAGTGGTCGTGGCCCCAGAAGCGCCCGGTGCGGCCGACGCCGGTCTGCACCTCGTCGAGGATCAGCAGGAAGCCGTGCCGGTCCGCCCGCTCCCGCAGGCCTTCCATGAAGGCGCGGTTCGCGGGGACGTAGCCGCCCTCGCCGAGGACCGGCTCGACGATGATCGCGGCCGTGTCGGCGGGCGACGAGATCGTCTGGAGGGTGTAGTCGAGTTCCTTCAGGGCGAAGCGGGTGGCGGTCTCCTCGTCCCAGCCGTACCGGAAGGCCGTCGGGAACGGGGTGACGACCACGCCGCTCATCAGCGGCGAGAACCCGGACCGGAAGCGGATGCCGGAGGTCGTCATGGAGGCGGCGGCGACCGTACGGCCGTGGAAGCCGCCGTGGCAGACGATGACGTTGGGCCGGCCGGTGGCCTGGCGGGCCAGCCGCAGCGCCGCCTCGACGGCCTCGCTGCCGGAGTTGGTGAAGAACAGGCTGTCCAGGCCGGCCGGCAGCACCTCGCCCAGCTTGTCGACGAGGCGGCGCAGCGGCTGGTGCATGACGGTCGTGTACTGGCCGTGGATCAGCGTGCCCACCTGCTCCTGCGCCGCCGCCACGACCTTGGGGTGGCAGTGCCCGGTGCTGGTGACGCCGATGCCGGCGGTGAAGTCGAGGTAGCGACGGCCGTCCTCACCGTAGAGGTGGACGCCCTCGCCCCGGGCCGCCACGACGGGCGTGGCCTGGCGAAGGTGCGGCGACAGTGCGGTCATGTTGTCTCCCGGCCGTACGTCGAGGTCTGGTGGTTGGCTCAGCTCCGGTTTCCGAGCATCCAAGCCGCCGCGAAACGCGACAACGCGTGATCTGTCCAGCCGGAACCCGTTGTTCGGACGTTGTGTCAACCGCCGAACCCCTCGGGTCCCGCTTGCCTCTCCCGTTGACAGCTCTTGCGCAGGTCAGTGCCGCTTGTCAGAGTGACCGGGCAGGCAGGGAGGCACCGTGGACGATCATCACCCGACGACCGACCGGGCACCGGGGCCGACCGGTCGCGCACCGACCCTCGCCGACGTCCTCGCCCTGCCGGTCCTGGCCGCCGGACAGCCCCAGGTCGTCACGGGACTGGCCCAGCTGGACCGGCCGGTGCGCTGGGTGCACATCACCGAGCTGACGGACCCGGCCTCCTTCCTCAAGGGCGGCGAGCTGGTCCTCACCACGGGCATGCCGCTGCCCGAGGACGCGGCGGGTGTCCGCCGGTACGTCGACGAACTGACCGAGGTGGGGGCGGCCGCCCTGGTCATCGAACTCGTACGGCGCTACCACCGGCCGCCCGACGCCCTCGTGCAGGCCTGCCGGGCCCGCGGTCTGCCGCTGGTCACGCTCGCCCGGGACGTCAACTTCCTGGAGGTCACCCAGGTCGTGCACGCGCTGATCCTCGGCAGCCAGGCCGACGCGATGCGGCGTACCCAGCGGATCCACGAGGCGTTCACGGCCCTGACGTTGCGCGGGGCGGGGCCGGAGGACGTGGTGCGCGCGGCGGCGGAGATGAGCGGCCGGACGGTCGTGCTGGAGAACCTGGTGCACCAGGCGCTGATCTGCGAGCCCTCGGGGAGCACGGTGGAGGAGGCACTCGCGGACTGGGAGCGGCGCTCCCGGGCGGCCGCGCCCGGCGACCACACCGAGGTGGGCGGCCCGGAGGGCTGGCTCACCGCGCCCGTCTCCTACCAGGGTGAACGCTGGGGGCGTCTGGCCATGCTGCCCGCCGACGGGCCGGCCTTCGGGCCGGAGCACATCACCGTCCTGGAGCGCACGGCGATGGCCCTGACCGTGGCCCGGCTCATCCACTCCACGCCGTGGGAGCACACGGCACACCGCAACGCCCTGCGGGAGCTGGCGGAGCAGCGCCACCACTCCGCCGAGGACGTCCGCGCCCGCTGCGCCGCGCTGGGCCTGCCCACGGAGGCCGGTGTCTTCCTGGCGATCCTCGTGGACCTGGGCCCCGGCGGGGAGGGCACCGAGCCGGAGACCCGGCTGCACCGGGAGCTGAGGTCGGCCGGCGTCCCGGCCCTGGTCGGCGAACTCTCCCCCGGCCGCCTCGGCGTCCTGCTGGCCCTGCGCCCTGCCCAGCCCTGGCGGCCCGTGGCCGAACGGCTGAGCCGCACCGCGCTGACGCTGGCCCCGGAGGCGATCGTCGGCATCGGTTCGGAGGTCGCGGATCTCGCCGACACCGCACGCTCCTTCCGGGAGGCGGCCCGGGTCATAGAGGCCACCCCGCCCGGCCAGGCCCTGCCCGCGGACCGTTCCTTCCACGAGCTGCCGGACATCGACCTGCGCCGGCTGCTGTACGCGCTGCGTGAGGACACCCGGATCCAGGACTACACGGAACGCCGGCTGGGCCGGCTCATCGACCACGACACCCGGCACGGCACCGACCTGCTGACGACCCTGGGGCACTACCTCGACGCCGCCGGCAACAAGACCACGGCTGCCCGTCGCGGCGGCCTGTCCAGGGAGACCATGTACCAGCGTCTGCGCACCATCGAACGCCTCCTCGACACCGACCTCGAATCCGGCGACCGCCGCACCGAACTCCACGTGGCCCTCACGGCGTTGCGGGTCCTGCGCGCCGACCGGGGAACGCACCCCCTGTAACGCTCTGCGCGTCCCGTTCCAAGAACGAGTGACAGGCACCTGTCGACGAGCGACCAGCCGCTGGGTCGAAGCGCCGGCCCCAGCCTGGGGCCGCAGGCCGACGCACCGGTCGGGGGATCGGGCTCAGGTGTCGAAGTCCACCGTCAGTGCCTCGGACACCGGGAACGACTGGCAGGTGAGGACGTAGCCCGCGTCGACCTCGGACGGTTCGAGGGCGAAGTTGCGGCGCATGTCGGCCTTGCCGTCGGTGACCAGGGCGCGGCAGGTGCCGCAGACACCGCCCTTGCAGGCGAAGGGCAGGTCGGGGCGGGTCTGCTGGGCGCCTTCGAGGATGGACCGCTCCCGGGGCAGAGCGGAGGTGGTCGACCGGCCGTCGAGGGTGACGGTGACCTGGCTGACCGGGCCTGAGGGGCCTGTCTCGGCGTGGTGGACCTCGCGTACGGGCTCGTCGTCGGCGTAGAAGAGCTCCTGGTGGACGCGGTCGGCGGGCACGCCGAGGCCGGTGAGGACCTGCTGGGCGGCGCGGACCATGCCGTGCGGGCCGCACAGCCACCAGTGGTCGGCGGACTCCACGTCGACCAGCGCGTCGACGAGTGCGGAGAGCCGCTCGGCGTCGAGGCGGCCGGAGAGCACCTCGGCCTCGCGGGGCTCGCGGGAGAGGACGTGGGAGAGCTGGAACCGCGTCGGGTAGAGGTCCTTCAGGTCGGCGAGTTCGTCGGCGAACATCACCGTGCCGGTACGGCGGTTCCCGTAGAGGAGGGTGACCTGTGAACGGGAGTCGGCGGCCAGGACGGACTCGGCGATGGAGACCATGGGCGTGATGCCGGAGCCGGCCGCGATCAGGACGTGGTGGCCGTGGGAGGTGAGGTCGGGGGTGAAGGCACCGGTGGGTGCCATCACCTCGACGGTGTCCCCGGGGCGTACGTCGTTCACCAGCCAGGAGGAGAACAGGCCGCCCGGCACCACGCGGACGCCGATGCGCGGCGCCGTGCCGGCGGGAGCGCAGATCGAGTACGAGCGGCGCTCGTCGCGTCCGTCGATGTCGCGGCGCAGGGTGAGCGACTGGCCGGGCGCGAAGGTGAACTCCTCGGCCAGCTCGGCCGGGATGTCGAAGCTCACGGCCGCCGCGTCCTCGCACAGCGGCTGCACGGCCGCGACCCGCAGGGGGTGGAAGACCGGACGTCGGCGGGCACGCGGGCGGGCCGCCGGGGCGGGGGCCGGCTCCATCAGGTCCTCCATCAGATCTCCTTGACGTACTCGAACGGCTCGCGGCAGGCGAGGCAGCGCCACAGGGACTTGCAGGACGTGGCGCCGAAGCGGGAGGTCTCCTCGGTGTCGGGATGGCCGCAGCGAGGACAGGGCACCGAGCGGCGGGAAGGCGACAGCACGAGCGGGACCGGACCGGCCGCTCGCGCAGGCACGGCCCCGGGCGGGGCGATGCCGTGCTCGGCGAGCTTGCGGCGGCCGGCCGCCGTGATCCAGTCGCTGCTCCAGGGCGGGTCGAGGACCGTGCGGATCTCCACGTGCGCGTACCCGGCGTCCCGCAGCCGGGCTGCCACGCCGGCGCGCATCTCCGCCATGGCCGGGCAGCCCGAGTAGGTGGGGGTCAGGCTCGCGACCACCGTGCCGTCCGGGCTCAGCGACACCTCGCGCAGCACTCCGAGGTCGGCCAGGGTGAGCATGGGCAGTTCGGGGTCGGGCACCTGCTCGGCGATGTGCCGGGCCCGCCGCGCGTCCAGGGCTGTCGTCACCATGTCGCCTCCGGGTGCGCGCGGGCCACTGCCTGCAACTCGGCCAGCAGCGGGGCGAGATGCTCGGTGTGGTCCCCGGTGCGGCCCGAGCCGGGCAGCGGGCGGTAGACGGGCATGGGCAGTCCGGCCGCCTCGGTGACCTGGCGCAGCACGGCGACGACCTCGTCCCGGACGTCGAACGCCGTGAACAGCTCGCCCAGGTAGGGCGCCACCTGCTCCTGCGCCCTGCGCATCCGGCGGTGCGACTCCTCCGTGCCGTCGCCGAGACGCACGGCCCACTCGGCCGCGTACTGGCGGTGGTACGTCAGTTCCTTCACGCCCTTGGCGGCGATCGCCGCGAGCACCGGGTCGCGGTGTGCGGTGAGCCGCTCGAAGTGCGCGAGGCGCCAGCTGGCGAACACCAGCAGCCGCACCATCGAGAACGCGAAGTCGCCGTTGGGGAGTTCGGCCAGGCGTACGTTGCGGAAGTCGCCGGCGTCGCGGAAGTAGGCGAAGGCGTCCTCGTCGCGGCCGGTGCCGTCGACCTGGCCCGCGCGGGAGTAGAGCAGGCGGGCCTGGCCGAGCAGGTCGAGCCCGATGTTGGCCAGCGCCACCTCCTCCTCCAGTTCGGGGGCGCGGGTGGTCCACTCGGCCAGCCGCTGCGCCGAGACCAGGGCGTCGTCGGCCAGGGTGACGCACAGGGCGGCCAGTTCACCGGCGTCCACTCCGCCGGGCACCGTGGTGTCGACGCCGTGCAGGGGGTCCTCGAAGCCGGTGCCGTAGGCCCAGCGGGTGTCGTCCTCGTGTCCCTCGGCGAGGGTCATGTAGACGTGGTCGTCGCTCATGCCCTCTCCTTCAGATGTGCGGGACGTCTTCGGGGATGTCGTAGAAGGTCGGGTGCCGGTAGACCTTGTCGGCGCTGGGCTCGAAGAAGGGGTCCTTCTCGTCGCGGGTGGAGGCGGCGATGTGCTCCGAGCGCACGACCCAGATCGAGACGCCCTCGTTGCGCCGGGTGTACAGGTCGCGGGCGTGGGTGAGCGCCATGCGGTCGTCGGCGGCGTGCAGCGATCCCACGTGGACGTGGTTCAGCCCGCGCTTGCCGCGTACGAACACCTCGTACAGCGGCCAGTCCTGCTTGTCGGCGGTCATGCCACCGCTCCCTTCCGCTCGCGGGCGGCCTGCTTGGCGGCGTGGGCGGTGGCCGCCTCGCGCACCCAGGCGCCCTCCTCATGGGCCGTGCGGCGCCGTTCCATCCGCTGGTCGTTGCACGGGCCGTCGCCCTTGATGACCCGCATCAGCTCGTCCCAGTCGGGCGTGCCGAAGTCGTGGCGGCCCCGCTCCTCGTTCCAGCGGAGCTCCGGGTCCGGGAGCGTCACGCCGAGCTTGTCGGCCTGCGGGACGGTCATGTCGACGAAACGCTGACGCAGCTCGTCGTTGCTGTGCCGCTTGATCTTCCAGGCCATGGACTGCGCGGAGTTGGGCGAGGCCTCGTCGGGCGGGCCGAACATCATCAGCGACGGCCACCACCAGCGGTCCACCGCGTCCTGCACCATCTCGCGCTGGGCGGCGGTGCCCCGCATCATCGCCATCAGCAGCTCGTAGCCCTGCCGCTGGTGGAACGACTCCTCCTTGCAGATCCGCACCATGGCGCGCGCGTAGGGCCCGTAGGACGAGCGGCACAGCGGCACCTGGTTGCAGATCGCGGCGCCGTCCACGAACCAGCCGATCACCCCGACATCCGCGAAGCTCAGCGTCGGGTAGTTGAAGATCGACGAGTACTTCTGGCGGCCCTCGATCAGGCGCCCGGTCAGATCCGCGCGGTCGGCGCCCAGCGTCTCCGCCGCCGAGTACAGGTACAGCCCGTGCCCGGCCTCGTCCTGGACCTTCGCGAACAGAATGGCCTTGCGGCGCAGCGACGGCGCGCGGGTGATCCACTCGCCCTCCGGCTGCATGCCGATGATCTCCGAGTGCGCGTGCTGCGCGATCTGCCGGATCAGTGTCTTCCGGTAGCCCTCCGGCATCCAGTCGCGCGGCTCGATCCGCTGGTCCCGCGCGATCGTCGCGTCGAAGTGCTGCTGGAGAACCGGCTCGGCGCCGTCCGTCCCCGCGGGGCTGGAGCGTGTCGTATCCATCCGTCCCACTTCCCAACCGACCATTCGTTCGGTCCATGGTAGGACAAGCCGGAGCGCCTTGGTAAGACCCCCGGGCAAGTCCTGGACCCTTGACACGCGTCCGGGCGGCTGGATTACATGGCGACACCGAGGCTAACCGAATGTTCGGTCGGGCTATGAGGTGGTGCGAGAAGTGACCCATACCGCTGATGCGACGCCACCCGCGGAGGCGATGTTCGCCGCGGACGAGGCCTCCCGCGGGCTCGGGATCGAGCTCCTGGAGCAGGGCGAAGGGACCGCCGTGCTGCGGATGACCGTGACTCCGGCGATGGTGAACGGGCACGGGATCGCCCACGGCGGCTACGTCTTCCTGCTCGCCGACAGCGCCTTCGCCTGCGCCTGCAACAGCCACGGCCCGGTGACGGTCGCGGCGGGCGCGGACATCACCTTCGTGGCCCCGGCGCACCAGGGCGACGAGCTGGTCGCGCGCGCCGAGGAGCGCACCCGGTACGGGCGCAGCGGCCTCTACGACGTGAGCGTCCGGCGGGGCGACGAGGTGATCGCGGAGTTCCGGGGCCGCAGCCGCAGCATCGCCGGCACGAGGCCCGAGGAGTGCGAATGACCAGTGAGACGACGGCCTCCCGGGCTCCGGAGCCGACGGGGCAGCGACGCGGCGAGCCCCTCCCCCACGACCTGCTCGACGACGGTGAACGCCTGACGCGCGAGCAGTTGCGGGAACTCCAGCTCGACCGTCTGTGCCGCAGCCTGCGGCACGCCTACGAGAACGTGGAGGCGTACCGGAAGAAGTTCGACGCGGCCGGGGTCTCCCCCGACGACTGCCACTCGCTGGAGGACCTGTCCCGCTTCCCCTTCACCACGAAGGCCGATCTGAGGGACACCTACCCGTTCGGGATGTTCGCCGTCCCCATGGACCAGGTGCGGCGCGTACACGCCTCCAGCGGCACCACCGGCCGCCCCACGGTGGTCGGCTACACGGAGAACGACCTGTCGATGTGGGCGGACCTCGTCGCCCGCTCGATCCGCGCCGCCGGCGGCCGCCCGGGGCACAAGGTGCACATCTCCTACGGGTACGGGCTGTTCACCGGCGGCCTCGGCGCGCACTACGGCGCGGAGCGCGCCGGCTGTCTGGTGATCCCGGCCTCCGGGGGCATGACCGCGCGCCAGGTGCAGATCATCCAGGACTTCCGGCCCGAGATCATCATGGTCACCCCCTCCTACATGCTCACGCTGCTCGACGAGTTCGAGCGTCAGGGCCTCGACCCGCGCGACAGCAGTCTGCGGGTGGGCGTCTTCGGGGCCGAGCCGTGGACGGAGGAGATGCGCCGCGAGATCGAGGAGCGGACGGACATCCACGCCGTCGACATATACGGCCTCTCCGAGGTGATCGGCCCCGGTGTGGCCCAGGAGTGCGTGGAGACCAAGGACGGGCTGCACGTGTGGGAGGACCACTTCTACCCCGAGGTCGTCGACCCGATCACGGGCGAGGTGCTGCCCGAGGGCGAGGAGGGCGAGCTGGTCTTCACGTCCCTGACCAAGGAGGCCCTGCCGGTCGTCCGCTACCGCACCCGTGATCTGACCCGGGTGCTGCCCGGCACGGCCCGGCCCGCGTTCCGCCGCATCCAGAAGATCACCGGCCGCTGCGACGACATGATCATCCTGCGCGGCGTGAACGTCTTCCCCAGCCAGATCGAGGAGATCGTGCTGCGCACGCCCGGCGTCGCCCCGCACTTCCAGATCCAGCTGACCCGGCGCGGCCGCCTGGACCACATGACCGTCCGTGTCGAGACCCGTCCCGGCACCGGCCCCGAGCAGCGCGAGGCCGCGGCCGGGACGATCGCGAAGGCCGTCAAGGACGGCATCGGCATCACCGCCGACGTGACGATCGTCGAACCCGAGACCCTGGAGCGCTCCCTCGGCAAACTCCGCCGGGTCAAGGACCTGCGCGAGGCGTGACCCGGCCCGGCCGCCGCGGCTCTCATGAGCAGCACCTCGCCTCGCGCACCGGGTCGGGAGCGGCCGGGCCGAGATCGCTCGCCCCGGGGGCCTCCGCCTCGGCGGGGCGTGCGGTCGGCTTGCGGATGAGGAGCAGGGCCGCGTCGTCGTGCAGCCGCCCGCCCACGTGTGCCAGCAGTTCGTCGTGGAGCGCGCCGACGGTGTGGGCCGGCTCGTGGGAGACATGGCGCTTCAGGCCCTCGGTGAGGGGGTAGAAGGCGCGGCCGCCGTCGCGGGCTTCGGTGACCCCGTCGGTGTAGAGCAGCAGTTGGTCGCCGTCGTCGAAGGGGAGCGCCTGGAGCCCGGGGGTGTGGCCGGTGAGGGCGCGCAGTCCGAGGGGCGGGGCCGGGTGGGTGGGCTCCACCGCGGTGATGCTGCCGGAGGCGCGCACCAGCAGCGGGGGCGCGTGCCCGCAGTTCACCACCTCCAGATGCCCTGCCCGCGGGTATCCGGCGACCACGGCGGTGACGAAGTCGTCGTGTCCGAGGTTGCGGGCGAGGCTCCGCTCGATCCTGTCGACCACGGCGAGGAGGTCGGCTTCGTCGTGGGCGGCCTCGCGGAAGACACCGAGCACCAGGGCAGCGGTCCCGACGGCGGGCAGCCCCTTGCCCCGCACGTCGCCGACGATCAGCCGCACCCCGTGCGGGGTGGGTATCAGCGCATACAGGTCCCCGCCGATACGGGCCTCGGCCGCCGCCGCGCTGTAGCGGACGGCCGCCTGGAACGGCCCGACGGTCGACGGCACGGGCCTGAGCAGTGCGTGCTGGGCGGTCTCGGCGACCGAGCGGACGGCGGCGAGCACCCGTTCCCGGCGCCCGCGCAGGGTGCTGGCCAGGCCGCTCGCGAGGGTGACGGCGGCCAGGGCAGACAGCACGGCGGACAGTTCCCGGAACGGCACTCCGTCCCGGAGCCCGAGTGTCACACCGAGCGCCGCGGCGAGGAAGCCGATGCAGACAACCCCGCGCGGCCCGTTGGTCGTGGCCGCCAGGGCGGGCCCGGCCGCCAGCAGGGGCAGCCAGATCATCCCCGCTCCGCCGACGAGGTCGACGGACACGACGAGGGCGACGACCAGGACGGGCAGGAGGGGTGTTCCGGCGGCGAGCTGCGTGATGGCGCGCCTGCGGGCCGAAGCCCTGGAACCGGCCGCTCGGTTGCCGAACGGCCCTGCCGGCCGGTGGTCGACGCCATGGTCTCGGGCTTGGCTCATGTTGGTGTATCAGTCCTCACCTGTGCCGGGGCACGTCCCTGAAATGTCTGCTTTATCCAGAGAACGGGGTGAGCGGGGTCACCGGCAAGAAGCGGATTTTCAGATAGTGAACGAGAGGCTCCTGGTCACGCGGCTCGCGGTCGGGAGCAGCCGCTCGCGGATCTCCGGCAGCCGGGAGAGCCGGTTCGACGGCAGCGAGACACCCAGGGAGCCGAGCGTGTCCCCGCTGTAGACCGGGACGGCGACGCAGACCGTGCCGACGGCGTACTCCTCCAGGTCCGTGACGGCCGGGGCCAGGGGCGGGGTCTCCAGCCGCCGGAGCAGTTCCGGCAGGCTGGTGATCGTCCGCGGGGTGAGGTCGGCGAGGTCGTGACGGGAGAGGTAGTCCTGGCGGGCCTCCTCGTCCAGTTCCCGCAGTACGGCCTTGCCCAGTGCGGTGGCGTGCCCCGCGTCCTCGAAGCCCACCCAGAGATCGACGCGGGGGGTGCCGGGGCCGTCGACGATCTCGGCGACCCGGATCTCGCCGTCCTCGTAGAAGGTGAGGTAGGCGGCGGTCGCGAGCTCGTCCCGCAGCGCGGCGAGGGTGGGCCGGACGCGGCTGAGCAGCGCCTGCGCACGTCCCGTGGACTGCAGGGTCTGGAGTTTGTCGCCGAGGACGAACCCGCCGTCGTCCAGCTTCCGCACGTACCCGTCGTGCACCAGGGTCCGCAGCAGGTGATAGGCGGTCGCCAGGGGCAGGCCCGTCTCGCGCGCCAGCTGCTTGGCCGGCGCGCCGTTCCCGTGCGCGCTCACCGCCTCCAGCAGCCGCATGGCCCGCTGGACGGAGTTGATGAGCGTAGGGCCGTCTTGCGTACCCATACGAACAGCGTGCGCCAGGCGTGCGGCCCGGGCAAGGGGGACCGGAGTCCCGCTGCGCCGGGTGATCACCGCAGAACGTACTCGTTCGGCCGGAAGCGGTTGAGGACCGCGAAACGCCGCCGTGGTCCTTCACGGCCCTCCCTCGACGGACGACCATGCGATGTCATGGACATCTTGCTCGTCGCCACTGCGTTCAACAGCCTGTCCCAGCGTGTGTTCGCCGAACTGTCGGACGAGGGGCACCACGTGGACGTCGTGCTCGCCTCGCACGGCCCCGACGCCGTCCGGGCCGCCGTACGCGAGGTGTGCCCGGAGCTGATCGTCGCCCCGATGCTGAAGTCGGCCCTGCCGGAGGACGTGTGGCAGGAGCACACCTGCCTGGTCGTGCACCCGGGGCCACCCGGTGACCGGGGCCCGTCGTCGCTGGACTGGGCGATCGCCGAGGAGGCGTCCGAGTGGGGCGTGACGGTGCTCCAGGCCGAGGCGGCCATGGACGCGGGTGACGTGTGGGCGGACGGCACCTTCCCGTTGCCCCCGGCGGGCAAGAGCGACATGTACCGCAACGAGGTGGCGGACGCCGCCACGGCCGCCGTGCTGCTGGCCGTGCGGCGCTACGCCGACGGGTCGTACAAACCGCGCCCGCAGAGCGAACCCGGGATCCACGTCGTGTGGCGGGACTTCTTCCGCCAGGAGCAGCGGCGGATCGACTGGGAGAACGACAGCACGGCGACGGTGCTGCGCAAGCTCCGCGGGGCCGACTCACAGCCGGGCGTCCGGGACGAGATCTGCGACCGGGAGGTGTTCCTGCACGGCGGGCACCCCGAGGACCGGCTGCGCGGGGAGCCCGGGGAACTGCTCGCGACCCGGGCCGGCGCGGTCTGCCGGGCCACCCGGGACGGCGCGGTGTGGATCCCGGAGCTGCGCCCCCGCAAGAGCTCCGGCGACCCTGCACCGTTCCGCCGCCCGGCCGCCTCGGTGCTCTCCGGTTTCCCGGCCCCGCCCGGCAGCGGCCCGGGCATGCCGGGTTCGAACGACCGCCCGTACTGGCTGCCCGAGATCGCCGCCCCGCTCGAACTGCCCCCGGGCCGCACCACCTGGACCGACATCCGCTACCGGCAGCGCGGTCACATCGGCTTCCTGAGCTTCTCGTTCCCCGGCGGGGCCATGAGCACCACCCACTGCCGCAGGCTGCTCGCCGCCTGGCGTTACGCCCTGACCCGCCCCACCTCGGTGCTGGTGCTCGGCGGCGCCCGCGACTTCTTCTCCAACGGCATCCACCTCAACGTCATCGAGGCGTCGAGCGACCCGGCGGGCGAGTCCTGGTCCAACCTGAACGCCATGGACGACGTGGTCGAGGCGGTGCTGCGCACCACCGACCGGCTGGTGGTGGCGGCCCTCGGCGGCAACGCGGCGGCCGGCGGCGTCATGCTCGCCCTGGCCGCCGACGAGGTCTGGTGCCGCACGGGCAGCGTCCTCAACCCGCACTACCGGAACATGGGCCTGTACGGGTCGGAGTACTGGACGTACTCGCTGCCCCGCCGGGTGGGCGCCGAGACGGCCGAGCGGCTGACGACCGAGGCGCTGCCGGTGAGCGCCGCGACGGCCGAGCGGATCGGGCTGGTGGACCGTCTGGTGCCGGTCGCTGCGCGGGAGTTCGGCACCGAGGTCGAGCGCCTGGCCGCCGACCTGGCCGCCGATCCGGATCTCCCGCGCCGGATCACCGCCAAGGCCACGTCCCGTCACGCGGACGAGCTCCAGCGGCCCCTCGCCGAATACCGGCGCTCCGAACTCGCCCGTATGCGCGCCGTCTTCTTCGACCCCGAGGCGCCCTACCACGCGCTGCGCTCCGCCTTCGTCCGCAAGCTCCCGAACGGCTCCGCCCGGCCGCTGGCCACCGGAGACGCGCGATGAGCGCGCGGCTGCTCGTGGCGGGGGTCGGCAACATCTTCCTCGCGGACGACGCCTTCGGCCCCGAGGTGATCCGCGCCCTGGACCAGCACCCGCTGCCGCCACAGGTGCGGGTGCGGGACTTCGGCATCCGCGGCATGGACCTGGCGTACGAGCTGCTCGACGGCTACGACACGGCCGTCCTGGTCGACGCGGCCGTGCGGGGGCATGAGCCGGGCGCGCTGTCGCTGATCGAGCCGGACCTGCCCGACGGCTCCACGGCGGGCGCCCCGCCCGAGGCACACGGCATGGATCCGGCGAAGGTCCTCGCCCTGGCCGCCCACCTGGGCGACGAGCCGCTCCCCCGCGTCCTGGTCCTGGCCTGCGAGCCGGAGCTGCGGGCGCCCGCCGACGAGGACATCGCCCCGGGCATCAGCGCGACGGTGCGCGAGGCGGTCGGGCGGGCCGTCGCGGCGCTGCACACCATGGTGCCGGTGCTCCTCGCCGACCCGGCGGCCACGCCCCCGTTGAGCCGCCCGGACGAATCCGCAGCCCTGTCGTCGGCCGGGCTGCCGGGCACGGTGAGCGGCGGCGCGGAGGATCGGTAGCGGAACGATTTCCCTACCGACCCGCGAGGAGCGGCGCCCATGTGCGATTCCGTGGACGAGGTCACTCAGGCCGTCCTGGCGAAGAACGACGGTCTGGCCGCGGACCTGCGTGAGGAGTTGGCCCGGCGCGCGGTGAGCGTGGTCAACCTGCTGTCCAGCCCCGGCAGCGGCAAGACGGAACTGCTCGGGCGGATGCTGGCCAGGGCCGTGGAGCGGAGCCTGCCGGTGGCCGCGCTCACGGCCGACCTGGCCACCGAGAACGACGCCGACCGGCTGGCCCGGTCGGGAGCCCCGGTGAAACAACTGCTGACGGACGGGCTGTGCCACCTGGAGGCGCGGCAGCTGCGCGGCCACGTGGAGAGCTGGCTGCCCGAGGGCACGTCGCTGCTGTTCGTGGAGAACGTCGGCAACCTCGTCTGCCCCGCGTCCTACGACCTCGGCGAGAGCCTGCGGATCGTGCTCATGGCGGTGACGGAGGGCGAGGACAAGCCGCTGAAGTACCCCACGGCCTTCGGGTCCGCCCATCTGGTGGTGCTGACCAAGACGGATCTGGCCGAGCCGGCCGGGTTCGACGAGTCGGCCTTCGAGGCGAACGTCCAGCGGGTCAACCCGGGGGTGGAGGTGGTGCGGTCCTGCGCCCGTACCGGCGCCGGCGTCGACGCACTCCTGGAACGGGTCCTCGCCGTCCGGGACGGGGCCCCCGTCCACCGGCCTCCCCTGGCGCCCCGCCCGCACACCCACACGCACGAGGGCGCCGAAGCCGGCCTCGTCTCGTGACAGCGCCCGCCACCCGGGCGGTGCGCCGGCGTGTCACCGTGCGCGGCACCGTGCAGGGCGTGGGCTTCCGCCCCTTCGTGCACCGCCTCGCCACCGACCTCGGGCTCGCGGGCTTCGTGAGCAACACGGCCGGCGGTGTCCTCATCGAGGTGGAGGGGCCGCCGGACGGGGTCGCCGACTTCTGCGACCGGCTGGCCAAGGAGCCTCCGCCGCTGGCCACCGTCACCGGCGTCGGGGTCGAGGACCTGCCCGCCACCGGCGCCGACGACGCCTTCGGCATCCGCTCCACCGACCGTTCCCCCGGCAGCACCCTGCTCCCGCCCGACACGGCGACCTGCCCGGACTGCCTGCGGGAGCTGGGCGATCCGGCCGACCGCCGGCACCGGCACCCGTTCGTCACCTGCACGCACTGCGGCCCCCGCTTCACCATCGCCACCGGCATGCCGTACGACCGGGTGGCCACGACCATGACCGCCTTCCCGATGTGCGGCGAGTGCGCCCGGGAGTACGGCGACCCCCTGGACCGCCGCTTCCACGCCCAGCCCGTGGCCTGCCCGGACTGCGGTCCTCGGCTGCGCCTGGTGCGGGCGTGCGGGAGCGGGGTCCGGCCGGCCCGGGATGCCGAGGCCCTGGCGTCGGCGCGGGCGCTGCTGGCCGCCGGACGGATCGTCGCCGTCAAAGGCCTCGGCGGCTACCACCTGGCCTGCGACGCCACCGACGCACGCGCAGTCGACACCCTGCGCGCCCGCAAGGCACGCGGGGGCAAGCCGTTCGCGGTGATGTGCGCCGACCTCGACGAAGTACGGCGGATCGCCGAGCTCCCCGCGTCCGCACGGGCTGCCCTCACCAGCTCGCGGCGCCCCATCGTCCTGCTGCGCCGGCGCGCGGAGGCGAACGGCCTCGCACCCGGCGTCTGCCCCGGCAGCCCGCACCTCGGCGTGCTGCTCCCCTACACGCCCGTGCACACCCTGCTGTTCGGCCTGCCCGGTGACCCGCCCGGCCCGCGTGTGCTGGTCATGACGAGCGGCAACCGATCCGGGGAACCGATCGTCACGGACGACGACGAGGCGCTCACCCGGCTTGCCGGGCTGGCCGACGCCTGGCTCGCCCACGACCGGCCCATCGCCTCGCCCTGCGACGACTCCCTGCTGCGGGTGCGGCCCGACGGCACCGAGCAGGTGCTGCGCCGGTCCCGGGGGTATGTGCCCCGCCCGCTGCGGCTGCCGGTCCCGGTGCGGCCCGCCCTCGCCGTGGGCGGCGACCTGAAGAACGCACTGTGCCTCGGCGAGGGCGATCAGGCCTGGTTCGGCCCGCACATCGGCGACATGGGCGACCTGGCCACCCTGGAGGCGGCCCGCCGGGCGGACACGCACCTGCGGGGGCTGACCGGCGTGAGCCCCGAGCTGGTCGCCGCCGACCGGCACCCCGGGTACCACTCGACGCGGTGGGCCGCCCGACTGGCCGGGCACGCCCCCGTGCTGGTCCAGCACCACCACGCGCACATCGCCTCCGCGATGGCCGAGCACGGCCTCGACGGCACCACCCCCGTGATCGGCGTCGCCTTCGACGGCACGGGCTACGGAACCGACGGCACCGTCTGGGGCGGCGAGATCCTCCTCGCCGGTTACGGCGGCTTCCGGCGCTACGCCCACCTGTCCCCCGCCCCGCTGCCCGGCGGCGACGCGGGCGTGGCCAACCCGTGCCGTCTCGCCCTGGCCCGGCTGTGGGCGGCGGGACTGCCGTGGGACACGGACCTGCCCTGTGTGACCGCCTGCCTGCCGGACGAACTGTCCGTTCTCGAAAAGCAGTTGACCGGCGGCCTGGCCTGTGTGGCGACCTCCAGCATGGGCCGCCTCTTCGACGCCGTGTCGTCGCTCGTGGGCGTGTGCCATCGCGCGGGGTACGAGGCGCAGGCCGCGCTGGAGCTGGAGGCGGCGGCCACGTCGGCATGGGGCGCCGACACGTCGGCGTACACCTTCGCCCGCGGGCTCGACCCGGCGCCCGTGCTGAGTGCACTGGTCGCCGATCTGCGGCGCGGCACCCCGGCCGCCGTGCTCGCGGCCCGTTTCCACCGTGCGGTGGCGCGGGCCGTGGCGGAGATCTGCCGGCGGGCGCGTCAGGACACCGGCCTGACCTGCGTCGCCCTCAGCGGCGGGGTGTTCGCCAACGCGCTGCTGGAGGAGGAGTGCGCGCGGCTGCTGACCGAAGACGGCTTCGCGGTGCTCCGGCACGGCGAAGTCCCGCCCAACGACGGCGGGCTGGCCCTAGGCCAGCTGGTGGTCGCGGCGCACCTACGACAGGAGGAGTGACCCATGTGTTTGGCAGTGCCCGGCAAGGTCGTGGCCATCGACGACAGTGCCGACCCGCTCACCGGGCTGATCGACTTCGGCGGCGTGCAGAAACAGGCGTGCCTGGAGTACGTGTCCGACGTCAAGGTGGGTGAGTACGTCATCGTGCACGTCGGTTTCGCGCTCCAGCGTCTGGACGAGGAGTCGGCCCTGGCCTCCCTGAAGCTGTTCGAGGAACTGGGGCTGCTGGAGGAGGAGTTCGGGGACGCCTGGGAACAGGCGGCCAAGGAGGCGGGCGGCGCCGCGGTGACGGAGCCCCAGGACGGCGGGAGTGAGGCCCGGTGAAATACATCGACGAGTTCAACGACCCCCAGCTGGCGCGACGCCTGCTGGACGAGATCCGCGCCACCGCCACCCGGCCCTGGGCCCTGATGGAGGTGTGCGGCGGGCAGACCCACTCGATCATCCGGCACGGCATCGACCAACTGCTGCCCGAACAGGTGGAGTTGATCCACGGTCCCGGCTGTCCGGTCTGTGTCACGCCGCTTGAGGTCATCGACAAGGCACTGGAGATCGCCTCACGGCCCGGGGTGATCTTCTGCTCCTTCGGCGACATGCTCCGGGTGCCGGGCACCGACCGCGACCTGTTCCGGGTCAAGGGCGAGGGCGGCGACGTGCGGGTGGTGTACTCGCCGCTCGACGCCCTGGAGCTGGCCCGCCGCAACCCGGACCGGGAGGTGGTGTTCTTCGCGATCGGCTTCGAGACCACCGCCCCGGCCAACGCGATGGCCGTGCACCAGGCGCGCCGGCTGGGCCTGTCCAACTTCAGCCTGCTGGTGTCGCATGTGCGGGTGCCTCCGGCCATCGAGGCGATCATGACGGCGCCCGAGTGCCGGGTGCAGGGCTTCCTGGCCGCCGGGCACGTGTGCAGCGTGATGGGGATGGCCGAGTACCCGGAGCTGGCCGAGCGGTTCCGCGTGCCGATGGTGGTGACCGGCTTCGAGCCGCTGGACATCCTGGAGGGCATCCGCCGGGCGGTCCGCCAGCTGGAGCGCGGTGAGCACCGGGTCGAGAACGCCTACCCGCGTGCCGTGCGCGAGGAGGGCAACCCGGCCGCGGTGCGCATGATCGAGGAGGTCTTCGAGGTCACCGACCGGTCCTGGCGGGGCATCGGGCGGATTCCCACCAGCGGCTGGCGGCTGACCGACGCCTTCCGCGCGTACGACGCCGAGCAGCGCTTCGACGTCAGCGGGATCCGTACCGAGGAGCCCGCCGAGTGCCGTGCCGGCGAAGTACTCCAGGGCCTGATCAAGCCGACCGAGTGCGCCGCGTTCGGCACCACCTGCACCCCGCGCACCCCGCTCGGCGCCACCATGGTCTCCAGCGAGGGCGCCTGCGCGGCCTACTACCTCTACCGCCGGATGAACACCGCGGCGCCGCAGGCCGGCACCGCCGCACCGCAGGAGGTGGCTCCCCTTGCCTGAGCGACTCGCCGACGTGGTCGACCCGGCCAACTGGACCTGCCCCGCACCGCTGCGCGACCAGGGGGTGGTGGTCATGGGCCACGGCGGAGGGGGCGCGCTGTCGGCGGAGCTGATGGAGCAGATCTTCACCCCTGCCTACGGCAACGCCACCCTGTCCGGTCTCGCCGACTCCGCCGTCCTCGAACTGGGCGGCGCGCGGCTGGCCTTCTCCACCGACTCCTACGTGGTCCGGCCGCTGTTCTTCCCCGGCGGCTGCCTCGGCGACCTCGCGGTCAACGGCACCGTCAACGACCTCGCGATGAGCGGCGCGAAACCCGCCTACCTGTCCGCGGCCTTCGTCCTGGAGGAGGGCGTGGAGCTGACGGTCGTCGAGCGGATCGCGCGCGCGATGGGGGCGGCCGCCGAGACCGCCGGCGTCACGATCGCCACGGGTGACACCAAGGTGGTGGAGTCCGGGCACGGCGACGGGGTGTACGTCACCACCGCCGGGGTGGGGCTCGTGCCCGACGGGGTGGACATCCGGCCCCAGCGTGCACGGCCCGGCGACGTGGTCGTCGTCAGCGGTCCGATCGGGCTGCACGGCGTGGCGATCATGAGCGTGCGGGAAGGGCTGGAGTTCGGGGTGGAGATCGCCAGCGACACCGCGCCGCTGGCGGATCTGGTGGCGGCCATGCTGGCCGTCACTCCGGACATCCATGTGCTGCGCGACCCCACCAGGGGTGGCCTGGCCGCGTCCCTCAACGAGATCGCCCGTGCCTCCGGGACCGGTGTCCGGTTGCGGGAGCGGGCCATCCCGGTGCCGGACGCGGTGGCGAACGCCTGCGGGTTCCTCGGGCTCGACCCGCTGTACGTCGCCAACGAGGGGCGGCTCGTCGCCTTCGTGCCCCCGTCGCAGGCGGAGGAGGTCCTGGCTGCGATGCGGGCCCATCCGCAGGGTGCCGGGGCCACGCTGATCGGCGAGTGCGTCGCCGAGCATCCCGGGATGGTGGTGGTCGCCACCGGGCTCGGCGGGACACGGGTGGTGGATCTGCCGCTCGGGGAGCAGCTGCCGCGCATCTGCTGACCTGCCGCGCATCTGCCGGCCGGAGGAGGGCGAAGGGCCCCGCCGACGTATCGGCGGGGCCCTTCCCTGTCCATGCCGGTACCGGCCTGTCTACGCCGGTACCGGTTCGATCCCGGCGATCTCCAGCTCACGGCCGCTGCGCAGGTCGCTGGAGGGCTGGTCGCAGCGCGGGCACCAGAAGAACGGGGGCATGCCCACCGGGAACTCCTCGGCGCACGGGCCGCACCAGGCCTGCGCGGGGATCTGCTCGACCACGAGGTGGGCCCCCGCGAGGGCGGTGCCGTCACGGGCCACCTCGAAGGCGAAACCGAGGGCGTCGGGGACGACGCCCGCCAGCTCGCCGACCCGGACGGTCACCTTCGAGACGGCGTCCGTCCCGTCCGCCCGGGCCAGCTCGTCGGCCCGCTCGATGATCGCGGTCGCGATCGACAGTTCGTGCACGGCCGGCTCACGGGTAGCGGTTGCCGGCGCGGAATCCGCCGGACATCCGCCAGATCCGCACCTCGCGCCTCAGGCTGGGCCACTCCCAGCACAGCAGTGCCAGTGCCACACCGCCCACCAGGACGGCCTCGGCCTTCAGCACCCGCTGCCCGCTCATCCCGCCCCGCCTGCGCGCGACGGGTCTGCGTACTCGTTTCATTGCGGCGACTCCCTGCTCGTTCTCATCACGGTGTTCATCCCGGCGAGATGTTCGGCATGGTCTCCGCGAGGGCGTCATGCCGCTTCCAGTGGATCCCCGTGGAGCGGCGCGCGTCGGCGGTGCCGTCCTCGTGGTGGCCCTTCTGCCGCTCGCGCGGACCCTTGTTTCCCTGGTGCATGCCCGCGACGTGCCCGGGCGTGTCGGGCTTCGCCTGGGGCCGGCCCACTCTGATGTTGCCCATGGGGTGCTCTCCTTCCTCGCCTCCGACCTGCGGAGTGCGTGGCTATGGCCGCTCGGTGAGGTCCTCGAAGAACTGCTCGAGGGCGGGCCAGATCCGGCCGCCGCCGGACATGCCGCGCCACTCCCGGCGAACGACGGCGATCATCCGGTAGCAGTCGTCGACCGGCACGATCCAGTGCTCGTCGAGGCCGTGGACGGTGTTCACCAGGAGGGCCTCCACCTCGGGTTCCACGGTTGCGAGCTGCGGACACGTCTCGGCCAGCTGCTGCCAGGCCGCCGCGTCCACCTCCCACCGCATGGCTCCCGCGGGGCTCGGGCCCTCGGCGGTGACGGTGCCGTCCGCCCGGGGCACGAAGAAGACCAGGCCGACGGGTACGCCCAGCACGGCCGTGTCGACCTTGGGCAGCCGGAGCCGGCGCCGGGGCACGAGCCGGTACTGGCCGTCCCCCGCCGCCGCGTCGGCGAACAGCACCGAGCAGGGGCCGCAGACGCAGCGCACCTCCTCCTGGCCGGTGTCGTACAGGTGGGCGTGCTCGTCGGCGACCGGTGCGGCGCACAGGTCGCACACCTCCCGCTCGGCCGCCGCCGTGCGGTCGGCCGAGGAGCGGATGAGGCGGGCCAGCGCTCCTTCGGTGGTCACGGTGCGCCCCGGTGCGTCAGCGTGGTCAGCGGTACGAAGGCGGGGGCCGTCTCGGTCAGGGGTTCCACCGCCGTCAGCTCGGGCGCCACCGCGAGCACCGCCGCGCGGACCGCGTCGGTGACCTCGGAACCTCCGCCGCCGCAGCCGGACCCGCATCCGCTGCCGCCCGTGGTCAGACGCACCCGGGCGACCTGGCCTTCCACCCCGGCCCACTCCACGTCACCGCCGCGTTCCTGCACGGCGGGCCGCAGCCGTTCGACCGCGCGGGCCGCCCGGCGTTCGGCGGGCTCGGGGTGGATGTCGTGCAGCACCATGAGGTGCCCGAGCAGCTCGTCCTCGGCGAGGCGTTCGGCGAGCTGCTCGTCCGCGTGGTCCAGGACGCGGGCCAGGGCCTCGCCGTAGACCTCGGTCAGCAGTGCCACCGCCTGGGTCGCGGAGCGTGTCGTGGGGCCGGGGGCGGACTCCAGGCTTTCCAGCAGTTCGTCGAGCCGGCCGAGGCGGGCCTCGACGTCCGGGTCGGCCAGCCGCTCCGTGGCGGCCTCAGCCATGGTTCGCCCCGTAGGTCGGCGAGTGCAGGGTCGTCAGCGTCTTGCCCTTGCCGACGTACATGTGCACACCGCACGGCAGACAGGGGTCGAAGCTGCGGACGGTGCGCATGATGTCGACGCCCTTGAAGTCGTCCGGCCCGTTCTCCTCGAAGATGGGCTGGCCCTGGACGGCGTCCTCGTACGGGCCGGGGGTGCCGTACATGTCGCGGGGGCTGGCGTTCCACGGGGTGGGCGGGTACGGGTGGTAGTTGGCGATCTTCTTGTCCTTGATCACCAGGTGGTGGGAGAGGACACCGCGCACCGCCTCGTGGAAGCCGCAGCCGATCGCCTCGTCGGGCACCTCGTAGTTCTCGAACACCTTGGTCTCGCCCGCGCGCACCATGCCCATGGCCTCTTCGATGAACTGCAGGGCCATGGCGGCCGCGTAGGCGACGAAGTACGGCCGGGCGCGGTCGCGTTCGATGGTGTTGCTCCACTGCGGGATGCGCCACTCCAGGGTGGTCTCCGGCAGGGACTCGCCCTTGGGCAGGGAGATGCGCACGCTGTGGCCGGTGGACTTGATGTACGGGGTGTTCACCAGGCCGCTCAGCGCGGTCGACCACAGGCGGGCGAGGGGGCCGCCGCCGGTGTCGAGGGCGAGGTGGTCGCCGGTGCGCTGGTCGAACCAGCGGGGGCTCATCACCCAGCTGTACTTGTCGTCGAAGTCGCGCTTCTGCGGCACCGGGACGGTGGTCTGGTTCCACGGGTGGCGCATGTCGACGGGGTTGCCGAGCGGGTCGTGGGTGACGAAGGGCTGCTCGTTGACCCAGTCCTCGTAGTAGGAGCTGCCGAGCATGATGCGCAGGCCGAGGTTGATGTCGACGAGGTTGTTGGTGACCAGTTCGCCGTCGACGATGATGCCCGGGGTGACGTACATCGCCTTGCCCCAGGTGTTCATCGTCTCGTAGCGGTAGTCGACGACCTTGGGGTCCTGGAAGGCGCCCCAGCAGCCCAGCAGGGTGCGGCGGCGGCCGACCTCCTCGTAGCCGGGCAGCGCCTCGTAGAAGAAGTCGAAGACGTCGTCGTTCATGGCGACGGCCTTCTTCACGAAGTCGATGACCCGCATGAGGCGGCTGAGGTAGTCGGTGAAGACGGTCGGCTGCGGCATCGTGCCGACGCCGCCCGGGTACAGCGTGGAGGGGTGGACGTGCCGCCCCTCCATCAGGCAGAACATCTCGCGGGTGACCCGGCTGACCTTCAGGGCCTCCTTGTAGACCTCGCCCTCGAAGGGGTTGAAGGCCTTCATGATGTCGGCGATCGTCCGGTAGCCGTGGATCTCGCCGCGGGGCGCCTCGGTGCGCTCGGCGCGGGCCAGCACACCGGGGTTGGTGGCCTTGACCATGGCCTCGCAGAAGTCCACGAAGACCAGGTTGTCCTGGAAGATCGTGTGGTCGAACATGTACTCGGCGGCCTCGCCGAGGTTGACGATGTGCTCGGCCAGCGGGGGCGGCTTGACTCCGTAGGCCATCTGCTGGGCGTAGTCGGAGCAGGTGGTGTGGTTGTCGCCGCAGATGCCGCAGATCCGGGACGTGATGAAGCCCGCGTCGCGCGGGTCCTTGCCCTTCATGAACACCGAGTAGCCGCGGAACAGCGACGAGGTGCTGTGGCATTCGACGACTTCCCGGTTGGCGAAGTCGATCTTCGTGTAGATGCCCAGGTTGCCGATGATCCGCGTGATCGGATCCCAGGACATGTCCACGAGCTGTGGCGGCTTGCGGTCCGTGGGCCGGGCCTCGGTGGTGGTCATCTGCGGTACTGCCCCTCGCTGTCGGTGGTGTGTGGGGTGGTGGGCTGCATCCGGGGACGCTTCATCAGGGGCGCCAGCGCGGGTCGTAACCGCTGGTCAGCTTGCGCTTGTTGTGGCGCCACTTGGGCTCGTGATTGACCAGCTCGTTGGTCACGCCGCGCAGCCGTCGGATGACGGCCCCGTACGGCTTGACGACGAGGGACGACAGGGTGCTGCCCGGGGGCTCGTCCATGAACGGCATGAACGCGTCGGGGAAGCCGGGCATCGTGCAGCCGATGCAGATGCCGCCGACGTTGGGGCAGCCGCCGATGCCGGCCATCCAGCCGCGCTTGGGCACGTTGCAGTTGACGACCGGACCCCAGCAGCCCGTCTTGACCAGGCATTTGGGCGAGTTGTAGTCCGTGGCGAAGCTGGCCTGCTCGTAGTACGAGCCACGGTCGCAGCCCTCGTGGACCGTCTTCCCGAACAGCCACTGCGGGCGCAGCATGTGGTCCAGCGGCGGCGGGGGTGCGGAGCCGGCCGCGTGGTAGAGGACCCAGACCAGGGTCTCCATGAAGTTCTCGGGCTGGATCGGGCAGCCGGGCACGTTGACGATGGGCAGGCCGGCCTGGGAGGTGTAGTCCCAGCCCAGGTAGTCGGCGAGGCCCATGCAGCCGGTGGGGTTGCCGGACATGGCGTGGATGCCGCCGAAGGTGGCGCAGGTGCCGGCGGCGACCACCGCCCAGGCCTTGGGGGCCAGTTGGTCGATCCACCAGTTGAGGGTCTGCGGCTCGCCGGTCTCCGGGTCGTTGCCGAAGGAGGTCCAGTAGCCGTCGCCCTCGATGATGTTCTGGTTGGGGATCGAGCCCTCGATGACGAGGATGAACGGACCCAGTTCGCCTCGTACGGCCGCCCGGTAGGGCGCGAGGAAGTCCTCGCCGCCCAGGCTGGGCGAGAGCACCTTGTTGACCAGGTTCACCTTGGGCAGGCCCGGGATCAGCCCGAGCACCAGATCCTCGATGGAGGGCTGGTCGGCGGCGGTGAGCGAGACGGTGTCGCCGTCGCAGCTCATGCCCTCGGAGATCCAGAGGATGTGGATCTCGTCTATGCCCTTCCGGTCCTCGGACCGTTCGGGCTCCTTGCTGACTTCGGTGGTGCTGCTGTGTGTTGTCATGTCACTCGGCCTCCGCTGCGGGGGTCTCGGAGTCGGTCGTGTGCCGCGCCGGAGCTGCGGCGGGAGCCGGTGCCGACGGCTCGTCCGGGGATCCGGCGGGTTCGAGGGGTTCGAGCTCGTCGGGCCGGAAGTAGTGGAAGCGGCCGTACCAGTTGTTCAGTTCGGCGGCCGGGTCGTCGTCGAGGGTGACGGCGAGGTGCACGCTGCCGTCCACGTCGTGGAAGACGGCGGCGACTTCGGCGGTCCGCCCGGCCAGGAACATGTCCTGGGCGTCGGCGCCGCGTCCCCGGGGCCGGAGCCGTACGGGGCTGCCGCCGCCGAGCCGGACGCCGTCGACGAGCACGGTGTCGGTGGTCGGGGAGAGTCCGTCGTCGGCGCCCTCCTGCCACCAGGCGGGGCGGTCGGCGGACGCCGTGGGCGTGACCGGTGCGGGAGAGCGGACAGCGCCGGGCGACCGGTCGGCGGACACCGCGGCAGGAGCGGCCGATGCCGGAGAGCCGACAGCGCCGGGCGACCGGTCGGCGGACACCGCGGCAGGGGTGGCCGGTGCCGGAGAGCCGACAGGGCCCGGCAGCCGGTCGGCGGGCGGCGTGGGGGTGACTGGTGTCAGGGAGCGGACGGCGCCGTGGAGCCGTTCGAAGACCTCCTGCGGCATGGTGTCGACCCGGTCGAGGATCGCCGCCGCCCGCGGATCGGTGGCCCGCGCCTCGCGCTTCTCCTCGTCGGTCAGCAGCATCGTGCGCAGGGTGAGGATCTCGTCGATCTCCGCGGCGTCGTGCAGGTCGCCCGGGCTTTCGGGGGCGACCTGGGGGTGGTCGGGCAGGATGATGGGCGCGGACAGCAGGACACGGCCGGCCTCCCCGGCCTCACCGCCGAGCACGGGAAAGGTGAACTCGTTGCGGCACGCGCGCACGGGTGCTTCCAGGTCCGTCGGCGGATCGATCAGCGAGACGAACTCCACCTCGTCGCCGCCGATGAGGGTGTGGGTGGCGATGAGGGCCCGGCGCAGCGCCTCGTCCCGTGCGGTGCGCGGCCGGGGGGCGGGCGCGGTGTTCGTGGTCCGTACGCGGATCCGGCAGAGGCCGTCGGAGAGCCGATCGGCGGTGACGGTGGTCTCGGCGCGGATCTCCTCGCGGCTGCGTACCACCCGCCCGGCGTGTCCGGGCAGCGGCTCGATGTCCTCACCTGCCGCGGCGCCCACGGCGACGGTGCGTCCGCCCCGGAGGAGTTCGTCGAGCGGGGCCTCGATCTCGCACTCGCGCGGCAGGGCCTCGTCGAAGGTCAGATGCACCGTGCCGTCGTCGGTGTGCAGCGACTCGACGGGGCGGTGGCCTGCTTCTTCCACCTGCTTGCGCTGCATCTGCAGGTAGCGGACCCGCACGCGGACGCGGGCACTGGCCGGCTGCCGGACCCGCACCAGGCACTCGGTCTGCTGGTACCAGGAGTCGGCGGAGCCCGAGACACCGGGGACGACGGGGCCGTCCGCCTCCACCCACTCCCGGGGGAACAGCACGCCGAACTGCCAGCGGACCCGGTTCTTGGCGGAGGAGCGGCGGTAGGGGTAGAGCAGATAGCCCTCGTACAGGACGGCGTCGGCGACGGCACTGAGCTGCTCGAAGACGCCCGGGGACGGGCCTGCGCCGCCGCCCCTCGTGGCAGCGTTCTTCGTGCCGCCCTCGGCCAGTGCCTCCGCCATCGCGCCTCCTCGTTCCTGGGTGCACACGCATCCCTTCCACCACGGTCACACCGCTCATCCACCGTCGCCTCCTCCGGCGCAGCGTGATTGGGCCGTTCGGGGTGGTCGCACCGTGACGCACGCCGGAACCACCGGTGACCGGGGGCGGTCCCACGGGGCCGGTGGCTCATCCGGATGGCACACGTCACCCGCACGAACCGGCGCATCATGGGAAGGCGTTACCTCATGGACCAGCCGACGCATCACCCCCGCCCCACCACCAGCCCCGCCGTCACGACCCTGGCCGACCCGCTGGTCAACAAGGGCACCGCCTTCAGCCGGAGCGAACGCGAGCAACTGGGAATCGACGGGCTGCTGCCGCCTGCCGTGGAGACCCTGGACGAGCAGGTCGCCCGCGCCTACGAGGCGTTCCACGGCTACGACAAGCCCCTCAACCGGCACATCTACCTGCGGCAGCTCCAGGACACGAACGAGGTGCTCTTCTACCGTCTGGTCACCGAGTACCTGGAGGAGCTGCTGCCCGTCGTCTACACACCGACGGTGGGTGAGGCCTGTCAGCGGTTCAGCGAGATCTACCGGCGGCCGCGCGGCCTCTTCCTGACCTGGGAGGACCGGCACCGCTTCCGGGACATCCTGCGCAACCGCCCGCACCGCGACCACGACGTGGACGTCATCGTCGTCACCGACGGCCAGCGCATCCTCGGCCTGGGCGACCAGGGCGTCGGCGGCATGGGCATCCCGATCGGCAAGCTCAGCCTCTACACGGCCATCGGCGGCATCCACCCCGCCCGCACCCTGCCCATCCTGCTGGACGTCGGCACCGACAACGAGACCCTGCTCGACAACCCCCGCTACCTGGGCCGCCGGGCCCACAGGCTGACCGGCGCCGAGTACGACGAGATGATCGAGGCGTTCGTCTCGGCGGTCGAGGCGGAGCTGCCCGGGACGCTGCTGCAGTGGGAGGACTTCGCCACCGCCCACGCCCACCCGATCCTCGCCCGCTACCGCGACCGGCTGCTCACGTTCAACGACGACATCCAGGGCACCGCGGCCGTCACGCTCGGCGCCCTGTCCACCGCGGCGAACGTGGCCGGCACCCCGCTGCCCGAGCAGCGCGTGGTGCTCCTGGGCGCGGGATCGGCAGCCATCGGCGTCGCCGACATGATCCGTACGGCCATGGTCGAGGAGGGCCTGTCGGAGGACGAGGCCACGGCACGGTTCTGGATCCTCGACGTCGACGGCCTGCTGGTGTCCTCACGCTCCGAACTGACCCCGCAGCAGCGGATGTTCGCGCGCGACGACAGCGAGGTGGCCGACTGGGACGGCACCGGCCTCGCCGACGTGGTGCGCCGGGTCGAGCCGACGGCGCTCATCGGGCTGTCGACGGCGCACGGCGCGTTCACCGAGGAGATCGTGCGGCAGATGGCCTCGACCTGCGAACGGCCGGTCGTCTTCCCGCTGTCCAACCCCACCTCGCACTCCGAGGCCGATCCCGCCGACCTCACCCGCTGGACCGACGGGCGGGCGCTGATCGCCACCGGCTCGCCCTTCCCGCCGCTGACGGTCGACGGGCACGAGGTGCCCGTGGCGCAGTCGAACAACGTGTACGTCTTCCCGGCCATGGGGCTCGCCGTGACCGCGAGCCGGGCCACGCGGGTCACGGACCGCATGCTCGTGGCCGCCGCCCGGGCCGTCGCGCGGTGCGCGGTGCGGGCGGCGGACGGCGACGACGGCCCTGTGCCGCTGCTGCCGCCGCTGACCGGGATGCGGGAGTCCGCCCGCGAGATCGCCCTGGCCGCGGCCCTCGCCGCCGTCGAGGACGGGGTGGCCCCGCGGGCGACGGAGGAGGAGCTGCGCCAGGCGGTCGCCCGGGCGCAGTGGACGCCCCGGTACGAGGATCAGGTGTGCTGACCGGACAGGTTGGTGACGCGGCCGGCCGGGGTTTTGCCGCTGATGCCGGTGTGGGGCCGGTGGTAGTGCATCCCAGCGGCCGCTTGTCCGTAGCTTCGGTGCATGCTCGCGGCGTGGCTGGTGGGGACGGGGCACCTGTCCGAGAGGGACAGCGGCGATGAGGCCGGTACCGCCGACGACCAGTTCCTCATCACTGTCTCCATTCGCTGAGCTTCCGACTCACCAGAGAGACAGGGCAGGGAGCAAGCACGCGGCGGCAAGGGTGCGATGCGACACGACCTGTCCGGCCGACTGGCGCCGGGGCCGGAGCTGTCCGGCGACGGGTGCCTGCACGTCGCGGAGGGCATGGTACTGACCGGCATGGGCATCGCGTTCGCGTACGTCGGCGTGCACCAGGACAAGCCGCTGTATCTGCTCGGCGGGGCGGCGTTCGCCCTGCTGTGCTTCGTCGGGACCATCGTGGTCGCGCGCAGCGACGGTCGGGAGAAGGCCGCGGCCGAGGACGGTGCTCAGCGCGCGGAGCGCTTGTGGCGGCCTGCGCACTACTGCTCCGGCTGCTCCTCGGTGTTCTGCCCGGGCGGCGCCCCGTGGCAGGGAGCGCTCACCCCGGAGCAGTTCAAGAAGCTGGTGTGGACCGAGGCCGGCTACGCCGATCAACTCCCCACGGGCGACAAGGCCAAGGACGCGGTGCTTCCGTCGGGCGTCCTGCCTCAACGGTGAGGCACGAGGAGCGGCGGAGCCACTCCCCGCACCTCCTCGTCCCTGTCCCTCACCCGACCCGGATGCCCACGATGCACGTGTCGTCGTCGGTGTCCGACTTGCTGTAGGTCAGCAGGCGGTCCAGCTGCTGGTCGAGTGTGCTGGGTGCCGCACGGGCGGTGGTCAGGAGGTGGGTCAGGGACTCCTCCACCGGCCGGTCGCGGCGTTCGACCAGGCCGTCCGTGTACATCAACAGGGTGTCTTCGGGGGCCAGCTGGATCTCGGTCTCCTCGTACACGGCCTCGGGCACCGCTCCGAGCAGCAGGCCCTTGACCAGGGGCAGGGGAGCCGCTTCGGTGTCCCGGACGAGCACGGGCGGCAGGTGACCCGCCCGGGCCCAGCGCAGCGTCCGCCGGACCGGGTCGTACAGACCGCACACCGCGGTCGCGGTGACGGCACCCGTCAGATGGTGCGCCACGATGTTGAGCCACGACAGCAGCTGGCCCGGCCCGGCGCCGGTCACCGCCAGGCCGCGCAGCGCGTTGCGCAGGACGACCATGCTGGTGGCGGCCTCGATGCCGTGGCCGGCCACGTCCCCCACGCACAGCAGCACCTTGCGGGACGGCAGGACGACGGCGTCGTACCAGTCGCCGCCCACCAGTTGCTCGGTCTCCGCGGGCCGGTAGCGGACGGCCACCTGGAGGCCGGACACCTGCAACGGTGCCTGCGTGGGAGGCATGATGGCGTGCTGCAACTGCAGGGTCAGCCGGTTGCGTTCGGTGGCCTGCTGCTCGGTGTGCGCCAGCTGGTCGCGGGTGGCGGCGAGCGCCACCTCGGTCCAGTGCTGGGCCGAGATGTCCTGGTAGGCGCCGCGCACCAGGAGCAGCCGGTCGTCGGTGTCGAGCACCGGTTCGGCGACGATCCGGATGTGCCGGGTCACGCCGTCCGGCCGCTGCAGCCGGAACGCCGCGGCCGCCGGCCGCCGGTGGTGCAGCAGCGTGCGCAGGAAGCGGCGGATGGAGACGCCGTCGTCCGGGTGTGCGTGGGCCGGCAGCTCTTCCAGGGCCACCGGGGTGCTCGTCTGCGGGCGCCCGTAGAGGTCGAAGAGCTGCCCGTTCCAGGTGATCTCACCGGTGAGCACGTTCTCCTCGAACCCGCCGATACGGCCCAGTCGTTGGGCGTGCTGGAGCAGGCTCGCCAGTCGCGCCGCCTCGTCCTCGATACGCCAGATGAGGAGTACGGACATGCCGTGGCGGCTGATGCTGATGTCCGCGACCGCCGAGAGGGGGACCTGGTCGACGAGGGCGGTGAGGTTCATCCGGCGGGCCCGGAAGGGCTCACCGGTGGCGTAGACCCGCTCGACGCGCTGGAACAACTCGCTGTCGCCGGCGGCCATCGGGTAGGCCTCCAGCAGCAGCGCGCCATTGACGACCGCCCGGGGCCTGCCCGCCGGGTCGAGGAACCGGCTGTTCACGTGCTGGATGCGGAAGTCCACCAGGTGCCCGTCGCCGTCGAGGTGCGGCACCAGGACGAGGGCGGGGTCGTGCAGCCCGTCGGCCAGGTCCATCAGCTCGGCGGCGTCCGGCAGGACGCGGGGTTCCTGGGCCGCTCCCTGTGCCGGTGTGTACATCTCCAGTGTGTGGGCGCACAGTTCGGCCAGCGCCTCCACCTGGCGGACGATCTGCGGGGGCTGCGGCTCCAGCGGGGCCGGCCAGGCGATCTCCAGCACGCCGTGGATGCGGCCTCCGACGCCGGCGGGCAGGGCGGCCCGGCCGCCGTCCGGATGGTGGTGCAGGCCGATACTGGGCAGCCCGGTCGCGCCGAGGGTGGTGATCCACTGCCCCTCGCGCTCGATGAGGCCCCGCCGCGCCACCGTCACCACGTCCGGTGGGACGTAACGCCAGCGCGCGGCCTCGGCCGGTGAGAAGCCGGCGCTGCCCGCCAGAGTGAGTGAACCGTCGGAGCCCGCGGCCCATATGGCCACGGCCACCGCGCCGAGGGGGCGCAGCGCCTGCTCCAGCAGGGCGTCGGCCACGGCCTGGGCGTCGTCCGCCGCCAGGACACCGCTCTCGGCCGCGCGCAGGCGTACGGCGGCCGACTCGCTCTCCGCCTCGTCGGCGGCCCTGGTGGCGGCGAGGAACGCGTCCGTCACCTCCGACATCCGGTCCCGGGCGGCCTGGTTGATGACGTCGACGGCGAATTCCAGGGGGGTGACCTGGGCCTGCTCGGCCAGCTGGGCGAGCTGCCGGGCGGCCTGGGCCGGCCCGCACTTCAGCCGCTCGACCAGGACACCCTTGGCGAGTTCGATCAGGGCACGCCCTTCGGCCTCCGCCTGCGCGGCCCGCACCTCCCGGCTGAGCCGCTCCACGGTGGCGGCGAGCCGGCCCACCGGGGAGGCGGGTGAGAGGTCTTCGAGGTCGGCGGGCAGGCCGTCCGGCTCGGCATCGGTGGACAGGGGCGACGCGTCGGACGTCACCGGCGACAGGGAAGACTCCTGACCGGCGGCCGGGTCGCGCTTCGGCTCCCCTTCCTGACCCGGTTCGCGCGGCTGCTCGGACATGCTCACGGTGTGGATGCTCCTCGGCTGGAGTGCCCTGGGGTGCGGAACGACAGGCGCTGCGGGGCGCCCGGTCCTCCGGTGTGCGGGTCGGGCGCCGGTGTGCTCATGCGGGCAGCCAGCGGCGGACGCAGGCGATGAGGTCGCGGGTGTCGACGGGCTTGGTGACGTAGTCGCTGGCACCCGAAGCGAGGCTCTTGTCCCGGTCGCCCGGCATCGCCTTCGCCGTGACGGCGATGATGGGCAGCTCGGCGTACTGCGGCATCCGCCGGATCTCGGCCGTCGCGGTGTAGCCGTCCATCTCCGGCATCATCACGTCCATCAGCACGAGGGCGACGTCCGGGTTGTTCATCAGCGTCTCGATGCCTCTGCGGCCGTTCTCGGCGTGCAGGACGCGGAAGCCGTGCAGCTCCAGGATCCCGCTCAGCGCGAAGAGGTTCCGCGCGTCGTCGTCGACGACGAGGACGGTGCGGCCGGCCGACGCGTCGTCGACGGAGGGCGGCGTGAGCTGCTGCGGTCCTTCGGTCCGGACGAGGGAGAGCACGTCGCCGGGTTCCTCGGCGGACAGGTGCAGGGCGATGCGCTCCCGCAGTTCGTCGAGGCTGGACAGCAACTCCAGTGCGCCGCCCGCCGAGCGGGAGCGCAGCGTCTCGTCCAGGGACACGTCGGCGGGGTGGCTGCTGTGCACCAGCACCGGAACGCTCGTCAGCGCCGAGTCGCCCTCCAGGGCCTGCAGGAAGCGGGACGCCTCGTCGTCGCGCATGCCCAGCTCCAGGACGACGCAGTGGCACGGCTCGGACGCGAGGGCACCGGCCGCCTCCTGCGCGCCGACGGCGGTGATGACGTCGACGGCGGGCCGCTGAGCGCCGTCGGCGCGGCCGTGCGTCAGGTCGGCGACCACGCTCTCCGCGACGAGGGTCAGCAGGCCCCGCGACCGTTCCTCCACGACGAGCAGGCGCCGGGGCCGGGGGCCCGGGCCGATCTGGGGCACCGGCACCGAGCCGGACACGCCCTGCGGCAGGGCTTCGGCCGAGGCCCGTTCCAGGGTTCTGCCGTGGCTGAGCAGTTCCTCGAAGTCGGGGCGGGCCACGGGCAGGAACAGCGTGAACGTACTGCCCTGACCGGGCGTGCTGTGCACCGAGACGGCACCGCCGAGCAGTTGGGCGATCTCCCGTGTGATGGACAGGCCCAGTCCGGTGCCGCCGTACTTCCGGCTCGTCGTGCCGTCCGCCTGCTGGAAGGCGCCGAAGATCGTCTCCAGGTGCTGCTCGGGGATGCCGATGCCGGTGTCCTTGACGCGGAAGGCCACCACGGCGGCGCCGCGGACCACGCCCTTGGGCACCTCGTCGTCCGCCGCGGGCTCGATGCTCAGTTCCACGCCGCCCTGCTCGGTGAACTTCACGGCGTTCGACAGGAGGTTGCGCAGCACCTGGCGCAACCGGGAGTCGTCGGTGAGCACGTCCGCGGGCGCGCCGGGAGCGGTCGTGACCGTGAACTCCAGGCTCTTCTGCGTCGTCATCGGCCGGAAGGTGGCCTCGACGTACTCGATGAGCTGCCGCAGCGTCACCCGCTCGGGTGTGACGTCCATCTTGCCGGCCTCGACCTTCGACAGGTCGAGGATGTCGTTGATCAGCTGCAGCAGATCCGAACCGGCGGAGTGGATGATCTGGGCGTACTCGACCTGCTTGGGCGTGAGGTTGCGGGACGGGTTCTGCGCCAGCAACTGGGCGAGGATGAGCAGGCTGTTGAGCGGGGTGCGCAGTTCGTGGCTCATGTTGGCCAGGAACTCCGACTTGTACTTCGAGGCCAGCGACAGCTGCTGGGCGCGGGTCTCCAGTTCCTGGCGCGCCTGCTCGATCTGCAGGTTCTTCGCCTCGATGTCCCGGTTCTGTGCCGCGAGCAGCGAGGCCTTCTCCTCCAGTTCCGCGTTGGAGCGCTGCAGTTCCTCCTGCTGCACCTGCAACTCCGTGGACCGGGCCTGGAGTTCGACCGTGAGGCGCTGCGACTCGACCAGCAGCTCGTCGGTGCGGGCGTTGGCCACGATGGTGTTGACGTTGACGCCGATGGTCTCCATCAGCTGGGCGAGGAAGTCCCGGTGGATCTGGGTGAAGGGCGTGACCGACGCCAGCTCGATGACGCCGAGGACCTGGCCCTCGACCACGATGGGCAGCAGCACCAGCGCGGACGGCACCACCTGGCCGAGGCCCGAGGAGATGGTCACGTAGCCGTCCGGCAGCTCGTCCACCATGATGGTGCGCCGGCTGCGCGCGGCCTGGCCGACCAGGGTGCGGCCGAAGGCGATACGGGTGGGCCGGCTGCTGTCCTCCGGGTAGCCGTAGGAGCCGACGAGCCGCAGTTCGGGCCCGTCGTCGCCGTCCTCGGCGAGGTAGAAGGCCCCGTACTGGGCCGACACCAGCGGGACCAGCTCGTCCATGATCAGCTCGGCGACGACGGGCAGGTCGCGGTGCCCCTGCATCAGGCCGGAGATCCGGGCGAGGTTGGTCTTGAGCCAGTCCTGCTCCTGGTTGGCCCGGGTGGTCTCGCGCAGGGACTCCACCATCGAGTTGATGTTGTCCTTGAGCTCGGCGACCTCACCGGACGCCTCCACGGTGATGGAGCGCGTCAGATCGCCCTCGGCGACGGCGCTCGCGACCTCGGCGATGGCGCGGACCTGCCGGGTCAGGTTGCCCGCCAGCTCGTTGACGTTCTCCGTCAGGCGCTTCCAGGTGCCGGAGACGCCCTCGACCTCGGCCTGTCCGCCGAGGCGTCCCTCGGTGCCGACCTCGCGGGCGACACGGGTGACCTCGTCGGCGAACGCGGACAGCTGGTCGACCATCGTGTTGATCGTCGTCTTGAGTTCGAGGATCTCACCGCGGGCGTCCACGTCGATCTTCTTCGACAGGTCGCCCTTGGCCACCGCGGTCGTCACGAGCGCGATGTTGCGCACCTGGCCGGTGAGGTTGTTGGCCATCGAGTTGACGTTGTCGGTGAGGTCCTTCCAGGTGCCGGCGACGTTCGGCACGTGTGCCTGGCCCCCGAGGCGGCCTTCGGTGCCGACCTCGCGGGCGACGCGGGTGACCTCGTCGGCGAAGGCCGACAGTGTGTCGACCATCGTGTTGATGACCTCGGCGAGCGCGGCGACCTCGCCCGCGGCCTCCACGGTGATCCGCTGCGACAGGTCGCCGCGCGCCACGGCGGTGGCGACCTGGGCGATGGAGCGGACCTGGCCGGTCAGGTTCGACGCCATCACGTTGACGTTGTCGGTGAGGTCCTTCCAGGTGCCCGAGACGCCGCGCACCTGGGCCTGGCCGCCGAGTCGGCCTTCGGTGCCGACCTCGCGGGCGACGCGCGTGACCTCGTCGGCGAACGCGGACAGCTGGTCGACCATCGTGTTGATGGTGCTCTTCAGCTCCAGGATCTCACCGCGCGCGTCCACGGTGATCTTCTGCGACAGGTCGCCCTTGGCGACGGCGGTGGCGACCAGGGCGATGTTGCGGACCTGGCCGGTGAGGTTGCCGGCCATGAAGTTCACGGAGTCGGTGAGGTCACGCCAGGTGCCCTTGACGCCCTTGACGTCCGCCTGACCGCCGAGGCGTCCCTCGGTGCCGACCTCGCGGGCGACGCGCGTGACCTCGTCGGCGAACGCGGACAACTGGTCGACCATCGTGTTGATGGTGCTCTTCAGCTCCAGGATCTCACCGCGCGCGTCCACGGTGATCTTCTGCGACAGGTCGCCCTCCGCGACCGCCGTGGTCACCTGGGCGATGGAGCGGACCTGGCTGGTGAGGTTGCCGGCCATGTGGTTCACGGAGTCGGTGAGATCGCGCCAGACACCGGCCACGCCCGGCACCTGGGCCTGGCCGCCGAGCCGTCCCTCGCTGCCGACCTCGCGGGCGACACGGGTGACCTCGTCGGCGAACGCGGACAACTGGTCGACCATCGTGTTGACGGTCTCCTTCAGCTGAAGGATCTCGCCGCGGGCGGGCACGTCGATCTTCTGCGAGAGGTCACCCTTGGCCACGGCCGTGGCCACCTGGGCGATGTCGCGGACCTGGGTGGTCAGGTTGCCCGCCATGGCGTTGACCGAGTCGGTCAGGTCGGCCCAGGTGCCCGAGACCCCCGGCACCTCCGCCTGCCCGCCGAGCGTCCCCTCGGTGCCGACCTCACGGGCGACCCGGGTGACTTCGGAGGTGAACACGGACAGCTGGTCGACCATGCCGTTGAAGACCTTGGCGATGTCGCCCATGAGGCCGTCCGCGTCGTCCGGCAGCCGGGTACCGAAGTCCCCGTCGCGTACGGCTGTCAGGCCGGCCAGCAGCCGCCGCAACTCCTGGTCGCCCGGCACCGCATCGACGACCCCAGTGCTGTCGCTGGTCATGCGCACCCTCGTTCCGCTCCCCAAGAGTCCTCGGCATCCGAGGACTCGGAACCCCCCGGACCGATGTGCGGCCCGGTTGCCGTGCATGCATTTCCACGGTCACAGATGTGTATGTGATGTGGAAATACGCCGCAGGTTAACCCACATTTCAAGCCCCGAACAAAGCAGGAGCGGCCATCCTCGGCCGGACAGCGTCGGCGCGTCACGAGCCCTCGATCGACACCGGGCGCGAGCGTCAGCGCCAGGGTCACGGTAGCGAGGGCGAGCCCCTCGCCGCCGCCTCCGGACGGATCTCCCGCGGGCTGCGACGCCGGGCCTTCTGCGTGCAGACCCGGACCGCTTCCTCCCCTATGTCACGACGGGCGCTCAGGTGACGGCGGCGTCATCGACCGAGTCCCGTGTCTCCAGGATGCTGTCGACTCCGGTGATCTCACAGAGCCGCTGGAGCTGAGGTGACGGCGCGACCACACGCAGGGTGCCCGCCTGGTGCGTGAGGATCAGCAGATTCAGCAGCGTCGAGTCGGCGAAGGTGATGCCGGAGGCGTCCAGGATCACCTTCGGGTACTTCCTGGCCGCGGCCTCCAGGGCGTCCGCCAATGGCTTGATCGAGTCCATGTCGTAGGAGCCGCCGGCGGCGACGACCCAGGCCCCGCGCCATTCGTACTGCAGCACCGCGACGCCTTCAGAGGCGTGTGCGGTCTGCTGCGGCAGCGGCCTGGCGCCGGTGTCGCGCGTGAGCGCCGGCACACCGGCCTCGTCCGAGGGCACCTTCGGGCTCCTTCTGTGGCTCTCCCCGAGGGGAGCACGTCCTGTGTTGCATGAAAAGTATGTCACGTATCTACGTTCCGGCAACGGGCGTCCCTTAAAATGCTGGGCATGGTCGCAGTGCCCGAGTCCCACACCGGATGGACGTTCATCACCAGCCACGCGCGTGTCCTGGCCGTCATCGCCGACAACCCGAACGTCCGCATCCGTGACATCGCCGCCCGCTGTCGCCTCACGGATCGCGCCGTCTCGCGGATCATCGCGGACCTGGAGCAGGACGGTTACCTCTCCCACACCCGGGACGGGCGCACGAACACGTACCGCATCGAGCCGGACAAGGTGCTGCGCCACCCGGCCGAGGCCGGCCTCTCCGTGGCTTCCCTGCTCTCCCTGCTGGTGCAGGACGAGACCGACCGGACCAGGAAGCCGGTCTCTCAGTAGCGGCACCGGGTCGCATCCGAGCCGGCAGCTTCGGCAGGCGAACTTCGGCTCAGGATTCGAGAAAGAATATCAAGGACGCCACCTCCGACAGGGCGCCGACGAAACGGCGCTTGGCGGCCATCAATTCATCGAGAACGGCCAGCGCTTCCTCTTGTCCGGCCCCATCCTGAAGTTCCGTCATATCACTGTAGGCGACCACCCAATCGTGCCACGCAGTCTCCACGCCTGGGAAATGCGAGGCCAAGCTGTTGGACGCATCGACCCAATCCTTCCGGATATCACGAATATCCGGCTGATATTTATAGTACAGCATATGTGCATGCGGTCGCGCAGGATTCTCCATCTCAGGCATCAGATGCACGAAGGTTCGCGCCCGCTGCGTGCAGTCGATCACGCATTGCGATGCCAGCGCGATCAGCGACAGTGCGTTCGAAGGGCCGAGGGAGCGTACCTCCAACATTTCGGTCATGAGTTCTTTCGCCAGCTTGGATTCCTTCTTGCGATTCATCCTGAAGATCAGGAAGGAGTACCCCGAAAGCATCACCATGACGACCAGAGGTACCAATAATTCCCGCATCACTGTACGCCTGAATCGTCGATATCGACATCTCGCACGAGAAGCGGGTGCCCCAGCCCTTCGGCCGCAACTTTCATTTCATCTAGGAGCCTGCTGCGCGCCGCCTTCAGCCGCTCGAGCAGGTCACCCAGTTCGCCGTGGCGCCCGGGGTCGGCGTCCTGTAAGAACTCTTCCACGCCCTCCATGTATCGAGAGCGCAGGTCAATAAAGTCAAACCAACGATCACGAACGGCGGGACAGGTCAAGCCGACCCTGAGGGCCACATCAGTCTGACTCGAAGTAGTGGAACGCGCGGCACTGAACACCGCATCCACCTCTTGTCGACTCAGATCATGAGGCGCACTCTCGATTTCCTTCTGTATGCGCGTGAAACCCTCAATCTGCCTGCGCGACGTCTCACGAATGGCGACCATATGGGCAACGAGCCGGTCGTCGAACCTGCGCTTCTTTTCCTCCGACTCGTCCTTGGATTTCTGCTTCCTCTTCAAGCGCTCCTTGATCGCTTCGACGTGTGTCCCCAAGTAGAGCACCAGTAGAGATGAACCCGCCGCGATCAATGCGGTGACAGTGGGGCCGTCCATGCCTTACCCTCGCAATTCGCAGGTCGATTGCGGCTGCATCGTGGTCGCACGGCCCGCGCCCTGATCCCCGCGCGGGCGGGGCACATGAGGAGGGATATGTGCCGATACGGTGATTACCCAGGACTGGCAAGACATATGTTCACGGAATCGCAACATCCGGTTATGCGAGTTCCGGTAAACTCGGCAAGCGCACTCGGCGGTGGAAACCCCTCCCGCTCCGTCAACTCGGCCACCAGGCCTGTCGTGGAGGGCCCTGGGTTAATCGGTTGCCTGCCGGTGACGGGGTGGGTGCAATGGCCGGCATGGTCAACCAGGTGCGCCCACCACGGCGAGATGACATGAAGGCGTACGACGAGGCCCTGCCACCTCGCGATCCGGGCCGGCCCGTCCGGATCGGCGTCCTCGTTCCGCTGACTCGGCCCGGCTGGGTCCAGGCGGGTCACCACCTGCTGGCCGGGCTCCGGACAGCGGTTCGCGACGTCAATGACGACGGTGGAATCGACGGAGCACCGCTCGAGCTGGTGGTCCGAGACACCGCGGCTGATCCGCAGAAGGCCGAGGCGGCCGTCGAGGAACTGGCTGGTCTCGGTGTGGCCGCCCTGGCGGGTGAGTATCACAGCGTCGTCGCCCGTGCCGCTGCCGCCAGGGCCGACGCGCTCGGTCTGCCGTTCCTCTGCTCGTCAGCGGTTCTCGACGCGCTCACCGAACAGCCCACGGACTGGGTCGCGCGCCTCTCCCCGCCGCAGTCCCGGGGATGGCAGGTCTATGCGGACTTCCTCCTCGGCGCGGGCCGCAGCCGGATCGCCGTAGCAACCGAGCCGAGTGTCTACTGGGCGTCCGGGGCTCGCATTCTGCGGGAGTACATCGCTCCGCGCGGCGGCACCGTCATCGAACTCGACGCGCGCGCACTCGCTCCCACGGCCGTGTGCGACGAACTGGCCGACCACCGCGCGACGGCCCTCCTGCTTCTGGTCGGCCACCCGGAGCCCGCGGTGCCGATCGTCCAGTCCGTCCGCCGCGACCGGCGCCTGACCGAGATCATGATCGGTGCCCCGGCCGGACAACCGGAGCTCGCCGAATGGGCCACACTGCTGGGCGAGGACGGGGCCGGGGTCCCGTTCCTGCGCTACCTGCCCGAGCGGCTCAGCCCCCTCGGCGCACGCGTCGGGGCGGCCCTGCGCGAACAGTTGACCGAAGAGCCCTCCTTCGTCGCCTTCGAGGGCTACGACACGATCGCCGTCCTCGCCGATGTGCTGCGGTCTCACGGCACGGACCGGGCGCGCATCGCCGCGTCCTGGCCGCGCGTCGCGGTCGAAGGCACTCGCGGGCGGATTCAGTTCTCGCGCACGCCGGGTGTCAGCGTGTGGCAATGGGCGGCGACGCCGATCCAGGTCGTTGATCGAGATCCGGCGGAACCCGACCGCTTTCGGGTCCTTCACACCGGCTGAGCGATCCCGACCAGGGCCGGCCCCACCACCATCGCTCAGATCCGGCAGCAGGTCGCCGACCACCCCACCCGCCGGCGTTCCCCGCTCTCTCCGCGATGATCAGCGACTGCGCCGTGTACGACGCGGCCCTTGCCACCGTGGTCGGACTCGCCCTGGCCGACGCCGGTGAGCGCATCGTCGCCGCCGGCCTCGTCGGCAGCACACCATCGAGGGGTACGACAACTCAGCCCTCGCCGCTGGCGGCTCCCCGATGCTTCGCGCCGGAGGACCTCAGCGCGAGGGCCGCGATGTCGTCGTCGAGCCTTCCGCCGCTGTGCTGCAGCAGAGCCCGGTGCAGCCGGTCGAGCAGCTCGCGGGGCTGCTCCAGGCCCTGCCGCCGCATCCACTCCGGCAGCGGGAAGAACTGGCCCGTGTGGTCCCGGGCCTCCGATACGCCGTCCGTGTAGAACAGCAACTGGTCCCCCGGGGCGAAGGCGACGACGTCGACCCAGTAGCGGTCACCGATGAGCGCCGCGAGGTTGAGAGGCGGGGAGGCGATGGTCGGGACCAGGACCCGGACCTCTCCGCCATGCGCGATCAGCGGCGGGGGATGCCCGCAGTTGAGAAGTCGCAGGTAGCCGCCGTCGTGCGGGATCTCGGCGAGGAGAGCGGTGGCAAAGTGCTCGGGCTGGTCCTGGGTGGGAAACGCGGCGCTGTGGCGCGTGACGGCGGTCTCCAGGCGGTGGACGACGCCCTGCAGGTCGGGCTCGTCGTAAGCGGCCTCCCTGAAGCAACTGATCACCGCCGCAGCCGCCCCCACTGCGGACAGGCCCTTGCCCCGTACGTCGCCTATGAGCAGCCGGACCCCGTGCGGTGTACCGATCGCCTCATAGAAGTCGCCCCCGATCCGGGCCTGCTCCTGGGCCGCCAGGTACAGCGACTCGATCTCGACGTCCTCGATGCGGCGTGGCAGCGGGCGCAGCAGCACCGTCTGGGCCGCGTCGGCGACGAGCCGGATCTGGAAGAGCATTTCCTCGCGCTGAAGTCGGACATGACTCCCGTACGCGGCCGCCAAGGTGACCGCGACGATCGCGGCCGCCGTGTACTGCGTCCCCAGGTCGGTGTGGAAGAAGCTGAGGACGATCATGAGCAGCAGGCAGAGCGCCCCCAGCAGGATCGTGGGGAGCACGGGCCACATGGCGGCTGCAAGGGCGGGCGCCGCGGGCAGAAGGCGGCTGAAGGCGATGTCCCTTGATGTGGAGAACGCCAGGCCGGCGATGAGAACAGTCAGGATCACGGGTGACAGCCGGGCTGCTTCCCATCGGCCGCTGGAGACGGGGCGACGGCGCCACAGCCGTGCAGACATGATCACAAATGCATCATATCGGTCCAATCAGGCATTCGACACGGAAGGATCATGCGCCGCACCCGAGCATGGGCGTTGGACGGCCGCGTCCGGAGGAGCCGAGACCTCACAGCGCATGCCGCCCGGGCGCCCCCAGGTCGGTCGGGACGGATCGGCCGAGCCCTGGCCACTCTGGATCACCGATGCTAGAAAGGTCGCATGGCGAAACCTTTCGCCCGTTTTCGACGCCTATCAGTCAAGCGCCTCCTCGGCAAGGGCACGCGAAGCGTGGCCGGGCAGGTGCTGGTTTTCCAGGTGGCTCTGGTAGTGCTGCTCGTGGCCTGCGGTGTCATCGCTCTCATCCTGCAGTCGGAGCGGGACAGCAGCGCCGAGGCCAGGCGACGCTCCACGGCCGTGGCACAGACCTTCGCGCACTCACCAGGCGTCCTGGCGGCGTTGCAGACCCCGGACCCGAGCAAGATTCTCCAGCCGCTCACCGAGGCGGCACGCCGGGACGCCGGCGTCGACTTCATCGTGGTCATGGACACCGAGGGCATCCGGTACACGCACCCCTTGCCGGACCGGATCGGAAAGCGGTTCGTGGGCGAGATCGGGCCGCCGCTGGCGGGGAAGGTCTACGTGGAGAGCGTCGACGGGCCGCTGGGTCGCGAGGTGCAGGCCACGGTCCCGATCAAGAACGACGACAGCCAGGTGGTGGCCCTCGTCTCGGCCGGGATGAAGGTCAAGAACGTCGAAAGTCAGCTGGCCCGGCAACTGCCGATCATCCTGGGCGCCGGGGCCGCAGCGCTCGCGTTGTCCACCGGTCTGACGGCACTGGTGGGCAGACGGCTGCGACGGCAGACACACAGCCTGGCCCCGGACGAGATGACCCTGATGTACGAGCACCACGACACGGTGCTCCACTCCGTCCGGGAAGGGGTGCTGATCGTGGCCGCCGACGGGCAGCTGATGCTGGCGAACGACGAGGCCAGACGGCTGCTGGAGCTCCCCCCGGACGTCGAGGGGCAGCTCGTCTCGGAACTGCCGGGCCTCGATCCCGAGACCAAGGCGCTGCTCGCCTCCGGGCGCGAGGCGACCGACGAGGTGCACCTCGCGGGCGAGCGGTTGCTCGCGGTCAACCAACGGCCCACGGATTTCGGGGAAGGCCCCGAGGGAACGGTGGTGACACTGCGCGATTCCACCGAGCTGCAGGCGGTGACCGGCAGGGCGGAGGTGGCACGGGAGCGACTCAGGCTGCTGTACGACGCCGGACTCCGCATCGGTACCACCCTGGACGTGCTGCGCACCGCCGAGGAGTTGGCGCAGGTCCCGATTCCTCGCTTCGCGGACTTCGTCACCGTGGACCTGGCCGACGCCGTCCTGCACGGCGAGGAGCCGACCCCCACGGCGACGGACATGCGACGCGCGGCCGTGTGCGGCATCCAGGACGACCATCCGCTCTCAGAACAGGGCCGGCTTTTCGACTACCTTCCCACCACGCCCCAGGCGCGCGGCTACGGCAGCGGCCGGTCCCAGTTGGTGAGCGATCTTCCGGCCGCCACGGGCTGGCGCGTGCAGGACCCCGAGCGCGCCAAGGCGATCATCGACCACGGCATCCATTCGCTCATCAGCGCCCCCATCCGGGCCCGTGGCGTCGTGCTGGGCATGGCCAACTTCTGGCGCGCGGACCAGCACGAGCCATTCGACGAAGAGGATCTGTCGCTGGCGGAGGAGCTGGTGGCCCGCGCCGCGATAAGCATCGACAACGCCCGCCGCTACACCCGCGAGCACGCTCTGGCAGTCACCCTCCAGCGCAGCCTCCTGCCACAGGCCATGCCGGAGCAGAACGCCCTCGACATCGCCTACCGCTACCTCCCGGCCCAGTCGGGCGTGGGCGGTGACTGGTTCGACGTGATTCCCCTGCCGGGGAGCCGGGTGGCACTGGCCGTCGGGGATGTGGTCGGCCACGGCCTGCACGCCGCCGCCACGATGGGACGGCTGCGGACCGCGGTGCACAACTTCTCCGCCCTCGATCTGCCACCCGACGAGCTGCTGAGCCATCTGGACGACCTGGTCGGGCGCATCGACCAGAACGAGACGGCGGAGAGCGCAGCGGGTGTCGTGGGCGCCACCTGCCTGTACGGGATCTACGACCCCGTGACGCGTCACTACGTCATGGCGCGTGCGGGGCATCTGGCGCCCGCGCTGGTACAGCCTGACGGAACCGTCACCTTCCCGGATGTGCCGGCCGGTCCGCCCCTGGGCCTCGGCGGCATGCCGTTCCAGACCGCGGAACTGTGCCTCGCGGAGGGAACCCAGCTCGTCCTGTACACCGACGGCCTCATCGAGGACCGCAGGCGCGACCTGGACGTGGGAATGGAACTGCTGCGCGATGCGCTGACGGGCCACTCCGGCCGACCGCCCGAGGAGACCTGCCAGGACGTGCTGGCCAGCCTGCTCCCCGATCGTCCCAAGGACGACGTCGCCCTGCTCGTCGCCCGCACCCGGGTGCTGCCGCGTGACCGCATCGCCGACTGGGATGTACCTGCGGACCCGGCCGCCGTCTCGGGTATGCGCGACGCCGTGTCCCGAAGGCTCGAGGCATGGGGCCTGTCAGAGCTCGGCTTCACCATGGAGCTCATCCTGAGCGAGCTCATCACCAACGCCATCCGCTACAGCGCCGGGCCGATCCACGTGCGGCTGATCCGTGACCGTACGCTGATCTGCGAAGTAGCCGACGGCAGCAGCACCTCTCCGCATCTGCGGTACGCCGCGACGACGGACGAGGGAGGCCGGGGCCTGTTCCTGGTGTCGCAGATGGCCGAGCGCTGGGGCACCCGGTACACCCCGCAGGGCAAGGTCATCTGGGCCGAACAGCCCCTGCCCGAGGTCAGCCGGCCGCCCGTCCCGCCACCGGCCGACACGGACACGCCCGGACGAAGAGGCAGCCACCCGAAACCCTGACGCGAAGGCGGCGGCCCCCGGCCGGAGTTCGTCAACGCATCCCTGACACCGTTCGTTCCCCCTCCGTCGAGCCTCTCCTTCGGGGCTCAAGAGGCATACGTGGAGGCGGCACACGTGGAGGCCACACTTACACTCCCGCCCCGAACTATGTTGTCCCACCACATGCGCGCCTGACCTGCACGTTCCTACGGTGTCCGGACACCTACCCGTCCCCACCGCACACGAGGAAGTGGCGCCCATGGCCTCCGCAGCACCCGCTCCCCCACCCCCCACAGACTCAAGCGCATCGTCGCCGCCATCTAGTGCTTCACGGTCGACGTAGTCGCGGGCAGTCGACGGCCCGTCCGGCGCACAGAGCCACGCGGTATACGTCCGGGCTGCGCGGCGGGACATCGCCTGACCCGTGGATCCCGGGCGAGACGGCCCCGGAACGCCTCCCACGGCGACGCCGTCATGAGCCGTCGACGGCACCGGTTCGCGGCTGTCGGTAGGGCCGCACCGCGCGGCGCGCAATGGCGAATCGGTGCGTCTCCGAAGGGCCGTCGTAGATCCGGAACGGCCGCACCTCCCTGAGCAGACGGGCCAGCGGGGCGTCGGCGGCCGAGATGCCGAGCGCTCCGCAGATCTGCACCGCCCGGTCCACCACCCGGTTCACCGCCTCCGCCACGAAAGTCTTCGACACGGAGGTGAGTTGCACGGCGGCGGCGGAGCCGGTGTCCAACTCCCAGGCGGTACGCAGGATCAGCGCGCGGCTCGCCTCGATGTCGATCTCGGAGTCGGCCAGCATCTGCTGGACCATGCCGAGGTCACCCAGCACCGAGCCGAACGCGGTCCGGCTGCCCGCCCGCTCCAGTGCCACCTCCTGGGCGCGGCGCGCGGCTCCCAGCCAGCGCATGCAGTGGGTCAGCCGGGCGGGACCGAGCCGGACCTGGGCGCCGTCGAAACCGCGGTCCACCGCGCCGAGCACCTGCTCCTCCCCCACCACGCACCCCTCGAAGACGATCTCGCTGTGCCCCGCGAAGAGCGACTCGTCCAGCGTCTCGATGGTCCGGAAGATGCGCATGCCGGGGGTGTCGGCGTCGACCAGGAACATGGTGGCGCCACCCGGGTCGCCGGGACTGCCGGAGGTGCGGGCCATGACGATGGCGAAGCCGGCCCCGTCGGCCCCGGTGATGAACCACTTGCGCCCGTCGATGCGCCAGCCACCGGGAACCCGGGTCGCGGTGGTCCGCAGGGAGCGGGGATCGGCACCCGCCCCGGGAGCCGGTTCGGTCATGGCGAAGCAGGACCGTGTCTCGCCCGCGGCGAGCGGACGCAGGTACTTCTGCTTCTGCTCTTCGGTGGCCACCTTCTCCAGCAGGTGCATGTTGCCCTCGTCCGGGGCCGCGCAGTTCAGCGCCAGCGGTCCGAGCAGCGAGTAGCCCGCGGCTTCGAACACCACAGCCTGTCCGCGCAGATCGAGCCCATGGCCGCCCCACCGCGTCGGCACATGGGGAGCGAACACACCCGCCTCACGCGCGCCTTTCTGCAGGGCTTCCCGCAGGGCCTCGGGAGCGTCGTGCACGGACCCGCCGCACTCGCGCTCGGCCGGGATCACCACGTCGCGTACGAACTCGGCGGTGGACGCGGCGAGTTGGGCGACAGGCGGATCGACATCGAACTGGATGGGCACGGGACCTCCCGCCGACGGGCGTACGGGCATCGGCGCCCGTCGCGTCCTAGAAACTGTACAGCGTCTTCAGTATCTTGCCGGGAGGCACCCGGTGACGGGAAGACGACAGGAGAAAGCCATGAGCCTCCCCGCGAGCGCCGAGCCGGTCCGGATCGTGCGCCACCCCGACGGTGTCGTCGAGGTGAGACTGGACGATCCCGGGCGGGGCAACGCCCTGGACCTCAGGACCGCGGAGGCACTGCGGGACACGACCGCCGAGGTGGCGGCGGACCCGGGCGGCGCGGTCCTGCTGCGGGCGGCGGGCGGCAGCTTCTGCGTGGGCGGTGACCTGCGCGCCTTCGCCGGTCGCGGGGCCGAGACCGGCGCTTATGTGCACGCCGTGGCGACCGCTGCGCACGCCGCGATACAGGCTCTGCACGACCTGCCGGTGCCCCTCGTGACCGCCGTGCGCGGCGCGGCGGCGGGCGGCGGGGTCGGTCTCGCCCTCGTGGGCGACATCGTCCTGGCGGCGCGGTCCGCGCGCTTCCGGCTGGCATACACGGCGATCGGACTGACGCCGGACTGCGGGGCCTCATGGTTCCTGCCGCGCCTGACAGGTCCCCGCCTGGCGGCGGACCTGATCCTCACCAACCGGGTCCTGACCGGCGACGACGCCGAACGGTTGGGCCTGGTCTCCCGGTCCGTGGACGACGGGCAACTGGACGACGCGGCCCACCGGACCGCCGCAGGTCTGGCCGCCGGCGCCGGTGACGCGCTGCGCGCCGCGAAGGGTCTGCTGCGCGCCGGCGCCGGGGAAGAACTGCGCCGTCACCTCGCCGAAGAGGCGCGGCTGATCGCCTTGCTGGCGGACGGCGGGGAGGCACAGGACCGCATGGTGTCGTTCCTCGCCGCCCGGGGCCGCTCGAAGGCGGGCGACAGCGGGACCGGGGCCAGGGAACCCGAAAGTGTTTCTTGAATCCCTCTTCACTAACACCCCGCCCGGAGCGTAACCTCCGGGCAACACAGAACCGAGGAACCGGTCACCACTGAACCGGGGAAAAGGTGTGGCGATGCAATCTGCTGCCGTGGACCTTCCGGACGCTCCCGACGAGAGCCTCACCGAAGCGGTCGTCGACCTCGTTCTGCGTGGCATGTGGCGCGGCCGGCCCGAGTCCGAGCACCGCCCCCTGGTCGACGCGGGGCTGGCGATGGTGAAGGGGCCGGTGGTGCTGCCGACCGAGCGGGCCAAGGCCACCGCCTCGCGGATCCTGCGGGTTGCCGCGGGCTCCGAGCAGGAGGAGCGGATCACCTCGGCGTACGAGGCCTTCCTGCCGGTCAACCGGAAGATCCGCGACGTGTGCACGGCATGGCAGTGCCGCCCCGACGGCACCGCCAACGACCACTCCGACAGCGGCTACGACGCCGAGGTGCGCGAGTCGCTGGAAGACGTGCACGAGGCCATCCAGCCCGTGCTGCGCAGGCTGGAGCGGGTGCTGGCGGGCAGCGGACGCTACCTCACGGCCCTGGAGGAAGCCCTCGACCACTTCGACGAGGGCGCGCTCGAGTGGCTGGCCTCACCGCTGTGCGACTCGTACCACACCGTGTGGATGCGGTTGCACCAGGAGCTGCTGCTGGTTCTCGGCATCAGCCGGGCCCAGGACGAGGCCCGCGAAGAAGAGCTGGTCACAAGGAGCCGAGGTTGAGCGTCACCGACCGCGAGGCGGGCCCGCTCGCACAGTCCGAGGCTCCCCGCACACCGTCCGAGACCCCCGGCCGGAGCCTGGTGCCCTACGGGCAAGGTCGGATCCGGGGCCTCGACGCCGCCGAACTGGGCGCGCACGGCGCGGCGATGGACCGGCTGGTGGCCCTCGGGCTGCCGGTCGTGCCGGGCCTCACCGTGCCCGCCGACGCCTCCGCGTCCCTGTGCGAACCCGACACCGCGAGATCCGCCGTCGAACTGGTCGAACAACTCTCGGGACGGCGGATCGGCGACCCGACCCGGCCGCTGCTGCTGCGCCTGTCGGCGAGCGCGCCGACCGAGATCGCCGGGCTGCCGCCCGACCTGGCGTGTCTCGGCGTGACGCCCGGCAATGCGGGCGACCTGTGCGCCGTCATCGGTCGCGCGGAGGCGCTGCACGAGGTGTGGGCCGCCACCGTGCGGATGATCGCCGAGTACGCCCTCGACGTCCCGGGTCCGGTGCTCGACGACGCCCTCCTCGACACGCCCGAGCCGCGGGCACGGGTCGAAGCACTGCTGTCGCTGGTGGCGCAGCGCGGCTCCGAGCCCTTCCCCGACGACCCGGCAGAGCAGCTCGCACTGGCCGCCCGCGCCCTCCTCGGCCGATGGGACTCACCGCGTGCGAGAAGGTCCCGCCGGGCCCAGCGCCTCCCCGACGATCTCGCCGTCGCCCTGCATGTGCAGGCACTGCGCATCGGCCCGGCGGACCACTCGGGCCACGGCACGGCGGTCAGCCGCCACCCCGGGACCGGACGCCTCTCTCCCCAGGGCTCCTTCTTCCGTGGAGTGCGCCGCAGCGCCCCGCCGCCCCACACCGGTGAACCGCTGGAGCGGCTCGCGGGGGGAACCGCCCTGCTGGAGCACTCCCTGCTCACCCTGGAGCGTCATCTGCACGCGCCGGTGTCGGTCGACTTCGAGGTACGCGACGACGAGATCTCCCTGCTCGCCGCCTCGGCGCAACTGCGCCCGCCGCTTCGGGCGTCGGTGTGTCTGGCCGCGGACCTGGCCCGGGACGGGGCGCTCGGCCGCGAAGAGGCCGTACGGCGCATCGCCCCCGCGCAGGTGCAGGAACTGCTGCACCCCCAACTCCGGCTGACCGGCGGGGAGGAGCTCCTGGTGAGGGGGCTGCCCGCATCCCCGGGGGCGGCGACCGGAGCGGTCGCGCTGTCCAGCGAGCGTGCCCTCGAACTGGCCGCGGACGGCACTCGGGTCGTGCTCGTGGCTGCCGAGACGAACCCGGCGGACGTGCCCGGAATGCTGGCCTCCGTCGCCGTGCTGACCGGCAGCGGCGGCATCGCCTCGCACGCCGCCGTGGTGGCGCGGGGCGCCGGCAAGCCTGCGGTGTGCGGCGCCGAGGGGCTGCGTGTGGACCGGGCCGCCGGGACGGTGCGGATCGGGGACCGGGTGCTGCGCGAGGGCGACCCCGTCTCTCTGGACGGCCGCACCGGCGCCGTCTACGCGGGGACGCTGAGCGTCAGTGTCGCCGGACCGCCGCCCGAACTGTCCACTCTGCTGGAGTGGGCGGACGGCATGCGCCGGCTGGGTGTGCGGGTCAACGCCGACACGGCCGCGGAGGTGAGCACCGCCGTCGCCCTGGGCGCGGAGGGTGTCGGGCTGTGCCGTACGGAGCATCAGTTCCTCGGCGAGCGCCTGCCGCTGATCCGGCGGGTGATCCTGGCCGCCGACCCGACGGCCCGCGACGAGGCGCTGCCGGCGCTGGAGCACGCCCAGCACGAGGACTTCAGGGCTCTGCTGGCGGCGGTCGGAAACCGCCCGGTGACCGTGCGCCTGCTGGACGCCCCGCTGCACGAGTTCCTGCCCGCCCCCGGGCAGGCGCTGGACGTGGCCGAGGAGCAGCGGGCCGCCGCGCTTCGCGAGGCGAACCCGATGCTCGGGCTGCGCGGGGTGCGGCTGGCGCTGCTGCACGAGCGGCTCTACCCGGCGCAGGCCGAGGCGCTCTTCACCGCCTGGGCCGATGTCGCCGCGACCGGAGTCCGCCCGGAGCTGGAGGTGATGATCCCGCTCGTCAGCCTGCCGGAGGAACTGGCCGCCGCGGCCGCGTACGTGCGCGGTGCCGCCGATGCGGTCGCCGCCCGGACCGGAGTGGAGGTCCCGTACCGGCTCGGCACGATGATCGAGACCCCGCGGGCCGCGCTGCTGGCGGGCGAACTCGCCGAGCACGCCGAGTTCTTCTCCTTCGGCACCAACGACCTCACTCAGCTCACCTACGGATTCTCCCGGGACGACGTCGAGCGCCAGGTGCTCGCCAACTACCAGGAGCGCGGGTTCCTGACCGCCAGCCCGTTCGCCCGGCTCGACCCGCACGGGGTGGGCGCGCTGATCGGCCTGGCGGCAGAGCGGGCGCGGAGCGTACGGCCCGGCATCAAGCTGGGCGTGTGCGGTGAGCACGGCGGGGACCCGGAGTCGATCGCGTTCTGCGACGACCTCGGCCTCGACTATGTCTCCTGTTCCGCGCACCGCGTGCCGGTGGCCCGGATGGCGGCCGCGCACAGTGCCCTGCGGGAGCGGTGCGACGAGAGCGGGAGCACACGATGACGAGCACCGTGACGGACGGCGCCGCCCTGTCGGAGACCGAACTGGACGACCTGCGCGAGACCGTTCGGTCGGTGTGCGCGGACGCCGGCGGGACCGCCGCGGTACGCCGCATGTCCGAGCACTCCCCCGGCGTCGACGCCGCGTTGTGGGACACCCTCGGCCGGCAAGTCGGCCTCGCGGCCCTCGGCCTGCCCGAGTCCGCCGGAGGCATCGGCGGCCTCGCCGAGATCGCCGTGGTCTGCGAGGAGTTGGGCAGGACGCTGGCGCCGGTACCACTGCTGTCCTCCACCGTGCTGGCCGGCCAGGTGCTGGCCGGCTGCGGCACCGCCGACAGGGCACTGGCCGAATTGGCCGAGGGCACGGTGCACGCCCTGGCGGTGGCGGCCCCCGACGGAGCGTGGCGGTCCGACGCCGTGCCGGTGGCCGTCTCCTGGCAGGGCAGCGTGCCGCTGCTCGACGGCGCCGCGCCGTTCGTCCTCGACGGCGCCGACGCCGAAACACTGGTGGTGGCCGCATCCGGGGCCGACGGCGTGGACCTCTTCCTCGCCGACCCGCGCGAGCCGGGGATCACGGTGCGCCGGGTGCCGACCCTGGACCTCAGCCGGGGCCAGGCGGTGGTCACCTTCTCCGGTGCCCGGGCCCGGGCGCTGACCGCCGGCGGTGAGGGGGCGGACGTCGTCTCCCGCGCCCTGGACGTGTCCCTGGTGGCTCTGGCCGCCGAGCAACTGGGCGGGGCGCAGGCCGCGTTGGACATGACGGTGGCCCATGTGCGCGACCGTACCCAGTTCGGCAGGGCGATCGGCGGCTTCCAGGCGGTCAAGCACACCTGTGCCGACATGCTGCTCCAGGTCGAGGCCGCGCGGTCGGCCGTGGTGCGCGCGGTGCGGGCGGCCGACTCTCCCGAGGCGCTGGCCGAGGCGGCGGCGGTGGCACAGGCGTGGTGCGGCGAGGCGTTCGTGTCCGTCGCCGCCGAGTGCGTGCAGCTGCACGGCGGCATGGGCTTCACCTGGGAGCACGACGCACACCTGTACTTCCGGCGCGCCCAGTCCGAGGCCGTCCTGCTGGGCGGCGCCGCACACCATCGGGAACGGCTGGCCGGGCTGCTGGGCTGGTGACGTGGAAGGCGGAACGGCATGACCACCAGACTCATCGACGAGGTGTTGTTCGACGACGGGGATCCACCGCGTCTCGCGGGCGCGCGCTGCTCCGCGTGCACGACCGTGGTCTTCCCCCGGCAGGACTCGTGCCCCAAGTGTTCGGACGGCGCCATGTCCGCGCATGTGCTGCCCGTGAGCGGGCGCGTGTGGTCGTGGACGCTCCAGGCCTTTGCGCCGAAGCCGCCGTACCGCCCGCCGTCCGGGGGCCACCGGCCGTACCACGTGGGCTACGTGGACCTCGGTGAGGTGCTGGTCGAGGCGCTGCTGGCGGTTCCCCGCGCGGAAATACAAATCGGTCTGCCGGTCCGGCTCACCACGGTGCCCGCGTACCTGGACGAGGACGGGACCGAGGTTGTGACCTTCGCGTTCCGTCCGGACCTGGACGGGGAGCGATGAGCCGGACCGACGAGGTGTACGTGGTCGGGTGCGGGATGCATCCCTTCGGCCGCGACGAGAGCGTCACCGGCATGGACATGGCCGAGCGTGCGATACGCGAGGCGCTGGCCGACGCCGGTGTCGCCTGGGAGGACATCGGCTACGCGGCCGGCGGTTCCGACGTGTCCGGCAAGCCCGACACGCTGGTGGGCCGCCTGGGCCTGACCGGCGTGCCCTTCGTCAATGTGCAGAACGGCTGCGCGACCGGTGCCTCCACCGTGCTCGCGGTGGCCAACGCGCTGCGCGCGGGCGAGGCCTCCCTCGGCCTGGCGGTCGGGTTCGACAAGCACGAGCGGGGCGCGTTCCACGTCTCCGCGGCCCGCTACGGTCTGGGCGACTGGTACGCCGAGACCGGCATGATGCTCACGACCCAGTTCTTCGCCCTCAAGACCCAGAGGTACCTGTGCGAGCACGGGATCTCGGAGCGGGCGCTGGCGATGATCGCCGCGCGGGCCTTCCGCAACGGCTCGCACCACCCTCTGGCCTGGCGGCGCAAGCCGCTGACGGAGCAGGAGGTCCTCGACTCCGCCGAGGTCAGTCCCCCGCTCACCCAGTACATGTTCTGTTCGCCCGGACAGGGGGCGGCGGCGCTGGTGCTGGCGCGCGGCGACCGCGCCTTCGACCTGTGTGAACAACCGGTCAGGCTGGCGTCGTTGGCCTTCCGGACGCGGCGGTTCGGTTCGTTCGAGGTGTTCTCGCCCTGGCTGCCTCCGGGACCGCACCACAGCCCCAGCGTCGACGCCGCGGAGGCGGCCTTCCGCGCGGCAGGGGTGCGGCCCGCGGACGTGCAGGTCGCCCAGTTGCAGGACACCGACAGCGGCTCGGAGCTGATCCACCTGGCGGAGACAGGGCTGTGCGGTCACGGCGAGCAGGAGGAGCTGCTGTCCGCCGAGGAGACCGATCCGACGGGCCGGATACCGGTCAACACCGACGGCGGATGTCTGGCCGGCGGAGAGCCCGTCGGCGCCTCGGGTCTGCGGCAGTTCCACGAAGTCGTACGGCAGTTGCAGGGCCGGGCGCCCGGTGTGCAGGTGCCGGGCGCTCCCCGGGTGGGCTTCACCCATGTGTACGGGGCGCCCGGGATCAGCGCGTGCTCGGTTCTGACGGTGTGAGAGGCGGGAGGCCGCCGAGGTGGCGTGCCGCGTCATCGGCCCGGCGGCGCTGCCGCTGGTTCTGGACGTGACGTCCGCGAAGAGCGATTCTGCGGGCGACCCTGGACACGAACCTCACCGGCGCCTGGCGGGTGGCCGAGGCCGTCGTCCCGGGCATGGTGGAAGCCGGCTACGGGCGGGTCGTGAACGTCACCAGCTCCTACGGTTCGCCGGCGCTGATGGACTCCGGTCGGCCCCCCGCCTACCGGATCTCCAAGACGGCGTTCAACGCCCTGACCCGTATGCTCGCCGCCGAGCTGTCCGGCACGGGCGTGCTGGTCAACGCCGCCGACCCCGGCTGGACCCGCAGCGGCATGGGCGGGCCGTCCGCTCCGCGCGGTCCGGCGGAAGGGGCGGACACCCCGGTCTGGCCGGCGACCCTTCCCGAAGGCGACGAGACGACGGGCGGGCTGTTCGCCGACCGCAGGCCGCTGCCCTGGTGAACCGCCTCAGGTCCGGGATGGGGCCGGCCTCTCCTCGGCGCCGACGATGCGCAGCGCCAGCGCCCTGACCGCCTCCAGCACGGACCGGGAGGGCAACTGGGACAGCGGTCCGCCCTCCGCCCGCAGCGCCGTGACGAGCATGGTCGTGCTGATCAGTGTGCGGACCGCGAGGGCCTGCCCCGCGTGCCGGGCCTTCGCCGCCCGGGGGCTGCGAGTCGTGCCCTCGGGCAGATAGTCGTAGCCACGCTGGATGTGCCGCTGCTCGAACTCGTCCCGCAGCACCTTGACGCTGCCGTTGGCGGAGGCGACCTGGACCTGGTACAGACGGGCCTCGTCCGGGTTCTGCTCCACCCAGTCCCACACCGCGTCGATGACGCGGACCAGGCCCTCCGCATCACCCGGCTCGGACTCCGGACGCGCCGCCTCCACGACCGCGTTCAGCTGGTCGAAGACCCGTCGCATCGCGAGTTCGAGCAACTCCTCTTTGCCGTCGAAGTGGTAGTAGACGGCGGTGGGCACCACCTGTGCCTCGTCCGCGATGTCCTGGATGCTGGTCTCCGCGAATCCGTTGCGGCCGAACACCCGCACGGCGGCGGAGATGATGTGCTGCCGCCGCGAGGGCCGGTGGGCGGGCTGCTTGCCGTTCTTCGTGGTGGCCATCATGCTCCCTGCCGACTGCCGTGAACCCGCGTCCGTGGGCCCTGCGTACTGACCATTGTATCCAGTTACTACTCCCGCCTGACAGCATAATTCCTGCTACACAAGCACCTCCGGAGCACCGGGCTCCCGGCATACTTGACACCATGACGACATCCGGAACCCGCGCCGCTCATCGTCCGTCACGCAAGCAGTGGGTGATCGACGCAGCCACGGAGCTGTTCGCCACCCAGCCGCCGGACGAGGTGACGGTGGCCGACATCGCCGCTCGTGCGGAGATGACCTCGGCAGCGGTGTACTACCACTTCTCCTCCAAGGACCAGGTCCTGGCGGCGGGGATGCGGGTGTTCGCCGCCGCGCTGCGCGAGCAGTTGCAGGCACTCACTCAGGCCCACGAACCCGGCTCGGACATCGGCGCGGCGATCACCTCGCTGCTGGCCTGGCTGGGCGAACACCGGTCCGCCGCCACCGTCTTCTTCGTGTCGTCGGCCGGCATGAGCCAGGATGCGGAGGCGCTGCGCCAGGAGAGCCGTACCGAACTGCTGGACGAACTGGTGCGGCTGGTCCGCAAGGCCCGCGGGCCGGTCTCCGACGCCGAGGCGGCGGTGATCGGCCTGGGCCTGCTGGCGCTGCTGGAGACCGCGGCGATCTCGCAGGTCCGGGGTGACGACGTCTACCGGTCTCTGGGGCACCGCTCCTTCGTCCGCGAGGTCGGCAACCTCGCGGAGCGGATCGCCGACCCGGCCACGTAGGCCTCGGATCACACCAGCAGGCGGAGGGGCTTGCCCAGCAACTCACCTACGGTGCGCAGATATTCGGCGGCGGGTGCCCCGTCGACGGCACGGTGGTCGAAGGTGAGGCTGAGGGTGAGCACCCGCGTGCGCAGTGGCCGGTCGTCCACCCACTCGACGCCGTCCCTGAGCCGGCCCACGCCGAGGATGGCGACATTGCCGGGGTTGATCACGGGGGTGAAGAAGTCGACGCCGTATCCGCCGAGCGAGGTGACCGTGAAGGTGGCCCCTTCCAGCTGCGCGGGCGAGATCCGCCCTTCGCGTGCAGCCTGGGCCAGTGACCTCGACCTGCGGGCGACCTCGGGCAGTGGCAGCGCCACGGCGTCCTCGATCACGGGGACCATCAGGCCGCCCGGAACGGCCACCGCGAAGCCCAGGTGGACCTCGTCGAGCAGATGGATGGCGTCCTCCCGCACCGTCGCGTTGAGCAGCGGGTGCTCGCGCAGGGCCAGGGCCGCGGCCTTCAGCAGGAAGTCGTTGATGCTGGGGACCGGCAGATCGCTGTCGGCCCACTCCTCCTTGAGCCGGTCCCGCAGGGACACCACGGCGTCCATCCGCACCTCGTAGCCGTGCGTCAGCTGCGCCATCTCCTGGAGGCTGGCGTGCATCCTGCGGGCGATGGTGCCGCGCATCCCGGTGAGTGGGACGACCTTGCTGGGACGAGCGGGAGTGGCTTCGGGTACCGGAGTGACGCCATCCAGATCCGCCCTGCGGATCCGGCCGCCGGGCCCGGTGCCGTTCACCTCGGAGAGATCGATGCCCCGCTCCTTCGCCAGCTTGCGGACCAGCGGTGAGGCGGGGGTGTCGCCCGACGGGACGAGGGTGACGAGGTCGCCGGGCACGGCCGCGAGGAAATCCTCCACGTCCTCGGAGACGATCCGTCCGCCGGGACCGGTGCCCCGTACGGCGGTGAGGTCGACATCGGCAGCCGCGGCGACCCTCCGGGCGTTCGGTGAGGACAGAAGCCGGTCACCGATGCCCTTCTCACCTGTGCCGTTCACGGAGGGCGCCGCGCCGGCGTCGGGAGCGGGCGCAGTGGTCCCCGACCCGACCGGCGTGGGCGTGCCCGCCGGGTCCGGTGGCTGTTCGCCCTCGGCCAGCAGCCAGCCGATGAGGGCCCCGGCCGGGACGGTGGCCCCGGCCGCGACCACCGGGTGGAACAGTCCCCCGGCCTCCGCCTCGACGTCCACGTCGACCTTGTCGGTGGCCAGCCGCAGCAGGGCGTCGCCCTCCGCGACGGCGGCGCCGGTGGGCACGAGCCATTCGTCGATCGTGCCTTCCTGCATGGTCAGGCCGATCTTCGGCAGCAGAACCTCGACCGCCACGTCGGTCACGACCTTTCGAGGAGACGCCGGCAGCCCTGGGCGATCCGGGTGCGATCGGGGACGTATGCCTTCTCCAGGACCGGGGAGAAGGGGACGGGCGAAAAGGGGGCGCCGATGCGCAGCACCGGCGCGTCCAGGTGGTCGAAGGCTGCGTCCTGGATCTGGGCGGCGATCTCCGCGCCGAGCCCGCCGAAGGTGACGGCCTCGTGCACCACGAGCACCCGGTTGGTGCGGCGGACGGAGGCGAACATCGTCTCGGTGTCCAGGGGCTGCACGGTGCGCGGGTCGATCACCTCGATCTCGACGCCCTCGGCCGCGAGTTCGTCCGCCGCCGCGAGGGCCTCCCCCACCATGCGGCCCAGGGCGATCACGGTGACATCGCTGCCCTGGCGCGCGAGGTGCGCCTGACCCAGCGGGATGCCGTAGATCTCCTCGGGCACCTCGCTGGTGCTGCCGAGCAGGACCTTGTTGAGCATGACGACGACCGGGTTGTCGTCCCGGATGGCCGAGACCGTGAGGCCCTTGGCGGTGTACGCGTCGCACGGCATGACGACCTTGAGGCCGGGCACGTGGGCCAGCCAGGCCTCCAGGCTCTGGCTGTGTTGGGCCGCGGCGCCGAGGCCGGCTCCGGAGGCGGTGGTGATGGTGAGCGGCACGGACAGCGCGCCGCCGAACATGTACTTCATCTTGGCTGCCTGGTTGACGATCTGGTCGAGGCAGACGCCGATGAAGTCCATGAACATGAGGTCGACGACGGGGCGCAGGCCCCGGGCGGCGGCGCCCACACCGAGGCCGACGAGGGCGGCTTCGGAGATCGGGGTGTCGATCATGCGGCGGGGGCCGAACTCGTCGAGCAGGTTGTCGAACATGCGGAAGACGCCGCCGTATCCGGCCACGTCCTCGCCGGCGACGAAGACGTTCTCGTCCTCGCGCATGGCCTGGGCGAGTCCCTCGTTGAAGGCCTTGACGTAGGTCAGTTTGCGGGCCGCGGCGTTCGGGGCGACGGCCGGTGCTTCGGTGGTGGTGGTCATGGCGGTCATCCCGAGTAGACGTTGAGCAGCAGGTCGGCGGGGTCGGGCAGTGGGCTGGTCTCGGCGTACGCGATGGCCTCGGCGATCTCGTCGCGGGTGCGCTGCCATACGTCGTCCAGCTCCGCGCGGGTCGCGGCGCCGTCGGCGACGGCCCGGGTCTCCAGCAGGTCGATGGGGTCGCGGGCCTTCCACTCGGCGACCTCCTCGTCCGAGCGGTACGGGTGCCGGAGGCCCTTGACGCCCTGATGGTCGAAGTAGCGGTAGGTCTTGGCCTCGATCATCAGCGGGCCCTCGCCGGCCCGGGCCCGTTCGACGGCGTCGGCGGCGGCGCGATGGACGGCGAGCGCGTCCATGCCGTCGACGATCACGCTGGGCATGCCGTAGGCGGCGGCCCGCTCGGCCACGTCGTTGATCAACATGTGCTTCGACTGTGGCGTGAATTCGGCGTAGCCGTTGTTCTCGCACACGAAGACGACGGGCAGGCCGAGGATCGCGGCCATGTTGGCGCCCTCGTGGAAGGCGCCGATGTTGGTGGCGCCGTCGCCGAAGAAGGTCACGGCGACGCTGTCCTCGCCCTTGTACCGGGCGGCGAAGGCAGCACCCACGGCGATCGGTACGCCCGCCCCGACGATGCCGTTGGCGCCGAGCATGCCGCGGGTGAGGTCGTTGATGTGCATGCTGCCGCCGCGGCCGAGGCAGGCGCCGGTGACGCGCCCGTACAGCTCGGCGTACATCTCGCGGAGGCCGACGCCCTTGGCCACGGCGTGCCCGTGGCCCCGGTGGGTGGAGGTGATCTGGTCGTCGTCGCGCAGGGCCGCCATCACGCCGGCGGCCACGGCTTCCTGGCCTACATACAGGTGCAGGAAGCCGGGCAGCTTGCCGGCCTCCATGAGTTTGCCCGCCTCGGTCTCGAACAGCCGGATGCGCACCATGCGCTCGTGCAGATCCCTGATGACCTGCGCGGATACCTGGTGTGTGGCCGCATCGGCCGACTTCTTCTGAGCCATCGTCCGCCCCTTCGCCCGAGGGAGGTGTGCCACGGAAGTGGACTTTCTAGTATCGCTCTACAGTAACCAGCGCCACGCACCTTACTGAAGAGGTTCTCTAATTACTACGCCCCGGACCCGACTCGTCGCCCCGGTCGTCCACCAGCTCCACCGCATTGCCCTCCGGATCCGTCCAGAAGGTGATCCGCCGACCGTGCGCGCGGACGACGACCGGGTCCGACAGGGGCTTGGCGCCCGCAGCCCTCAGCGCGGCCACCACGGGGTCCACGTCGTCGACACGGAAGGTGAGATACGACAGCCCCGCACGTCCGGCCAGCGGATGCGCCACGAGGGCCGGCACCGCGGGCGACGAGGGAAGAATCAGCTTGACGCACCCCCCGGAGGGCACCTGCAGCCAGACGACGTCCAGCTCGCCGCCCAGTCCGGCCGGGCCGCCGACGGCCACCGGTACGCGCGAGCGGCGCACGGGGCGACAACCGATCACGTCGCGGTAGAAGCGCTCCATCGACCCCAAGTCCCGCACCACCAGGCCCACCTCGAACGGTCGGACCATGACCATCGCACCCACCCCTACGGGAGACCGAGCCGCAACTTCGCCACTTTCTATTGACAGACCACACTAAGTCCTGTTGCAGTTCCGGACACAGCCCAGCTGTCGCATTCCGAAGCCGGTCTCGGCTCGCGGCTGGGAGGATTGTGAGGACATCGTGGTCCAGACCAGTTCGCCGGAGATCCGGGAGACAGACGCCGACCGCAACCCGCCCTCGGCCCCCGCATACTCCTCGTGGATCAGCCAGGACCGGTCCACCGACGCCGCATCCCTGACGATGCGGCGGGAGGCCGCCGAACTCGTCGAGCGCGTGATGGCGCACTATCGCGCCAACACGACGCACGAGGCGGACGGCCAGTGGACGGAACCCGTCGCCAACTACCTCGACGCCGACCGCTGGCAACGCGAGACGGACGCCGTCCACCGGAGCGTCCCGCTGCCGCTCGCCATGTCCTGCGAGCTGCCCGGTCCGAACACCTACAAGGCGATCGACGTGCTCGGCATCCCCGTGCTGATCACCCGGGACCGCCAGGGCGCCGTGCACGCGATGATCAACGCCTGCCGGCACCGGGGGGCCAAGCTCCTCGAGCCCGGCTGCGGGGTGTCGAGGCGGCTCACCTGCCCGTACCACTCGTGGTCGTACGACCTGGCCGGCGAACTGCGGGGGGTCTACGCCGAGAAGACCTTCGGCGACGTTCCACGCGAGGGGCGCAGCCTGGTCAGGCTTCCGGCCGGGGAGCGGGCGGGGATCGTCTTCGTCTCGCTGGACCCGGCGGCCGAGCCCGACCTGGACGCCTGGCTGGGCGATCTGCAGCCGCTCCTCGAGGGTATGCGGCTGGCGGAGTGCCACCACTACGCCACCAGCGAGCTGACCAGTCCCAACTGGAAGGTCACCCTCGACGGATATCTGGAGACGTACCACTTCGCCTCGCTGCACCCGAAGACGGTGTTCGAGACGAACCTCTCCAACATGATGGCCCACGACACCTGGGGCCCCCACCAGCGCATCGCACCGGCCCTGCGCCCCATCGCGCAGGCGGTCGAACTGCCCCCGGACCAGCGCGATCCGGGCGACTGCGTCGGGCCCATCTACTGGCTCTTCCCGGGCCTCGCGATCGCCGGCGGCTGGCGCCAGAAGATCGCCGTCTCCCTGGTGCTCCCCCGGACGGCCACCGAGTCGGTGACCCAGCAGATCATCCTGCTGCGGGAACCGGCGGTCACCGAGGAGGAGCGCCAGGCCGCCGACCAATTCGGCGAGTGGTTCCACGAGGTGGTCCGCGACGAGGACTACGCGACCACCTACGGAGTCCAGCAGGGCCTCAAGGCCCTCGACGGGACCGATTTCGTCTTCGGACGCAACGAGCCCGGACTCCAGCACTTGCACCGCACCATCCACCAACACCTGGAAGACGGCGCCCACGCCGCCAGAGCCACCAGGTGACGAACCAACAACACTCGCGGGAGAACAGCATGGTGGCTACGGGCAGCCTCGACGGACGTGTCGCAGTGATCACGGGCAGCACGCGCAGCATCGGCCGCGCCATCGCCGAGGCCTTCGTGGCCGACGGCGCCACGGTCGTCATCAGCGGCCGATCCGAGATCAAGGGCAAGCAGGCCCTGGAGGAGATGGGCGCCGGGGACCGGGCCGTCTTCCACCCCTGCGACGCCAACAGCCAGGAGGACATCGAGGGCCTCGCCGACTTCGCCGCCGAACGCTTCGGCCGGCTCGACATCTGGGTCAACAACGTCGGCGGCAGCTCCGGCTTCGCCCCCATCCACCAGCTCAGCGACGAGGCGTGGCACGACGCCCTCAAGCTGAACGTCAACGGCTACTTCTACGGCACCCGCCGGGCGCTGCCGAAGATGCTGGAGCACGGCTGGGGCCGCGTCATCAACATCTCCTCCGTCGAGGGCAAGCAGGCCAACAAGCCGGGGATCAGCCACTACATCACCAACAAGCACGCGATCCACGGCCTCACCAAGGCGACCGCCTTCGAGTACGGCACCCAGGGCATCACCTGCAACGCCATCTGCCCCGGCGCCGTCGACACCGACCTGATGCGCGCCGCGGGGCCGGCCGCTGCCGAGGCCGAAGGCATCAGCTACGAGGAGTGGCTGAGCCGCTTCGCCGAGCACGCCGCCACCAAGAAGATCACCACGGTGGAGCAGATCGCGGCGGTCGCCTCGCTGCTCGCGAGCGAGGCCGGGGCAGGAATCACCGGCGCACTGATCAGTGTCGACGGCGGAACGGCGCAGTGGTAGGCGCGGGTACGGACACCGGGAGATTTCGGCCATGAAGAGCTGGATCACGGACTGGCAGCGCAGTGAGCGGCTGCCGCACTACACCCGCGCCAACGCGGGCGAGACCCTGCCGGAACCCGCCAGCCCGCTGGGCTGGACCCTGGTGTGGGGGCAGGGCCTGCAGGGCTGGCGTCGCGGCTTCGTCGGGTTCGGCATCTACCGCGAGGAGGAGGTGGCCGGCCCCCGACCGCCGTTCGTCGGCATGTTCGGCGGCCACTTCTACCTCAACCTGTCCCACATGCGGCTGTTCGGCATCCGTATGGGCCAGACGGCGGACCAGATCGACGCTGCCTTCGTCGGACAGCGCTCCGACACTCCGGTGTACGTGGCGCACCCGGACGACCAGGACGAGGAGCTGACCGCCAAGGCGGGCGGGACGCTTCAGCGGATGCTCGGCCAGAGCCGCTTCCCGGAGGCCGACGCCGACCGGCAGCGTTTGCGGGCAGTGCGGCGCTCGCGGCCCGGCCTGACGCGGCTGTCCGAGGCCGAACTGGTGGCGTACGCACGGTCGTTGCTGGACGAGGTGGAGACGACCTTCCAGCGGCACGTCGAGTCCTCGCTGCCCGCGTCCGTCGGACCGGCGATCCTCGGCCCGCTGTGCGCGAGCGTGGACCGCCCCGGCGCCATGCTCGACCTGATCGGCGGTCTCGGCGACGTCGACTCCGCCTCCCCCTCGACCGGGCTGTGGACACTGTCCCGCCAGGTGGCGGCCTCGGCCGAACTGAGCGCGCTGTTCGACCGGGGTCCGGCCGCCGTGGGGCAGGCCCTCGACGGGGCGACCGGCGACGTGAAGACGTTCCGCGACGCCTTCGAGGAGTTCCTGGCCGAATCCGGCGACCGCGGCCCCAACGAGTGGGACATCCACGCGCTGTCCTGGGAGGCGGCGCCCGTCCAGGCACTGGCCCTGGTCGACCGGATCCGCCACAGTCCCGACGACGACTCCCCCGCCGCCCGCCGGACACGTCTGACCGAACGGCGCGAGCAGACGGCGCAGGAGATCCGGGCCGTGCTGCCCGAGGAGACACGGCCCATGTTCGACGCCGGCATGCACGCCTCCCAGGTGTGGATCCCGGCCCGCGAACGCACCAAGGCGAACTGCGTCACCGTCGTCAACGAGATCCGCATGGCCGTACGGGAGCTCGGTCGCCGCGGCGTCGAGGCGGGGCTCTTCGCCCGGCCCGAGGACGTGATGATGCTGCTGGACACCGAGCTCGACGACTATGTCGCCGCGCCGGACTCCTTCGGCCCCGTCATCGCGCGGCGGCTCGAGGAGTACGCCGCCCTGCACGACCTGGAACCGCCGTTCTTCGTCGCGGAGGACGCGCAGACCGACATCGGCACCTGGCCGCGGCGCGCCGAGGAGCGGACGCAGGCGGCCGTCGAGGGTGATGTCCTCGGCGGTGTCGGCGGCAGCCACGGCACCTACACGGGCCGTGTGCGGGTGGTCGCCGACCCGGCCTCGTGCGAGGCGCTGGAGCCCGGGGAGGTGCTGGTCGCACCGATCACGGACGCGGCCTGGACCCCGCTGTTCCTGGTCGCCGGAGCCGCCGTGGTGGACGTGGGCGCGCTCAACAGCCACGCCGTGGTGGTCTGCCGCGAACTGGGCATCCCGGCCGTCATCTCCGTCGAGGGCGGGACACAGCGCCTGCGCGACGGAATGGTGATCACGGTCGACGGTGACCAGGGCACCGTCACCGTGGACAGCGTCCCGGCGCCGCTCGGCATCTGAAGCACCGCGGGCCCGTCGCTCCCCTGCACCGGGGCGACGGGCCCGCGGGCACGATCGCGAAAGGAATCCCGTGGCCGAGGAAATCATCGTCGCCGGCTGGATGGACTACGAGCCCGCCGACCGCGACACCGTGCTGAGGGCTCTCGTCGAGCTGGGCCGGCGTACCCGCGAGCTGGAACCCGGCTGTCTGGACTACGCCATGACCGCCGATCCCACCGACGAGCGGCGTATCCGGGTGTACGAGCACTGGACCTCCCGGCAGGCCCTGGACGAGCACTTCTCCACCGCGCACATCAAGGACTTCCGGGCAGCCGTGGCGGGGCTGACCCGAGTCGGGGTCTCCCTGACGGCCCACACCGTCGCCGCGTCACACCCCATGCGCTGAAACGCCGCCCCCCGGCGAGGGCGCCGTTTCAGCCTGCTGGAAGGGGTGCCGTTTCAGCCGGAATCGCCCAGGCGGACCAGCATCTTGCCGACGTTTCCGCCGCCGAGCAGGGACAGCAGCGCCCCCGCGGCGTTCTCGAGGCCGTCCACGACCGTCTCGCGCGCGGTGATCCGGCCCTCGGCGAGCCAGCCCGCGACCCGCTGCTCGAACTCCGGCCGCAGGTCGTCGTGGTCGCGGACGATGAAACCGCACAGCGTCAGCCGCTTGAGGACCGCCTGGATCAAATGGTTGATGTCCACGGTCCATCGGGCGCCGCCGAACTGCGACATCATGCCGCACAGGGCGACCCGGCCACCGGTCCGCAGCGCGTGCAGGGCGGCGGCGAGCTGCTCTCCGCCGACGTTGTCGAAGTACACGTCGATGCCGTCGGGTGCCATCCGGGCCAGGGCGTCGCGCACCGGCTCGGCACGGTAGTCCGCGGCGGCGTCGTAGCCGAACTCCTTGACCAGCAGGGCGCACTTGTCCGGTCCGCCGGCGGTGCCGACGACTCGGTCCGCGCCCAGCAGGCGCGCGAACTGGCCGGCGGCTGTGCCGACGGCCCCGGCCGCCGCCGACACGAAGACGGTGTCGCCGGGGCGCAGCGCCGCGACCCGGGTCAGGCCCACGTACGCGGTGAATCCGGTCTGGCCGAGCAGCCCCAACCAGGTGGGCAGCGGGGCGAGTTGCGGGTCGATGCGATCCGCTCCGTCGGTTTCCGCCCCGTCCAGCACGGCCCGCTCCCGCCAGCCGAGTTGGTGGCGGACGTAGACACCGGGCGGCACGCCGGGACAGCGGCTCTCCTCCACGACACCGAGGGCCCGGCCGTCGAGCGGTGACCCGGGGGTGAAGTTGTGCGTGTAGTGCTTCTCGGTGCTCTCCAGCCGCCCGCGCATGGACGGATCGACGCTCATGTAGAGGTTGCGGACGAGGAGTTGGCCCTCACCGAGGGGTGGCAGGGGGCGTTCCTCGACGGCGAAGTCACCGGAGGCCGGCTCTTTCTCGGGGCGGCGTACCAGACAGACCACGCGGGTGGTGCGCGGGGACACGGCGTCACCCCTCCGGCCGAGGCGGGGTGCGCCGCTGTGCGAGGCGGCCGACCCAGCCGGCCATCTGAAGGTCGGCGTGGCGCAGTTCGCCCGACTGCCACCGGGCCTGGAAGTCGAAGACGCCCTGTGCCCCGGTCCTGGGGTCGGTCACCTCGACGAGTCCGTCCTCGGTGAGCCGGTACACATGCCCGGTCAGCGGGTGGATCACTTGCTTGGACATGGGGGCCTCACTCCTGCACTCGGCGGCGCACGCCGCGCTTGGTCACGGTCACCGGGCCCTCGACCCGCAGCCGGCAGGCGAGCCGGGTCAGGCCGTCCACCGGCCTGCGCAGGGCCTCGATGCCCTCGCGCTCCAACGGGCCCACGGGGGAACAGTTCTCGGCGCCGTCCTCCACCTGGACGAAGCAGGTGCGGCAGGTGCCCTTGCCGCCGCAGACGGTGGGCCAGCGGTAACCGAGCCGCCGGGCGGCGGTGAACAGGTCCTCGCCGTCGAGGACTTCGAGCTCGACGCCCAGGGGTCTGACCGCCACGCGGTGGGTCACTGGTCCATCCACTGGTCGAGCGTCCGGTTGAAGTGGCGGATGCGGCTCTCCTGGTAGTTGGCCAGGGTGATGCCCGGCTTGCGCATCGCCTTGAGGCCCTGCTGGACGTAGGGGAGGTTTTCGCAGTCCTGGTCGAAGACGGGGCCGAGCACGCCGAGTTCGGGGATGTCGGCGAAGAGCATGTCCTCCGGCACCCAGCGGATCTTCACCGGGGGCGGCATCTCGCCGGGCTGCTTCGGGGACGACATGAAGATGATCTCCGCGGTGCAGGAGTCCGGGTCGAGGCCGTTGGGCCGGAACCGGTAGATGATGTTGGACTTGGCGCCGCCCCAGGGGTTGAAGTTGGGGAACAGCAAGTAGTTGATGGCGTCCAGCAGTTCGGTGTCGGCGGTCTGCGAGAAGTCCTGGCGCGAGGTGGCCGCCAGTTGCGCACGCATCCGCTCGGCGAGGACCTGGCGGGCGGTGCCGCCCGGCGGGATCGCCGGCAGTTCGTCGCCCTCCTGCATCACCAGGTCACGGCCCTGGGCCGCGGCGTAGAACGCGCGCGAGTCGTAGAACGTCTCGAGGACGTCCTCCTCCGTGACGGACTCCGCCACGTGCGGGCTGGGCGCGCCCTGGATGTTGATCATCCGGTTCCAGTTCGGCTGGTCCGCCATGACGTCGTACTGGGAGTTGGCGTCGGCGAGCCACGGCAGCATCTGCGGGTGGGTGGCGATCACGTGGAAGGACTCGATGAAGGCGTCCTGTGCGATCTTCCAGTTGCAGGGCAGCACCTTGGCGATGTGCAGCGACTTGTAGCGGTTCTCCAGTGGCCAGATGTAGTAGTCGTCAAAGGTGCCGCGGTAGGAGTCGAAGGACTCCGCGTACGGGTCCATGTTGATGAATACGAAGCCGCGCCAGGTGGCCACCTGGGCCTCGGGGAGGGCGAACTTCTCCGGGGTGACGTGCGGGAAGTCCCAGGCACAGGGCGGGGTCTGCATCGTGCCGTCGAGGTTCCAGGCGAAGCCGTGGAACGAGCAGCGGAACTCGCTGACGTTGCCGCCGCCGGTGCGCAGTTTGCGTCCGCGGTGCAGGCAGACGTTGACGAAGGCGCGGATCTCGTCGGGGGCCGTGCGCACGACGATGAGCGAGTCGTCGCCGATCTCGTAGACCTCGTGGTCGCCGACCTCGGGAATCTCGCTCTCCAGGCAGGCGAACTGCCAGACGCGGCGCCACACCTGCCGCATCTCGCGTTCGGCCCATTCGCGGGAGGTGAAGCGGGCGGTGTCGATGTCCTCGCTGCCCAGGTGGTCGTTCCGCTCGTACCTCAGGGCGGGGGGAACAGGGCGGCTGTCCTGGTCGAGGTAGTCCTGGACGCTGGGTCCGGGGCACCGCGCCGTGCCCAGCTCCGATGTTTCGTCCATCATCTCTCCTCCGGCAGAAACTTTAGAGTGAGTGTAGTTACCGGTTGCGGTCGGGAGCAACACTCGCGACGGTGAACGAGCCCGCATCTGCCGAGGTCATCGCGGAATCAGCTTGAGATCCTGGACTTTCTTGCGGCGACCCTCTCCCCAAGCACGCCGGGGCATGTCACACTCCGACCCACTTGAGGCTGTAGTGCCTCATAAGTTTCTCCGCTTCGGAACGGTCTTCTGCCCGTCCCGGACCCGCGCCCCGGGGCTCTCACCCCGGTGGCCCGCGCCGTACCCCACGTCGGCGATCGACGCAGCCCTGCATTCCCCAGCACCTCTTGCGTGCGCCACACCACGGGAGTACTCAACGATGAGTTCCAGACCCGGTCGCGCGGTCGGCCGCGCCCTCACCGCGATCGTCCCCGTCACTGCCCTGCTCACCCTGACGGCGTGCGGCAGCGGCACGACCCCGGCCGCCGACTCCTCGCAGGCGGCGGCGCCCGGATCGCCCGGCCTGACGGCGGCCCGTGCGGCTCTGAAGACGTATGCGCAGCGCCCCGCCGCGATCTCCGTCACCCAGCCGGTCGGCAAGAAGATTCCCAAGGGCAAGAAGATCGACTTCATCCTCTGCGGCGTCCAGTCCTGCAAGGACCTCGCCGACTTCTTCACCGGCGCCGCGGGACAACTCGGCTGGAAGGTCAGGCAGATCGCCACCCAGGGCACGCCGGAGTCCGTCCAGGCCGCCTACGAACAGGCCGTACGCGACAAGCCGGACGCCGTCGTCGCCTCGGGTTTCCCGCGTGCCGTCTACGCCAAGCAGCTGGCGCAGCTGAAGGCGGCCGGTATCCCGGTCATCCAGTCGAACTCCGACGACGTGGTGGGCGACGGCATCTCCCTGCTGAAGAACGGGCCGAAGGACGTCGGCATCCAGGGCCGGATGCTCGCCTCGTGGGTGGTGTCGAACAGCGGCGCCCAGGCGAACACCGTGTACTTCGATCTGCCGGCGTACACGATCCTCAAGCCCGTCAAGGACTCCTTCGCGGCCAACTACAAGAAGTGGTGCGCCGGTTGCGCGCTGGACAACGTCGACGTGCCGATCACCGCGGTGGGCAAGGACATGCCGGACCGCGTGGTGTCGTATCTCCGGTCACACCCGGAGGTGACCCATGTCGTCTTCTCCCTGGGCCTGCTCAACGTGGGCGTGCCCGCCGCTCTGAAGACCGCCGGCCTCACCGGCAAGCACATCGTGGTCAACGTCGGTGACGCGCAGAACTACCAGTACATCCAGAGCGGTCTCACCGACGGCGCGATGGCGCTGAACTCCCATGAGACGGCCTGGCTCCAGGTCGACGCGCTGGCCCGGCACTTCACCGGCCAGTCCATGGCCGTGGACCAGAAGGCGGCGCTGCCCAACATGCTCGTCACCAAGGACAACCTGCCTTCCGCCGACGGCGACTTCCCGATCGTCGAGAGCTACCAGAAGCAGTTCAAGGCGCTCTGGGGCCTGAGTTGACCGGGCCGGTCCTGCGGGTGGCCGCCCTGTCGAAGAGATTCGGCGGCACCCAGGCACTGAGGGACGTGGACCTCGAGGTCGCGCCCGGCGAGATCCACGCCCTCATCGGCCCCAACGGCTCCGGCAAGTCCACCCTCATCAAGATCCTCGCCGGCTTCCACCACGCGGAGCCGGGTGCGGTGGCCGAACTCGACGGCGAGCCCTTCGACCTCGGCCATGTCACGGCCTCCCGCCACGACCGGCTCCGCTTCGTCCACCAGGAGCTGGGACTGGTGGGCGAGTTGAGCGCCATCGACAACCTGGCGCTCAGTCACGGCTTCGCCCGCACGGCCTTCGGCAACATCCGCTGGCCGGAGATGGAGAGACGCACAACCGCCCTCGTCGAACGGTTCGGTCTCGGCATCGACGTACGCCGTCCCCTGGTGGCGGCGACCCCCGTGCAGCGCGCGGTGGTGGCCATCGCCGCCGCGCTGCAGGGCTGGGACGGCGGCCGCGGTGTCCTGGTGCTCGACGAGCCCACCGCCGTGCTGCCGCCCGGCGAGGTGGCCCGCCTCTTCGACATCGTGCGGGAGGTCCGCGACGCCGGCGCCGGCGTCCTGTACGTCTCGCACCGGATGGACGAAATCTTCGCGCTCGCCGACCGGGTCACCGTCATCCGCGGCGGACGCCGGATCGCCACACGCCGGGTCGCCGAGCTCACTCCGCGCTCGCTGGCGGAACTGATGGCGGGCGAGGAGACGGAGACCGACCACCGCCCGGCGCCCTCCGCCGGTCCCGCCGACCCGGTACTGGAGGTCCGTGACCTGTGGGCCGGGCCCCTGCGGGGAGTCGACCTCGACCTGGCCAGGGGCGAGCGTCTGGGCATCACCGGCCTGGTCGGCTCCGGCCACGAGGTCGTGCCGTACGTCGTGTGCGGGGCCCATGCCGGGCCGGTGAGCGGCAGGCTGCGGCTGCCGGAACGCTCCGAGCGGTGGACCGAGGCGCGTGACGCCGGCGCCCTGGGCCTTCCCCTGGTCCCGGCGGACCGGGCGGGCGAGGGAGTGATCGGCGACTTCTCGGTCGGCGAGAACCTCACCCTCCCGCTCCTGCACCGACTGCGCGCCCGGGCGGGGCGACTGCACCGGCGCCGCGAATCCGCCCTGGCGGAGGACTGGATCAGGCGGGTAGGGGTGCGCACGGCCGGACCCGGGGCGCGGATCACCACCCTGAGCGGCGGCAACCAGCAGAAGGTCGTCATGGCGCGCTGTCTGGCACAGCGCCCGCCGGTGCTGGCGCTGTGCGAGCCCACGGCGGGCGTGGACGTCGCCACCCGCCTGCAGCTGTACGACCTGATAGAGCGTCAGGCCGACGAGGGCATGGGCGTCATCGTGTGCTCCTCCGACACGCAGGACCTGCTCGCTCTGTGCACCCGTGTCCTGGTGGTGCGCGACGGCCGGATCGCACGGGAGATCAGTGGCCGGGACGTCACCGAGTCCGCGCTCGTGCACGCCATGGAAGGAACCGAGTGACATGAGCCTTGGAAGGGACCCTCTGACATGACATCCACCCCGACCCGGGCGGCACAGCTGCCGCCGTCCGCACCGCAAAGGTCCGCGGTGTTCGTCCCCGGGGCACTGGGCCGGCGGGCGGTGACCGCCCTGTCGTTCCGGAACATCGGCGCCGTATACGTGTGGCTGGTCATCGTCGTGCTCTTCTCCGTGTGGGCGCCGGACACGTTCCCGACCATCATCACGGTCAAGCAGGTACTGAACGGCAACGCCGTGGCCGGCCTGGTGGCACTCAGCGTCGTACCGCCACTGGCCGCACGCGTCTTCGACCTCTCGGTCGCCTACACCATGTCGCTCACCAGCGTGCTGACCGCCCGCTTCCTGGTCTCCGCCGGACTCGGTCCCGGCGCGGCGATCACCCTGGCGATGGCCGCCGCGCTGCTGATCGGAGTCGTCAACGCAATCGTGGTGGTGGTCCTGCGCGTCGACTCGTTCATCGCCACCCTGGCCACCGGAGCGCTGATCCAGTCCCTGATCACCATGGTCACCAACGACAGCTCCATCACCGGTGTGCAGCTGCTCGCCAAGCCGTTCGCGAGCATCGCCCAGCTGGACGCGGGCGGCATCACTCTGCCGGTGCTGTATCTGCTGCTCGCCGCGCTCGCCATCTGGTTCCTGCTGGAACACACCGCCACCGGGCGCCGGTTGTACGCGACCGGCTTCAACGCCGACGCGGCCCGGCTGCAGGGCGTGCGCACCGACCGGCTGCGCTTTCTGACCCTGGTGGCCTCCGCGCTGCTCTCCGGCTTCGCCGGCATCGTCTTCGCGTCCTCGGTCGGATCCGGCTCGCCGACCGCGGGCACCCCGTATCTGCTGTCGGCGTACGCCGCCGCCTTCGTCGGGGCGACCCAGTTGCGGGCGGGCCGCTTCAACGCCTGGGGCACGGTGCTCGCGGTCCTCCTGCTCGGCACGGGCATCACCGGACTCGGGCTCGCCACCAGCGCGCAGTGGGCCGCAAGCCTGTTCACCGGCTCGGTCCTCATCGTGGCGCTGGTCCTCACGGGTGGCCGGATCACCCTGCCTGCCGTGCTGCGCCGCCGGAAGGGAATCCCATCGCTTGCCGGCGCCGGGACTCCCACGGAGAGCGGCGCCCTGCCTGCCACCAGCAAGGAGATCTGACCATGAAGGCTGTGCAGTACCGGAGGGTGGGACACGCCCCCGAGGTCGTCGAGGTTCCCGTGCCCGAACCGGGCCCGGGCCAGGTGCTGTTGAAGGTGACGGCGGCGGGGCTGTGCCACTCCGACCTGGCGGTCATGGGCTGGCCCGAGGAACAGTTCCCCTACCCGCTGCCGATGACGCTCGGCCACGAGGGTGTCGGCACGGTCGCGGCCGTGGGCAGCGGGGTCACGGCAGTGGCGGAAGGCGACGACGTGGCGGTGTACGGCCCGTGGGGCTGCGGGCACTGCCACAACTGCGCCCAGGGCAAGGAGAACTGCTGCCCGCGCGCCGCCGGGCTCGGGATCCTGCCGCCGGGACTCGGCTCCCCCGGTGCGCTCGCCGAGTACATGCTGGTGGACTCGCCCCGCCACCTGGTGCCGCTGAACGGACTGGACCCGGTGCAGGCCGCCCCGCTCACCGACGCGGGGCTGACGCCCTATCACGCGATCAGGAGGTCACTGCCCAAGCTGGTCCCGGGCAGCACGGCGGTGGTGATCGGGGTCGGCGGTCTGGGTCACCTCGCCGTACAGCTGCTCCGCGCCCTGACACCGGCCAGGGTGGTCGCCCTGGACGTGAGCAAGGAGAAACTCGAGCTGGCACGCACCGTCGGCGCCCACGAGACGCTCCTCTCCGACGGCGCGGCGGCCCCACGGGTGCGGGAGCTCACCGGCGGGACGGGAGCGGACGTGGTGCTGGACTTCGTGGGAGCCGAGGCGACGCTCGCGGTGGCCGCGGCGTCGGTAGCGGTGGAGGGCGACGTGACGATCGTCGGCATCGGTGGGGGCACCCTGGCGGTCGGCTTCGGCGGTGGGCTGCCGTTCGAGGTCTCCGCCTCGTTCCCCTACTGGGGCAGCCGCACGGAACTCATGGAGATCGTCGAGCTGGCGCGACAGGGGCTGGTCTCCTCCCACGTCGAGACCTTCACACTCGACGAGGCGCCGACGGCCTACGAGCGTCTGCACGCCGGCGGCATCAACGGCCGCGCGGTGGTACTGCCGCACGGTTGAGACGCGACCCCGTGCAGGGCCGGCGCCCGAGCCTCGCTCAGGTGCCGGCCCGCTCCTCTGCCGGGTTTCGCCCACTCACCGTCCGCCCCACACACCGCCGCAGCACCGTCATGAACTCCGGCCTTTCCCACGGTCCGCGATCCACCCGGCCGGTGTCGTCCACGCCCAGGTCCTGTACGTCGTAACGGCTCCTGCAGTGCCCGAGGGTGAAGTAGCAGACCTCGCCGAGACCGTGCCGCTTGAGATACAGCACCGGTCGGGGCGCGGCGTCGAGGGCCGCCGTGTCGCCCTCGGCGAAACCGCGGCACGGCCCCGTGTACTCGGCATGCAGCAGCACCTCCAACTCCCCGTGCAGCTCGCACACGTAGAGCTCGTCGGTCACCGTGAACGGGCCGACCCCGGCGACCAGCGGATGCTCGGGCCGCGTCACCCGCACCTCGTACGGCTCGATCGGCGGATGGGCCAGGAACTGGCTGCCGAGCACCGGCGCCAGTTCCCCCAGGAGCCGCGGGGTCGTGAACACCCGCGGTCCGTCACTCGCCGACGGCTCGATCACCGAGTTGGTGCCGTGCAGGGCGAGCCAGCGCCCGCCCCGCTCGACGAACCGTGCCAGCGCGGCCCGCTGTGCCGGGCGGGGCCGGACGTCACAGGTGTAGGTGACCAGCAGGTCGGCCTTGTCGAGCGGGGTCAGGCAGTCGTAGTCCTGATACACGCTCGTCCGGACCCGTGGATGCTCACCGAGCAGCTCCAGCAGCCGGAGCCGCGCGTAGTCGAAGTCGTGCCAGCGTCCGCCGCAGACCAGCACGGCGTCCAGGCGGCCGGCCGGGCCCGCCACGGCTCAGTACTGGACGCGGGTGAGCAGCCCGCCGTCCACCACGAGGTTGACCCCGACGCAGAAGGAGCCGGTCCGCCCGAGCAGGAACGCCACCGCCGCGGCCACGTCCTGCGCGGTGCCGTAACGGCCGATCGGGAGCTTGGCGAGCACCTCCTCGTACACCTCCGGGCGGCTGGTGCGGATGGTCTCCCAGGCGCCGCCGGGAAAGTCGATCGGGCCGGGCGAGACGGTGTTGACGCGGATGCCCTTCGGCGCGAGGGCGTGCGCGAGGGCCGAGGCGTGCTGGACCACGGCTGCCTTGAGCGCGGAGTACGAGTTCGCTCCGGCCGGGCGCGCGGTGTCGGAGGCGTTGGTGGTGCCGATGGCGACGACGGCGGCCCGGTCGGAGGCCTCCAGATGGGGCAGGGCCGCCTCGACGAGTCCCGCGAACGGGATCAGGTCGCCGCGCAGGCTGGCCTCCCAGGACTCGGGGCCCTTCACGTTGCCCGCCGACACGTTGGACACCAGCAGGTCCAGGCCGCCGAGTTCACCGGCCGCGCGCTGCACGAAGCCCGCGAGCGCGGCCGGGTCGGTGACGTCGACCGGTTCCGCGAACACCGTGGCCCCCTCGCCGCGCAGTTCGGCGGCGGTCTTGGCCAGTCCTTCTTCGCCCCGGGCGCACAGCGCCAGGGCACAGCCCTCGGCCGCCAGGGTGGTGGCGATCGCCCGGCCGATGCCCCGGCTCGCGCCGGTCACCAGCGCCTTCGCGCCTGTCAGTCCCAGATCCATCGATGTCACTCCTTTGTGATTGGCGAACGCGACTGCCGAATGCGATTGCCGAATGTGACTGCCGAATGCTGCTGTTGAAGACCCTGCGCCTCAGTTGCCGGGAAGCTGCGAGAACGGCATGCGGTCCACCCGCGGCTCCGGCGGCAGCTTCAGCACCCGTTCGCCGATCAGGTTGCGCTGGATCTGGTCGGTGCCTCCGGCCAGCCGGTAGCCGGGGGCGCCGAGCAGGTGCTGCGCCCAGGCGAAGGTGCCCGCCTCCCCGGTGTCGGCGCTGATCCGCGCGCCCATCAGCTCGGCGGCGACCTGTCCCGTGCGGGTGAGCAGGTCGGAGGCCATGAGTTTGGTCAGCGACGCCTCCGGTCCCGGCCGACCGCCGGCGGCGCTCGTCCTGGCGACGCGGTCCACGGTGGCCGCGCGCAGGGCGGCGCGTACGTACAGGTCGGCGAGGCGCTGGCGGACCAGCGGGTCCTCGGTGCGGCCGAGGGAGCGGGCGAGTGCGAGGACGTCCGCGAACGTGCCGCCCTTGCGACGGTTGCCGCCGCCGGAGGCGGTCCGCTCGAAGGCGAGCGTGGTGGTGGCGACCTCCCAGCCCTGGCCCGGTCGCCCGATCCGCAGCCGGTCCGGAACACGGACGCTGCTGAGGAAGACCTCGTTGAAGGAGGCGCCGCCGCTCATCTGACGGATGGGGCGCACCTCCACGCCGGTGGCGTCCATCGGGACCAGGAAGGCGGTGATGCCGGCCTGTTTGACCACGTCCGGGTCGGTGCGGGCGAGCAGCAGACCGTAGTCGGCGAACTGGGCGCCCGAGGTCCACACCTTCTGACCGTCGATCACCCACTCGTCGCCTTCTCGGCGGGCACGGGTGCGCAGGGCCGCGAGGTCGGATCCGGCACCGGGTTCGCTGAAGAGCTGGCAGGCCAGCAGGTCGGTGCGCAGGAACGCGCGCGCGTACGTGTCACGCTGCTCGGCCATCCCGAACAGGGAGACCGCCATGCCGACAAGGCGCACCGTGACGCTGATCAGCTCGGTGGATGGCGGCACCTCGAAGGCGGACTCCTCCTCGGCGAAGGCCGCCACGTGGGCGGCGGTCAGGCCCGCGCCGCCCTTGTCCTCGGGGAGGGTCAGTGCCTGGTACCCGGCGTCGAAGCGGGCGCGCTGGTAGACGCGGCAGCGCTCCAGGAGCAGGCGTTCCTCGTCCTCCGGGAGGTTGTGGAACACGGCGAGGTCGGCCGCCCCTGTGGCGGACTGCGGCGCCCGCGCCGGTTCGAGCACGCCGGCCAGCCACTGCCGGACCTGTGTGCGCCATGCGTCCGGATCGGGCTGGGACATGGCTCCTCCTCGAATACTTACCAGACGGCAGTTTGAGTAACGGCGATCGGGAGTACACCGCCCCCACCTCTGGAACTTGGGGAAATGACTCCGCCTGGAACCAGAGTGTTCCGCACTTTCTTGATAAACGCTACAGTCTCCGCATCTCCTCTCCCTTCGAATCGGGAGAGGCCCAGGAGCCGCCGGAGGAGCCATGTCGCTGCTGCCACTCGACCGTCGCGCCCAGGAGACACCCGACGAGCCCGCCCTGGCGGACGACCTGGGCGTGCTGTCCTGGTCGGGCCTTGCCGACCAGGTGGCGCGGGCGACGACACGGCTGCTGGAGCTCGCGCCCGGCCCCGACGACCGGATCGCCGTCCTCGGCGACAACGCGATCCCTACGCTGGTGGCCCATCTGGCCGGCCTGCGTGCCGGAGTGGGGACCGTGGCCACCTCCCGGAACCTCACGTCGGGCGAACTCGTCGACCAGATCATCGACGCGGGCGTGACCGGAATCATCGCCGGACCGGTGGGCGCGGGTGCCGCCCTCGACGCGGCCCGGGAACTGGGCCTTCCGGTCGTGATGCACGGAACCCCGGCGGTCGGGCACGCCTTCGCCTGGGACGCATGGCTCGCGGCCGCGCCCGCCGGGCGCACGGCCCCGACGGACCGGCCCGCCCGGCCTCCGCTCGTCTACACCTCGGGAACCACCGGACGGGCGCGCGGCACCGAGGTGCGCTGGGTGAGCGGCCCGGTCGCCGACAGCTCCGCCTACCTCGCCGCGATGGCCTCCCGGCCGGGATTCCCGCCGGGACCGCACCTGGTGTGCGGCCCGCTGCAGCACAACGCGCCGCTGACCTCACTGCGTCACCTGGCGGCCGGTCAGCCGGTCATCGTCCTCGACAGATACGACGCGGAGACGTTCCTCAGCCGGGTGCAGAGGTGGCGGGTCTCCTCGACGGTGATGGTGCCCACCCACTTCCAACGGCTCCTCGCCCTCCCGGAAGAGGTCCGCGCCCGCTACGACGTCTCCAGCCTGCGGCAGGTCTCGCACACCGGCTCCGCGTGCCCGCCGGACGTGAAGCGAGCCATGATCGAGTGGTTCGGACCGGTGCTGACCGAGTCGTACGGCGCCAGCGAAGCGGGAACCGTCGCCCGCATCAGCAGCGCCGAGTGGCTGGCGCACCCGGGCTCGGTCGGGCGGGTCCGGCCCCCGTTCGAGGTCCTGGTCACCGACGACGCCGGGCGGCAACTGCCGCCCGGCGAACAAGGACTGCTGGCCTTCCGGGCCCCGGGGGACCAGGGCGTCCGCTACCACGCGGACCCGGACAAGACCAGGTCCGCCTACCTCTCCCCCGGCGTCTTCACGCTCGGCGACATCGGCTACGTCGACGCGAACGGCTACATCTTCATCACCGACCGGGCCGCGGACGTCGTGGTCTCCGGCGGCGTGAACCTGTACCCGGCCGAGAGCGAGGCGGTCCTGCGGCAGCACCCGGCGATCGCCGAGGTCGCGGTCATCGGCGTGCCCGATGCGGACTTCGGCGAGTCGCTGCGGGCGCTGGTCGTGGCCGCGGCCGACGAGCCGCCGACCGAGGACCTGGACCGGTTCTGCCGCGACCGCCTCGCCGCCTACAAGTGCCCGAAGTCGTACGAGTTCGTCCCCGAGCTGCTGCGCAACGCGATGGGCAAGCTCGACAAGCGTGCGATGCGGCGCCCCTATTGGACCTCGGAACGGACCATCGCCGGCTGAGCCGACCCGCCCGTCCCTCACGCGTACGAAGGATCACCCATGACCGAACTCCTCCTCGTCCGGCACGGCCTCCCCCTGGCGGGCGTGTTCGATCCGGGGCTGTCGCCTGAGGGCAGCGCCCAGGCGGAGCGTCTCGCCGCCTGGCTCGTGCACGAGGACGTCGACGCCCTGTACACCAGCCCATTCCTGCGTGCCCGCGAGACGGTGGCTCCCCTGGAACGGCTCACCGGCATGACCGCCACCGTCCTCGACGACCTGCGCGAGTGGGACACCGACGTCTCCCACCCCTACATGCCACCGGAGCAGATCGGCGCGGAGGACCCCCGCGGGGCGGCACTCGCCGAGGGACGCTACGAGGACTTCGTGCCCGATCTGGACTGGGACGCCTTCCGTGCGCGTGCCGTACGCGCCATGGACACCATCTTCGACGCCCATCCCGGCGGGCAGGTCGCGGTCGTGTGCCACGGCGGGATCACCAACACCTACCTGGCGACGGTGCTCGGCCTGCCGACGATGTTCTGGTTCCATCCCGGCTACACGTCCGTCAGCCGGGTGCGGCGCATGCCCGGCGGCCGGATCGTTCTGCACTCGGTGAACGAGACGGCCCACATGATCGCCCGACGTGCCGTCGACGCGGCCGCCTGACCCCGTCCCACTCCCCAGGAGGTCCCGGCCATGCCCGGATCCGTCATCGTCGCCGGAGCAAGGACGCCCATCGGCAGACTCATGGGCGCCCTGAGCACGGTGTCCGCCGTCGACCTCGGCGCCCACGCCATCGGCGCGGCGCTGGCCGCCGTGCACCTGGACCCGGCAGCCGTGGAAGCCGTCGTCATGGGCCATGTCGTGCAGGCCGGGGCCGGCCCCAACCCGGCACGGCAGGCCGCGATCCGCGCCGGCATTCCGTTCTCCGTCCCCGCGAGCACCGTCAACAAGCTCTGCCTGTCCGGTCTGCACGCCATCGCCCTGGCCGACCTCATGATCGCCTCCGGCCGTCACGACGTGGTCATGGCCGGTGGCATGGAGTCCATGTCGGGCGCCCCGCACCTGCTGCGCGGATCACGCACCGGCTGGAAGTACGGCTCGACCACGGTGGAGGACGCCCTCGACCGTGACGCCCTCGTCTGCGCCTTCGACGGCGTCTCCATGGGAGCGGCCACCGAGCGCTATCAGCAGCCGTACGCCCTGACGCGCGAGGAGCAGGACGAGTACAGCGCGCTGTCCCATCAACGGGCCGCCCAGGCACAGGAGTCGGGTGCGCTGTCCGAGGAGATCGTCCCGGTCACCGTGGCCGGGCGCCGGGGCGAGACGGTGGTCGACACCGACGAAGGCGTACGGCCGGGGAGCACCGCAGAGGGCCTGGGGCGGCTCAAGCCGGCCTTCTCAGGGGCGGGCACGATCACCGCGGGCAACTCGTCACAGCTTTCCGACGGCGCCGCAGCCGTCGTCGTGATGAGCGCGGAGCGCGCCCGCCGGGAGGGCCTGACCCCGCTCGCGGAGATCGGCGCCTACGGCACGGTCGCGGGCCCCGACCCCTCGCTGCTCGTCCAGCCGGCCGGCGCGGTCCGCGACGCCCTGTCCCGGGACGGCCGGCTGAAGTGCGCCGATCTGGACCTGTTCGAGATCAACGAGGCGTTCGCCTCAGTGGCTCTGGCTTCCGTACGGGAGTTGGACATCCCTCTGGACAAGGTGAACGTCAACGGCGGCGCGATCGCGCTCGGGCACCCGGTCGGCATGACCGGAGCCCGGCTGGTGCTGACCCTCGCGACCGAACTGCGACGGCGCGGAGGCGGCAGCGGAGCGGCGGCCCTGTGCGGGGGCGGCGGCCAGGGCGACGCGCTGCTGCTTCATGTGCCGACGCAGGCCTGACCCCCGGAGCTGACTCACCATGAACGACCAACTGCTCGCCTGGACGACCCTCACCGTGGCGACCCGCACCCCCGCCGCCGACGGCGTCGTCTCCCTCACCCTGCGCCGCCCCGACGGCGGTGTGCTTCCCGCCTGGGCTCCGGGTGCCCACATCGACGTACTCCTGGACGGCGACGACGGTGAAGAGGGCGGCCTGATCCGTCAGTACTCCCTGTGCGGCCACCCGGCCGAGCATGCGGCCTGGCAGATCGCCGTGCTGCGCGAGCCGCGGGGCCGGGGCGGTTCCGCGTACGTCCACGACCACCTGCACGAAGGCACCACCGTGCGGGTCCGCGGACCGCGGAACAACTTCCCGTTGCGGCCCGCGGCACGCCATCTGTTCATCGCCGGCGGCGTCGGCATCACGCCCATCCTTCCCATGGTCGAGGCCGCCGAGGCCGCGGGAGCCGACTGGCTTCTGCTGTACGGCGGCCGCACCCGCACCTCCATGGCGTTCCTCGACCGCCTCGCCCCGCTCGGGGACCGCGTACTCATCCGTCCGCAGGACGAGTACGGCCTGCTGGACCTCGCCGCCCACCTCGGCGCACCCGAGGAGGGCACCCTGGTGCACGCCTGCGGTCCCGAACCCCTGCTGCGAGCGGTGCAGGAGCAGTGCGCGGGCCGGCCCCCCGGCACGCTGGGCATCGAACGGTTCGCCCCCGCGCAGACAATGGGGTCCGGACCGGCCGAGGCCTTCGAGCTGGAGCTCGCCCGCTCCGGGCTCACCCTCACCGTGGCGCCTGACCGCTCGGTACTCGAAACGATCGAGGAGGCCGGCGTCGCGGTGGACTTCTCGTGCCGGGAAGGCACGTGCGGCACCTGTGAGACGGACGTACTGGACGGCGAACCCGACCATCGCGACTCGCTGCTGAGCGAGGACGAGCGGGCCGCCGGCGACACCATGCTCATCTGTGTCTCCCGCTCGTGCGGGCCTCGCCTGGTCCTCGACCTGTGACGGCGATCACCTCCAGCAATTTACTAGGACGTCCTAGTATCTCTGGCGTCAGCAATACCCCCGCTCCGTCCGGGAAGGCCCTCATGAGCGATCTGCACCGGCCCGTGCACCCTGTTCGCCTGGTCACCGCTTCAGCCCTGTTCGACGGGCACGACGCGTCGATCAACATCATGCGGCGGATCTTCCAGTCCCAGGGTGCCGAGGTGATCCACCTGGGCCACAACCGCTCGGTGCGGGAGGTCGTGGACGCGGCGCTGGAGGAGGACGCACACGGCGTGGCCGTCTCCTCCTACCAGGGCGGGCACGTCGAGTACTTCGAGTACCTGGTCGAGTCGCTGCGTGCGCAGGGCGCCGGCCACATCCGCGTGGTGGGCGGCGGAGGGGGCGTCATCGTGCCCGACGAGATAGCCCGGCTGCGCAACAGCGGGGTGACCATCTTCTCCCCGGAGGACGGCCAGCGAATGGGCCTGGCCGGGATGGTCAACTCGGTGGTGCAGGACTGCGACTTCGACCTCTGGGACGGCAAGCCGGCCGACGCGGCCGCCGTACTGGCCGGTGACCGGTTCGCGATCGCCCGAGCCATCACCGGTGCGGAACTCGGCAAACTGCCCCCGGAGTTCCTCGCACAACTGCGTGCCACGGCTGCCGCCGGGTCGGTTCCGGTGCTCGGCATCACCGGCACCGGTGGTTCGGGGAAGTCGTCGCTGACCGACGAGTTGGTGCGCCGGTTCCGTGTCGACCAGCAGGACAAGCTGCGGATCGCGGTGATCGCGGTCGACCCGACCCGTCGCCGCGGCGGCGGCGCCCTGCTCGGTGACCGGATCCGGATGAACTCCCTGGACGGCAGCCGGGTCTTCTTCCGCAGCCTGGCCACCCGCGGCAGCCGCGAGCTGCCCGAGCATCTGTCCGACGTGGTCGACGTCGTCAAGGCAGCGGGCTTCGACCTGGTGATCGTGGAGACGCCGGGCATCGGCCAGGGCGACGCGGCGATCGTGCCGTTCGTCGACACCTCGATGTACGTGATGACGCCGGAGTTCGGCGCCGCCTCGCAGCTCGAGAAGATCGACATGCTCGACTTCGCCGACGTGGTTGCGATCAACAAGTTCGAGCGGCGCGGCGCCAAGGACGCCCTGCGCGACGTGGGCCGCCAACTGGTCCGCAACCGCGAGGCGTTCGGGATGCGGCCCGAGGACATGCCGGTGTACGGCACCTCGGCGGCGACCTTCAACGACGACGGCGTCACCGCGCTGCATCAGCACCTGAAGGCCGCCCTGGCCGAGAAGGGACTGCCGCTGTCGGAGGGCGCGTTGGCCGCGGTCGACATTCGCCATTCCTCCGGCATCCGGCAGGTGATTCCCGCGGACCGGGTGCGCTACCTCGCCGAGATCACCGACACCGTCCGCGCCTACCACGGCGAGACCGCCCAACTGGCCGAGGCGGCACGGCGGGTGCAGCGCCTGGACGCGGTCCGGGGCGAGCTCGTCGAGGCCGGCTCCGACGCCGAGAACGTGCAGTCGCTGCTCGACGAGGCCCGCAGGCGGCTCCCGCACGACATCAGCGAGCAGATCGAGAACTGGCCCGCCGTCATCGCCGCCTACTCCGGCGACGAGCAGGTCGTGAAGGTCCGTGACAAGGAGATCCGCACCAAGCTGACCCGCGAGTCCCTCTCCGGCAACAAGATCCCCCGCGTCGCCCTGCCCCGCTTCACCGACCACGGGGAGCTGGTGCGGTTCTGGCGCGGGGAGAACCTGCCCGGCCACTTCCCCTTCACCGCCGGGGTGTTCCCCTTCAAGCGCGACGGCGAGGACCCGGCGCGGATGTTCGCCGGCGAGGGCGACCCGTTCCGCACCAACCGGCGCTTCAAGCTGCTCTCCGAGGGCCAGCCCGCCACCCGCCTGTCCACCGCCTTCGACTCCGTCACCCTCTACGGCCGCGACCCCGATGAACGTCCGGACATCTACGGCAAGGTCGGCACCTCCGGCGTCTCGGTGGCCACGCTGGAGGACATGAAGGCGCTCTACGACGGCTTCGACCTGGTCGCGCCGACGACGTCGGTGTCTATGACGATCAACGGGCCCGCGCCGACCATCCTGGCCTTCTTCCTCAACACCGCCGTCGCCCAGCAACTCGACCGCTTCCGGGCCACCGAGGGCCGCGAACCGTCGCCCGAGGAGGCGGCCGAGCTGCGGGCGCACGCGCTGGCGAACGTGCGAGGCACAGTCCAGGCCGACATCCTCAAGGAGGATCAGGGCCAGAACACCTGCCTGTTCTCGACCGAGTTCTCCTTGCGGATGATGGCCGACATCCAGGAGTGGTTCATCGCGCAGAAGGTCCGCAACTTCTACTCGGTGTCCATCTCCGGCTACCACATCGCCGAGGCCGGCGCGAACCCCATCAGCCAGCTCGCCTTCACCCTGGCCAACGGCTTCACCTACGTCGAGGCCTACCTCGCCCGGGGCATGCACATCGACGACTTCGCCCCGAACCTGTCGTTCTTCTTCTCCAACGGCATGGACCCCGAGTACTCCGTTCTCGGCCGCGTGGCCCGCCGTATCTGGGCGGTCGCGATGAAGGAGAAGTACGGCGCGGGCGAGCGCAGCCAGAAGCTGAAGTACCACGTCCAGACCTCGGGCCGCTCGCTGCACGCCCAGGAGATGGACTTCAACGACATCCGCACCACCTTGCAAGCCCTCATCGCGATCTACGACAACTGCAACAGCCTGCACACCAACGCCTACGACGAGGCCGTCACCACCCCCACCGAGGAGTCGGTCCGCCGCGCCCTGGCCATCCAGTTGATCATCAACCGGGAATGGGGCCTGGCCATGAACGAGAACCCCCTCCAGGGCTCGTTCATCATCGACGAACTCACCGACCTGGTCGAGGAAGCCGTCCTGGAGGAGTTCGAGCGGATCAGCGAGCGCGGCGGTGTGCTCGGCGCGATGGAGACCGGCTACCAGCGCGGCCGTATCCAGGACGAGTCGATGCTCTACGAACAGCGCAAGCACGACGGCACCCTGCCCCTCATCGGCGTCAACACCTTCCGCAACCCCCACGCCGACATCGCCGAGCCCGGCGTCATCGAACTCGCCCGCGCCACCGAGGAGGAGAAGCACTCCCAACTGGCGCGCGTACAGGACTTCCAGGCCCGACACCAGGAGCCGGCCCACGCCGCCCTGGCTGCCCTCAAGGACGCGGCGGTGGGCGGCGACAACGTCTTCGCCGTCCTCATGGACGCCGCCCGCGTCTGCTCGCTGCAGCAGATCACCGACGCCTTCTTCGAGGTCGGCGGCCAGTACCGCCGCAACGTCTGACCCCTACCACTGACCGGACAGGACATCACATGGAATCCGTCACCCGTCTCGGCGTCGTCGGCTGCGGCCTCATGGGCTCCGGCATCGCCGAAGTCGCCGCCCTGGGCGGCCTCGACGTCCGTGTCGCCGAAGCCACACCCGACGCCGTCGAGGCAGGCCGCCGTCGAGTCACCGCCTCCCTCGACCGAGGCGTGCAGCGCGGCAAGATCACCGAGGAACAGCGCGACCAGGCCCGCGCCCGGCTCTCGTTCACCCACGACCTCAGTGACCTGTCCGACCGTCAATTCGTCGTCGAGGCCGTCGCCGAGAACCGCGAGATCAAGACCGACGTCCTGCGCTCCCTGGACAAGGCGGTCGAAGACCCCGCGGCGATCCTGGCCACCAACACCTCCTCCCTCCCCGTCGTCGATCTCGCCGTCGCCACCGAGCGGCCCGGCCGGGTCATCGGCATGCACTTCTTCAACCCCGTTCCGGTACAGAGGTTGGTCGAGCTCGTTCCCGCCCTCACCACCAGCCCGGACACCGTGCAGCGCACCCGCGACCTGGCCACGCAACTCGGCAAGCAGCCCATCCAGGCACCCGACCGCTCCGGCTTCGTCGTCAACGCCCTCCTCGTGCCCTACCTGCTCAGCGCGGTCCGGATGGTGGAGTCCGGCGGCGCCCGGCCCCAGGACATCGACGAAGGCATGGAACTCGGCTGCGCCCACCCCATGGGCCCGCTCCGCCTGCTCGACCTGATCGGCCTGGACACCGCCCAAGCCGTCGCCGAGTCGATGTACGAGGAGTTCAAGGAACCGCTGTACGCCCCGCCGGCACTACTGCGCCGCATGGTCGCCGCAGGCCACCTCGGCCGTAAGAACGGCCGCGGCTTCTACGCGTACGACGCCTGAACAAAGGCCGGCCGCCCACAAAGCCCAGGCCTGCCCAGTACCGTCGTGACGCTACGTGATGGGTACAAAACTCCTCACTCGGACTTCGAAGTGAAGGCATAGGGGGCGCACGCATACTCCACCCCCGTACTATGTAGTCCCACCACATGTCCGCCTGACCTGCCTCTTCCTACGGTGTGCCGACACGTACCCGTCCCCATCGCACACGAGGAAGTGGCGCACATGGCCTCCGCAGCATCCGCTCCACCGACGCCCGGCACCCCCGCCAGCCTCAAACGCATCGTCGCCGCCAGCCTCATCGGCACCACCATCGAGTGGTACGACTTCTTCCTCTACGGCTCCGCCGCCGCGCTCGTGTTCAACAAGCTGTTCTTCCCGGACTCGGACCCGCTCGTCGGCACCCTGCTGTCGTTCCTGACGTACGCGGTCGGGTTCGCCGCCCGGCCGCTGGGCGCGCTGGTGTTCGGGCACTACGGCGACCGGCTCGGGCGCAAGAAGCTGCTGGTGCTGAGTCTGCTGCTGATGGGCGGGGCGACCTTCGCGATCGGGCTGCTGCCGACGCACGCCTCGATCGGTACGGCCGCGCCGGTGCTGCTCACCGTGCTCCGGCTGGTCCAGGGGTTCGCCCTCGGTGGTGAGTGGGGCGGTGCCGTCCTGCTGGTGTCGGAGCACGGGGACGCGCGGCGGCGCGGGTTCTGGGCGTCGTGGCCGCAGACCGGCGCGCCGGCAGGGCAGCTTCTCGCCACCGGTGTGCTGTCACTGCTCACGGCCCTGCTGTCGGACGCCGCGTTCGGCAGCTGGGGGTGGCGGGTGCCGTTCCTGCTCTCCGGGGTGTTGGTGATCGTCGGTTTGTGGATTCGTCTGTCTGTCGATGAATCGCCGGTCTTCAAGCAGGCGTTGGAACAGGCCGAGGCCCGTAAGGCGGACGTCGCGGCGGCGGCGGAGAAGCTGCCGCTCGTCTCGGTGCTGCGGCACCACTGGCGTGACGTCCTGGTCGCGATGGGGGCGCGCATGGCGGAGAACATCAGCTACTACGTCATCACCGCGTTCATCCTCGTCTACGCCACCACCTCGGCCGGCGTCTCCAAGCAGACCGCGCTCAACTCGGTGCTGATCGCCTCGGCCGTGCACTTCGCGGTCATCCCGGCGTGGGGCGCCCTGTCCGACCGGATCGGCCGCCGGCCCGTGTATCTGATGGGTGCGGTGGGGGTCGGGTTGTGGATGTTCCCGTTCTTCTCGCTGATCGACACCGGCGGCTTCGGCAACCTGATCCTCGCCGTCACCGTCGGGCTGGTCCTGCACGGAGCGATGTACGCGCCCCAGGCCGCGTTCTTCTCGGAGATGTTCGCGACGCGGATGCGCTACTCCGGTGCGTCGATCGGCGCCCAGTTCGCCTCGGTCGCGGCGGGCGCGCCCGCGCCGCTGATCGCCACCGCGCTCCTGTCGGACTACGGCAGCTCCACTCCGATCGCCCTGTACGTCATCGCCGCCGCCGTGCTCACGGTCATCGCGGTGGCGGCGGCCAAGGAGACGCGCCACCGGGACCTGGCCGACGTCGCACTTCCCACCGGCCGGGAAGCGGACCGGGCGACCGCCTCCGCGGAGGAAGCACGCACCGCCTGACCCGCCAGGAACCCGTGGTCTCCGGCCCCCGTACGTGCGTGCGTACGGGGGTCAGTGCTGTGCGGGCTCCGACAACTGGTGGAGTCGCAGCGCGAGTTGGATCTCCAGGACGCGGGCCGGGCTCTGCCAGTCGTCGCCCAGGAGGCGGCCGACGCGCTCCAGGCGCTGGGCGACCGTGTTCACATGGACGTGCAGTTCGTCCTTGGTGCGGGCGGGGCTCATGCCGCAGGCGAAGTACGCGTCGAGGGTGCGCAGCAGGTCCGTGCCGCGTCGCCGGTCGTAGGCGATGACCTGGCCCACGGTGCGGTCGACGAAGCCGGGGATGTCCCGGTCACCGGCCAGGAGCAGCCCCAGGAAGCCGAAGTCCTCGGCGGCGGCCCCGTCCCCGCAGCGGCCGAGGACTCGGAGGGCTTCGAGGCAGCGGCGGGCCTCCGCGTAAGCCGTGGCCACGGTCTCGGGGCGGGTGGCGAGCTCCTGGGCGGGTGCGGATGCGCCGACCGTGACCGGTGCGTGGACCGCTGTGCCCAGGTGCCGGGCGGCGCGGCGGGCCACGTCGGTCGCGGTGTCGCCGGGGCCGAGGGGCAGCAGCAGCACGGTGCCCCCGTCGCGCGCGGCGGCCAGGCCGTGCCGGGTCGCGGCCAGGTGGGACGCCGCCGCTGCCAGGCGTCTGCGGGCGTCCGCCTCCTGGTCGGCACCGGCCGCACCGACCTCCAGCCGCGCGGCCAGCACCACGTGGAGCGCGTCGAGGTCGGCGTGGAGCCGGGTCGCACGCTCCCGCAGCAGGCGCGGGTCGCGGTCGCGGGCGTCCAGCAGGTCGTCCAGCAGCTCACCGCGCACGCGCTGTTCGGCCTCGGCGGCGGATCTGCGGGCCAGGAGCAACAGGGAGGTGACCATGGCGGCACGCTCCAGGGTGCGCTGGTCGACGGGGTCGAGCCCCGGGTGCCCCCGCAGCACCAGCGCGCCGAGGAGTTCGCCGCCCGCTGCGACGGCGGCGATCCAGTCGTCCTCGTGCTGTACCGCGTGCCCCTCCGCACCGGACTTCTCCAGGGCGCCGGCGGGTGCGGCGGCGGTCTCGGCGAACTCGACCGTGCCGTCGAGGATCTCGGAGACCGCGGCGGCCACGTCGTGCACCCCGCCGCCGCGCAGGACGAGCTCGGCGAGCCGGTCGTGCACGTCGGAGGCGCGCTCGATGACGCCGCTGCGGTCCCGGATGATCTCGTTCGCCCGCTCCAGGCCGGCGAGAGCCGACCGGGTCTCGGCGAGCAGATTGGCGGTGTCGATGGCGGCCGCGGCGAGGGCGGCGAAGGAGCCGAGCAGGGCGATCTGCTCCCGCTCGAAGACCCGGGCCCGGCGGTCCGCGGCGAACAGCACGCCGATGACGTGGTGCCCGAGCGTCAGCGGCACGCCGAGAATGGCCACCAGCCCCTCGTCCCGCACGCCCGCGTCGATGGTGTGGGTGTGCTGGAAACGGTCGTCCTCGAAGTAGTCGTCGGTGACATAGGGGCGCGCGGTCTGTGCGACGAGGCCGCCGAGCCCTTCCCCCATGCCGAGCCGCAGCTGCTGGAACCGGGCCGCGACCGAGCCCTCGGTGACCCGCATGTAGGTGTCGCCGCGCTCCGTGTCGTTCAGGCTGAGGTAGGCGACGTCCGTGCCGAGCAGTGAGCGGGCGCGCTGCACGATCGCCTGGAGGACGGCGTCGAGGTCGCGCAGCCCGGCGAGGTCGTGGGCGGTCTCGAACAGGGCGGACAGCTCCGCCTCGCGCCGGCGTCGCCCCTCCAGCTCGGCGCGCACGCGCAGGGCGAGCGGCTTGGCCTGCTGGAGCGCGGCGATCCACTCCGCCGGGCGCCCCTCGGCACGCGCGAGCAGCTCCGGCTGCTCATAGGCGTCGGCCGACGCTCCCCGGGCCAGGAGCTCGAGGAACGGCATTTCGGCGGACTGCACGTGATCGCTGGACATGCTCACAGGATTCACCATGACCGGGCCGTCCCGTCAGCCCTGTGGACAACTCCCCGGAGCCGATGGGACCGGCTGCTCAGTGGGCGGTCCAGCCACCGTCGAGCACGAGCGAGGTACCGCTCACGAAGGACGCCTGCGGACTGCACAGATATGCCACCGCCTCGGCGACCTCCTCCGGTTCGATGAGCCGTTTGACGGCGCTGTCCTGCAGCAGCACCTCGGACAGGACCCGCTCCTCGGGGATGCCGTGCGCCTGTGCCTGGTCGGCGAGCTGCTTCTCGACCAGTGGGGTACGCACATAGGCGGGGTTCACACAGTTCGAGGTGACACCGTGGGCCGCGCCTTCGAGGGCAGTGGTCTTGGACAGTCCCTCCAGACCGTGTTTGGCGGCCACATAGGCCGACTTGTAGGCCGAGGCGCGCAGCCCGTGGACGGACGACACGTTCACGACGCGGCCCCAGCCCTGCCCGTACATGTGGGGCAGGGCCCCGCGGATGAGCCGGAACGGTGCCTCCAGCATCACGGTGAGCACCGTGTGGAACACCTCGGGCGGGAACTCCTCGATGGGACGGACCAGTTGGAGCCCGGCGTTGTTGACGAGGACGTCGGTGCCCGCGGCAGCGAGTTCGGCGGCGTCCAGGTCGGTGAGGTCGAGGACGTGTGGCTCCACCGTCCCGGCGAGGCCGCACCCCTGGTCGGCCAAGGCCTCCAGGCCCGCGGCGTCCCGGTCGACGGCTCTCACTTTGGCCCCGGCGGCCGCGAGCCGCAGCACGCAGGCACGGCCGATGCCGCCGGCGGCGCCGGTGACGAGCGCGGTGCGGCCGCCCAGGTCGAGCGGGGAGGCGTGGGGGGCCGGGAGGGCACGGGGCGCGGTCATGGTTCGACCCTAGGCAGCGCTCATGCCCCACCCCATGTGGTCACGCCCCATAGTTCAGCCGGAGGCAGTGGGGTCGAACCATGTGGGGGCGTCCGACAGGGCCTGCTTGATCCGGAGCAGCCCGAACTCGTTCAGATCGGGCAGCGCGTCGATGTCGAACCAGGCCACGTCCAGCGACTCGTCGTCGTTGACCCGCGCCTCGCCGCCGACGGCCCGACAGCGGAAGGTGATGTCCATGTACTGGCAGGTGTCGCCGTTCTCGTACGTGACGGGCTGCAGGGCCTGGACGACGACGACGCGTTCGGCGACGCAGCGCACGGCCGTCTCCTCGTAGACCTCCCGCACCGCGCAGGCCGCGGGCTGCTCCCCCGGGTCCGGGATGCCGCCGAGCACGGACCACTGGCGGGTGTCGGCCCGGCGGTTGAGCAGCACTCGGCCCTCGTCGTCGAAGACGAGGGCGGTGACCCCGGGGAGCCAGAGCAGCTGATGACCGGCCGAGGCACGGAGCGTGCGGATGAAGTCGGGAGTAGCCATGCCGTCGACCCTAACGGGCCGCTTCCGGCGCCCCGGCGCGATTCAAGCGGCGTGCGACCGGCGTACGGCTACACGTCATCGGCGCGTCGCCCGCGCATCCCCGCGCCGACGGCCCAGCCGAGTCCGCCCGCCGCGACCAGCACGAGGGCGACCTCCGGCAGGATGCCGAGGCGGGTGGCGGGGGTCTGCGAGGACCGCAGCGGCACCTTCTGCACCAGTGAGTCGGCCACGAACATGCCGGTCTTCTGCGTGATCCTGCCGTCCGGCATGATGATCGCGCTGACACCGCTGGTCACCGGTACCGTCACGGTCCGGCTGTGCTCGACCGCGCGCACGCGGGACATGGCGAGCTGCTGGTAGGTCATCTCGCTGCGGTCGAAGGTGGCGTTGTTGCTGGGCACGGAGATCATCTGGGCGCCGTCGGTGACCTCGGAGCGCACGGTCCAGTCGAAGGCGGCCTCGTAGCAGGTGACGAGGCCGACCTTGGCGCCGTCCATGGTGAACACGCCCGGCTCGGTGCCCCGGCTGAAGTCCTGGCGGACCATCGCCGTCCAGTTCTCGTTGATCGCACCGATGAACGAGCGCAGCGGCAGGTACTCGCCGAACGGCTGGATCTGGCGCTTGTCGTAGGTGTCGACGGGGCCCTTCGCCGGGTCCCACAGGATCTGCTCGTTGTACAGCTTGCCGTCCCGCTCGACGACGCCGCCGACCGAGATGGGCACGCCGATGGACCTGGTCGCCGAGTCGATGACGGCGCGGGCGTCGGGGTTGGCGAAGGGGTCGATGTCGGAGGAGTTCTCCGGCCACAGCACGAAGTCGGGCCGCGCGACCTTGCCGGCCTTGACCTCGGCGGCCAGGCGTTCCGTCTCGCGGGCGTGGTAGTCGAGTACGGCCCGCCGCTGGGAGTTGAAATCGAGCCCGGCGCGGGGCACGTTGCCCTGGATCACCGCGACGGTGACACTGCCGTCCTCGGCCGTGTCACTGACCAGCGGCCGGGCCGCGACGGCGCCCACGACCGGGACGGCCAGGCTCAGCAGGCCCATGGTGGCCGCGGCGCGCCGCACCTCACCGGTCCGCCGCCAATGCACGGCAAGCCGGACGACCTCGTACAGTCCGAAGCCGCACAGGACGACCGCGAAACCGAGCACCGGGGTGCCGCCCACCGCGGCGAGCGGCAGGAACACACCGTCCGCCTGACCGAAGGCGATCTTTCCCCAGGGGAAGCCGTTGAAGGGCGCACGCGCGCGTGCCGCCTCGCCGACGATCCACACGGCGGCCGCCCACACCGGCCACCCGGGCAGCTTCGACACGGCCGCGACACCGGCGCCGACCAGGGCGACGAAGAGAGCCTCGATCGCCACCAGGGCGAGCCAGGGGCCCGGCCCGACCTCCACTCCCGTCCACACCAGCAGCGGCAGCAGGAACCCGAGGCCGAAGAGGTAGCCGAGACCGAGCGCCGCCTTCCAGCCGCGGCCGCGCAACACCCAGCCGAAGACGGCGAAGGCCGGCAGGGCCAGCCACCACAGCGTGCGGGGCGGGAAGGAGACGTAGAGGAGCAGGCCGGAGAGCGCGGCTGCGGCGGCCGGAACGAGACGTACGAGCCGCCGGGCCCACGTCCGCGCCCCCGGCGCGATCCGCGGCTCCAGCTGGTCCGACTCGCCGACGGAGGTTGCGGTGACGGTCACTCCCGGAGTGTAAGGCGCGTGACCTGCGGGCCGACAGCGCGGTACGCGTTGCGGACTCCCTGTTCATTTCGTCACGACACATCCCCAAACCGTTCACCAGCCGTTACGGTGTGCCAAGCCTCAGACGTACGGCCCGTGGCGGCCGGGCGACCGGGGCCTTCACAAGTCGGGGGCGAGGGTGCGCCGGGGGGCGGGCGGGGTGGGTTCCAGTGGGATGACGTCTGCGTCCGGGCCGGACGCGGACGGCGAGAGACGAATCGTTTCTGACGCGGCGGGTGTCGTGGTGCTGGGCGCCTGCGCCGCCTGGTCCCTGATCACTGCGGCCGTGCACGACGGACGGCCCGAGGGAGTGCTCCTGGCGGTGCTGGCCGTGGCCGCCGGGTACGCCGCCGGGCGGATCGGCGGGGCGCTGCTGCCGGTCGGCGCGCCCTTCGCCGGGGCGCTGGCCGGCATCGCGCTGACGGTGGCCGTTCCGCATCTGGCTCCGGGCCCGCAGATCGCCACGCCCCTGGGGCATGCGGGGGCCACCGCCGCCGTACTGACGCTGTCGGCCGGTGCCGCGTGCTGTGCGGCCTGGGCCGCGCCTGCGCCGGCCGTTCGGTTCGCTCTGCGTCTGCTGGCCGCCGGCATCGCGGTGCTGGCGGCCGTGCTCGGCTCGACCAGCGGCTTCGTGACCTGTCTCGCGGTGCTGGTGTGCTCGCTGGCCGCCGGCCGCACGCGTCACCGCGGCGCGGGAATGGCCGTACTGGCCGCGGTCGCCGCCCTGGTCACCGGTCTGATCTGGGCGGTCGCCGCGCAAGCCGTGCCGGGCGGGTTCGTGGCCGCTCTGGAGGGACGGCTGACGCCGCACCGCGTGCAGCTGTGGCAGGACGCCTGGCACCTGCTCGGCGACGACGCCGCGCTGGGGGCCGGGCCGGGCCGCTTCGGGGAGCTGAGCACGACGTCGGCCCAGTCACTGCTGTCCGACGGCAAGCCCCACTCGGCGCCCCTGCAGCAAGCAGCGGAACAGGGGATCGTCGGCATGGTCCTGCTGGCGGCGGCGTTCGGCTGGGTCCTGTACGCGCTGTGGCGCGGCCCGCGCCCGACCCCGGTCGCGCTCACGGCGGGCGCGGCCCTGACAGCGCTCGCCGCCATCGCCGCGATCGGAAACGCGCTGAGCTTCACGGCGGTGTCGGTGGGCGCGGGCCTGCTGGCGGGCATGGCCACGGCGCGCCCCCTCGCCGACGAATCGGCAAACCGCACTCCGGAAGCTCAGGCGCGCGGCGCTGGACGCACTCCTGCGTGGTGAACGACCGGCATCCGGTGCCCGACGCCGACGGCATCACGGCCCTGAGATCACGGTCAGTGATCACCGGCGTCGATCACAGCCGGTGACGAGGGCCCGGCGAATCAGTGCGCGGGAGCGCCCGGCTTGGTGGGCCGCAGCCGTGCCTCGATCACCCGCACGGCCGCCTCCGCGTCGTCCACCGTGACGGTGAAGGTGTGGCCGTCCCACAGCTCCAGCTCGACGCCCTCGCCGCGTCGTACGACCACCGCGGTGCCCTTCTCGGGCAGCCATCGGTAGCCCCAGCCGCCCCAGTGGCGGGGGGTGACATGGGAGATGTACGTGGCGCCGGCCACGTCGGAGAGCGGGATACGGCGGCGGGGCACGCCGATGTGGCCGCAGCGCACCTCGAGGTGCTCCTCGTCGACCCGCAGGGCGACGTGCACGAAGGCGAGCGTTCCGAAGAGGACCAGCAGCCCGGCGGCGATGCACCCGACGACGGCCATGACCAGCGGGGCGACGCCGGACGTCCATGCCGAGTCGACGGCCAGCTCGACGCCGAGCGCCATGCAGGCAGCACCCACGAGCGCCAGCAGCCACTGCACACGGTTGGTGGCACGGCCGGTCCAGACGTCCGGGTGCGAGTGGGGGGCGTTCTCGCCGTGGAGGTGGTCCCTCATGCCTATGAGGGTACTCAGGTTTCGCTCCGCTGGTACCTCGTGGCGGAGCGTGACTGCGCCGGGTGGACGTCGCACGGCTCCGGCTCGCCGATGACCGTCGGTGACCGGTTGCCGTCAGCCGGCAGGCGTGACCGCCTGCAGCAGACGCCCTTCGGCGTACGCCAGGGCAGGGGCCGGCAGCGCGCCCTCGCGTCCGCTGAGCAGCACGGTGAGCGTGCCGTGCGGCGTGGCTCCCGGCGCGGGCTGCCCGCCGAGCCGGCGCAGGGCCTGGGCGGCCACGGCTCCCGCGGAGCCGTGCAGCACGAGGGGCGGGCGGCCGGGGCGCTGGACGGCGGTCCGGATGCGCTCGGCGACCAGTTCGTAATGGGTGCAGCCCAGCACGACGGTGGTCACCTCGTCCGGGGTGAGGGCGGCGGCCGCGGTCACGGCCGCGTCGATCGCCGTCTCGTCCGCGTGTTCCACCGCCTCGGCGAGGCCCCAGCACGGCACCTCGGTGACGGGCACGCCGTCGGCGAAGTCCCGGATCAAGGTCCGCTGGTAGGGACTGCCGGTGGTCGCCGGGGTGGCCCAGATGGCGAGGTGCCCGCCGCCGGCCGCGGCCGGCTTGATCGCCGGGACGGTACCGATGACCGGGAGTCCCGGTTCGAGGCGGGCGCGCAGGGCGGTGAGCGCGTGCACGGTCGCGGTGTTGCAGCCGACGATCAGGGCGTCGGGGCGGCGCGCGGCGGCGGCCTCGGCGACGGCCAGGGCACGCCTGGTGAGGTCTTCCGTGGTGCGCGGGCCCCACGGCATGCCGTCGGGGTCCAGGGAGAGCACGAGATCGGCGTCGGGGCGCAGCCGTCGTACCGCGGCGGTGGCCGCCAACAGACCGATTCCGGAGTCCATGAGCGCGATCTTCACCCGATCACGATAGACGATGAGCCGTTGCGGGCAGCTCGGGTGGGGCAGACTGCGCGCGTGAGCGCCGTTGTGTGGACTGCCGCTGGATCACTTCTCGCCTGGCTGTGGCTGCTGCTCTGTCAGGGCTTCTTCTGGCGCACCGATGTGCGACTGCCCGCGCGTGCGGAGCCGGACGCGTGGCCGTCCGTGTGCGTCGTCGTCCCCGCCCGCGACGAGGCGGCCGTGCTGCCCGCCGCGCTGCCGTCGCTGCTGCTGCAGGACTATCCGGGGCGGGCGGAGATCTTCCTCGTCGACGACGGCAGTTCGGACGGCACCGGTGATCTGGCGCGTGAGCTGGCGCGCCGGCACGGCGGGCTGCCGCTGACCGTGGGCTCGCCGGGCGAGCCTCCGGCGGGCTGGACCGGCAAGCTGTGGGCGGTGCGCCACGGCATCGGGCTGGCACGCGCGCGTGATCCCGAGTACCTCCTCCTGACGGACGCCGACATCGCGCACGCGCCGGACAGTCTGCGGGAGCTGGTGGCGGCGGCCCGTTCCGGTGGGTTCGACGTCGTCTCCCAGATGGCCCGGCTGCGGGTGGAGAGCGTCTGGGAACGGCTGGTGGTCCCGGCGTTCGTCTACTTCTTCGCGCAGCTCTACCCCTTCCGCCGGATCGCCGCGCGGGGGCGGACGGCGGCCGCGGCCGGGGGCTGCGTCCTGCTGCGGGCGGACGCCGCCGAGCGGGCGCGGATTCCCGACGCGATCCGGCACGCCGTGATCGACGACGTGGCGCTCGCCCGGGCCGTCAAGGGCGCCGGCGGCCGCGTCTGGCTGGGGCTCGCCGAGCGGGTGGACAGTGTGCGGCAGTATCCGCGGCTGCACGACCTGTGGCGCATGGTCTCGCGCAGTGCGTACGCCCAGCTGCGGCACAACCCTGCGCTGCTGGCCGGGACGGTCGCCGGGCTGGCGCTGGTGTATCTGGTGCCGCCCGCGGCGGTCCTGGCCGGCTTCGCCGCCGGCAGTACGCGGGCGGCGGTCGCCGGGGGTCTCGCGTGGCTCGTCATGGCGGGGACCTACGTCCCGATGCTCCGCTACTACCGGCAGCCGCTGTGGCTCGCTCCCCTGCTGCCGTTCACCGCGTTCCTCTACCTCCTCATGACGGTCGATTCGGCGGTGCAGCACTACCGGGGACGGGGTGCGGCCTGGAAGGGCCGCACCTACGCGCGCCCGGACGCCGTGCTGCCCGACGAGGGCTGACGACCGCAGGCGGAGTCACTTCCGGCCGGGGGTCCAGTTCATGCCCCACCCGTAGGCGTGGTCGACGGTCCGCTGCGGGCTCACCCCGCGGTCGGGCACCAGGTAGCGCGCCTCCCGCTGGACGACCAGGTCGCCGCCGGTGTTGGTGATCAGGGCGAGTGCGCACACCAGTGAGGGGACCGTGCACTCGTCGAGGGAGAACTCGATCGACGCCCCGTACTGCGGCTGGAGCGTGACCGAGGCGTGCAAGTCGGCGAAGGAGCGGGCCCCTTCGTAGATGGTGACGAAGACGAGGATGCGCCGGAAGGCGTTCTTGTGGTCGAGGTTGACGGTGAGGTTCTCGCCCGTCGTCAGGGCCCCGGTGCGGTCGTCGCCGTCGAGGTGGATGTACGGAGGCTGGTGCAGCGCTCCGAAACTGTTGCCGAGGGCCTGCACGACGCCCTTGCTGCCGTCGTTGAGTTCGTACAGCGCGCACAGGTCGAGGTCGAGGTCGGAGTGCATCGCGGTCGGGCGTCCGAACTTGCTGCTCCACCCCGAGAACTGCTTGCGCACCTCCCAGTTGAGGTTCACGTGCAGCGCGCCGGATGTGCCGCCCTGCTTGGTGAGGGAGACGGAGGGGGCCGCCTTGGTGAGCGTGACCTTGGTGAGGCGGACGGGCGCGGGCGGCGCGGCAGGCGGCGGCGGAGCCGCGGGCTGCGGCACCGGCGGGGGCGTGTACGCGGCGGGCGGCGTGGCCGCGGGAGGCGCCGGGGCCATGGCCGGGGCCGGTGCCGCCTGCTGCGGCTCGTCCACCGTGATGCCGTAGTCCGTGGCCAGTCCTTCGAGTCCGCTGCTGTAGCCCTGCCCGACGGCGCGGAACTTCCAGGCACCCTGGCGGCGGTAGAACTCGCCCAGTACGAAAGCGGTTTCGGTGGTGGCGCCCGGGTTGTCGAAGCGGGCCACCGGCGTGCCCTGGGCGGCATCCTGGACCTCGATGTACAGATCGGGGACCCGTCCGAACGTGCCGCCGTCGGAGGAGGCGGCGAGGACGACCGTCTCGATCGCGGGCTCCACGCGCGCGAGGTCGACGAGGAGCGCGTCGGTCACCCGGCCGTCGGTGGTGCGCTTGCCCTCGTGCCGGATCGCGCCGGAGGAGTGCGCGGGCTGGTTGTAGAAGACGAAGTCCGCGTCCGAGCGGACCTTCCCGCTGACGAGCAGCAAAGCGGAGGCGTCGGCGTCGGGTACGCCCGCTCCGGCCCGCCACCCCAATTCCACCCGCAACGCCGCGGTGGGCACTGGAGTATTTGAACCTTTCAGCATTTCCATGTCCGCCCCCATTGCGTGTCACCGCGCCAGGCCCGTCCCGGCCCGTCCGTCGAGTTCCGTGCGCACAACCTATTCCTTGCCGCGGCGAAGTCCCATGCGTCACCGCACGGGCGACCGGCGGCCAACCGGTGGTAACCCGCCCGGAACTCGGCCTTTACACGATCAGGGGCCCGTTCGGCGCCCCTTTTTGCCGAGTTCGCTCGCATTGGGGATCCCGGGTCACGGCGGACACGGAAAACAACCCTCTTATCGGTCTCCCCAACCAGCACATCGTGGGCTTAACTTATGTGCCATGACCTCCCCCCGCTCCACCTATGGCGGCGGCTACTACTCCGCCTCCTTCCCGGACACCCCGATCTACGACAGGCTCGTCGCCGAGCGGGGCACCCCGCAGATCGCCCCGATCCGGGTTCCCGCTCAGTACGACATGCCGGGCGGCAACCTGCCCGCCCTCCCTTCGGCGCTGCCCGCCCTTCCGGCAGCTCCCTCCCAGCCCGCCTACGGCTATCCGCAGGCGCAGCAGCCCGCCCCGCTGCAGCAGGCGCCCGCGGCGTACATCCCGCAGCAGGCCACCGCTCCGCGCGGCTACCCCGGCCCCCAGCCGCAGCAGCCGCGCCCGGCGGCCCCCGCGGGCTACGAGGCGATGCGCCCCGCTGCTCCCCGGCCGGCCCCGGCGCCCTATCAGGACCCGTACAACAACCAGCAGTACCGCGGGTACTGAGCCGACCTCCGGGGGCTGTCGGTGCCGGCTGGCACCATGGCCCCATGGGGAACGCTCACCTGCACTCGATTCACGTCCATCCGGTCAAGGCGGTCCGGGGCCTGGCGCCCCGGGAGGCCGCCGTCGAGCCCTGGGGGCTGACCGGAGACCGGCGCTGGGTGCTGATCGACGACGGGGGAAAGGTCGTCACACAACGCCAGCAGCCGCGTCTCGCACTCGCCGCCGCCGAGCTTCGGTCCGGTGGCGGCGTCCGTCTGTCCGCGCCCGGCATGCCGCCGTTGACGGTGCCCGTTCCCCGGCCCGTCGCCACCGTGCCGGTGGAGATCTTCCGCGACAAGGTCGAGGTGATCCCGGCCGAGGACGAGGCCGCGCACGCCTGGTGCAGTTCCTACCTCGGCATCGACGTGCGGCTGGCATATATGGACGATCCGGCCACCCGCCGGCCCGTCGACCCGGAGTACGCGCGGCCCGGTGAGACCGTCTCCTTCGCCGACGGGTTTCCGCTGCTGCTCACCACGACGGCCTCGCTCGACGCCCTCAACTCCCTGATCGCGCAGGGCGAGCACGCCGGTGAGGGCCCCCTGCCCATGAACCGCTTCCGGCCGAACGTGGTCGTGGCGGGCACCCCCGCCTGGGCCGAGGACGCCTGGTCGCGCCTCGCCATCGGGGAGGTGTCCTTCCGCGTGGCCAAGCCCTGCGGCCGGTGCGTGGTGACCACCACCGACCAGGGCACCGGCGAGCGCGGCCGCGAGCCCCTGTTCAGCCTGGGGCGGCACCGCCGGCTCGGCGGCAAGCTGGTCTTCGGGCAGAACCTGGTGCCGCTGTCCCGCGGCACGATCCGGGTCGGGGACGCGGTCAGGATCCTCGAATAGCTCTCCGAGCGTGTGGGAACCGCGCCGCGGGCCCGGGCGTTGGGCTTGTGTGAGAAATTCATGAGAGGCCCTGGGGAGAGGTGATGTCGCTCTCTCTTCGACGGGTCCGTGCGTGTACGGCTCCGCCGGGGAGTATCACGGAGCGGGAAGGGGGTGCAGGCGGTGCGAGCGATCAGGGGGCTCTGGCGCTGGCGGCGCAATCCACTGTGCCGCGCGACCGACCTGGCCGAGGCCTGGGTGGCACTGGCCGCCCTGCTGCTGATCCTGCTGGCCGCCCCGGTCGCCGGCGCGCTCGTCGGGGGCACGGCTCAGGACGCGCTGCAGCGCTCCGTCCGGGCGCAGCACGAGGCGCGGCATCTGGTGACGGCCACAGTGGTCCGCAAGCTGGACCCCTCCCCGCTGGACGCCGACCCGGAGACCTCGTCGGGCAGGGATCTGCGCAACCGCGTCCTCGCCGACTGGACCGCACCGGACGGCACCGCGCACCAGGGCCCGGTCCTGGCAAGCCTCAAGGACCCGCAGCACGGCGACGAGTTCCGGATATGGACCGACCGGCACGGCCGGATGGTGGCCCGCCCGCTCGACTCCGCGACGGCCTCGACGCACGCGGTCCTGGCGGGCTTCGGCGCGGCCCTGGCGACGGGCGGACTCATAGAGGGCGGCAGACGGCTGATCGTCTGGCGCATGGTCCGCCGCCGGTACGCCCGTTGGGACCAGGCATGGGACAAGGCGGGCCCGGACTGGGGCAGGACGGGCACCGGCAGCTGACCGCCTTCCGGCTCTGGTCAACCCACCACCCGCGCGCACGCTACGGTGGTCCGGCCGAACCGTTCGGCACAACCCGCGCGCGAGCGAGCCTCAGGGACGCGCCGGTGTCGATGCCGCGTGCGCGCCCAGGCCCCCCCCGGGGCGGGCTCGGTCGCGGTCGCGATCCGGCCGGAGCGCCCCGAGGGCGGACGAGCCATCAGTACGACCGAGGTGGGGGCACAGCTACACCATGGCACAGGGCACGGTCCAGGTGACGCACACCGGCACGTCGCGGTGGCGGCGCCGCACGGGTGAGTACGCATCGCTCGCCGCCGCCCTGGAGGCCGCGGCCGACGGCGACGTCCTCACCGTCGCGCCCGGCACCTACCGGGAGAACCTCGTCCTGCAGCGCGCGGTGACCCTGCGCGGTCCCGAGGGCTCCCCCGGCTCGGTGCGGATCGCGCCCGTGGACGGCGTGCCGCTGACCGTGCGCGCCTCGGCGGTGGTGCAGGACCTGCATGTGGAGGGCCAGGACGCGGCCGCCCCCGCCGTGCTGGTGGAGGAGGGCACCCCGGAGCTGCGGGACGTGCGGGTCGTGACGCGGTCGGCGGCCGGCATCGAGGTGCGCGGCAGCGCCCGGCCCACGGTGCGGCGCTGCGCGGTCGACAATCCGGCGGGCATCGGCATCGCCGTGGTCGACGGCGCGGGCGGGGTGTTCGAGGAGTGCGAGATCGTCGCGGCCGGCCAGGCGGGCGTGGCGGTGCGCGGCGGTGCCCACCCCCGCCTGGAGCGCTGCCGGGTGCACCACACGTCGGGTTCGGGCCTGTCGGCTACCGGGGAGAACTCGGCGCTGGAGGCGGTGGGCTGCGAGATCTACGAAGTCCGGGGCAGCGGTGTGCAGATCACCGGCCGGGCCACCGCCCACCTCACCGACTGCGATGTGCACCGCACGACGGCCGATGGGGTCACGCTCGACACGGACGCGGTGCTGACGCTCGCCGACTGCCGTATCCACGACATCCCGGAGAACGCGGTCGACCTGCGTTCCCGCTCCGTTCTCACGCTGACCCGCACCACGGTGCGGCAGTTCGGGCGCAACGGCCTGTCGGTGTGGGATCCGGGCACGCGGGTGGACGCCAACCAGTGCGAGATCTTCGACAGCACGGGCGACTACCCGGCGGTGTGGGTGAGTGACGGCGCCACCGCCGTCCTGGACTCCTGCCGCGTGCACGACGTGCCGGATGCGCTGTTCGTCCTCGACCGCGGCTCGCGCGTGGACGTCGTCGACACCGACCTGTCGCAGGTGCGCAACACGGCCGTGTCGGTGAGCGACGGCGCGACCGCGCAGCTCGACGACTGCCGGATCCGGGACGCGGCGACGGGCGCCTGGTTCCGTGACCACGGCAGCGGTGGCACCCTCAGCAACTGCACGGTGGACGGCACCCAGACCGGCGTGATCGTCACCAAGGGCGCCGACCCCACCGTGGAGCGCTGCACCATCGACTCCCCCGCGGAGGCCGGTGTCTACGTCTCGGCCGGCGGCCGCGGCAGCTTCCTGAACTGCCGGGTCACGGGCAGCGGCGGCTACGGCTTCCATGTGATCGACGGCAGCCGTACGACGCTGCGGAAGTGCCGCACGGAGCGGTGCGCGCGCGGGGGCTACGAGTTCGCGGACAGCGGCGCGGACGCGGCGTCCGGAGCGAGCCCGCTCGTCGAGGACTGCACGAGCGACGAGAGCGCGGGGCTGCGCGCGCCCGCGGCGGCGCCGGAGACGGCGGTGCAGACGGTGAGTCACTCACCCGGCCTGCTGGGCGCTGTCCCGGGACAGCGCACGGAACCGGAACCCCCGGCAGCGGCCGTGGAGCCCGAGCAGCCGGCCCGCTCCTCCAAGGACGTCCTCGGTGAACTCGACGCGCTGGTGGGCCTGGACAGCGTCAAGCGCGAGGTGCGCGCCCTCACCGACATGATCGAGGTCGGCCGGCGCCGGCAGCAGGCCGGCCTGAAGGCGGCCTCGGTCAAGCGGCACCTGGTCTTCACCGGCTCCCCCGGCACCGGCAAGACCACGGTCGCGCGACTCTACGGCGAGATCCTCGCCTCCCTCGGCGTGCTGGAGAAGGGCCACCTGGTCGAGGTGTCCCGGGTCGACCTGGTCGGTGAGCACATCGGCTCGACGGCGATCCGCACCCAGGAGGCCTTCGAGAAGGCGCGCGGCGGCGTGCTGTTCATCGACGAGGCCTACGCGCTGTCCCCGGAGGACGCGGGCCGCGACTTCGGCAAGGAGGCCATCGACACGCTGGTGAAGCTGATGGAGGACCACCGGGACGCGGTCGTGGTGATCGTCGCGGGCTACACGGCAGAGATGGAGCGCTTCCTGTCGGTCAACCCGGGTGTGGCGTCCCGCTTCTCGCGGACCATCACCTTCAGCGACTACGGCCCCGAGGACCTGCTGCGGATCGTGGAGCAGCAGGCCGAGGAGCACGAGTACCGGCTGGCTCCGGGCGCGGCGGAGGCCCTGCGGAAGTACTTCACGGTGCTCCCCAAGGGACCGGCGTTCGGCAACGGCCGTACCGCACGGCAGACGTTCGAGGCCATGGTCGAGCGGCACGCGAGCCGGGTCGCCCAGGTCCCGGAGCCGAGCACGGACGACCTGACGCTGCTCTACGCGGAGGATCTCCCCGAGTTGCTCTGAGGATTCGCCTACGCGGCGGGCGGCTCGGGCTGGTGCCGTGGCGAAGGCATTTCCGGCGCCTCCGGTCTCAACCGGGCCAGCAGGGTGTGGCGTTCCTCGGCGAAGGCCGGGTCGGCCTGGTAGTCGGAGTGGCCGAGGATCGGCGCGGGCAGCGGCAGGAGAGCGGTGCGGCCGTAGGCGAGGGGGTCCATCAGGGGGGTGTGGTCGACCTGCGCGCCGCGGCCGCCGGGCAGCCGCACCGGGCCGCCGATGGGGTCGGTGAGCCGGTAGAGGTTGCGCCAGCAGTCGACGTCCCGGTGCAGGGAGCCGAGCGCGTCGGGTCCGAAGTGCGCCGGGAACCAGCGGCCGTAGAGGCGTTCCAGCGGGGAGCCGTAGGTCAGCAGCCCGACCCGCTTGCGGGCGGACGGGGCGAGTTGCCAGGCCGCCGCGGCGGCCAGCACGCTGCCCTGCGAGTGCCCGGAGATGACCAGCCGTCCGCCGGTGGCGCGGGTCCAGGTCGCTATCCGCCAGGTCAGGTCGGGCACCGCGCGCTCGGCGTAGCAGGGCGGGGCGAAGGGGTGGGAGGCGCGGGGCCAGAAGGTGCCGACGTCCCACAGGATGCCGATGGTGCGGCGGGCCGCGGCGTCCTTGTAGGCGCGCCGGCCCCAGGTGACGAAGAGTATGAACCCGAGGCCGATCAGCCAGGAGCCGAGGGCCTGGGCGGTCTCCGCGGCGCCGTGGACGACGGGGTAGGTGCCTTGCGCGGCCTCGCCCGGCGTCTCGTCGGTTGCCAGGGCTCCCACGAGGGCTGCGGCGCCGAGCAACAGGGTGACGCCGGAGGTGACGGCGACGATGCGGGGCCCCCGGTCGGTCAGCGAGGCCATGGCACGGGTGTAGGCGATACGGCGGGTGCGGGCGGGGTCCAGGGCCTCGTCCGGGTAGTCGAGTGCCACGGCGACGCGCTCTTCGCGGGCCAGCTGCCAGGCACGATGGGCCAGCCAGCCGAAGAGCCCCAGCAGCACCACGAGCAGCGGCGGGATCACGGACGCCTGCCAGGTCAGCAGCACCGGCGGGCCCGGGATCGACGCCCCGGTGCCGTCCAGCCAGTCGGACACGCGCTGGGACACGCCGCCGGACATCACCCCGCCCAGCGCGCAGGCCAGCATCGCCACGGCAGGTCCGCCCAGGCCCCGCAGCACCGCCCGCCGGTCGGGGTCGGTGCGGTGCAGGACGTGGGCGACGACGCCGAGGACGATCACGAGCAGGCCCTGGACCAGGGCGATCCCGCCGAAGGTCGTGTCACCCGGCAGACGGCCTTCCGACCTCCACCCCGGGCGCTCCCACCCGGCGTAAAGGACGGCGAGGGCGAGCAGCGCGAGCGCGGCGAGCGGCAGGCGTCGTACAAAACGCTCGTCGAGTGTGCGGTCCAGCCGTTTCTCGCTGCGGCCGCGGCGGCACACCACCCACACCACGGCGACCGCGCAGGCCGCGAGGGCCGCTTCCAGGATCAGGCCCAGGGTGTCGAGCACGGCGGGGCCGCCGGGGCGGCGGTCGTGGCGGGCGGCGGCGCTGCCGACCGCGGCGGCGACCGTGATGAGGCCGGCGGCGGTGTGCGCGGCGCGCAGCCGGGCCACCAGCCGGCGTCCGTACCAGAACCCGGGCCGGCCGAGTGCGGTCGGGCCGCCGTCCGCTTCGGGCTCGGGGGCACGTTCGAAGGGCTGCTGCGACTCGTAGTCGCTCCACGTACGCCGGGACAGGTACCACAGCAGGACGGTCAGGGCGGTGGGCACGACGGCGGCGAGGGCGAGCCTGCGGCCGGGGGCGCTCCACCAGCCGCCGTCCGAGACGGTGGGTGAGAGGAAGCCCAGCCAGGAGTGCTGGTCGGCGCACGCGGCGGTGCCCGCGCACTGCCAGGCCGCCAGGTCGAGCGCGACCTCGCAGGCCGCCGCGACGAGCAGCACCGTCAGCGTGAGCCCGGCGAGCCTGACCAGGAGGCCGTACAGGCGCACGGTGCGGCGGCGGCCGTGGGCGGTGGGGCGCATCCAGTGGGCGAGGTTGACGACCATGAACGGCAGCAGTAACAGCCACAGGGCGCGGGTGCCGTTGCCGGAGGTGAGGTTGCACCAGACGTAGGCCTCCGGCACCGGTCCTTCGCGACGGCGGTCCTCGGGGCTGTGCTCGGCATCGACGTCGTCGGCGCGCCGGAAGACGGCCGCCGTGTCGTCGCCGGTGATCCGCACGGTCCGCGGATCATTCAGCATCTCCTGCGGCGTGGTGCCGCCCACGCCGTGGACCAGGAGTTCCAGGGCGGTCCCGGTCTCGCCGGGCCGCGCGGCGGGACCGTCCGGTCTGCCGGTCGACGCATGTTCCTGCGCACGTTCCACTGATTCGCACTTCCCCCGTGACACGCCGTCGGCTCTGTCCGTGCGGGCACAAGGATCTCCACTTTCGGGCCGCCGCACACCTCCTGTCACGGAATCTCCCCGATCCGTGATGAAGCGGCGCGACACGTGAGCCCGCTGTGACGAGTGCGCGACGAGCGGTCGGTGGCACTGTCCGCGGCGCGACATGCAAGGATGGGGCGTCCGCGCACCGGAGCCGGGGAATATGTCCTAGTCGGGGAGGGTGTGCGGGGCGTGTCGGACGGCATTGAGGCGAAAGGACCGGAGCGTACGTGAGCGAGAATCAGAACCTCCTCGCGGAGCAGCGGCGATCCCTGATCCTCGACGAGGTCCGCCGCCGGGGTGGTGTCCGGGTCAACGAGCTGACCCGCAAGCTCGGCGTGTCGGACATGACGGTCCGCCGCGACCTCGACGCGCTCGCCCGCCAGGGTGTGCTGGAGAAGGTGCACGGCGGCGCGGTCCCGGTGGTCGAGGCGAGTACGCACGAACCGGGCTTCGAGGCCAAGTCCGGCCTGGAGCTGACCGCCAAGGAGGACATCGCGCGCGCCGCGGCCAAGCTGGTCGCGCCGGGTGCGGCGATCGCCCTGTCGGGCGGTACGACGACCTTCGCGCTGGCGCAGCAGCTGCTGGACGTTCCGGACCTCACGGTGGTCACCAACTCGGTGCGGGTCGCCGACGTGTTCCACGCGGCGCAGCGCACCTCGGGCCCGCGGCAGGGCGCGGCCACGGTCGTGCTGACGGGCGGGGTGCGCACGCCCTCCGACTCGCTGGTGGGGCCGGTGGCCGACCAGGCGATCGCGGCGCTCCACTTCGACCTGCTGTTCCTCGGGGTGCACGGCATATCGGTCGAGGCCGGCCTGTCGACGCCGAACCTCGCGGAGGCCGAGACGAACCGGCGGCTCGTGCAGTCGGCCCGCCGCGTGGTCGTGGTCGCGGACCACACCAAGTGGGGCAAGGTGGGCCTGAGTTCCTTCGCGTCGCTGGAGCGGATCGACACGCTCGTGACGGACGCCGGCCTGCCGGACGAGGCGCGCGGGGTGGTCGCGGAGCATCTGCGGCGGCTGGTGGTGGCCGGGGAGCCCGAGGACGGCGCAGACATCTGACGGAGCGCCAGCTAGGGTGACGCTTCCGGTCGTCCCGCTCCCGCCAGGAGGGCTCCGTCCATGGCTCATCGACTGCGCCCGGTGGGGCTCGACTTCGTCGGGACGGCTCCCGTTCGGCACGTCTTCGTACGGGAGGTCTCCGCTCCGGTGGAGCGGGTCTACGCCGCGCTCGAGGACGTGCCCGGCTGGGCCGAGTGGTTCCCGCAGGTGACGGCTGCCCGGCCGGTCGGCGCCGGTGCGGGGCGCGACATCACGCTCACCGGTGGCATCCGGTTCCGCGAGTCGATCATCGCGGCGGAGGGACCCGAGGTGTACGCCTACCGCGTCGACGTCACCAACCTGCCGGGGGTGCGGGCGATAGCCGAGGAGTGGCGGCTCGCTCCGGCCGGCGCCGGCACGCGGGTGCGGTGGACCTTCGCCACCGACGGGGCGGCTGCGTACCGGCTGGCCATGAAGGTGGCGCGCGGGGGCCAGGCGCGCGCGTTCCGGGACGCCGTGCGGGCGCTGGAGCGGCGGCTGACGGCCTGAGGAGCCGGATTCAGTCGGGCCAGACGCCCGTGTGCAGGAGCGAGTCGATCGCGGCCGTGTAGGGCTCGATGTCCAGCCCCTGGGCGGCCAGCCAGGCGTCCGAGTAGTACTTGTCGAGGTAGCGGTCCCCCGGGTCGCACAGCAGGGTCACGACGCTGCCCTGCCGGCCCTCGGACACCATCTCGGCGACGATCTTCAGCGCGCTCCACAGCCCCGTGCCGGTCGAGCCGCCGGCCTTGCGGCCGATGGCGCGCTCCAGGGCCCGTACGGCGGCGACACTGGCCGCGTCGGGGACCTTCATCATCCGGTCGATCGCGCCGGGCACGAAGCTCGGTTCCATGCGGGGCCGGCCGATGCCCTCGATACGGGAGCCGCAGTCGCAGGTGACGTCCGGATCGCCGGTGGTCCAGCCCTCGAAGAAGCACGAGTTCTCGGGGTCGGCCACGCAGACGCGGGTGTCGTGCTGCATGTAGTGGACGTAGCGCGCGAGGGTCGCGGAGGTGCCGCCGGTGCCCGCCGTGGCGACGATCCACGCCGGCTCGGGGAACCGCTCCAGGCGCAGCTGGCGGAAGATGGATTCGGCGATGTTGTTGTTCCCACGCCAGTCCGTGGCCCGTTCGGCGTAGGTGAACTGGTCCATGTAGTGGCCGCCGGTCTCGGCCGCGAGGCGGGCGGACTCCTCGTACATCGTGCGGGGGTCGTCCACGAAGTGACATCGGCCGGAGTGGAACTCGATGAGGCGGATCTTCTCGGCGCTCGTCGTGCGCGGCATGACGGCGATGAAGGGCACGCCGATCAGCTTCGCGAAGTACGCCTCGGAGACGGCCGTCGAGCCGCTGGAGGCCTCGATGACGGGCCGGTCCGGCCGGATCCAGCCATTGCACAGGCCGTACAGGAAGAGGGAGCGGGCGAGGCGGTGCTTCAGGCTGCCGGTGGGGTGGGTCGACTCGTCCTTCAGATACAGGTCGATGCCCCACCGCTCCGGCAGGGGGAATTGCAGCAGGTGGGTGTCGGCCGAGCGGTTGGCATCGGCCTGGACTCTGCGGACGGCTTCTTTGAGCCATGCCCGGTAGGCGGCGTCGCTGTGGTCGACGTCGAGGGTCACACCGGTCCGGGTCTGCTGGGGAGTACGCACGGGGGGCTCCTAACGCTGCGCGCCGACGACGCGTCGCGCGGCCGACACCTCCGATCATAAGCACCTGGCGCACGCTTCTCACCTGCATAAACGCATCTTTGAGCCCCCCAAAGCGCCCCCAGGAGCAGAGCCGGGGCAAGGGGGCGCGCAGTCCCGGGGGCGCATTGGTGAGTGTGCTGCGGGCGCCCCCCGGCGAGGGGGTCGCGGGCACTGGTGCTCGACGCCGGGCGGGGGCAGACTGCACCGCGAGAACAGGCCCCGGACGGGGTGACCGCAGGGTACGACCGCCTTCCGGAGCGGGCTTCCGGGCACGGGCCCACACCCCTGGGGGGCGAGGGCGTGCGGGGCACACCGCACGGCCGGCCGGCGTTCGGACCGGGCAGGTCGCACCACCCGGAGGGACCATGCGTCCGGACGGGGCACACTGGGTCAGGACACGAGCCCGTACCGGGCAGCGCGCAGAGCGGGCCGGTACACCGACGCGCACTAGGGGGCGGGTGGCATGGGAGAGCCGGAGTTCAGGGCCACGGGCGTGCGGATCGGGAAGCGGCTGCGTTCGCTCACCCGGGCCGGGCAGGTCCGGATCAGCGACGGCCGGCTCGAGCTGCTGACCAGCTACGGCAGTGAGATCGACAGCGCGCCGGTGCAGGCCGTGCGCGCCTCCAAGCCCTGGTTCGGCCCCGATGACCGGGCCACGGCGGATTTCAACGGCAAGCGGTACATGCTCACCCTGGGCGACCACGACCCCGCTCCGGGAGAGCCGGGCCCGCCGGCCGCGCGGCGCTTCATCGAAGCCGTGCGCAGGGCAGCGGGGCGTGACGGCTGAGATGTCCGCGAGTTGCGGTACCTCATCCCCTGCGCCACTCTGGTCTCACGTCACTCTGGGTTTACCGGCGATAACGCTGCGAACCAGCCCGCCGGCCACGACAGCAGGCGGCAGTGTCACGCAGGCGCCCTGCTGGATCCGAACTCCGTGTTCTTCCGGACCTCACGTCGGGGAGTCGCAGCCGTGATCAGCTACCCAAGCAGGCACTGCACGGTGGAGCTCCAAGCCCTGCCGTCGCGGATCGGCCAGGTCCGCAGAATCGTATCTGCGCAATTGCGCTACTGGCATCTGGATCCCCTGATCGACCGGGCCTCGCTCGGCGTGACGGAGCTGTTGTCCAACGTCCACCGGCACGCCCAGCCAGACAAGACGTGCACCGTGGAGATAGAGCTGCTGCTCGACCGGCTCACGGTCTCGGTGCGCGACGGCGATCCTCGGATGCCCGTGGTCGACGACGCCGAGCCGCTGGCGACCTGCGGGCGCGGGCTCGCGATGGTGGCCGCCATGAGCGAGAGCTGGGGCGTCCGGCCGGACGGCGAGTCCGGCAAGGTCGTCTGGTTCACCCTGCCGACGTCCGCCCCCGCGGTGACGTCGCCGTCGCTCCTGTCGCGGCGCACGGTCCAGGAGAAGCCCGCGCGCAGGTTCGCCGAGGTCGGGGCTTCCACCGACGGGCTCCGGCCCGACCATGCTCCCGCCCGGTCCGCCGTTGCCGGTTGACCGGGCGGTGACCACCGTTCCCTCCGGGGGCCTCGGGGGCGTACGCCGCCGGGTGTGCTCCCGGGGCGTACGGCACTCCGTGGCGACGGCCCGCAGCACGTCCAGGCGTGCCGCGCGCCGGGCCGGGCGCAGCCCCGCGAGGGCGTCGGCCGCGAGTCCCACGACGCGCGTACGCGTCGCGGGTCTGGACCTCCGGGTTGCCGTAGGGTTCGGCGGTCTTCTCCACCGCCCCGGCCCGCGTCGGTGCCGACACCGTCCTCGAAGGTGACGGCGACGAGGGTGTCGGAGTCCTGGGTGCGGTGCGGGACCCAGGCGGCGCGGGTGATGACGTAGTCGCCGGCGAGTTCGGACCGGCCGTAGACATCGCGGCGGTGAAGGTCTCCTTCGTGCCGTCGGTGAAGGCGAGTTGTGCCTTCTCCCCGATGGTCAGCTGCTGCCTGACGGCCTCCTGCTCGATGAGGGCGAGGCCGTCGTGGTCATGCCGCGCCTCCCTTGCGGCCGAACTCCTCGTTCAGCACGGACAGCCGGCGCCAGTACTCGTCCTCGTCGATCTCGCCGGAGGCGAAGCGGTGGCCGAGTACGGTGATGGGCGAGTCGTTGCCGCCGGCGGACTGCCGCCAGGGGCCGCCGCGGCGTCCGCGCCACACCGTGCGGCGCAGCAGCACGATGCCGCCGCCGATCACCAGCGCCCAGATCACCGGGAAGAGCAGGATCCACGGGCCGGGCCCGCCGCCGTCGCCGAAGTTCGCCAGGGTCTGCATGTCGTCCAACTCCTCGATCGCGTGATGTCCTGTGTCGCTTTCGAGAGTCGTCCGGCGAGGGGTCCCCCGTCGTCGTACGGCCAGCGGAACTGCGCGTACCTCGTGGGGAGCAGGGCGGGCGGGTCTCGTCTGCTCCGCGCGGCCTCGACTTCTGTAACTACTGGTATGTACAGTGAGCGCATGAGCACCCCGGAACGGCTGATCGAGTCCACCCGCGAGCTGCTGTGGGAGCGCGGCTACGTGGGCACCAGCCCCAAGGCGATCCTGGAGCGCGCGGACGCCGGGCAGGGCAGCATGTACCACCACTTCAAGGGCAAGCCCGATCTCGCGCTGGCCGCGATCCGGCGGACCGCCGAGGAGATGCGGGGTACGGCCGCGGGAGTACTCGACGGCCCGGGCACGCCCTATGAGCGCATCGAGGCGTATCTGCGGCGCGAGCGGGACGTGCTGCGGGGCTGCCCGGTCGGCCGACTGACGATGGACCCGGACGTGATCGCGAGCGCGGAGCTGCGCGCACCGGTCGACGAGACGCTCGACTGGCTGCGCGGGCGGATCGCCGGAATCGTCGAAGAGGGCAAGGCGCAGGGCCAGTTCGCGCCCGGCCTGGACGGCGGGGAGATCGCGGCGGCGGTCGTCGCGACCGTCCAGGGCGGTTACGTCCTCGCCCGCGCCTCCGGCTCCCCCGCCGCGTTCGACGCGGGGGTTCGGGGACTGCTCTCCCTGCTGGCACCCCGGACCTCCTGAGGAGACTTCCATGCACGCCATGCAGTACGAACTGACCCTGCCCGCCGGCTATGACATGGGCATCATCCGCGACCGCGTCGCCCGCCGGGGTCACCTCCTCGACGACTGGGACGGGCTCGGCCTCAAGGCCTACCTGATACGCGAGCGCGGCCTGCGCGGCTCGCCGGTCAACCAGTACGCGCCCTTCTACCTCTGGAACACCGTCGGCGGCATGAACTCCTTCCTGTGGGGCGGCGGATTCCAGGGGCTCAGTGACGACTTCGGGCGGCCGTCGGCGCGGCAGTGGACGGGGCTCGCGTACGAGGAAGGGGAGGGTACGCACCCGAGGTTCGCCCTGCGGCGGCGCCAACCGGTGCCGGGCGGGCGGCTGTTGGCCGACGCCGTGGAGGAAGCGGCGGGCGAGGCCCGGCGGCTGGCGGCGCTGGACGGGGCCCTGCTCGCCGCCACGGCCGTCGACACGAGCCGCTGGGAGCTCGTGCACTTCTCCCTCTGGGAGCAGGACACGCCCGTGGCCGACGGCGAGATGTTCGAGGTGCTGCACCTGTCCGCGCCGGGCCGGGACCGGCTGCCCCGGGGACGCCAGTGGTGAGCGCGGTCCGCACGGTGCTGGGGGACGTGTCCCCCGAGGACCTGGGGGTGTGCGACGCCCACGACCATCTCTTCTTCGGCAGCCCCCGGCTGCCCGGCCAGGAGCTGCGCAGCGTGGCGGCGGCACGGGCCGAGCTGGTCGCGTTCCGGGAGCAGGGCGGTGGGGCCGTCGTGCAGTGGACGCCGTACGGGCTCGGGCGGCGGGCCGCCGATCTGCCGCCGCTGTCCCGGGAGACCGGTGTGCACGTGGTGGCCGCGACCGGTCTGCACCAGGCCGTGCACTACGACGAGGACACCCTTGCCGGGCTGCGGAGCCGGCTCGCCGAGGTCTTCGTCTCCGAACTCACCGTGGGCATCGGGACGTCGGGGGTGCGCGCGGGGCTCGTCAAGGTCGCGGGCGGCTTCCACACCCTGGACGCGCACGCCCGGTGGACCATGACGGCGGCGGCCGAGGCGCATCACGCCACGGGCGCGACGATCGCCGTGCACCTGGAGATGGGCACCGGCGCGCTGGACGTACTGGACCTGCTGTGCGGGGAGTCGGGGGTGCCGCCGCACCGGGTGGTGCTCGGGCACCTCAACCGCTCCCCCGACCCCGTGGTGCACCGGCAGGCGGCCGAGTCCGGCTGCTATCTGGCCTTCGACGGGCCGTCACTCGCCCACCACGCCACGGACTGGCGGATGCCGGACGCCGTACGGGCGCTCGCCGACGCCGGGTTCGGTGACCGGCTGCTGCTGGGGGCGGACACCACCACGGCCGCCGCCCGCTCGGTGGGCGGCGGCCCCGGGATGCCGTACCTGCTGCGCCGGCTGCGGCCCCGGCTCGCGCACGCCGTGGGCGAGGAACTGGTGGGGCGCATCCTCACGGAGAATCCGGGCCGGGCGTTCGGGGCGCAGTGGCGCTGACCGGGCCGGTCACCGGCCTCAGCCGCCGGCCTGGGTCGCTGTCCTTCATCGAGCCCCAGCCGTGCCAGCGCTCGACCTCGATCCAGGCGCTGACCCGGGGGCGGACGCGGTCCGGGTAGGGCTTGCCGGTGTAGTGCCGGGCGAGGAGGTCGATGTCGGCCAGGTCCTCGTCGTCGTACATCTCCGTGACGCGGCCGATGAGGGTGACGTGGGTGTACCACCCGTCGCCGTCGAGGACGGTGAGGGTGACGCGCGGGTCGCGGCGCAGGTGCTTCAGGCGGACCCGGCCCTCGTCGAGGTTGATCAGCACCCGGCCGTCCTTCCACACGTACCACGTGGCGGTGGAGACGGGTGCGCCGTCGGAGCGCAGCGTGGCCATGACGCACGGGTTGGGCCGGCTCAGCAGGGCGTCGGCCTCGGGCGGCAGCGGCGGCTTGGACATGAGGGGAACCTCCTAGGAGTCGGTCTTCTCGTCGAAGCTGGCGAAGTAGGCCGCGACCATGTCCTCGTCGGCGTGGCCCTGGGCGGCGGCACGCTCCATGCGGGCGGCGGCCGCTTCGGCGACGTCCAGGCGGACGCCGCTGTCCGCGCCCGCCTGGACGATCAGCCGGGCGTCCTTGGCGGCGGTGCTCACCGCGAACTGGGGCGGCGTGAGCCTGCCTTCGAGAACGAGATCGGACTTGGCGCGCAGATAGCCCATGTCGAGCGGGCCGCCGGCGACGAGGTCGAAGAAGCCGTGCGGATCGACGCCGAGGGCCTTGGACAGGGCGAGGGCCTCGCCGGCGGCGGCCGTGACGGCGAGGACCCAGCTGTTGGCGACGAGCTTCAGCCGGGTGGCGCCGCCCAGCGCCCCGTCCTCGCCGCTCCACACGGTCCGGGCGCCGACGGCGTCGAAGACCGGCGTCACCCTGTCCCGGCCCTCGGTGGGGCCGGCCGCGAGGACCGTCAGCTTCCCGGCCTCGGCGGGCTGGCGGGTGCCCAGGACGGGGGCGTCGTAGAAGACCAGGCCGTGCTCGCGGGCGAAGCCGGCCAGCTCGGCGACGCCCTCGATGCCCGCGGTGGTGGACTGCACCCAGGCCTTGCCGGGTCGCAGGGCGGGGACGGCCTCGCGCATCGTGTCCAGCGTGGCGGGACCGTCGTAGAGCATGGTCAGAACGACATCGGCGTCCTGGACCGCCTGCGCGGGGGTGTCGGCGATCCGCACGCCCTCGGCGGCCAGCGGCTCGGCCTTGGCCCGGGTGCGGTTCCAGGCGTGGACCGTGTGTCCGGCCCGGGCGAGGTTGCGGGCCATCGCGGCACCCATGATGCCGGTGCCCAGGACGCTCACGGTGAGCTTGTCGGTCATTGCGTCAACTTCCTCGGTGGTGCGGTGCGGGCGGACTGCCTGCGAACCAGCCTGCCCGCTCAGCGGCGAGCCTTCCCGGAAGCGGCGCGGACAAGCCTGATACCCGTGGGGTCAGGCTCGCGGGATCGCGCCCGGCCCCCGGTCACACCTGCGGGGTCAGCGCTCCCAACGGATCGTCCAGGACCGGCTGCCAGGCCAGTTCCGCCGCGCCGACCAGGCTGTTGTGGTCGAGGGTGCAGGGCAGGATGGGGACGCCGCCGCTCTGGCCCCACAGGCTGCGGTCGGCCACGACCGCGCGCAGGCGGCCGGGGTCGGCGTCGAGGAGGGTGCGGTGCAGGCCGCCCAGGATGATGCGGTCCGGGTTGAGGATGTTGACCAGACCGGCGAGACCGAGGCCGAGGCGGTCGATGAGGGCCTCGGCGGCGGTGCGGACGCCCGGGTCGTCGTAGTGGTGGCGGATCAGGTCGATGGACTGCTGGAGCAGGGACACCTCGGGGCCCGGCTCGCGTCCGGCCTCCGTGAGGAAGGCCAGCGGGTCGGTCTCCACGTCCAGGCAGCCGCGGCTGCCGCAGTAGCAGGGGCGGCCCTCGGGGTGCACGGTGAGGTGCCCGACCTCCAGCGCGAGGCCCGAACTGCCCCGGTGGAGGCGGCCGTCGAGGACGAGCGCGCCGCCGACGCCGCGGTGGCCGGTGGCCACGCACAGCAGGTCGCGGGAGCCTCGGCCGGCGCCGTGCCGGTGTTCGGCGAGCGCGGCGAGGTTGACGTCGTTCGCGGCGAACGCGGGTCCGTCCAGGCCGGCCGCGCGCACCTGCTCGGCGAAGATGTCCCGGACGGGCGCGCCCGCGGGCCAGGCCAGGTGGAGGGGGTTCAGCGCCTGTCCCTCGGGTTCGGCGACGGCGGAGGGCACGGCGAGGCCCGCGCCCACACACCGCAGGCCGGTCTCGCGCAGCAGCTCGGCGCCCGCCGTGACGACGGAGGCGAGTACCTTGGCCGGGTCCGCGTCGACGACCTCGCAGCCGGGCGCGGTGGCGACGATCCGGCCGCCCAGCCCGACCAGCGCCGCCCGGAACCCGTCGGCGTGCACCTGCGCGGCGAGCGCGACGGGGCCCTCCTCGGCGACGGCCAGTCTGTGGGAGGGTCTGCCCTGCGAGCCGGCTGCCGCGCCGGGCCGGGCGTCGACCCGGATCAGCCCGAGTGCTTCCAGCTCGGCGGCGACCGCGCCGGCCGTCGCCCGCGTCACGCCGAGCTCGGCGGTGAGCACCGCCCGGGTCGGCGCGCGTCCGGTGTGCACGAGCTCCAGCGCGGGTCCGAGCGCTCCGCGCCCCCGGTCCAGCCGCGTCCTCGAGGTGGTCCCATCCCCCGCCTGCCGGGGGTCCGCCTTCCCGCTCATGAGGGCGAGTCTCCCATGATCCGCCGGGATGGTGGCCGAGCGTGCCCGCCGGGCCCCGCCGAGCAGCCGGGGCTGCTCTCCGCCGGGCGCTGGAGGCCGCTGACCCGGAGCGTGATGTTGAGCCGGCCCGTCAGCCCGAGCCCGGGCGGTGCCGTGACCGGGTGGATGCGCGGCACCCCGTGGTAGGCGAGGCGGGAGGGGCCGCCGAAGACGAACAGGTCGCCGCTGCGCAGCTCGACGTCGGTGTAGGGCCGGGTGCGCGTCCCGGTGTTGCCGAAGCGGAAGACGCAGGTGTCTCCGAGGCTCAGCGACACCACCGGCGCGTCCGACTTCTCGTCGCTGTCACGGTGCATGCCCATGCGGGCGTCGGCGTCGTAGAAGTTGATCAGCGCGATGTCGTAGTCCGGTGCCGGTCCTCCGAGGGTGTCGCGGACGGCCCGGCGGCCCAGGTCGCCGAGCCACGGCGGGAACGGCTTCACCGGGGAGCCGTCCCCGTCGGCGACCGTGCGGGCGTAGGCGTACGGGTACCAGTGCCAGCCCAGGCACACCTGGCGGGCGGTCATGGTGCCGCCGCCGGGTGTGCGGACCGTGCGCAGTCCGGCGGGCGGCCGGGCCCAGTCACGGCAGGCGTCGAGCAGCGCGCGCTGGCCTTCCGTGTCGAGCCAGTCGGGCAGGTGCACGGCGCCGGGCGCGACCTGGGTACGGGCCCTGGGGAACAGCTCGGCGTCCATGCCCCCATGGTGCCCGACACGCCCTGAGCTGCGGCTCGGCTAGCCTGGTCGCACGATGAACGACCGTATGACGACGCCGTGGGGCGAGCCGGCGCTGACCCGATTCCCCGAGGACCCGCGCGACAGGCTGCGCGCCTGGGACGCCTCCGACGAGTACCTGCTGAGGCATCTGGCCGGGGAGCGGGTGCCGCTGGACGGCACGGTCGTGGTCGTCGGGGACCGCTGGGGCGCGCTGGTCACGGCGCTCGCGGCGCACCGACCGGTGCAGATCACCGACTCCTACCTCGCGCAGGAGGCGACGCGGGCCAACCTCGCCCGCGCCGGTGTCGAGCCGGGGACGGTACGGCTGCTCACCACGCAGGATCCGCCGCCGGGGCGGATCGACGTGCTGCTGGTGCGGGTGCCGAAGAGCCTGGCGCTGCTGGAGGACCAGTTGCTGCGGCTCGCCCCGGGCGTGCACGCGGGGACGGTCGTCGTCGGCACGGGCATGGTGAAGGAGATCCACACCTCGACGCTCCAGTTGTTCGAGCGGATCCTCGGCCCGACCCGGACCTCGCTCGCCGAGAAGAAGGCCCGGCTGATCTTCTGCACGCCGGATCCCGCGCTGGAGCGGCCCGCCAACCCGTGGCCGTACGTCTACACGCTGCCGGACGGCATCGGCCCCGCTGCGCACGGCACCGTCGTGAACCACGCCGGGGTCTTCTGCGCCGACCGGCTCGACATCGGGACGCGGTTCCTGCTCCGGCATCTGCCGGACGGACGGGGCGGCCGGGTGGTGGATCTGGGGTGCGGCAACGGCGTGGTGGGCACGTCGGTGGCGCTGGCCGACCCGGACGCCGAGGTGCTGTTCGTGGACGAGTCGTTCCAGGCCGTGGCCTCGGCGGAGGCCACGTACAAGGCGAACGGGGTGCCGGGGCACGCCGAGTTCCGGGTCGGGGACGGGCTGGCGGGCGTGCCGTCCGGCAGTGTCGATCTGGTCCTGAACAACCCGCCGTTCCACTCCCACCAGGCGACGACGGACGCCACGGCCTGGCGGATGTTCACCGGGGCGCGGCGCACGCTGCGGCCGGGCGGGGAGCTGTGGGTGGTCGGAAACCGGCACCTGGGCTACCACGTCAAGCTGCGCAAGCTGTTCGGCAACAGCCGACTCGTCGCGAGCGACCCGAAGTTCGTGGTACTGAAGGCCGTCAAGCGGTAGCGGCGCCGAGCGTCCGGAGGGTCCTCGTCACCACTCGTGTCATCGCCTCCCGGGCGAGGGTCAGGTAACCACGCGGGTCGACCGCCTCGGGCCGGTCGGTGAGGAAGTCCCGGATCGCCCCGGTCAGCGCGATGTTCAGGGCCGTACCGATGTTGACCTTGGTGATGCCGCCCGCGACGGCCGCCGTGAGTTCGTCGTCCGGGACGCCGGAGGAGCCGTGCAGGACGAGCGGGACGTCCAGTGCGGCCGACAGGCGTGCGAGCAGGGCGTGGTCGAGGGCCGCCGTGCGGGTGGTCATGGCGTGGGAGCTGCCGATGGCGACGGCCAGGGCGTCCACGCCCGAGTCGGCGACGAAGGTCCGTGCCTCGTCGGGGTCGGTGCGGGCGCCGGGGGCGTGCGCGTCCAGCGGCGGTCTGCCGTTCTTCCCGCCGATCTGGCCCAACTCGGCTTCGATCCACAGCCCTTGGGCGTGTGCCCAGTCGACCGCCGCCCGGGTCGCGGCGAGGTTCTCCGCGTAGGGCAGCCGGGCCGCGTCGTACATCACGGAGCTGAAGCCGGCGTCCGCGGCCTGGTGCAGCAGGGCGTCGCTCTGCACATGGTCGAGGTGCAACGCGACCGGTACGGCGGCCCGTTCGGCCACGGCGACGACCGCGCGGGCGAGCGGGAGCAGCCGGCCACCGCGGAACCTGACGGCGTTCTCGCTGACCTGGAGGACCACGGGGGCGCACACCGACTCGGCGCCCGTGACGACGGCCTCGACGTGCTCCAGGGTGATGACGTTGAAGGAGGCGACGGCCGAGCGGGCGGCCGCGGCGGAGGTGACGAGTTCGCCGGTGGTGGTGAGGGGCACGGTGTCTCCAGAGCGTCAGTGGTGGTCTGCGGGGAGGATCACCGAGCGCGTCAGGTGGCGCGGGCGGTCGGGATCCAGCCCGCGGGACGCGGCGACGGCGACGGCGAGCCGCTGGACGCGGACGAGTTCGGCGAGCGGGTCCAGGGCCCCGGCGATCCACAACGCGCCCGTGCCGCCCACCTGTTCGGCGAGCCCGTCCGGCGCGTCGCCCAGCATCCAGGTCGCCGTGCCCCGGGTACTGACGCTGATCGGGCCGTGCCGGTACTCCATCGCCGGGTAGGCCTCCGCCCAGGCCAGCGCGGCCTCGCGCATCTTCAGCCCGGCCTCGTTGGCCAGGCCGACGGTCCAGCCGCGCCCCAGGAAGGTGAACTGGCCGCATTCCACCAGTCCTTCGGCCAGCGGCTGCGTCAGGGCGGTGCGCGCGTCGGCGACGGCGGTGTCGGGGTGGAGGCCGAGGTGGGCGCGGAGCAGGGTGAGGGCCGTCGTCGCGAACCGGGTCTGGACGACGGAGCGTTCGTCCGCGAAGTCCAGGACGGCGAGGTCGTCGGCGGCCGTCGACACGGGCGTGTCCGGATCGGCCGTGATCGCGGTGGTGCGGGTAGCGCCCTTCAACCGGTGCAGCAGGTCCAGCACTTCGGTCGTGGTGCCGGAGCGGGTGAGGGCGACGACCCGGTCGTATGCGCGGCCGTGGGGGAACTCCGAGGCGGCGAAGGCGTCGGTCTCGCCCTGGCCCGCGCCCTCGCGCAGGGCCGCGGCGGCCTGGGCCATGAAGTAGGAGGTGCCGCAGCCGACGATCGCGACCCGCTCCCCCGGCGCCGGCAGCACCTTCACGAACCGGGGCGCCTCCGATGCGGCGCGTGCCCAGCACTCGGGCTGGCTGGTCAGCTCGTCCTCGACATGCGTCATACCGCACCCTCCGCTCTGATTGTTCCTGCAAGATATCGCCAGCTTTCGAGCAGCATCAAGCATTCGGCCGGATCGGGTGCGCTAGGGTCGCCGGAGATCGAGACGTGGAGGTGCGGATGTCGCGCGACGCCCGCTGGAAGGCGCTGCTGGAACTGCTCGTGGAGCGCGGCCGGCTGGACGTCGAGGACGCGGCGGTGGAGCTCGGGGTGTCGGCGGCGACGATCCGCCGTGACTTCGATGGGCTCGCCGAGCAGCAGATGCTGGTGCGCACCCGGGGCGGTGCGGTGGTGCACGGCGTGTCGTACGAGCTGCCGCTGCGTTACAAGACGGCCCGCCACGCCTCCGAGAAGCAGCGCATCGCCAAGGCGGTGGCGGGGCTGGTGGTGCCGGGTGAGGCGGTCGGGCTGACCGGCGGGACCACCACGACCGAAGTGGCGCGGGCCCTGGCCGCGCGCGGGGATCTGGCGTCCGGGTCGCCCGCGCTGACGGTCGTGACGAACGCGCTGAACATCGCCAACGAGCTGGCCGTGCGGCCCCAGTTCAAGATCGTGCTGACCGGTGGGGTGGCGCGGCCCCAGTCCTACGAGCTGGTCGGGCCGCTCGCGGACGGGGTGCTCGGGCAGATCACCGTCGACGTGGCGGTGCTGGGTGTCGTGGCCTTCGACGTGACGCACGGCGCGGCGGCGCACGACGAGGCGGAGGCGGCGATCAACCGGCTGCTGTGCGAGCGGGCGGAGCGGGTGGTGGTGGCCGCCGACTCCAGCAAGCTCGGGCAGCGGGCGTTCGCCCGGATCTGCGCGGCCGAGGCGGTGGACACGCTGGTCACGGACACGGCGGCCGACGCGGGCACCGTGCGGCGCTTCGAGGAGGCCGGGCTGCGGGTCGTCACGGTCTGAAGCGGCCGCTCGCCGGCGGCTCCAGGGCAAGGCGTCTGGATCAGGCCACGGGGAAGCGACGGTGCCGTTCGACGCCGCTCCGCGGCCTGTCCGGACGACAGGCGCCGGGCCGTGTCCTCAAAGCCGTCTGGCGTGTGCTCTCGTGCTCTCGGCGTGCCGGGCGGAGTCCCTCGTACTGGATCGCCCGGTGCGGCGAGTGGGGGTGCCCCCTGCTCGCAGAGCTTGGGGGAGCGTGCCGGGCGTCGCGGGGCAGGCGGGACTCTGCGGACACGGCCTAGGCTGGGGCTGAGGCGCGTACCGGGCAGGGAGGCTGTCATGGGCGAAACGGCACCGGACCGGGGCGTGCCGGGCGGCCGGCGGTACGTACCGATCGCCGAACACGGGCTGATCGGCGATCTGCGCAGTGTGGCCCTGGTGGGGACCGACGGGACGATCGACTGGTACTGCTGCGCGGCCTTCGACGCGCCGAGCGTGTTCGCCTCGATCCTGGACGCGGAGCGCGGCGGCTGTTTCGAACTGGCGGCGACGGTGCCGGCGCGGACCAAGCAGTTCTACTTCCCCGACACCAACGTCCTGATCACCCGGTTCTTCACCGAGGACGGGGTCGGTGAGGTGCAGGACTTCATGCCGGTCGGCGGCGGGCCGGCCGAGGCCGAGCGGCACCGGCTGATCCGGCGGGTGGTGTGCGTGCGCGGCTCGATCCCGTTCCGTACGCGGGTGGCACCCCGGTTCGACTACGGCTCCCTGCCGCACACGGTCCGGCTGACCGGCGACACCGCGCTGTTCGAGACCGAAAAGCTGGCGCTCGCACTGACGGCGACCGTGCCGCTGGAGACCGACGGGCCGGACGTGCGCGGCGACTTCAAGCTCTCCGAGGGCGAGACCGCGGTGTTCGCCCTGGACAAGGTCGGCGGCGATGTGACGCCCCGCGGGTGTGCGCACGCGGACGCGGAGGAGCAGTTCGCGGCGACGGTGGCGTACTGGCGGCGCTGGCTGTCGGCGTCCCGGTACAAGGGCCGCTGGCGGGAGATGGTGCACCGCTCGGCCCTGACGCTGAAGCTGCTCACGTACGCGCCGACCGGGGCGATCGTGGCCGCGCCGACGACGAGCCTGCCCGAGGAGCTCGGCGGCGAGCGCAACTGGGACTACCGGTACGTGTGGGTGCGCGACGCGGCCTTCTGCGTCTACGCCCTGCTGCGGCTGGGCTTCACCGGCGAGGCCGAGGCGTTCATGCAGTTCGTGACCCGGCACATCAGCCCGGGCGACGGCAAGACCTCCGGCCCTCTGCAGATCATGTACGGCATCGACGGACGCACCGAGCTGCCCGAGCGCACCCTCGACCACCTGGAGGGCCACCACGGTTCCGCGCCGGTCCGGGTCGGCAACGCGGCGGCGGATCAGCTCCAGCTCGACATCTACGGCGCGCTGATCGACTCCATCTACCTCTACGACAAGTGGGCCCAGCCCATCTCCAGCGGCCAGTGGGACGACGTGTGCGCGCTGGTCGACTGGGTGTGCACGCACTGGGACCAGCCTGACGAGGGCATCTGGGAGACGCGGGGCGGGCGCAGGAACTTCCTGTACTCGCGGCTGATGTGCTGGGTGGCGATCGAGCGGGCCATCCGGATGGCCAACCGGCGCGGCCTGCCCGCCGACCTGCCGCGCTGGCGGGAGTGCCGCGACACGATCTACCGGCGGATCATGAGCCGGGGCTGGTCCGAGGAGCGCCGGGCCTTCGTCCAGCACGAGGACGGTGACGTGCTGGACGCGGCCGTGCTGATGATGCCGTTGACGAAGTTCATCGCCCCCACCGATCCGAAGTGGCTGTCGACGCTGGACGCGCTCACCGAGGAGCTGGTGTCCGACTCGCTCGTCTACCGCTACGACCCCCGGGCGAGCCCCGACGGGCTGCGCGGTGACGAGGGCACGTTCTCCATCTGCTCGTTCTGGTACGTCGAGGCGATGGTGCACGCCGGCCGGATCGACGAGGCGCGCCTCGCCTTCGAGAAGATGCTGACGTACGCCAACCATCTCGGCCTGTACGCCGAGGAGATCAGCCACACCGGTGAGCAGCAGGGGAACTTCCCGCAGGCGTTCACCCACTTCGCGCTGATCAGCGCGGCCTTCAACCTGGACCGGGCGCTCGGCTGACGCTCAGTGCCCGTGGCCGTCCTCCACATGCCCCTCGGGGGTACCGGCCCCGGCCGCCGCTCCCCCGGCGCGGACGGTGAACGCCGCCGTGTGGACCTTTCCGTCGTGCTTGAAGTCCAGGAACAGGCGGTAGGAGCCGGAGCTGGGTGCCGTGGCCGCGAAGGAGATGTCCGGGCCGGGCCTGGTCGTGCCGTCACCGGGTTCGCCGTTCGGGTGGACGTGCAGGTAGGCGAGGTCGCCGGAGCGCAGGGCGACCAGGTGGCCGTAGGCGCCGAGGTAGGGCTGGAGGTCGGTGACGGGCTTGCCGTCGCGGGAGACCTTCAGTTTCAGTTCGCTCGCCTTGCCCGGGCGCAGGGCCCCGGCCAGCCGGACCTCGTAGCCGTCGACCTGGGTCGCGGTGCTCGCGGGCGGCAGCTGCCGGGCCTCGTACGGGCCGGAGGCGGCGAGGTCCGCGCCGAGGGTGAGGTTCTCGGCGTCCTTCCCGGCCGGGGTGAAGTCGGCGAAGACGCGGTAGCCGCCCGCGCGGGGCAGGTCCACGGGGGTGCTCCAGGTGCCGTCGGCGGCGCGGGTGGGGTGCAGATGGCGGTAGGTGACCAGGTCGCGTGAGGCCACGATGAGGTGGAGTTCCTTGTCGTGTTCGCGCTGGTAGGCGGTGACCGCGCGGCCGCCGGCGTCCCGGACGGTGAAGCGCAGGTCGGCCCGCTCGCCCGCGGTGACGCGCGGGGTGCCGAGGTCGAGCGTGTAGCCGCCCTCGGAGATCTGCAGCCCGCCGGCCGGGGGTGTGTCGTGTCCGGCGTGGCCGCCGCCCCCCTTCGGCTCCGGTGCGGGCCGGGGGTGCTCGTCCTCGTGCTTCGGGGGGCTGTCGGCGACGACGGGGTCGATGCCCTGTCCGACGCCGTAGGCCGCGCCGAAGGTCGCTGCCAGGGCGGCGGCGAAGGTGGCGATCCTCAGTCCGGTGTTCATGGCCGTCGGCTCCTTCAGATACCGGGCCTCCCGCTCGAATGCGGGGCCTCCATGCACTTCACCATACCCCTAGGGGGTATTGAGTCAAGTCATTCTCGCGCTTGCATCGTATACCCCTCAGGGGTATACATGAAGTCGACGAGGGGATACCCCCGCCCCGTATGCTCCGCATCTGTTGAATCACCCAGAGGAGGCACCCGATGCCCGCCACCACCTACGCCGTCTCCGGAATGTCCTGCGGCCACTGCAAGGCCACGCTGACCAAGGCCATCGGCGAGCTGGACGGCGTCAGCGGTGTCGAGGTCGACCTCGACAGCGGCCACGTCACCGTCACCAGCGCCGCCGAACCCGACGACGCCGTGATCGCGGAGGTCGTCGACGACGCCGGCTACGAGCTGACCGGGAGGGCCTGAGCCATGAGCACCGGTACGACGACCGGCACCGGCGCCGAGGTGGAGCTCACCATCGGTGGCATGACCTGCGCCTCCTGCGCGGCGCGCGTCGAGAAGAAGCTCAACCGCATGGACGGGGTCACCGCCACCGTCAACTACGCGACGGAGAAGGCCAAGGTCAGCTACTCCGGAGACGTCTCCGTCGGTGACCTCATCGCCACCGTCGAGGCGACCGGGTACACCGCGCAGGAGCCCACTCCCCCTGCCGAACAGACCGACCCCGGCGAGGAGGCCGACGAACTGCGGCCGCTGCGCGAGCGGTTGATCACGGCCGTGGTGCTCGCGGTTCCCGTCGCGGCCATGGCGATGATCCCGGCGCTGCAGTTCGAGTACTGGCAGTGGCTGTCGCTCACCCTGGCCGCGCCCGTCGTGACGTACGCGGCGTGGCCCTTCCACAAGGCGGCGTTCACCAACGCGCGGCACGGCGCGGCCACCATGGACACGCTGATCTCGGTGGGCATCTCGGCCGCGTTCCTGTGGTCGCTGTGGGCGCTGTTCTTCGGCACCGCGGGCACACCGGGCATGACGCACCCCTTCGAGCTGACCATCGAGCGCACGGACGGCGCCGGGAACATCTACCTGGAGGCGGCCGCGGGCGTGACCGCCTTCATCCTGGCCGGGCGGTACTTCGAGGCCCGCGCCAAGCGCAAGGCGGGCGCGGCGCTGCGGGCGCTGCTGGAGCTGGGCGCGAAGGACGTCACGGTGCTGCGCGCCGACGGCAGCGAACAGACCGTCCCGGTCGCGGAGTTGAAGGCCGGGGACCGCTTCCTGGTCCGGCCCGGCGAGAAGATCGCGACGGACGGGACCGTCGAAGAGGGTTCCTCCGCCGTGGACGCCTCGATGCTCACCGGTGAATCCGTACCGGTGGAGGTGGGCTCGGGCGACCCGGTCACCGGCGCCACGATCAACGTCGGCGGGCGGCTCGTCGTGCGTGCCACGCGGGTCGGTGCCGACACGCAGCTGGCCCGGATGGCCCGGCTGGTGGAGGACGCGCAGAACGGCAAGGCCGCCGCGCAGCGGCTCGCGGACCGGATCTCCGCCGTGTTCGTTCCGGTGGTGATCGCCCTCGCGCTGGGCACGCTGGGCTTCTGGCTGGGCAACGGCGCCGGGCTGACGGCCGCCTTCACCGCAGCGGTCGCCGTGCTCGTCATCGCCTGCCCCTGCGCCCTGGGACTCGCGACGCCGACCGCGCTGATGGTGGGCACCGGGCGGGGCGCGCAGCTCGGCATCCTCATCAAGGGCCCGGAGGTCCTGGAGTCCACGCGCCGGGTCGACACCGTCGTCCTCGACAAGACCGGCACGGTCACGACCGGCCGCATGACGCTGCTGACCGTGCACACGGCCGAGGGCACGGACGAGGCCGAAGTGCTGCGGCTGGCCGGGGCGTTGGAGCACCCCTCCGAGCACCCGATCGCCCGGGCCGTCGCCGACGGAGCGCTGGAGAAGCTGGGCGCGCTGCCCACGCCCGAGGACTTCGCCAACGTGCCCGGACTCGGCGTCCAGGGCGTCGTCGAGGGCCATGCGGTGCTCGTCGGGCGGGAGCGGCTGCTGGCCGACTGGGCGATGGAGCTTCCCGAGGGCCTGGCCCGGGCCAGGGCGGGGGCCGAGGACGCCGGGCGCACGGCCATCGCGGTCGCGTGGGACGGTGAGGCGCGCGCGGTGCTGGAGGTGGCCGACGCGGTGAAGGACACGAGCGCGGAGGCGGTCGGCCGGCTGCGGGCGCTCGGCCTGACGCCGATCCTGCTGACCGGTGACAACGAGGCGGTGGCCCGGTCCGTCGCCCGCGAGGTGGGCATCGAGGAGGTCATCGCCGAGGTGCTCCCGCAGGACAAGGTCGACGTCGTCAAGCGGCTCCAGGCCGAAGGCCGGTCGGTGGCGATGGTCGGGGACGGAGTCAACGACGCGGCGGCCCTCGCCCAGGCCGATCTGGGGCTGGCCATGGGCACCGGCACGGACGCCGCGATCGAGGCCGGCGACCTGACGCTCGTGCGCGGCGATCTGCGGGCCGCGGCGGACGCCATCCGGCTCGCCCGCCGCACGCTCGGCACCATCCGCTCGAACCTGTTCTGGGCCTTCGCCTACAACGTGGCGGCCCTCCCGCTGGCCGCGGCCGGCCTGCTCACCCCGATGATCGCCGGGGCGGCCATGGCCTTCTCGTCGGTCTTCGTGGTCGGCAACTCGCTGCGGCTGCGCACCTTCCGGGCCGCCGGCTGAGGCGCCGGCGGGTCAGCGGTGGCGCCACACCAGCGTGTAGCGCCAGAACAGACGGCGGCGCAGGCGGACGCCGGGGAGCACCGCCCGGGCCTCGCGCACGATCTCGGTGAAGGTCAGGTCCGCCGGACGGGTGCGGGCCGTCATCGAGACCGGGCGGGGCGCCGGGCGGCCCCGGTTCTTCAGCAACGCCATGACGATGTTGAGCGGGATCGACGCGATGCCGAGCAGCCGGTCGACGGGCGTCCGCTCCCGGGCCACGCCGACGATCACCAGGGTGCCGCCGGGGGCCAGATGGTCGCGGAAGGTCTCCAGGGCCCGGGTGAGGGGCAGATGGTGGACGACGGCGACGCAGGTGATGACGTCGTACGACTGATCACCGAGCCCGGTCAGCGCGTCGGCCGCGGTGTACGTCACCGGGGCCGCCGCGGGCGTCAGCTCCCGTGCCCAGGCCGTGATCTCCGGGTCGGCGTCGATCCCTGCACGCGCTGCGCCCGGCCGGCCAGCAGCCGGGCCAGGTCGCCGCTGCCGCATCCCACGTCCAGGGCGCTGCCCACCCGCTCGGGGAGCTGTCGCAGGATCCAGCGGTGGAAGTGGGCGTTGTGGTCCCAGGGGCGGGCGGCGTGGAAACGCTCGAGTGCGCGCAGGGCCCGGCGGGTCAGGGGTGACATGTGCTCAGTGTCCCGGCTCACCGGGGTGGCCGTCCGCCGTCCGGGCACTCGGGAGGTACCGGCTCGCAGGGGCGCCGAGCGTGCGCCGGGCGTGAGCCGGTACCGTGCTGAGGAAGGCCACTGCGGGGAGAAGCACATGACCGATCCGACGACCACAGACGCGGACGCCCCCCGTCCGCTCCAGAACGCCCGGGACTCCGCGGGTGGAAGCGGCCGACTTCTGAGCGCCGTGTTCGGCGATCTCAGGGCCGTCGACGGCGCCCTGTACGCGGCGGTGGCCGCCACCCCGACGCCGACCCTGGACCGGACGCTGCGCCACCTGTCGCACGCGGCCGATCACTCCAAGATCTCGTTCGCCATCGCCGCCGCCCTGGCCCTGGGCGGGAAGCGGCCGCGCAAGGCCGCGCTCGTCGGCGTCGGCGCGATCGCCGTGGCATCGGCCTCCGCCAACCTGCTGGGCAAGCGCCTGGTGCGCCGGGCGCGGCCCGACCGGGAGGCGGCCCGGGTGACGGTGGACCGGCACGTCCGGATGCCGACCTCGGCCTCGTTCCCGTCCGGGCACACGGCGTCGGCGGTCGCCTTCGCCACCGCCGTCGGTGTGGTCCTGCCCCCCGCGGCGGTACCGCTCGGGGCGCTGGCGAGCGCCGTCGGCTACTCCCGCGTCCACACGGGCGTGCACTACCCGGGCGACGTGGCGGCGGGCGCGGTCCTCGGCATCGCGAGCGCCGCGGCGGCCCTGGCGGCGGCAGCGGCCACCCCCTCGGCGAGGACACAGGCCCTCCTCACGGCGGCCCGTTCCTGGCCACGGATCAGCATCGGCGGCGCCCTGCGCCGGTAGGTCGACGGGGTGCCGGGCGCGAGGACCCTCCCCCGCCACCCGGCACCCCTCGCACTGACAAACCGTCATCCGAAGACACTGACGGCCCTGCGCTGAGGGGCGACGGGCTCGGCGGCATCCTGGCCTGGTACTCCACCCGAACTCCCGGCTACTGAAGGAGAACAGCCGCCGACCGCCGTACGTCGACGGCGGTGAGTGCCAGGGCCAGCGGCCCGGGGGCGAGGAAGGCCAGCGGGACCAGCATCCAGGCACACAGCGCCGCCGTCGCCACGGCGAGCAGGACCAGGCCGCTGCCGCCCACGTCCGCCACGGCGTCCCGCCCGGCCCCGCGCACCGCTGCACGCCAGTCGGTGAGCGATTCGGGGCGCCCGCAGGCCCGCAGGCCGATCACCGCCGCGCCGGCGCCGATCACCGCGGCGGCCACGGCGAACAGCGGCGCCCCCGGCAGCCCGGCCCCGGCCAGCGCCAGGTCGGCCGCGAACAGCAGCAGACCCGCCAGGGCGATGGCTCCCGCCACCAGGTCGCCGGCGCGCAACCGCCGCCGCAGCAGGGCGAAGTACCGCCCCGCCGTGACGGGTTGGTCCTGTCCCGCCCCGCGCAGCACGGCGCACGCCGTCGACAGCGCGGCCGGGGCCGTGACCAGGGGCAGGCAGGCCGCCGCCGTGGCGAGTCCGACGCTCAGCACGTCGGCGAACAGGGTCATGCGCGGGCCGAACACCTCGCCCGCCTCGCGTGTGGGCATGCCGCTCACCCCTTGAGTCCGGAGCTGGCCATGCCCTCCACCAGGAACCGCTGGAAGGCGAGGAAGAACAGCACGATCGGCAGCAGCGCGATCACCGACAGGGCGAACATCGGGCCGAACGCGGAGGTGCTGGAGGCGTCCACGAAGGAGCGCAGCGCCAGGGTGAGGGTGAACTTGTCCGGGTCGAAGAGGTAGATGAGCTGCGTGAAGAAGTCGTTCCAGGTCCAGATGAACGTGAAGATGGCGGTGGTGATCAGGGCCGGCCTGGTGAGCGGCAGTACGACCTGGAAGAAGCTGCGGAAGGGCCCGCAGCCGTCGATCCGGGCCGCCTCCTCCAGCTCGCGCGGCAGGCCGCGCATGAACTGCACGATGAGGAAGACGAAGAACGCCTCGGTGGCGAGGAACTTCGGCAGGATCAGCGGCCAGTAGGTGTTCACCAGGCCGAGCTGGTTGAAGATGATGTACTGCGGGATCAGTACCGCGTGGTGCGGCAGCATGATCGTGGCGATCATGAAGGCGAACAGCGGCCCGCGGAAGCGGAACCTGAGGCGGGCGAAGGCGTAGGCGGCGAGCGAGCAACTGACGACGTTGCCGAGGACCGCGCCGCCCGCGATCAGCAGGGAGTTGCCGAGCAGCCGCCAGATGGAGACGTCGTTGACGCCGTCCAGGGCGGTGGAGTAGTTCGACCACTCCAGGTGGCTGGGCAGCAGGTCGAGGCTGGCGATGACCTCGTCGGCGGGCTTGAGCGAGGTGGCCAGCAACCAGGCCAGCGGGTACAGCATGACCAGCAGGGCGGCCAGGCAGCCGACGTGCAGGGCGACGCGTCCCCAACGAACGGGCTTGTGCGCAACAGTCGTTGAGGTCACCGCTCCCCCTCGGAGGCGTAGAAGACCCAGGAGCGCGAGGTGCGGAACAGCACCGCCGTGACGATGCCGATCACGACGAGCAGCACCCAGGCCATGGCGGAGGCGTAGCCCATGTGGGAGGCGACGAAGCCGCGGTCGTAGAGGTACATGGTGTAGACGAGGGTCGAGTCGGCCGGTCCGCCCTTGCCCGCGCTGACCGCGAAGGCGGGGGTGAACACCTGGAAGGCCTGGATGGTCTGCAGGACCAGGTTGAAGAACAGCACCGGGGAGAGCATCGGCACGGTGACGGACAGGAACTGCCGCCACTTCCCGGCCCCGTCGACCGCCGCCGCCTCGTACAGCTCGGCGGGTATCTGCTGGAGCCCGGCGAGGAAGATGACCATCGGCGCCCCGAACTGCCACACCGTCAGCAGGGCCACGGCGAGCAGGGCCCAGCCAGGCTTGTTGACCCAGCCGCCGGTGCCCAGCAGGTTGTCCACGGTGCCGCCGTCGTTGAAGATCGCCCGCCAGACGAGCGCGATGGACATCGACGCGCCGAGCAGGGACGGTGCGTAGAACGCGGAGCGGTAGAAGCCCTTGCCGCGCTTCATGCCCTTCAGGGCCAGCGCTACGACGAGGGCGAGGGCCAGTTGGAGGGGCACGGCGACGACTACGTAGGTCAGGGTCGTCACGACCGAGCGCCAGTAGCGCGGGTCCTCGGTGAACATCTGCGCGTAGTTGCGCAGGCCCACCCACTTCGGCGGGTTGAACAGGTCGTAGTCGGTGAACGACAGGTACAGCGACACGGCCATCGGCAGCAGTGTCAGGACGATCGCGCCGAGCACCCAGGGCGAGAGGAACACCCAGGCGGCGCCCTCGCGTTCGCGCTTGGGGCGGCGCTTCGGGGCGGCGGCGGGGGCGCGCCTCGCCTCCGCGGGGATCGCGGTGGTGGTCATGACCTCAGCTCCGCCTTCGCCTCGGTGACGTAGTTCTCGGCCGCCTCGCGGGGCGACATGCGCGCGTAGGACACCTGGTCGTAGTCGCGCTGGAAGGTGCTCTGCAGGGCGTTGTCGCCCGAGGGAGGCGCCTGGGGCGGGTCCTTGAGCTTGCCTTCCAGGGATGCCTGGAAGCCGGCGATGGTCTTGTCGAAGTCCTTGAGCTGCGGGCCGATCTCGTCACGGATCGTCTCGTTGACGGGGATGCCGCGGCTCGCGCCGAGGATCTTCGCGGCCTCGCGGTCGTTGATCAAGAAGTCGACGAGCTGCGCCGCCGCCTCGGGATGGCCGGTGTTCGCCGAGACGCCGAGGAACATCGACGGCTTGAAGTACTGGCCGGGTGTGCCGTCCTCACCCGACGGCATGGGCGCGAGGGCGACGCCGGTCGGTATCAGGGCGACGAAGCCGCTCGCGGGAGCGTCCCAGTTGGCGTCGGTGACGGACTCGCCGCGCCCCAGCGGGGTGTTCTCCACGGAGCCGTCGAGCTGGGTGGTCTGCTCGGCGGGCGACACGGCGCCCTCGCGGCGCAGCCGGTCGGTGAAAGTCCACCAGCGCGTGAGGTCGCCGGCGGTGAAGCCCAGCCTCCCGTCCTCGGTGTAGAGGGCCTTGCCCCGGCCGCGCAGCCAGACCTCGAAGGCGTCCTCGCTCTGGCCGGGGTCGGTCGCCCCCGGCTTGCCGGTCTGCTTCGCGAGGGCGCGCATGGTGTCCGCCCACTGGCTCCAGGTCCAGCTCTTGCCGGGCAGGGGCACGCCCGACTTCTTCCAGGTCGCGACGTCGTAGGCGACGGTCTCGGTGCCGCGGCCCTGCGGGATCGCGTACTGGACGTCGTCGACGCGGCCGGTGGCGAGGAGGCCCTGGTCGATCTCGGAGGTGCGCAGGACGGACTTCTGCCGGGCCAGGTCGAGCAGGACTCCGCCGGAGGCGTACTGGTCGATCTGGCGGTAGTCCAGCTGCATCACGTCCGGGGCGTCACCGCCCGCGGCCTGGGTGGCGAGCTTCTGCTTGTAGGCGTCGTAGCCGGAGAACGACGTCGTCACGTCGACGTTCGGGTGCTGTTTCTCGAACAGCGCGACGGCCTGCTCGGTGCGTTCCGCGCGGTCGGGGTTGCCCCACCACGTGTAGCGCAGCACGACCTTGCCGCCGTCGGCGGACTCCCCGGATCCTCCGCAGCCCGCCAGCAGGGCACACAGTGCCAGTGCGGCGGCCGACGCGCAGAACCCCTTTGTCCTGTGTCCGGGCATGCCGAGGTCACTCCTCTCCTCGGAGGTTGGCTGAGACCCCCCGGTCCCCCCTCCTGCTGCTACTCCTGCTGGTACGGCAGCGTGGTCCCCGGCAGTGCGTACTCGTCGCGCCGGCCGCACATGCCGAAGCCGCCGAGCCGGGTGGACGCGGCCTCGTGGGCGGTGGCCTCGCCGAGGTAGGCGGGATCGCCGGCGGCCAGGGCGTCGAGCTGCGCGCCGGTGCGCTCCGCGGTGGCCAGGGCGCCCTCCCGCCACAGGGCCTTCCAGGTGGGCACCTTGGCGCGCACGATCCGGGCGGCGGCCCGCTGGAACTCCAGGTACGGGCCGTTGTCGCCGGCGACGAGGGCCTCGCGCAGCCCGAGGTAGCCCTCGACGGCGAGGTCCCTGCGGCGCCGGGCGGCCGCCGCCGTCTCCGGTCCGGTGCCGGGCGGCAGGGCAGCGGCGGCGGCGTACCTCTCCGGGTCGGCGAGCACCTCGGGCGGGAAGGTGAACACGGCGTCCCCGGCCTCGGGCAGGCCGCTGTTCTGCATCAGCACGGTGATGCGCAGATCGCCGCCCTGCACCATGCGGTGCACGGTGCCCGGTGTGAACCAGGCGAGGGAACCGGCTTCCAGGGGGATGTCCCGGTAGCCGTCGGGGCTCAGCGTCTGGACCGCGCCCCGGCCGCCGGTGACGACGTACGCCTCCGTGCACACCAGGTGCAGGTGCGGGCTGCCGCCGCAGACACCGTCGGCGGCCTCCCAGTCGTAGGCGCTGAGGTGGGACAGGCCGATCGCGCCGGGCAGCGGGTGCGGAAGCCCCGCCGGTTTTGGCTCGCTCACCACTCCAGGCCCTCCAGGTGCGTGCCGACCCGGTCGCGGTCCCAGGCACCGTCGGCGACGACGATGCGGTACCGGTACCCGAAGGACTCGCCCGGCGGCAGCTCGAACTCCTCGAAGAACGCCCAGGAGAAGGCGACCGTCGGGAAGGGCTCGGAGCGGACGAACCAGTGCGACTCGTGGACCGGGGAGGTCTCGTCGAGGTTCTCGGGCGCGTGTGCGAAGACCAGGGTGGAGTGGCCGTCGACGTCGTCGTGCTCGGTGGTGAAGGCGAGCCACGGGCCCTGGGTGCCCATCAGCTTGCCCGCGTCGGCGTCGGTGTCCGGGGCGAAGACCGTGCCGCCGGTGAAGTCGCGCGGGCCGCGCCATTGGAGTCCGGTGTAGCCGGCCATCTCACGGCCCGCGGTGGTCGGGGAGCCGAAGGCGAGGGGCTCGGAACGGGTGTTGGTGAGGCGGATCGACCAGTCCAGGGCCCAGGAACCGGCCTCTTCGTCCACCGAGTGGACGGTCAGGCCGCGCACCTCGCGCGCCCACTCCTCGCCGCCGTTCTCGATCCAGGTGAGGTTCTCGGTGAAGGCGAGGCGGTCGTCCTCGACGGTGAAGTCCGCGAAGCCGTCGTGCCGCATCGAGCCGACGCGCTCGGGCAGGCGGAGGTAGCCCTGGCCGTGGACGTAGCAGTTGCCGCCCCAGAAGTTCTGGCCGGACAGATGGCTCGCGGTCATCTGCAGGCCCTTGTGCCAGCGGTGGTCGTTGGGGCGGTAGCCGGTGACCGTGCGACCCGAGAGGGTGCGTACGGGGTGGGCGTAGGGCTTGCGGGACTCGAAGGGATCCGGGTCGGGGCGGTAGACGTACCGGAGGATCTCCGTGCCGCCTGCGGAGACGGCGATGGCCTCGCCGTGCGTGTGGGTGACGCGGATGGTCATGCGCGCTCCTTGGGGGCCCAGTCGGGGTACTCGCCGTGCATGGCCTCGTAGAAGGGGTCGCCGGGGCCGATCTCCCCCGCGTGCACCGAGCGGCCGGTGAACGCCGCCTTGTACAGGGCGGCGGCGAACTCCAGGGTGGCGCGGGCGTCGCGGCCGCTGCCCGGTGGGCGGGTGCCGGCGTCGTAGGCGTCGAGGAGTGCGCCCAGCTGGGCGGTGTGCGAGCTCGGCACGTCACTCGCGGGGGTGCGCCAGGCGGTGGCGCGCTCGGAGGCGACATGCGGGGCCGGGGTGTAGGCCCAGCTGTCGTTGCTGTGGCCGTACAGGTGGGTGAGCTCGACGGTGGCGTCCGCGCAGTCGATGCGGATGCGGCTCACCTCGTCCGGGGAGAGCACGCTGTTGACGACGGTGGCGAGGGCGCCGCTCCTGAACCGCACCAGGGCGGTGGAGACGTCCTCGCTCTCGGTGTCGTGGACCAGGCGCGCGGCCATGGCCCGGATCTCCTCCCACTCACCGAGCAGGTGCAGCAGAAGGTCGAACTGGTGGATGCCGTGGCCCATGGTCGGGCCGCCGCCCTCGCCGGCCCATGTTCCGCGCCACGGCACGGCGTAGTACGCGGCGTCCCGGTGCCAGGTGGTCTGGCAGTGCGCGACCAGCGGGGCGCCCAGCTCGCCACTCGTGATCAGCTCGCGGGCGTGCACGGCGCCGGATCCGTAGCGGTGCTGGAAGACGACCGCCGCGTACCCGCCGGAGGCCTCCTCGGCGGCGGCGATCTCGTCGTACTCGGCGAGCGACAGGGTGAGCGGCTTCTCGCACAGCACCCAGGCGCCCGCCTTCAGCGCGGCCACCGTCTGCTCGCGGTGCAGGGAGGGCGGCGTCCCGATCAGGACCAGGTCGGGGCGTACGGCGTCCAGCATCGCGTCCACCGAGGTGTACCCGGCGACCTGCTCACCGGCCAGCTCGCGGAAGGCGTCGAGGCGCTCCTGGTCCACGTCGACGGCGGCCACCAGTTCCACCCGGTCGGAGTGGGCCCGCAGCGCGGGCAGATGGCTGCCGCCGACGATGGCTCCGGTGCCGACGACGGCCACGCGGCGGCGGGTGGGGGACAAGGACATGCGGCGCTCCTCGGACAGCCGGCGGACACACGCTTGGAAAGCGCTTGCACTCGAAAGGGACCCTAGGCGCGAGAGAATGTCTGGACAACCCCCCTGCAGTGACCTGCACAAGGTCTGCCCGAGCATTGTCCCAGCTTGGGGCGGAGATTCGGGTTGCTGCCCCGGCCATGGAAACGGCATTCCCCCGCCTTCTCACTGGGGATGGCCCCACCGTGAACCGGCTGCCGGCCGGAGTGATCGGCGGGCGCGGCGGTGCCTACCGTTCTGTCGCACAGCGCCCCTCCCGGGCACGCCCCTGCGGCCCCTGGAGGGGCATCGCCGACGGAAAGGACACCAGGTGTTATCCCGTTCCCCGGGAACCGCGAGAAGAGCCGCCCTCACCCTGACGGCCGCCGCCCTCGCCCTCACGGCACTGCCCGCCGCGGCCCGGGCGGCCCCGGACCCTCTCGCCCGCTACCACCAGCAGCACCTCACCTGGAGGAGCTGCGTGCTCGGGCCGGACGACACGACCGGCAAGGAACTGGAGCAGGCGGGCGCCCGCTGCGCCGACGTGACCGTCCCGCTGGACTACTCCGACCCCGGCGGCCGGAAGATCTCCGTCGCGATCTCCCGGATCCGCGCCACCGACACCGGCCGCCGTGTCGGCCCCCTCCTCCTCAACGGCGGCGGCCCCGGCGGGCCCTCGCTCGGTGACGCGCCGTGGGTGCGCGAGGCGATGAAGGACGTCGCCGCACGGTACGACGTGGTGGGCGTCGATCCCCGCTTCGTCGGCCGCAGCACCCCGCTGGACTGCCGCTGGCCGACCGGCTCGGCCTGGCGCGGAGCGGGTGGGGACCGGACCGGCTTCGACCGCATGGCGGCCTTCTCGAAGGAGCTCGCCGACTGCTGCCGCGCCGACGCGGGCGACGCGCTCCCCCACGCCACCACCCGCAACACCGCGCGCGACATGGACGTCGTCAGGGCCGCGCTCGGCGAGCGGCGGATCTCCTATCTGGGCTACTCCTACGGAAGTTACCTCGGTGAGGTGTACACCTCGTTGTTCCCGGGCCGCACCGACCGGGTCGTCCTGGACGGTGTGATCGATCCGGACCGCTACAGCGCCCGGCTGTGGCGGGGCGTCGAGGCGTCCAACCGCCACGCCCTGAAGGGGTGGGCCTCCTGGGCCGCCGCCCGCGACACGGCCTACGGGCTGGGCGGCACGCGGGGCGAGGTGCTGGCCACCGTGGAGCGCATCCGGGCCGCCGCCGCCCGCACCCCGCTGCGGCTCGGCGCCCACCGGCTTGACGAGCACGTGATGCCCGTCGTCGCCCTCAACGGCCTCTCGCAGCACAACGACACCGCCTACGGAGACTTCGCCCAGGGCGTGCGCGACATGCTGCGGGCCTCGCAGGGGCAGCGGGTGACACCGTCGCCGTGGCTCGCCGGGGTGCTCAAGTTCGTGCTCACGGACACCGACTCCCCCTACGGCAGTGCGCAGACGGCGATCGTGTGCGGCGACAACGCCGCGCCGCGTGATCCCGAGGTGTACTGGCGCGACGTCCAGCGCCACCGCGCCGAGGACCCGCTCTTCGCGCCCGTCACGCACAACCTCAACCCGTGCGCGTTCTGGGACCGGCCGCGCGAGCGTCCGACCAGGATCCGGGGTGACCTGCCGGCCCTGCTGGTGAACGCCACCGGTGACCCGCGCACCTACTACGACGGCGCCGAGGCCCTCCGTGACAGGTGGCCCTCCTCGCGCCTGGTCACCCTGAACGGGGCCGACCAGCACGGGGTCTACGGCATCTACGGGTCGGCGTGTGTCGACGACGCGGTCAACGCGTACCTCGCGAGGGGGCGACTGCCGGTGAGGGACATCGACTGCACGGCGCGCGCGGACGGCTAGTTCTGTCGCGGCAGATGCGCGTGCCAGGGCCCGCGTCTGCGGCCTGATCCAAACGACAGACCCCAGGCGCCGCACGATCCGCGACGGCAACCGGCCCTGATGGTCACCGCCCGCGAGCGGTGGCCATCAGGGCCGGCATGTTCGAGTCAGGACTTGACGATCTTGCGCACGTTCTCCACGGAACCGCACCCGGCCTTCAGCAGGCGCTCACGCTCCTGCAAGAACGCCCGGCCGAGCTCCTCCCGCCGCTCCATCGCCACGTTCTCCCGCGCGCCGTTGAGGATGGTGCGCTCCTCCTCGTCGGCATGGTGGTTGACGGCCTCCACCAGCTCCTCGAGCTTCGAGTCCCACTCCTCGGAGCCGACCTCGTCGACCTCCAGGAGTTCCAGGAGGGCCTCGTTGCCCTCGTCGTGCTCGTGCTCGCCGTGCTCGACCTCTTCGTCATCGATGTTCTTGTACCGCTTGAGCGCCGGGTAGACCTCGGCCTCCTCGGCCTGCGCGTGTGCGATCAGCAGGTCCGCGAACTCCCTCAGCGCACCCGCCCGGTCGTCTTCGACGCTCCGCATCCGACGGAAGAGGTCTTCCATGCGCCGGTGGTCCTGAAGAATGAGTTCTACGACGTCTTTCGTATCGGCCATGGAACAGGAACGCCTTTCCTAACAGAAATCCGGGTCACTTTCGTTTACCCCATTCCTGACGTTTTGTTCGCCGCAGGCGGTGATCTGCCGTCTACCAGCGATACCAGCGGCCCCTACGGCCACCACTGTCCGCGGTGCGCAGCACGAAGCCGAGCAGCCACAGCACCAGCACGATCACCGCGATCCACCACAGGGCCTTCAGCGCGAAGCCCGCGCCGAACAGGACCAGGGCCAGAAGCAGGACGAGAAGCAGGGGAACCATAGTTATCAACCTCCGCTCCCTCTGGTGCCCTGCCCGCAGGCGAACACACAGTCGAATTTCAGTGTTTCTTCACGCGGATCACGGGCATTTGGACCGCTTCAGCGGTCGGGGGCGACACGACCACGGCGTGGGTGCCGGATCTGACCGCGGCCCGGCGGCAACCCGATCGCGCGCGGCGCCGTCGCGGGGGCGATCAACACGACGACGTACAAGGCTGCCTGGAGCTACAGCAGCCCGCGCCAGGCAGCCACCGTCCGCCTCGTCGCCGGGGGTTTCAGTCCCCGCCGACGACGATCACCTCGTCCCCGGCCGTCCAACCGCGCCGTTCGGCCTTGGGCGGGTTGATCCGCACCCCGTAGCCCGGGGTCGCCGACGCGTCGTCGTGGCTTCGGTAACCGATGGCGCATTCGCCGCGCTGGCGTGCCGCGGCCACGACGGTGGCGAAGGTCGTCTCACACCCGGGCAGCACGTAGTCGCCGGCCGGCCGCAGGCGGATGCCGGTGCCGTCGGCGGAGAACAACTCCTCGAACACCCCCGCCAGATGCCGGTTCTGGGAGATCTGCGCCATGAGCAGGCCGATGAGCTTGCCGCTGATGATCACGTCGGCTCCGGGGCCGATGGGGGCCAGCGCCCGGTTGCGGTCGTCGATCAGTTCGGTGACGACGGGGAGTCCGCGCCCGGTGGCCTCCTCCAGTTGGCGCAGCAGCAGGAGCGTGACGAGCGTGCGGTTGTCGGGGTCCTCCGGGGGCTGCCCGGGGGCGGGGTCCTGGCCGAGCACGATCACGCTGTCGTAGGAGTGCACATCCAGATTCCGCAGAGTCTCCGGACGGGTGACGTCACCGGGGTGCAGGGTCAGGGTCAGCTCGGTGCCGTGATGCGCGTCGGTCTCGCTCACCTGCCGGACCGTCGCTTCACCGCCGTCCGCGACCACGTCGACGGCTGATCCGGGCCGGGCGCGGCGGCGCAACTGGTCGACCATGAGCGGCGCTCGGCGGTTCCAGCCCAGCAGGAGGACCCGCTCCGGCCGTGCGGGCGTCGCGGGGCCGGACGCCATCGCCGCCTTCTCGACCGAGTCGGCGCAGTCGGCCGGCCAGACCGTGTCGTCGTCCTGGGAGATGACGATGAGCAGGTCGTCCTCGGCGAGGGACGTCTGCGGCGGCGGGTTCAGCAGCGGGGTGTCGCCGCGCACGATCCCGACGACGCTGGACGTCGGGTAGGACAGCAGCGCGTCGCCGAACGGGCGGCCGATCAGGGCCGGTGCGGTGACGAGGTAGAACTCGTCGCCGGCGAAGTCGAGAAGTTCCTGATGGACGAGGGAGAGCCCGGGGCGGCGGGCCGCCTGGACGATCAGCCGGGCGGTGACGGTGTCGGCCTCCAGGACGACGCTGCCCGGTCCGGCGGCGAGCGTGGCGGCCAGCCGGTAGCGGTCGTCCCGGACGGCGGCGACGACGGGCGGACGGGCCCCTTCCCCGGGCAGGGCCGCCCGCAGCGCCAGCAGCGTCTTGACCACCTCGGCATCGGCGTCAGGCTCGTCGCGGGGCAGGACCAGCACGACTCCGGCCGTCGCCGGGCTGGTCAGGGTGAGCACGGCCGGGTCGGTGGTGGGGCCGCTGCGGCAGATCAGCCGCGTACGGCCGACCGGGCCCACTTTGGTGCTCAGGGCCTCCTCCATGGCGGTCTTGTCCCGGTCCGCCAGCACCGCCACCGCCGCGCGCCGCTGGTTGGCGTTGGCGGCAACCAGTTCACTCACCACCGTGAAGACCTGCTCCGACCACCCCAGGACCACGACGTGCCCGCGTTCCAGCACGGTGGAACGGCCCCGCCGCAACGCGGTGAGCCGCTCCGTGAGCGCCGTCGTGATCAGGCCGACGAGCGTCGAGACGTACAGCAGAGCGACCAGGGCGAGCAGCACCGACATCGTCACGCGCAGTGGCGTACCCGTCGCCCCGCCCAGCCGCAGGGTCTCGCCGGTGAGGTGCCACACCGCCGCCAGCCGGTCCGTCAGCGACTCCGGCGCGTCGGGGTCGGTCCACACCACCACCGCGCTGGCCGGGACGACGACGGCCAGGCACAGCAGCGCCATCCAGCCGACGATCGCCGAGGCACCGCGGGCCAGGGTGCTGTCGAACCAGTAACGGGCTCGGTCACCCAACGGAGCGCGCCGCTGCGACACTCTTCCCCCTTCGTCGCCCGGGCTCTCCTGAAGTCGGTCGGCGCCGCGTAGGCAATGCGCCGGGTGCGCCGGGTGCGCCGACGGCCGGAGAGCACGGATGTGCATCCGCATGCCGCAGTGTGCGGGCTCGATCGCGGCGGCAGACGAGGTTCGCTCCGCATTCATTCCTTCGGGTTGCCCGGCTCCGTCGCCCGGCGGACCGCTGTGACGTCAGGGTTTGCAGCCGGCTTCGCTCCTTCGGGTCAACGCCCGAGCGAAGGGCGGCGCCCTGCCCAGGCCGCCAGTACAAAGGCCGCCATGACTGAAGATCACGCGTTGGTGCACTCGGACGGCGGTCTCTCCCGGCGGAGTTTCGCGGCGGTGGCCGGCACGGCCACGGTGGCGACGGCCCTGACCGGCGGTGCCGCCGCGGCCCTGCCCGCACCGGCTGCCCCGGCCGCCCCGGGCGACAGACGCGGCGCCGACTTCGACCGATGCCTCGCCGTCGCCCGCGCACTGCTCGTCCTGGACTCCGACGACCGTCCTCTCGTCCCGCGCTACCAGCGCGTCCTCGAGAAGGGCCTGCCGGCTCAGCGCCGGACCCGCCCCAAAGACGTCCTCGTCATCGGCGCCGGTCCGGCCGGGCTGGTCGCCGCCTGGCTGCTGAAGAAGGCCGGTCACCGGGTGACGGTCCTGGAGGCCAACGGCAACCGCGCCGGCGGACGCATCAAGACCTTCCGCAGCGGCGGCCACGAGGACGCCGAGCAGCCCTTCGCCGACCCCCGCCAGTACGCCGAAGCGGGCGCGATGCGCATCCCCGGCAGCCACCCCCTGGTGATGGAACTGATCGACCAGTTCGGCCTCAAGAAGCGGCGCTTCCACTACGTCGACGTCGACACCGAAGGGCGTCCAGCCGGCCGCACCTGGATCCACGTCAACGGCATCCGTGTCCGGCGCACCGACTACGCCCGCGCACCACGGCGCGTGAACCGGTCCTTCGGCGTTCCCAAGGCCCACTGGGACACCCCGGCCGCCGCCATCCTGCGCTCCGCGCTGGACCCGGTGCGCGACGAGTTCAGCTACGTCGGCTCCGACGGCAAGCGGGTCGACAAGCCGCTTGCGGAGCGGCTGCGGGGCTGGGCCCGGGTGGTGCGGCGGTTCGGTGACTGGTCGATGTTCCGCTTCCTCACCGAGCACGCCGGACTGGACGAGCGGACCATCGACCTGATCGGCACCCTGGAGAACCTCACCTCACGCCTCCCGCTCTCCTTCATCCACAGCTTCATCGGCTCCTCCCTCATCAGCCCCGACACACCGTTCTACGAGTTGGAGGGCGGCACGGCCGTACTGCCGGACGCCCTGCTGGAACGCGTGCGCGAGGACGTGCGGTTCGACCGCCGTGTCACGCGCATCGAGTACCACCACCCCGATCGGCCCGCGCCGGACGCCGGCCACGTCCGGAGCAAGGGCCCGCAGGTGTGGGTGGACACCGTGTCCGAGGGCCGCGACGGCCCGGTCGTACGCGAGCAGTTCACCGCGGACGTCGCCGTGGTCACGGTGCCGTTCTCCGGCCTGCGCCACGTACAGATCGACCCGCCCATGTCGTACGGCAAGCGCCGCGCGGTCTGCGAACTGCACTACGACAGCGCGACCAAGGTGCTGCTGGAGTTCAGCCGCCGCTGGTGGGAGTTCGACGAGGCCGACTGGAAGCGGGAGCTGAACGCCGTCGACCCGGGCCTGTACGACGCGTACCGCACCGGCCGCGCCGCCGCGGACGGCACCCTCCTCGGCGCCCACCCCTCGGTGCCCGGCGGGCACATCACAGCCGGTCAGCGCATCCACTACGCCGCCAACCGCGCGAGTGCGCGCGACCAGCCCGAGGCGGCCGACGTCGTGGGCGGCGGCTCGGTGTCGGACAACGCCAACCGGTTCATGTTCCACCCCTCCCATCCGGTTCCGGGCAGCGCGGGGGGTGTCGTGCTGGCCTCCTACAGTTGGGCGGACGACGCTCTGCGCTGGGACTCCCTGGACGACGAGGCGCGCTACCCGCACGCTCTGTGCGGTCTCCAGCAGGTCTACGGCCAGCGCATCGAGGTCTTCTACACCGGCGCGGGACGTACGCAGAGCTGGCTGCGCGACCCGTACGCCTACGGGGAGGCGTCCGTGCTGCTGCCCGGGCAGCACACGGAGTTGCTCCCGGTCATCCCACTGCGTGAGGGGCCTTTGCACTTCGCCGGTGACCACACGTCCGTCAAGCCGGCGTGGATCGAGGGAGCCCTGGAGTCCGCCGTGCGGGCCGCCCTGGAGATCCACACTGCTTAGGAGCCACTGAACCGCCACTCGTGCGAGGGCCCCGGCGCGTCGGTGCCGGGGCCGTCGGCTTGTCGCGTCGCCGGCGCTGCCGCAGGGCGCCCCGGTTACCGCAATGACCACAACCGACGTTGGTTCCGCAAGGGAGACAGCCCGCCACCACCCGGGCACCATGTGGCCCACGTCACCCTCCCCCACAGGGCCTTTACCTACCCGCATCGACGTACCGACAGGTGGTGGCACTCGTGCGCCTGCGCACCCCCCTGGCCCTGCTCGGGGCCGCCGTGCTCGTGCTCGTCGGACCGCCGCTGCTGACCACCGGCAGCGGCTCCGAGACCGGCACACAGATCCCGGGCCTGCGTTTCATGGTCCCCAACACACCCGGCGGTGGCTACGACATCACGGCCCGGACGGCCGCGAAGAACGCCGAGGACGCCGGACTCACCCACAACATCGAGGTGTTCAACCTGCCCGGCGCCGGCGGCACGGTGGGTCTGAGCCGGCTGGTGAGCGAGCACGGCAACGGCAAGCTCGCCATGTCCATGGGCCTCGGGGTCGTGGGCGCCGTCCGTTCCAACGACGCGCCGAAGACGCTCGGCGACACCACGCCGATCGCCCGGCTCACCGAGGAGCAGGACGTCGTCGTGGTCGCCAAGGACTCCCCGTACAAGACGATCGACGATCTCATCGGCGCCTGGAAGGAGAACCCGGGCAAGCTCCCGGTGGGCGGCGGCTCGTCGCCCGGTGGGCCCGACCACCTCGCGCCGATGCTGATGGCCCGGGCCGCCGGGATCCCCCCGAAGCAGGTCAACTACATCCCCTTCGACGGCGGCGGCGAACTGCTCGCCTCGATCCTCGGCAACAAGGTCGCCTTCGGTGTCTCCGGGGTCGGCGAGTACCTGGACCAGATCAAGGCGGGCGAGCTGCGCCTCCTCGCGGTCACCGGCCCCGAGCGCGTCGACGGGCTCGACGCGCCCACGCTGAAGGAGGCGGGCTACGACGTGAACTTCACCAACTGGCGCGGCATCGTCGCCCCTCCCGGCCTGAACGACGGGGAGCGCGACAAGCTCGTGAAGCTCGTCGAGGAGCTCCACGACTCGGACGAGTGGCGCAAGTCCCTGGAGCAGAACGGCTGGGACGACGCCTTCCTCACCGGGGAGAAGTTCGGCGCGTTCCTCGACTCCGAGGACAAGCGCGTGGTTTCGGTGCTGAAGGAGCTGGGACTGTGACGACGCAGACCGACATTTCCCCCGCCGAGACCGGCGGCGAACGGCGCTCGTGGCTGCGCGAGCACTCCGAACTCGGCGTGTGCGCACTGCTGCTGGCACTGGGCGTCCTCGTCCTGACGGACGCGCTCACCATGGACGTCGACATCGCCCAGCGCGGCCCGGTCGGCCCGAAGACCGTGCCGGTCGTGGTGGGCGCCGGCCTGCTGGTCATCGCCGCCCTGCTCGCCGTCGACGTGCTGCGCGGCGGCCGGGGCCAGGCAGAGGGCGGTGAGGACATCGACCTGTCCGAGCCCGCCGACTGGCGCACGGTGCTGCTGCTCGCCGGGGTGTTCCTCGGCGCCGCCGTCCTGATCGAACCGCTCGGCTTCCCCATCGCGGGCGCGCTGTTGTTCTGGGGTGCGGCGTTCGCGCTCGGCAGCCGCCGGATCGACCGCGATGCGCTCATCGCGGCCGGGCTCTCCCTCATCACCTACACCGTCTTCAACAACCTGCTCGGAGTGCCCCTGCCCGGTGGTCCGCTGATGGGAGTGCTGTGACATGGATGCCTTCAACTCCCTGCTGGACGGCTTCGGTACGGCCCTCACCCCGATCAACCTGCTCTGGGCCGTCATCGGTGTGCTGCTCGGCACGGCGATCGGCGTGCTGCCGGGCATCGGCCCGGCGATGGCGGTCGCGCTGCTGCTGCCGGTGACGTACGGGCTCGACCCGACCGGCGCGTTCATCATGTTCGCCGGCATCTACTACGGCGCGATGTTCGGCGGCTCGACCACCTCCATCCTGCTCAACACGCCCGGTGAGAGCGCGGCGGTGGTGGCGGCCATGGAGGGCAACCCCATGGCCAAGTCCGGGCGCGGCGCCCAGGCCCTGGCGGCGGCCGCCGTCGGGCACTTCGCGGGCGGCCTGATCGGCACGCTGCTGCTGGTGGCGCTCGCGCCGACGGTCGCCAAGCTGGCCGTGGACATCGGGGCGCCGGACTACTTCGCCATCATGGTGCTGGCGTTCATCGCGGTGACCTCGGTGCTCGGTTCGTCCCGCATCCGGGGTCTCGCCTCCCTGCTGATCGGCCTCACCCTGGGCCTGGTGGGCCTGGACCAGATGACCGGCCAGCAGCGCCTGACGTTCGGCTCGCTCCAACTGGCCGACGGCATCGACGTGGTGATCGTCGCGGTCGGGCTCTTCGCGATCGGCGAGGCCCTGTGGGTGGCGGCACACCTGCGGCGCAGGCCGCCGGAGCCGATACCGGTGGGGCGTCCGTGGCTGGGGCGCGGCGACGTGAACCGGACCTGGAAGTCGTGGCTGCGGGGCCCGTTCATCGGCTTCCCGTTCGGCGCGATCCCGGCCGGCGGCGCGGAGATTCCCACCTTCCTGTCGTACGTGACGGAGAAGCGCCTGTCGAAGCACAAGGACGAGTGGGGCAAGGGCGCCATCGAGGGCGTCGCGGGCCCCGAGTCGGCGGCGTCGGCCTCGGCGGCGGGCACCCTGGTGTCGATGCTGACCCTGGGCCTGCCGACCACGGCGGTCGCGGCCGTGATGCTGGCCGCCTTCCAGCAGTACGGCATCCAGCCGGGCCCGCTGCTCTTCGAGCGTGAACCCGACCTGGTGTGGGGCCTGATCGCCTCGCTCTTCGTCGGCATGGTGCTGCTGCTCGCGCTGAACCTGCCGCTGGCGCCGGTGTGGGCGAAGCTGCTGCGCATCCCGCGGCCGTACCTGTACGCCGGGATCATGTTCTTCGCGGCGGTCGGCGCGTACGCGGTCGGCGGCGAAGTGATCGACCTGGTGATCCTGCTGATCATCGGTCTGATCGGCTTCGGGATGCGCCGCTACGGGCTGCCCGTGCTGCCCGCCGTGATCGGCGTGATCCTCGGCCCGAACGCCGAGCAGCAGTTGCGGCGCGCCCTGCAGATCAGCGACGGCAGTGTCACGGGCCTGGTCAACACGCCCTTCGCGGTGACCGTGTACGCGGTGATCGTGCTGCTGCTGGCGTGGCCGCTGCTGAAGAAGGCGGTGACGCGGGGCCGCGCCGAGGCGGCCTGACCCGGTCATCGCGGCACCCGCTCCCGGGTGCCGTCCGGGAAGCGGATCTCCACCTCACCGGACACGGCGACCCGTACGCGCGTTCCTGAACTTCGCGCGTGCGGGTCGCCGTTCGTCTTACGGCCGCCGTTCGTCTCCGGGTCGCCTTTCACCTTCAGGTCGCCGTTCACCTCCGGGTCGGCGCTCAGCACGACGAGGGTGACCAGGAGGTGGGTGCCGCCCGGGTGGGCGGGCAGGGTGAGGTACGGGGTCGCCGAGTGGTGGCCGCAGGCGTTGGCGCCGGCCGCGTGGGCCACCGCCGCCCGGGCGTCCTGCCACCCGTGCAGTCCTGCGATCGTGCTGGTCAGCCCGTCCGCGCGCCGGGCCAGCGCCCGGGCCGGGCCGGTCCCGCCGAGTGGGGGTGCGGTGTCGTCCGCGACGGCCCATCCCCCTTCGCGTACGGGCGTGCCGGGTGGCGCGTCGACGCGGTGCACGCGTACTTCCCACGGGCCGTGCACCACGCTGACCGTCTCGATGCGATGCCCTTCGCCGCTGCCGGGGAGCACGGCCCGGTGCCAGGAGGCGGCACGGGCTCCCTCGACGGCGAGCGGGTGGATGCGGCCACGCCGGGTGGGTGTGCCGTCGGGGGCCAGCAGGGCGATGTGGTTGTCGGGGCCGGTGTGCGGGGCCGGTGGCGTCTCGGGGGCGGTGGCGCTGGAGTAGGCGAGGCGGGCGTAGTGCGGGCTGTCGTCCGGTGTCGCCGGCGGGGGTGGCAGGCGGTCGCTGCCGTGGTTGACCAGCCGTACGATCCCGTCGGCAGCGGTGGAGTGCAGCAGCCAGCCCGGGGCGGGTAACGCGAGGCGGACGTCGCCCGTCTCGACCGGGCCGGGTTCCTCGGGCGCGGTCCACATGGGGTGGTCGGCGGGCAGGAGCAGGCCGAGGAAGGCCTTGCTCGCCCAGTAGGGGGAGGCGGGGCCCGAGTAGCGCTGGGTGACCGGGAGGAAGGGCCGGTACCAGCCGAGCGTCAGCAGCCCCCGCTCGTCGGGCACGCCCCGCTCGGCGAAGTGCTTCAGCGCCCCGGAGGCGAGGCGGCGGGTGCGGCCGGGCGGGAGCGGAGTGGCGTCGGCGAGAACGCCTGCCCACAGGGGCGCTGTCGTAGCGAAGCGGTAGGTGAGGGAGCGGCCCTGGTGGACCGGGGCGCCGTCGCCGCCGAAGAAGTGCTGGTGGTCGCGGAGGAACGAGCGCAGGCGCGCCCGGTGTTCCGCCACCAGCCGGGAGTCCGCGCGCGGTCCGGCGATGCGGGCCCAGAGCACCGGATAGAGGTGCAGGGCCCAGGCGTTGTAGTAGTCGAACTTGCGGCCGTCGCCGTCGGTGTACCAGCCGTCGCCCCGGTACCAGTCCTCCAGGCGGGCCAGCCCGGCGTCGATCTCGGCACGGCTGTGCGGGGCGTCGACGGAGGCGAGGAACTCCTCGGTGATGACCTGGAACAGCCGCCAGTTGGAGTCGTTGACGACCGCTCCGAGGAAGCCGCCGAGCCAGTCGGCGATCCGCTGCCGTACGCGGTCGTCGAGCCGGTCCCAGATCCAGGGGCGGGTCTCGTGCAGGGCGATCGCGACGGACGCCGCCTCGACCATGGGCTGGCTCCGGTCGGTGATGGGGGGCCAGTGGTCGGGGCTGCGCGGGTCGGTGCCGGACGCGAGCCCTGTCGCGTACCGCTCGATCAGGCCGGGCGTCTCCCGCCCGCCCGAACCGGCGATGCGGAACGCGGCCAGCAGGAAGGTGCGGGCGAAGCCCTCCAGCCCGTCGGACCAGGGCCCGGAGTGGCTGGGCGGCCCGGGCAGGCGGTACTGGGCCAGGCCCGGGGAGGCATAGGGCGTCAGGGAGTCCAGGAGGCGGTCGGCGACGGCCTCCCAGTGGGCGCGGGTCCAGCCGGTGACGGGCGAGGTCAACGGGTCGGCCGGGGGCAGGTGGGGCAGGTTGGGGAGGTGCGTCGGGTCGGGGAGCGACACGTGCGGCGCGCTCATGCGGGTGCGGTTCCTCCGTTGGTCACAGGGCACGCCCGGGCGGGGGCGGGCCGACGCTGTCGCGGACGACGATGTGGGTGCCGAGCAGATGGTGGGCCCCGGCGGCGTGCTCGGGGTCGCGCAGGGCGATGCGCACGGCGGCGCGCCCGAGTTCCTCGGCGGGGGTGCGGACGGTGGTGAGCGGCGGGTTGAAGTCCTCGGCGAGCGGGATGTCGTTGTAGCCGACGACGGAAATGTCACCCGGGACGCTCAGCCCGGCCTCGGCGATGGCGCGCAGGGCACCGGCGGCGACCATGTCGTCCCCGGCGAATATTGCGGTGAACTCCCGTGTCTTCTTGAGGAGTTCGGCCATCGCGCGGTGGCCGGCGGCGCGGCCGAGTCCACAGTCGACGACGTGCGCGGCCTGCGGCGGCAGTCCGTGCTCGGCGAGGGCGGCCCGGTAGCCGGTGACGCGGGCGTCGAGGGCGGTGTTGCCGGGCAGGCCGCCGAGGAACACGATCCCTCGGTGCCCGGCCGACAGCAGGTGGCCGGTGACGGCGCGGGCCCCGGCCTCGTTGTCGAACTCCACGACCAGCGCGGGGATCTCGGGGCCGGGCGCGGGCCGGCCGCAGAGCACGAGCCGGGCCCCGGAGGAGTCGAGGGCGTGGGCGTAGTGGGCGACGCGCTCGCGGTAGGCGTCGTCCTCGACGACCCCGCCGACCAGGATCACCAGCCGGGCGCCCTCCTCCCGCATGAGCTGCACGAACTCCATCTCGCGCTGCGCGTCACCGCCGGTGGCGCCGACCACGCAGAGCCAGCCGCGGTCGGCGGCCTCGGCCTCCACTCCCTCGGCGACCTGGGCGTAGAAGGGGCTGGTGACCTGGCGGACCACGACGGCGGCCATCTTGCGGCCGCCGCCGACCAGGGCGCGGGCGTGTGCGTTGGCGACGTAGTCGAGGTCGCGGGCGGCGCGCAGGACCCGGGCCCGGGTCGTGGCGGGCACCGGGTGGTTGCCGCTGAGCGCGCGGGAGGCGGTCGCCGTGGACACGCCCGCCCGCTCGGCGACCTCGCGGATCGTGACCCGCCCCTTGGACCCCATGTCGTTCCCCATCCCCCGCGTCTCCTCTTCCGCCCACCGCTGCTCAGGTGTTGGCCGCGTAGTCCTTCGCGTACTCGTCGGCCATTCTGTCGCCGCCCCGGCTGCGCCACTTCTTCACCGCCGCGTCCCACTCGGACAACGGCAGGCGCCCGGCGATGATCCCGGTGACGGTGTCGTCGAGGAAGGTCTTGAGGGTGGCGCCCTGGGAGTTGTTCGTGGCGGACTGGAGCCCGAAGGAGGCGTCCCGGATGGCGTGCGGGACGACCTTGCGCTGCCAGGTGTGCAGCGCCCGTACGGCGTCGGGCATGCCGGGCACGAACAGCACCTGGGGTCCTTCGGCGAGGTACTTCAGCGGCAGGTTGGTGTTGTTCTCGACCTCGCCGAGCCGGGTGGGTACGGGCGAGCCGTCCTTGCCGCGGGTGAAGTGGACGCCCTCGACGCCGTAGTGGACGAGTTCCCATTCCTCGCTGCCGAACGGCGCGGCGAGGTAGTCGAGAATGCGCAGGAGCAGCTGGACGCGTTCCTTCTTCGCCTTCTTCAGGACGGTGTAGCCGAAGGAGCGGCGGGCGGCCACGATGCCGCCGGGCTCGCCGCCGACACTGTACGGAAGGGCGGCTGCCGGGCTCATCTTGCCTTTGGACTCACGGTACTTGGGCAGGTAGGCGCCGAATCCGTCCTGCATGGAGCCGACGGTGCCGTTGTAGTAGAGGGTCGTCAGGTCGATCTGGGAGATGGACGTGGCGTCGGGGTGGAAGGAGCCGTTCTTGCGCAGCTGTGCCTGGAAGGCGATCGAGGCCCTGTAGCGTTCGTCGGCCGCTGCCGTCAGGAAGGTGCCGTCCTTGGTGACGGCCCAGCGCTGGGGCGCGTTGTGGGCGGCGGAGTGGAAGGCGTTGCCGAACAGGGACCCGTTGGCGGCGCCGAGCATGTAGGCCCTGCCGCGGGTGCCTCGCCGGGCCACGGCGGTGAAGTCCTCGGCGCTCCAGCCCTCCTTCATGCCCGAGTCGGCGAACATGTCCTGGTTGATCCACAGGGTCGATCCGGGCAGCGGGCGTTCCAGCGGGATGCCGTGGATGCGCCCGCCGATGCGGCCCATGTCGCGCCAGGCGTGGGTGGGGATGTTGGCGAGGTTGGGGTAGTCGGTGATCGCTTCGCCCGACAGGTACGGCGTGAGGTCCTCGGCGCGGCGCTGCACGAACTGCGCCTCCCTGGGCAGGGTGAAGCCGGCGAACATGTTGATGATGTCGGGCAGGGCGTCGGCGTCGCCGGCCATGACCGTGGCCATCTTCTTCTGGTAGTCGGCCTGGGAGATGATCGTGTACTCGATCTTCACGCCGAGGGCCTTCTCGACGGCCGCCCAGAACCGGTTCGCGGAGGCGGGCTTGGGCGGCGTGCCGAACGACACGGTCATGACGCGGACGGTGGAGCCGTCGCCGGGGGTTCGGGAGACGGACTTGACCAGGTCGGAGGGGTAGGAGGTGTATCCGGCCTGGACTCCGGCGCCGGTGGGGGCGAGATCGGGTTTCGGGCCCGTCGCGGGCCGGTGGGCCGGCCACGGCGCGAGCTTCTTCCCGGCGTTGGAGACGTCGCCGTCGCCGGAGCCGGAGGAGCAGGCGGTCAGCAGGCCGGGGGCGGAGACGGCGGCGCCGCCCGCCGCCATGGAGCGCAGGAGGGTGCGTCGGGACATGCGGGGCATGGGTGAACCACCTCGTGTCAGCTCTTGATGGCGCCGGTGAGCACGCCTTTGGTGAAGTACTTCTGCAGGAAGGGGTAGACCAGCAGGATCGGCACGGTGGCGATCACGAGCACCGCCATCTGCACGGTCTGCGGGGCGGTGACGGTTGCTTCGCCGGTGGTCGCGTCGGTGAGTCCGGCACCGGACACCACATAGGTGCGCAGCACCTGTTGGAGCGGCCAGTGGTCGCTCTCCAGGTACAGCGAGGCGTAGAACCAGGAGTTCCAGTAGGCGACGGCGTAGAACAGGCCGACGACGGCGAGCGCGGCCTTGGACAGCGGCAGCACCACCGACACCAGCACCCGCCAGTCCCCCGCCCCGTCCAGCCGGGCCGCCTCGTACAGCTCCTCCGGGATCGACTGGAAGAAGCCGCGCAGGACGACCAGGTTGAACACGTTGACCAGGACGGGCAGGACCAGCGAGGCGTAGGAGTCGAGCAGGCCGAGCTCCTTGACCAGCAGGAAGCTCGGGATCATGCCGGGCGGGAAGAGGAAGGTGAACAGCACCAGCAGCAGGACGGGCTTGCCGCCGAAGACGCCGGGCCGGGACAGCGCGTAGGCCAGGGTCACCGTGCAGGCGAGGCTGAGCAGCGTGCCCGTGATGGTCACGCCGGCGCTGACGGCGAGGGCGTGGGTGACGATGCCGCCGTCGAAGATGTCGCGGTAGGCGTCGAGCGTGGGCTCGCTGGGCCACAGCACCCAGCCGCCGTTGTCGACGACCTCCTGGGTGGAGGCCAGGGAGGTCGACACGATCACCAGGAACGGCACGCACACCAGCAGCACGACCGCGGTCAGGGCGAGGGCCTTGGCGGCCTGGGTGAGGGGCCGCGGCTTCTCCATCCAGCCGGGCCGGGCGGACGCGCTCACCGGTAGACCCCCTGCTCGCCGAGGCGGTGGGCGACCTTGTTGGCCGCGTAGACGAGGACGGCGCCGACGAGCCCCTTGAACAGGCCCGCCGCCGCCGCGAATCCGTAGTCGCCGCCGACGATGCCCTGGTGGTAGACGAAGGTGTCGATGACCTCGGCGGCCTCGGGGCCCACGGCGTCGCGCTGCAGCAGCATCTGCTCGAAGCCGACGGAGAGGATGTCGCCGAGCCGCATGATGAGCAGCAGCACGATCACCGGGCGGATGGCGGGCAGGGTGACGTGCCAGAAGCGCCGCCAGGGCCCGGCGCCGTCGATGGCGGCCGCCTCGTACTGCTGCTCGTCGACCTGGGCGAGGGCGGCGAGGAAGATGATCGTGCCCCAGCCGGCGTCCTTCCAGATGACCTGGGCGACGACGAGCGGCTTGAAGGCGTCCGGGTCGCCGATGATGTCGACGGTGTGCAGACCGGCCCCGCTCAGGCCGCTGTTGAGCAGGCCGGTGTCGCCGAGCACCTGCTGGAACAGCGCGACGACGATCACCCACGAGATGAAGTGCGGCAGATACGCCACCGACTGCACGAACCGGCGCACCGAGCTCCAGGTGAGGGTGTGCAGCAGCAGGGCGAGGCCGAGCGGCACCGGGAAGTAGAAGACCAGTTGGAGGACGGCGATCCAGAGGGTGTTGAGGACCGCGTCCCAGAAGGCCTCGTCCTCGAACATGCGCCGGAAGTTGCCGGACCCCACCCAGGGGCTGCCCCACAGGCCGTCGAACGGCACGTACTCCTTGAACGCGATGACGTTGCCCACGAGGGCGCCGTAGTGGAACAGCAGGAAGTAGGCGACGCCGGGGAGCATGAGCAGGAACAGCGTTCCGCCCTTGCGTCTCTGAAAACCTTTACGCTCGCGCTCAGCCCTTCCTGACGGGCGGCGGTTGGGACTCACCCCCTTCGCACCTGCTCGTTCCCGTAAGCCAGTTGCCACGGCTCCCCCTCACGTCGGCGTGTCGGTGAAAGGAAGCTAAAACGCTTTCAGTGCGCGGTCAACACTTCTGGCACGGACGGGACTTGAGGCCGGGCCTTCGCGTGTCAGGCCGAGAGCAGCCCTCTGCCCAGCCAGTCGGAGGAGTCCTGCACGCCGGGCAGGGCGAAGAAGTAGCCGCCGCCGGTCGGGGAGATGTAGTCGACGAGGGGCTCGTCGATCAGCCGGGTCTGCGTGGCCTCGAACTGGCGGCGCACGTCCTGCTGGTAGCAGCAGAAGACCAGCCCCATGTCGAGGTTGCCGACGTTGTCGATGCCTCGGTCGTAGTTGTAGCCCCGGCGCAGGATCCGGGAGTTGTCGGTCCTCGCGGTGCGCGGGTTGGCGAGCCGGATGTGTGCGTCGAGCGGTATCGCCGTGCCGTGCGGGTCCTTGGCGTAGTTCGGGCTGTCGGTCTCCCGGGCGCCGTCCAGCGGGGCACCGGTGTCCTTGCGCCGGCCGAACATCAGCTCCTGCTCGGACAGCGAGACCCGGTCCCAGAACTCCACGAGCATCCGGATGATCCGGACGACCTGGTAGCTGCCGCCGCCCGCCCAGGAGGGCTCGCCCTGTCTCTTGCCGACCCACACCAGGTGGTCCATCTCGCGGGCCGACGCGACGTCCGGGTTGACGATGCCGTCCTTGAAGCCCAGCAGGTTGCGCTGGGTGCCGCTGGGCCGGGGCACGTTCTGGAACCCGTCGACGCGCCACCGGATCCGCAGCGCGCCCCGGGTGTGCTTGGCGATGTCGCGCAGCGCGTGCAGCACGGTGTCCTGGCGGGCCGCGCAGATCTGCAGGGACAGGTCGCCGTGGCACTCGGCGGGGTTCAGGTCGTCGTTGGGGAAGGTCCGCATGGGCGTGAGCCGGCGCGGCTTGGCCCGGGCGAGTCCGAACCGGTCGTCGAACAGGGAGGCGCCGACCCCCACGGTGACGGTGAGCGCGTCGGCCGGGACGACCGGGCCCAGGATGCCGTTGTCCGAGGGCGGGGCACCGACGCCGAGGTCCTCGGGCGTGCCGCCGGAGGTGAGGAAGCGGGCCCGCCCGGTGAGGGTTCTCAGCAGATCGGCCAGTTCGGCTCGGCTCTCGGCGATGACGTCGAAGGAGACGAAAGCGGCGGCCGTTTGAGCGGGTGTGAGGATCCCGGCCTGGTGTGTTCCGTGGAAGGCCACCGGGGCGGCGCTCTGCTGCTCGGCCGCGTGGGCTCTCGCACCGCCGCTCTCGGCGAGTGCGATTCCGCCTCCGGCCAGGACGGCTCCGGCTGCTCCGGCGCCCAGGGCCGTCTTCACGAAGGAGCGGCGGACGGCGTGGGCGGGGCAGCCCGGCGGCGGCGTGTCGGCGGACGGCATGAGGGGGTTCCCTTCGAAGTCTTCTGCGGGGTGGTTCCGTCGCCGGGTGCTCATGCGGACTTCCTGACTTCGAGCAGGTCCGGCACCGGCGAGAGGTCTTCGAGGAGATGCCCCGTGGCCCCGTCGAGCCGGGCCTTCGCCGCGTGGTCGAGCCGGTCGACGGGGGTCCAGCCGGTCCCGTGGTGTGCGGAGTCGAGCAGCTTCTGCAGTCGCGCGATGTCCACGTCGACGGTGGGCAGCAGACGGGGAGCGCGCGTGGTGAGCAACGGCTTGAGCACGGCGAGCAGTTCGCGTGTGCCGACGAGATTGGCGTCGGCGGTGGCCAGTCCGGTGCCGCTGCCCTGGTCGGTGTCGCCGGTCAGTTCGAACTGGAGGGTGTTCTCCAGGATCTCGTGGGCGCGCAAGGGCAGGTCGGAGGGGTCGAAGTCCTGGTGCGGGAAGGCCTTTAGCAGTCCGGCGGCATCGTCTGCCAACTGCTGTGCCACGCCCTTGAGTCCGGCTGCCGGTTCACCGTGCCACAGCCCGTACTCGATGCGGAGGAAGCCGGTGAAGTCCTTGTCGTGCACGCCGCCCGGCAGACCGTCGGGACGCCCGTCGATCTTCCGGTCGAAGTCCTCGAACGTGCCGTAGGCGGCGCCGAGGGAGGCGTAGGTGCGGTGGGCCGTCAGCCAGTCGGTGCGGGCGGTGTCGAGGTGCCCGGCTCGGATGTCGCCACTGAGCTTGCGGGCCTGGGTGACGAGTGTCGCCAGCCCCCGGTCCACGTACGCCCGGTACGCCTTGAGCGGCGCGGCGAGATCCCGATCGGAGACGGGGGCGACGGCGTGGGCGCCGGCGGCGCCGCCGACCCGGACCGCCGTCGAGGTGACGGCCTTGCCGTCGGCCGGCACGCAGCGCCAGGCGTACGTTCCGCCCGCCACGGTGGCGACCAGGTCCCGGGTGGTGCCGGGCGCCAGCCCCTCGATCTCGCCGTAGACCGCGTTCGAGGACGGGTCGATCAGGTACACCTCGGAGGTCTGGTTCCCCGTGTTGTGCATCAGGAAGTCCTGCCGCCCGGGCTTTGGTGCGGTGAAGCCCCGACCGCAGTCCGTCCCGGAGACGGCGACGGTCTCTCCGGCGGCGGGCTTGGGGTGTGCCAGGGCCACGACAAGCCCGGCCAGGAGGGCGGGCACGGCGACGACGGCTGCAGGGAGGAGCCAGCGGGGGCGGGCGGGTACGGGGCGGACCTGTGCGGGGCCGGCGGGCCGGTCGGGCGAGCCGCTCCCGGGCCGGGGCGGTGTGGTGTTCCCATGACTCCGCACCCCTGGCACTGCGCGCACCTTGCGCACTCCGCGCACTCCGCGCACTCCACCCACGAACAGGGTCATCACCACGGCGAGATACCCGGCGTACCCGGCCACTTGGAGCCAGGTCATCGCCGGAGTCAGGTTCAGAACGCCTTGCAGCAGCGTGCTGTACCAAGAGCCGGCGTCGACGCTGCCGCTCAGGTCGAAGGCGTACGCCGTGCCGCCGGGCAGGACCGCGCCTTCCTGGAGGTCGCGAAGTCCGTAGCCGAGTACGCCCGCTGCGATGACGACCAGGACGGCGCCGGTGACGGTGAAGAAGCGGGTGAGGTTGATGCGCAGCACCCGGCGGTAGAGCCCCCAGCACAGGAGGGCCGCCAGGACGAGCCCGACACCCGCGCCGGTCATGGGGCCGGCCGACTCGTTCGCCGCCCGTGCGGTGGTCCACAGGAACAGCGCGGTCTCCAGGCCCTCGCGCCCTACCGCGAGGAAGGAGGTCAGGACCAGGACACCGGCGCCCATGGCCAGGGCTTCGGTGACCTTCTCCTTGATCTCGCCCGCGAGGCCGCGGGCGGATCGCCGCATCCAGAACACCATCGCGGTGACGAATGCGACGGCGACGATGCTCAAGGCGCCCCCGAAGGCCTCCTGTGCGGTGGTGGACAGGGAGGCCGCGGTGAAGGTCAGAACCGCACCGAAGCTCATCGACAGCGCGATCGCCGCCAGCACGCCGGTCCACACCTGCGGCAGCCGCGACCCGGCCCCCGCCCGCACGAGGGTGGCGACCAGCACGGAGACGATGAGCCCGGCTTCCAGTCCTTCCCTCAGCCCGATCAGAAAGCTCGGAAACGCGTCGTCCCACATGTACTGCGGCCCTCCCGGCCCAACGCCCCGACCCCTCACAAGCTGGTTAGCCAAGGCATGCCTTATCGACGCCGACCATCATGGACTCGGCTCTCTGGGCATCCGGTCATGAATGCCTCATGGCCCGGCAAAAGTCCTGACGGTTTCCGGCCCACGGGTGGGGCGTTCTCCCGCGGCTTCCCTGCCGGCACTTCCGTCCGCGCGGCGGCTGAAACTCCCTTGCGGAGTCGTCCGGGCGCCCGGTACCCAGCATCGGGACGACAAGGAGCACAAGATGACGCCCTGTCTGGGTTCTTTGAACGAGTTCTGCTGGATGGACCTCAAAACCCGCGACCCTGCCGGCACGGCCGCCCTCCTGTCCAAGGCGCTCGGCTGGCGCTTCGCGGTGGACGAGAAGGACTGGCGCAAGGCCACCAAGATCACCGTCGATGGCTACCTGATCGGCGGCGTAAGCGACTTGGCGAACCCGGTCTACCCACCGGGAACACCCGCCCACATCGCCTATTACCTGGCGGTCGACGACATCGACCGTCGTGTCGAAGCGGCGACGGCCCACGGCGCTCGCCTTGTCGTACCTCCCTTCGACGCGGGCGACCAGGGCCGCATCGCGACACTGATCGATCCGGTGGGCGCCGCCTTCTCTCTCTGGCAGCGGCACCACTTCCCCGGATGGCGGTTCCCGCCCCGTCTGGCGGGTTCTCCGCATCGCATGGTCCTGACCTGCGATCGGCCCGGCGAAGCCCGGCACTTCTACGAGGAGACGACCGGATCCCCCCTGATCTGCGCCGACTTCGTCGCCGCGGCGGGACCCGGCACGTCCGGCCCACGGTGGGAACTCATGGTCGCCGTCGATGATCCGGACAGCGTCGTCCGCGCGCACGATGACGGCCAGGCCCCGGTCAACTGTTTCGAAGAGACCGGCCGTCGATTGGTGCGGTGGAGCAGCCCGGAGGGACTGTCGTTCCTGGTGCGCCGCAGGGAGCCGTGACTCGATCACCGGCCGTACCTGCGAGAAGCCCGCTGTTCGCAGCGCCTTCATGGCCCACAGGCATGCCATCAGGACGCCACACCTCTTGACGCGTCAATGACAACGATGGCTTGATGATGTGGGAGCGCTCCCACCTCATCCATGGGAAGGGACCACCATGCGCAGAACCCCCCACTCGTCCCCGCACTTACGCGTCATCTCCGTACTCGGGCTCCTGGCCACCCTGCTCCTCCCCCTCGGCATGACACTGGCCCCCCGTGCCACAGCCGCCCCCGCGGCGGATCCCGTCCGCGTCATGCCGCTCGGCGACTCGATCACCGGCTCGCCGGGCTGCTGGCGGGCCGTGCTGTGGAACCGGCTGACCGACAGCGGCTACAAGGACATCGACTTCGTCGGCACCCTCCCCCCGCAGGGCTGCGGACAGGCGCACGACGGGGACAACGAGGGGCACGGCGGCGAGCTGGTCACCAACGTGGCCGATCAGAACCTGCTGCCCGGCCGACTGGCCTCCACCCGTCCGGACATCGTTGTCATGCACTTCGGCACGAACGACGTCTGGAGCAGCATCGCCCCCGACCGCATCCTCGCCGCCTACACCAAGCTCGTGGCGCAGATGAGGGCCTCGAATCCGGACATGCGGATCCTCGTCGCGCAGCTCATCCCCATGAACCCGAGCAGTTGCGCGGCCTGTGCGCAGCGGGTCGTCGACTTCAACGCGCGGATCCCCGGCTGGGCCCGGGCGACCGGCACCGACCGCTCCCCCATTACCGTGGTCGACCAGTGGACCGGCTTCAGTACGGCCACCGACACCTACGACGGCGTGCACCCGAACGCCTCCGGCGACAACAAGATCGCCGCACGCTGGTTCCCGGCCCTGGCCGCGACCCTCGACGCCGGTGTCCCGCAGGATCCGGGCGATCCGGGTGACCCGGGCGAGGACCCCGCCGCCTGCACCGCGCGTTTCCGGGCCGCCTCCTCCTGGCAGGGCGGCTACCAGGGCGAGGTGACGGTGACGAACACGTCCGCGTCCGCTGTCTCGGGCTGGACCGCGACCGTCGTACCGGCGAACGGCGCGCGTCTCACCCAGCTCTGGAACGGCACCCTCGCCACGGGCGCCGACGGCACGGCCACCGTCCGGAACGCGGCGTGGAACGGCACCCTCGCCCCCGGCGCGAGCACCACCTTCGGCTTCGTCGCCACCGCCCCGGCAACGGCCGGCACTCCGGCGGCGACCGTCACCTGCACGGGAACGGCACCGGCCGGATGACAGCCGTGCCGGGCCGGAAACGTCCCGGCACGGTCCCACCCGAACCGCGCCCCGACGGCAGGACCCCGTTCGGCACGACCGCGCGACCGACAACGTGCCCCACTCCATCCCCACTTCTGGAGCCGCCATGAGACCCCGCCTCGCCTCCACCACGCCACGCCTGGCCACCGTGGCCGCCACCCTCCTCGCTCTCCTCCTGTCCTTCCTCGTCCTCACCCCGCCGGCCCAGGCCGCGCCCACCGGCTTCCGGGTGCAGAACGGCCGGCTGCTGGAGGCCGACGGGAACGACTTCGTGATGCGGGGCGTCAACCACGCCCACACCTGGTACCCGAACCAGACCAGTTCCTTCGCCCACATCAAGGCGAAGGGCGCCAACACCGTCCGCGTGGTCCTCGCCAACGGCGACCGCTGGACGCGCAACGACACCGCCGACGTGGCGAACGTCGTCTCCCAGTGCAAGCAGAACCGGCTCATCTGCGTCCTGGAGGTGCACGACACCACGGGCTACGGCGAGCAGAGCGGAGCGACCACCCTCTCCCGCGCGGCCGACTACTGGATCAGCGTGCAGAGCGCCCTGGCCGGCCAGGAGGACTACGTCATCGTCAACATCGGCAACGAGCCGTACGGCAACACCAACTACACGGCGTGGACGGCGGACACCAAGGCCGCGATCCAGAAGCTCCGCAACGCCGGTTTCGACCACACGATCATGGTCGACGCACCCAACTGGGGCCAGGACTGGGCGTTCACGATGCGCGACAACGCCGCCTCGGTCTTCGCCGCCGACCCCGACGCCAACACGGTCTTCTCGATCCACATGTACGGCGTCTTCGACACCGCCGCCGAGATCACCGACTACCTGAACCGCTTCGTCACCGCGAAACTGCCCATCGTCGTCGGCGAGTTCGGCCACGACCACTCGGACGGCAACCCCGACGAGGACACCATCCTGGCCGTCACCCAGCAGCTCCGCCTCGGCTACCTCGGCTGGTCATGGAGCGGCAACGGCGGCGGGGTCGAGTACCTGGACCTGGTCACGAACTTCGACCCGAACCAGCTCACCAGCTGGGGGCAGCGCCTCTTCAACGGCGTGAACGGCATCGCCGCCACCGCCAAGGAGGCCGCGATCTACTCCGGCAGCGGCGGTGACACGACTCCCCCGACCGCTCCCGGCACCCCGACCGCCTCCGGGGTGACCTCCTCGTCCGCCACCCTGACCTGGGCCGCCGCCTCCGACGCGACCGGCGTCACCGGCTACGACATCGTGCGGATCAGCGGCGGCACCGAGACGGCCGTCACCAGCAGCACGAAAACCACGGCCACTCTCACCGGCCTGTCCCCCGCCACCTCCCACACCTTCGCCGTCTACGCCCGCGACGCCGCAGGCAACCGCTCCCCCCGCTCGGGCACGGTGACGGTCACGACCTCCCCCGGCGGCTCACCATCGGCCTGCGGTGTCGGCTACCGGGTGACGGGCAGCTGGCAGGGCGGCTTCCAGGGCGAGATCGTCCTCCGCAACACCGGTACGTCGGCGATCGACGGCTGGACACTGCGCTGGACCTTCCCGGACAGCCAGCGCATCAGCAACCTGTGGGGCGGCACGGCGACCCAGAGCGGCTCCGAGGTGAGCGTCACGGCCGCCTCGTACACCGCGAGGATCCCCGCGTCAGGCTCGGTCACCCTCGGCTTCACGGCCACCCGGTCGACCACGAACCCCAGCCCGACGGCCTTCACCCTCAACGGCGCCGACTGCTCCGTGAGCTGACCACGCCCCCGTGCGGCGGTGCCGCCGCGCTCCCGGCCCGGCGGCACCGCCATTGATGTGATCCGCGCTACACCCGCGCAGAAAGCGGTTTGCACCGTTCCGCAGTGGTCAGGCGGCGGGGATGTCGCACCGGCACCCCACCGCCGTATCTCCGGCAAGACGTGTATGCGCCCGTCCGGGTTCCCCGAACTCCGCTCGGGAGGCGCGATGAGCGAGGACACCCTGCGCATGCGCGCGGTCGTGACCGGCGGCACGGAACGGAAAGCGCCGCCCGTGACGGAGCCGGCCGGCCGGCGGGACGCGTTCTTCGACAACGCCAAGTACCTGGCGATCGTGCTGGTGGCGATCGGGCACTCCTGGGAGCCGTTGCGGGACGGCAGCCGGGCGGCCGGCGCGCTCTACATGGTCGTGTACGCCTTCCACATGCCGGCGTTCATCGTGATCTCCGGCTACTTCTCGCGCTCGTTCGACGCGAGCCCGGGGCGGATCAGGCGCCTGATCACCGGGCTCGCCGTGCCGTACGTCGTCTTCGAGACGGCGTACACCCTGTTCACGAGGTGGACCGACCAGGAGCCGGACCGGCCGGTGAGCCTGCTGGACCCCCTCTACCTGACCTGGTTCCTGGCCGCCCTGTTCATCTGGCGGCTGACCACCCCGATCTGGCAGCGCGTGCGGTGGCCGCTGCCGATCGCCCTCGTCATCGCGATGCTGGCGACGCTCTCGCCGTCCATCGGCAACGACCTCGATCTGCAGCGCGCACTGCAGTTCCTGCCGTACTTCGTCCTCGGTCTGCTGCTGAGGCCCGAGCACTTCCGGCTGGTGCGCCGGCGCGCGGCACGGATCCTCGCCGTACCGGTCTTCGCCGGCGCGCTCGCCGTGGCCTACTGGGCGGTGCCGCGGATGAGCGGCGCCTGGTTCTACCACCGCGACGCCGCCGAGGAGCTCGCCGCCCCCTCCTGGTACGGACCCGTCATGACGCTGGCGACATTCGGCTGCTCGCTGGTCCTGGTCGCCTGCTTCCTCGCCTGGGTGCCCGGCCGCCGCGCCTGGTTCACCGTGCTGGGCGCGGGCACGCTCTACGGCTATCTGCTGCACGGCTTCGTCGCGCAGGGGTCCAAGTTCTGGGGCTGGTACGAACCGGCGTGGGTGCACCGGCCCCTGGGCGAGATCCTCGTGACGGTCGTCGCCGCGGTACTCGTGACCGCGCTGTGCACCCCGCCGGTGCGGCGGGTGTTCCGCTGGGTGATCGAGCCCGACATGGCGTGGGCGTTCCGCCGGGACGCGCGCGCTCAGGCGCGGGAGCGGAACGCCGTACGCGCGTGAGGTGTCCTTCTCACGGTTCGAGACCGAGCCGGATCAGCAGGACCCCGGGTGTGCGCGGCACGGACACCCTCAGCCCCTCCCCGTCCCAGACGGCCCCGCCGGCTTCCGCCGACGACGGGTGCAGGACGTCCGCCCGGACGGCCCGGCCCGCCAGGTGCCGGACGGGGACGCGGAGTTCCGCCGGTCCGCCACGCCGCCAGACGGAGAGGTACGCCGTGCCGTCGCCGGGGTCCCGCAGCCCCAGGGCCAGCCACTCGTCCGTCCAGCCGGGCAGGCCGAGCGGCCAGAAGGGCAGGGCCCGGGCGAGGTCCCCGCGGATCGACTTGTAGACGTCGACCGCGTCGCGGACGAGAACGCGCTGGTGGTCCGACATGCGGTTCAGATGGCCGGAGAGGTGGATGCGGCCGAGGAGTGCCCCGCCGAGGGTCCAGGCGATCAGGTCGTCGTCGTGCTCGGGCTGCGGGTAGGCCCAGACGGCGCCCTGTTCGGGCGGGACGACGGTCGGTGCGGCGGCGGCGATGGGCGGGTAGCTCAGCGGGTCCTGCTGGTCGCTGGTGGACTGGAGCTGGGCCACGGCGAGGGTGGCGCCGTCCATGCGCATGCCGCCGGAGGCGCAGTTCTCGACGACGAGGCCGGGGTGGCGGTCCAGGACTCCGGAGAGCCAGTCCAGGTAGGCCTGGGCGTGGCCGAGCAGGCCCGCTCCCGGTGCGAGGTCGCCGGGGGCCTGGGTGCCGGGGTCGACGACGATGTTGTAGTCCAGCTTCAGGTAGCCCACGCCCCAGTCGCCGGCGATCCGGTCGACCGTCTTGTCGAGGTGGGCGCGTGCGGCCGGGTGCCGCAGGTCGAGCTGGTGGCGGCCCTGTTCGGCGAGGCGTACGCCGTCGCGCTGGAAGAACGCCTCGGGCGGCAGCTCGGCCGCGACGGTGCTGCGCACCCCGACGACCTCCGGCTCCAGCCACAGCCCCGGCACCATCCCGCGCTCGCGGATCCGGTCCAGGACGGCCCGGATGCCGCCGTCGGGGAAGCGGCGCGGGGAGGGCTGCCACGCTCCGACGCTGTCCCACCAGCCCCGGGTGTCGTCGTCGTACCAGCCGGAGTCGATGCAGAAGTACTCGGCACCGGCGTCGGCGGCGGCGTCGATCAGCGGCAGCAGCTTGGCCGTGGTCGGGTCGCCCATGAGGGTGTTCATGTAGTCGTTGAAGACGACGGGGAGGGCGGTGTGGTCGGGGTGCGGGCGGCGGATCGCCCGGCGGTACGAGGTGAGGGCGCCGAGCGCGGCGTCGAGGTCCGGGCCGAGGGCGAGGGCACCGGGGACGGTGGTGAATTCCTCGCCCGGTTCGAGGCGGATCCGCCACTGGTGCTCCGCGTCCGTGGGGCCGTTCAGCGCCAGGTAGGTGCCGTGGGCGCGTTCACCGAGGTCCCAGCGCCAGCCGGCCGGGGACTCGACCTGCCATGCCCAGGCCCGGCCGCCGTCCCGCTCGGTCAGCGCGCCCATGGCCAGATGACCGTCGGTGGGCCAGCTGCCGCGCCCGGTGAGGGCGAGGGCGGCCCGGCTGTCGTGCTCGTGGACGTCCGTGTTGATGTCGGCGACGGACGCGCGCAGCGGCTCGGCGTACCAACGGCACTCGGCGAGCCAGTCGTTGCGGGCCCGGTGGACGTCGAGGGCGGCCGGGGCGGGCAGGCCGCCGAGCAGCAGGCTGCTGACGGACTGGACGACGAGGGGTTCACGGCCGTCGTTGCGCAGCCGGACGGTGGAGCGCAGGACGGGCAGGCCGGTGGGTGAGCCGAGTTCGGCGAAGGCGGTCAACCCGGTGCCCGGGTCGTGGAGTTCGACGGTCAGCCGTTCCCAGCCGTCGCGGCTGTCGGTGCGGTGGGCGCGGTAGGCGAGCCGGGCACCGAAGGCCGTGCCGGTGAAGCGGGGGCCGGACCAGCCGCTGCCGTGGCCGAGGGCGGTGAGCTCCACCAATGGCAGCGCGGACTGCGGGGCGGCTCGGCGGTCGTCGTCGGGGTGCGTCAGCCGGACCAGTCGCGGCGTCCCGTCGGCGGCGACGGCGAATCGGGCGTCGAGCGCCTCGTGCCCCCAAGTGAACTCGTTCTGCCGCTGGTTGGAGGCCATGTGCGCCGCATCCGCCGTGCCGGTCAAGGTGCTCCCCCTCCTGGCCCCGCCCCGTCGCCGGGGAGCGGAGGTCCGCGTGAATCCCTCGTTACGGTCTCTTGACGACCCAAGTGTGACCGGTCACAATCCTGGCATGAATGTGACCGGTCACACAAGGCGCCCGGCGAGCATCAGGGACGTCGCCACGGCCGCCGGGGTCTCCTACCAGACGGTCTCGCGGGTGATCAACGGCCACCCCAGCGTCCGGCCGTCCACCCGGGAGCGGGTGCTGGCCGCCATCGAGGAGCTGGGCTTCCGGCGCAACGCCACCGCCCTGGCTCTGGCCAGCGGGCGCACCCGCACGGTGACCGTGCTCACCGCGAACACCACCCACTACGGCTACGCCTCGATCCTTCAGGGCATCGAGGAGTCCGCCCGCGCCGCGTCCTACGCCGTGGGGATCGGCGTGCTGGAATCCGCCGAGGACGCGGCCGTCGCCGCCGAGGTGCAGCGGGCGGCGGACACGGGCGGCGGGATCGTCGTGATCGCCTACGATCCGGCCGGTGTGCGGGCGCTGGGAGCCGTGCCCGCCGGGCTGCCGGTCGTGGGCGTGGTCGAGACCCCGGCGAGCCCGCCCGGCGGCGAGAGCCCCTGGGTGTGGACCGACGACCGCGAGGCCGCCTACCAGGCGACCCACCATCTGCTCTCCCTGGGTCACCGGACCGTGCACTACGTCGCCATCCCCTCCAGCACCCGCCGCACCAGCGCCCGCACCAGCGGCTGGCGGCAGGCACTGCGGGAGGCGGGCGCCCCGGAACCCCGCCCGGTGCAGAGCAGTTGGGGACCGGCGGGCGGTCACGCAGCGGCGCTGGAGCTGGCGCGGGACCCTTCCGTCACCGCGATCCTGTGCGGCAACGACGACCTCGCGCTCGGCGTGCTCCGCGCCCTGCACGAGACGGGCCGCCCGGTGCCGGGCGAGGTCAGCGTGGCCGGGTTCGACGACGCCCCGCACTCCGCCTTCCTCACACCGTCCCTGACGACCGTACGCCTGGACTTCACCGGCCTCGGCCGGTCCGCGTTCGCCCTGCTGCACGGCGCGCTGGAGGAGTCCGCGCCGGTCGCCCCCCATCCCGTGTCCGTACCGGAACTGGTGGTGCGGGAGAGCTCGGGGCCACCGCCCTCCGGCCACTGAACAGCCCCTGTGAGCAACACAGTCGTGAGTCCCGCCTCCTGAACCGAACCGCTGCTCGGAAAGGCACGAGATGGACAGAAGAGTTCTCCCCGCCCTGGCGCTGATATGTGCCGCCGGCCTGGCCGCCACCGCGTGCAGTGACCCGACGGCCGGGGACTCCGGTTCGGACGACGCCGAGCGGACGGCGGTGAACCCGACCGCACGGCTGGACGGCGTGAAGCTGACCATGTGGACCGCCCAGAACACGGTCAACGCGCCCAAGCAGGTCATCGACGCCTTCGAGAAGGCCACCGGCGCCAAGGTCGACACCCAGGCGATCCCGGACCTCTACGAGCAGAACGTGCCGACGAAGCTGGCCTCCGGCGACCGCCCCGACCTGATGTTCTGGCAGCCGTCCATCTCCACACTGCCGTTCGTCCAGCCGCAGCAGAACCTGCTCACCCTCGACGGCGAGCCGTGGGTCTCCAAGCTCGGCGACACGGAGAGGTCCCTCGGCGTCATCGACGGCAAGCGCTACGCGGCGATCGTCACCAGCCCGGCGATGCTCGGCGTCTACTACAACAAGGATGTCTTCAAGCAGGCCGGGCTGGGCGAGAAGGACTTCCCGAAGTCGTATGACGAGCTGCTGGCGCTCGGCCGCAAGGTCGCCGGCAAGACCGACGCGGCCGCCTTCTACGAGGCCGGCGGCGACAAATGGCCGCTCCAGTGGCAGATGCAGATCCAGCTCACCGACCTCGACCAGCAGTGGTGGGCCGACCTGAACGCCGGCAAGAAGAAGTGGACCGACCCGGTCGTGGTCGGCGCGATCAAGAAGTACAAGGAGAAACTGCTCGACGCCGGGCTCGCCCAGAAGAACTACCGGACGGGCACGTTCACCGGGCAGGCCGACGCGCTGTGGAAGGGGGACGCCGGCATGGTCCTCAACGTCACCTCCTTCCAGAGCCAGTTGCAGGCCAAGTACTCCACCGCCGAGATCGACAAGAGGATCGGCTGGTTCCCGGTCGCCAACTCCTCGGCCACCGGCCTGTACTCCCCCGACCAGACCAACGGGGTCGTCGCCTTCAAGACCGGTGACGAGAAGCGGCAGAACGCGGCCCGCCAGTTCCTCGCGTTCTGGCTCGGCCCGGACTACCCGGACTACATCAAGGCGATGAAGATCCCGTCCGTGCAGCCGTCCGTGCCCACCCCCGACGGGCTGCCCGAGACGTCCAAGGCCCAAGTCGGGGCCCTGCCCAAGGCCATCGGGGTGTTCCAGGCCAAGGCCATCGTCGCCCCCGACACGCACCTGTACCTGGCCGACATGATCTTCGGCAAGAAGAGCCCGCAGCAGGTCGCGCAGGCGATCCAGGATCAGTTCGCGCAGGTGGCCAAGGCCCAGGGCGCGCCCGGGTTCTGACGATGGCGGACACGGTCGTACGTACGCACCAGCAGTCGGCTGCGCCAGGCACTTCCAAGGGCGGGGGACGGCTTCCTCGCGCCGCCGTGCACCACCCGTGGTGGTTCGCGCTCCCCGCGATCGCCGTCTTCGCGGTCTTCTTCCTGGTCCCGAACCTGCTCAACTTCTACTACCCGTTCACCAACTGGTCCTCGTACCACGCGGACATCGCCTTCACGGGCCTGGACAACTTCCGGACCATCGCCGACGACGGCTCGCTGCTGCGCGCCATCCGCACGACGCTGGTGTACGCACTGCTGGCGGCGGTGTTCCAGAACGGTTTCGGGCTCGTGCTGGCGCTGCTGCTGGAGGACGACAGCCGCTTCAACCGGTTCTTCCGGGCCGTCTTCTTCCTGCCGGTGCTGATCTCGGCACTCGCGACCGGGTACGTCTTCCAGGCGCTCCTCGACCAGGACGGCGCCGTCAACTCCGTCCTGGGCACGGACATCCCGTGGCTGGGCTCGACGACCTGGACGCTGGTGATCGTCACCCTCATCCACGGCTGGAAGTGGATGGGCCTGTCCATGCTGATCTATCTGGCGGGGCTGAAGGGCATCCCCGGCGACATGCTGGAGGCCGCCCGGATCGACGGCTCCGGGCCGTGGCGGACGTTCTGGTCGGTGCGCTGGCCGATGCTCGCGCCGGCCGTCACCTTCAACGTCACGACGGCGCTGATCGGCTCGATGAACACCTTCGACATCGTGCAGGCCACGACCGGCGGCGGGCCCGCGGCCTCCACCGAGGTCTTCAACATCTACATGTTCCGGATCTTCGGACAGGGCCTGTACGCGCAAGCCTCCGCGATGAGCCTCGTGCTCTTCCTGGTCGTGGTCGCCGTGGCGATTCCGCTGGTCGTGGGGCTCCGGCGAAGGGAGCAGATGCTATGACCCCGGTGTGGCACTGGGGCCGTCCCGCCCTGGTCCTGCTGCTGGCCGGTCTGGCCGTGGGCGTGCCCCTGTGGCTGGTCGCCGTCACCTCGGCCAAACCGCAGGCGGAGGCCATCGAGCCGAACCTCGACCTGCCCCGGCAGTGGCAGCCGTCCGCCAACTACGCGGACGCCGTGGGCGAGGGCGAGATGCTGCGGGGCTTCCTCAATTCCCTTCTGGTCGTGGTGCCTTCGGTGGTCCTGGTGCTGATCCTGGGCGCGGGCGCCGCCTGGGTCTTCGCACGCCGGAAGTCGAAGCTGGTGTCGGCGGCGTACGCGTTGTGCATCAGCGGGCTGCTGCTGCCGCCCGCCGTCATCACCATCGTGATGGAGCTGCGGCAACTGGGCATGGCCAACACCCGGCCCGGCATGATCGCCGTCTACACCGGCATGTATCTGTCGACGTCGATCTTCTTCATGACCGGTTTCATCCGCGCCATTCCCCTGGAGCTGGAGGAGGCGGCCCGGATGGACGGGGCGTCGCCGTCCCGGGTCTTCTGGCGGATCGTCCTGCCCCTGCTCCGGCCGGTCATCGCCACCGCGACGATCATGGTGATGCTCTACGCCTGGAGCGACGTCTTCTACGCGTTCTTCGTCCTCGGCGGCGGAGACCGGGCGACCCTGCCGCTCAACCTCTACCAGGTCGCCAGCGCCCAGCTCTACCTCAACAACTGGCATCTCGTCTTCGCGTACGTCGTGGTGATGAGCCTGCCCATGGTCGCCGTGTTCCTCGTCGGCCAGCGAAAGATCGTGTCCGGAATCACCAGCGGAGCCGTCAAGTGACTGGAGGTCCAGCAGCGTGATCACCCCCACCCGCACGAGATCCCGTACCAGAACCGCCCTGTTCACAGCACTACTTGGAGCAGCCGCCATGGCAGCCACCCTCCCCGCGGCCGGTCCAGCGGCAGCCGCAGCCGCAGCCGACCCGCAACGCCTCACCGTCGACCTCGACGCCTCCGAGGGCCCGGTGATGCTCGGCGCCAACGGCTCCCTGTACGGGCTCAGCGACGACGGGGTGCCCAGTGACGCCGTGATGGAGCCGCTGAAGATCACCAGCATCTCGCAGAAGCCGGAGGGCGGCGCCCAGCACCCCAACGGCGACGCGCTCACCGTCTCCAAGTCGTTCTTCCGCACCGGCGGCGGCGAGATCAACGTGATGATGCAGGACATCTACGCCAAGTGGCCGTACGAGGACCTCGGCATCGACGACTACCTCCCCAAGGTCGACAAGATCGTCAAGGAGGTCTCGGCCCACGCGAACAGCGACCGCTTCGTCTACATCCCGTTCAACGAGCCCGACCAGATCTGGTACAAGCTCGACGTCGCCGACCAGGCCCAGTACGAGAAGAACCGCGACCGGTTCTTCAAGGACTGGAAGACGGTGTACCACCGGATCCGCTCGATCGACCCGGACGCCCGGATCGCCGGCCCCAACGAGGCCGCCTACCACACCCGCCTGTTGAAGGACTTCCTCGCCTTCGCCAAGCGGGAGAACGTGCTGCCCCAGATCATGACCTGGCACGAACTCGGCTCCGGCTCCCTGCGCGACTTCCAGGCCCACTACGACGACTACCGCAAGCTGGAGCGCGACGCGGGTGTCGCCCCGCTGAAGATCAACATCGACGAGTACGCCAACCGCCGCGACCTGTCCGTGCCCGGGCAGCTCGTGCAGTGGGTGTCGATGTTCGAGCGCAACAAGGTGTACGCCAACATGGCGTACTGGGACGCCGCCGGGAATCTCAGCGGCCACGTGGTGCGCTCGAACATCCCCAACGGCGGCTGGTGGCTGTTCCGCTGGTACGCGGGCCTGACCGGGAACACCGTGAAGGTGACGCCGCCGCAGCCGAACACCATCGACACCCTCCAGGGCCTCGCCTCCCTGGACACCTCCCGCCGCCAGGCCCAGGTGCTGCTCGGAGGCGCCGACGGCGACTCGGACGTGGTCGTGCGCAACGTCCCGCGATCCGTCTTCGGCCGTACGGTCACCGCGACCGTCGCCGAGGCCGCGTGGTCGGGATACGAGGGGCAGCACGCGGCTCCGCGGGTCCTGGCGCGCACCAAGGTGAAGGTCGCGGACGACGGTTCGGCGACCGTACCGCTGCGCGGCCTGCACAAGATGTCGGCGTACCGGATCGTCCTCACCCCCGGCGGCTCGGGCACCCCGTCCGCCGCGTCCGTCCCGTGGTCGGCGTCGTACGAGGCCGAGGACGCGGCCCTCACCGACGGCAAGGTCTACACCCAGGGCACGGTGAGCAACGCCAACGGCTACGCGGCCTCCGGCACCAAGGACGTCGGCTCCCTCAACCAGCCCGGCAGCAAGGTCGCGTTCACGGTGAACGTGCCGAAGGACGGCACCTACGACCTGGCGATCCTCTACGGCAACCAGTCCGGCGGCCCCGCCACACAGAAGCTGATCGTCGACGGCGCCGACCCGGTGACGGTCACCTACCCCTCCACGGAGAACTGGACGTACCGCGCCAAGAAGAACGTCAGTGTCCAGCTGAAGGCCGGCACGCACCAGCTGATCCTGTCCAAGGGCGACGCCGAGGTCACGCTGGACCGGATCGACCTGACCAAGCGGACGGGCGCGCCCTTCGCTGCCTACGAGGCCACGCTGGCGGACATCAGCGGCAAGCCGTCGTACGACTACACCTCGTCGGCCGGTGTGGGCACGGGCTCCCTGGTGCTGCGCTCCGGAGACAAGGCCGTGTTCGACGTCTACGCCCCGCGCGACGGCTACTACACGGTGGTGCCGCGGACCTCGGCGGCCGTGAAGCTCTCGCTGCACGGGGAGACGGTCACGGCGGCGCCCGGCCGACCGCTGCGGCTGTACCTCGTCGCGGGCAACAACCGGGTCGCGATGACGTCGGGCCACTCCGCCGTCCGTTCCCTCGACGTCTCCGGCGACGGCTCGGCCGCCGGCACCCTCTCCTACGAGGGCGCCTCGGCCACGCTCGCTGGCGGGGCCAAGCTCGTCGACTCCCCGCACGCGTCCGCCGGGTCCTCCATCGGTTGGCTCGGCAACAGTGCCTCCAGCACCGCCGAGTTCACGGTGGACGCACCTCGGTCCGGCCACTATCTGCTGGTCGTCCACTACGCGCACAACGACCGCCGGGACAACGGCCACGCCTACAACACGGACATCATGTCCCGTACGGCGGACATCGAGGTCGGGGGCGCCGCGGCGCAGAAGGTCACCTTCAAGAACACCTGGAGCTGGGACGACTACTGGACGGTCGGCGTCCCGGTCGACCTGGCGAAGGGCGCGAACAAGGTGACGTTCGGCAACGCCGTTGCGTGGGCGCCGAACATCGACCGGATCGAGCTGGGCCGGATCGTGGGCTGAGCGGTGACGGGTGCGGTTGCGGTTGCGGTTGCGGTTGCGGAGGAACGAGGCATGGCCCTCCGCAACCGCGGTGCGCGCGGTGCTCAGCGCGCTCCAGCCCCTCAGAGGGGCGTCGCCGCGTGCAGGATGAGGACCATCGTCACCGCCGAATTCGCGGACGACAGCGCCGAGACGGCCGTTCCCGCGGCCGCGCCCCACGCCGCCAGTCCGACCGCCGTGCCCGCCGGCGGCCACTGGTGCACGGCGGGAGCCGGGCCGAGCAGTGCCGCCACCCGGCGCGGCACCGGACCGGGAGCGGCGAGTCCCGCGAGCGTGGGCAGCGGGGTACCCCGCGAGACGAGCGCGGCCGTGCCGATCGCCCTCGCCACCGTGCGGCGGCTGCCGATCACCCCGGCCGCCTCCTCGTCCGCCCACCGCTCCGCCGTGTACGCCACGGCGGAGCGCAGCGGCCGCAGGAACGGGTTGGCGCGGGCCGCCAGCTGAACGGCAAGCAGATAGCGGTCGTGACGTGCGGCGAGGTGCGCCCTCTCGTGGGCGAACAGAGCCCGCCGCTCGGCCGGCCGGAGCCGGTCCAGCAGGGCCGTGGTCACCACGACACGGCCACGCCCCCGGCGCGGGCCGCGTCCGTCGGCGCCGGCACGCGGTACACCGCCGCCGCGGCGCCCCCCGGGCGGCAACGCATACGCGTAGGGCACGGCGTCGGGCAGCACCGCCACCTCCGTACCGGGCAGCCCGGCCAGCGCGAGATGCGCCTGACGGCGTACCCGGACGTGCCTCCGCATCGTCCGGACACAGGCGACAACCACCGCACACAGCGCGGGAATCGCGGCCTTGCCCACGACCTCGTCGTACGGCACCGCCGCCCGCACCTCGGGGTCGGACCAGCCGTCCGGCAGCGGGTTGCCGGGGAGCTGGGCGGTGCCGACCACCATCACCAACGCCAGGCACACCGTGCTGCACAGCGCCAGCACCACGGCCAGCACCGTCAGCAGCCCGGTCGCGGTGCGGGGATGCAGGTGCTGTTCGGCGAGGCGGGCGACCGGCCAGGCCGTGAGCGGCAGGATCAGTGGCAGAAAGACGAAGACCCCCATGAGGCGTCAGTCTTCCCCTTCGCCCTGGGCCTGATCCAGCAGGTCGCGCAGCAGCTGCTCCTCGTCCGGGCCGAGGCCGGTGACGAAGCTGGCCAGCACGGCCCCGCGGTCGCTCTCGGCGTCCAGCACCTTGCGCATCTTGCGGGCGGCCAGGCCCGCCTGGTCCGAGGCGGGCGTCCAGACGAAGGACCGGCCGACCCGCTCCCGGGTGACCGCGCCCTTGCCCAGCAGCCGGGTCAGGATCGTGATCACCGTCGTGTACGCGAGGTCACCGCCCAGGCGTTCCTGCACCCAGCCGGCCGTGGCCGGGCCGTCCGCCTCCCGCAGCGCCGACAGCACCAGCGCCTCCAGCTCGCCCTGTCCCCGCCGGGGACGCTGCCCGGGACCCGTCACCGCCCTGCCTCCGTTTCGCAGCCCTGCGTTGCCCTTGCGGACATCGTATAGATCCGCCCTTCCCATCCCATCTGCTTCTACATTGCTGTAGATTTCAGATTGTCATCCAACCGCACACGTCAAAGCGCTCAAGAAGGAGTACCTCGTGGGAGTTTCCCTGTCCAAGGGCGGCAACGTCTCGCTCAGCAAGGAGGCGCCGGGCCTCACCGCCGTCCTGGTCGGTCTGGGCTGGGACGTGCGCACCACCACCGGCACCGACTACGACCTCGACGCCTCCGCCCTGCTCCTCGACGCCTCCGGCAAGGTCCCCTCGGACCAACACTTCGTCTTCTACAACAACCTCAAGAGCCCGGACGGTTCGGTCGAGCACACCGGCGACAACCTCACCGGTGAGGGCGAGGGAGACGACGAGTCCGTCAAGGTGAACCTCGCCGCCGTGCCCGCCGAGATCGACAAGATCGTGTTCCCGGTGTCCATCCACGACGCCGAGAACCGCGGCCAGAGCTTCGGGCAGGTCCGCAACGCCTTCATCCGGGTCGTCAACCAGGCGGGCGGCCAGGAGATCGCCCGCTACGACCTGTCCGAGGACGCCTCCACGGAGACCGCGATGGTCTTCGGCGAGCTCTACCGGCACGGCGCCGAGTGGAAGTTCCGTGCCGTCGGCCAGGGCTACGCCTCGGGTCTGGCCGGTATCGCCTCCGACTTCGGCGTCAGCGTCTGACCCGGACCGACCGTGCCGCCGGGCCCGCCGTGGGTGGCCGGGCCCGGCGGCCGCACCAGCAACCGACCGGGAGACCATGTGGCCGACCCGTCCCGCCTCCGCCCGGACGACCGCGCGGACTTCGAAGCCGTACTGCAGCACGCGCTGGGCACCGCGGACATCCGTGACGCCCTGGGCGCCGACCCGGCCGGCCGGGCGGCAGCGCACCTGCGCGCCCATGCCCTCGACCGCACCGACGACATCGCGGCGGCGGCCGACGAGCCGTACCGCTCGTATCTCGCCGTGCGCAGGGCCGCCCGGCACGAGGCGCGGGGTCCGCTCGGCACGGGCACTCTGCTGCCGGCCCTCGCGGTGCTCACACCGCTCGTGGCGGGGACGTCCGCCGCGGCGCTGCTCCTGACCGGCGCTCTGCTGCACCTCGCCGACACCCTCGGCCCGTTGCCCGGATCGCTCGTCGCGGCCGGCTGGACCCTGGCGCTGGTGGCGGCCGTGACCAGCCTCGTCACCCTGGCCGCTCTGCTGCGCACGGCCCTGCGCCGGCGCGGCGCGACCCCGGCCGCCGACCAGGTGGAGCACGCCCGGCTGGTCTGGCGGCAGGAGCTGCTCGACCGCGGGATGCTGCCCCACCTGCGCCGGCACCTGCTGCCGCATCCCGATACGGCGATCACGCCGTGCTCGCCGCCCGATACGCTCTCGCCGTGCCCGGCCCGGGCGAGAGAGGACAGGACACCATGTTCGGACTGAGCGAGATCGCGATCATTCTCATCGTCGTCATAGCCGTCATCGGGATGAAGAAGCTCCCCGAGCTGACCCGCTCGGCCGGCAAGGCGGCCCGCATCCTCAAGGCCGAGGCCCGCGCGGCGAAGGACGAGGAGGCCGGTACGGCCCCCGCGCCGCGGGTGGTCCAGGGCGAGATCGTCCCGCCGGGCACCGGCACGACCCCGCCCGGTGCCCGGGCGGCGGGCGCCCCGGACCACCCCTGATCCGCCCCGTGACTACAACGTGCGCTCCAGGCGGTCAGCGACGAGCCTGACGAAGCGCGCCGGGTCCTTGGGCTGACCGCCCTCGGCGAGCACCGCCAGGGTGTGGAGCAGCTCGGCGGACTCGCCGAGCTCCGCACGGTCCTCGCTCGCCCGGTACGCCTCGTGCAGGCCCTTCACCAGCGGGTGGCCGGGGTTGAGCTCCAGGATCCGCTTGGTGCGCGGCACCTCCTGGCCCATCGCCCGGTACATGTTCTCCAGGGCGGGGGTCAGATCGTGCGCGTCCGAGACGACGCAGGCCGGGGAGACCGTGAGCCGCGTGGAGAGGCGGACCTCCTTGATGTCCTCGTCCAGCTGCTCCCGCATCCAGCCGAGCAGCCCGGCGTACTCCTCGGCCTGCTTCTCCCGCTCCTCGCCGGCCTTCTCCTCGCCCTCGCCGTCGAGGTCGATCTCGCCCTTGGTGACGGACCGCAGCTTCTTGCCCTCGTACTCGCCGACGGCGTCGACCCAGACCTCGTCGACGGCGTCGGTGAGCAGCAGGACCTCGATGCCCTTGTCCCGGAACGCCTCCATGTGCGGGGAGTTCTCGATGCTCTGCCGGGACTCACCGGTGATGAACCAGATGTCGTCCTGACCGTCCTTCATCCGCTCCACGTACTGCGCGAGCGTGGTCGGCTCGTCGTCGGAGTGCGTCGTCGCGAACGAGGAGACGGCGAGGATCGCGTCGCGGTTCTCGGAGTCGGTGACCAGGCCCTCCTTCAGGGCGGTGCCGAACTCGCGCCAGAACGTGCGGTAGCGGTCGGCGTCCTTGGCGAGGAACTCCTTGACCGTGGACAGCACCTTCTTCGTCAGCCGGCGCTGCATCATCCGGATGTGCCGGTCCTGCTGGAGGATCTCGCGGGAGACGTTGAGCGAGAGGTCCTGCGCGTCGACGACGCCCTTGACGAAGCGCAGGTAGGGCGGCAGCAGCGCCTCGCAGTCGTCCATGATGAAGACGCGCTTCACGTACAGCTGGACGCCGCGCTTGAAGTCCCGCGTGAACAGGTCGTGCGGGGCGTGCGAGGGGACGAAGAGCAGGGCCTGGTACTCGAAGGTGCCCTCGGCCTGGAGCCGGATCGTCTCCAGGGGCTCGCGCCAGTCGTGGCTGATGTGCTTGTACAGCTCGTGGTACTCGTCGTCGGACACCTCGTCGCGCGAGCGCGCCCAGAGGGCCTTCATGGAGTTCAGCGTCTCGGGCTCGGGCGCGCCCTCGCCGTCCTTCGCCTCCGGGACCATCCGGATCGGCCAGGTGATGAAGTCCGAGTAGCGCTTGACGATCTCCCGGATCGTCCACTCGGAGGTGTAGTCGTGCAGCTGGTTCTCGGGGTCGGCGGGCTTGAGGTGGAGCGTGACGGACGTGCCCTGGGGCGCGTCGTCGACCCTCTCCAGGGTGTACGTGGCCTCGCCGCGCGACGTCCAGCGCGTCCCCTGGCCCTCGCCGGCGCGCCGGGTCACCAGGGTGACCTCGTCCGCCGCCATGAAGCCGGAGTAGAAGCCGACACCGAACTGGCCGATGAGTCCCTCGGCCCCGGCGGCGTCCTGGGCCTCCTTCAGCTCCTTGAGGAACGTGGCCGTGCCCGAGTTGGCGATGGTGCCGATGAGCTGCCCGACCTCGTCGTACGACATGCCGATGCCGTTGTCCCGCACCGTGAGGGTGCGGGCCTCCTTGTCGACGTCGAGCTCGATGTGCAGGTCCGACACGTCGGCGTCGAGCGAGTCGTCCCGCAGCTTCTCCAGACGCAGCTTGTCGAGCGCGTCGGAAGCGTTGGAGACGAGTTCCCGCAGGAAGACATCCTTGTTCGAGTAGACCGAGTGGATCATCAGCTGGAGCAGCTGACGCGCCTCTACCTGGAACTCAAACGTTTCGGTCGTCATGGTTCGCGAATCCCTCACAGGTCCCACAGTCGCCTGAACTGGTGGCAGTCACTTTAAAACACCTAGTCAGGCCGGTGCCCCGGAAGTCAGACGAGGTGGGCGAAGACGACCAGATTCTCGGTGTAGTCCCGGGCCTGACGGTCGTAGAAACCCGAGCAGGTGATGAGCCGGACCTGGGCCTCGGGTGTGTCGCCGTACACGCGGTCACTGGGGAAGGCGTCCTTCTCGAACGACTCCGTGTGGTCGACGGCGAAGGTGGCCTTGCTGCCGTCGGCTCGTGCCACCTGGAACCGGTCGCCCTTCTTCAGCTCGCTGAGTCCGGCGAACACGGCCGGGGAGGTCGGGGTGTCCACGTGCCCGGCGATGATGGCGGTACCGGCTTCTCCGGGGGTGTGGCCCTTGGCGTACCAGCCGACGAGGTTGGTGTCGTTCGGCGGCGGGGGCTCCAGCTGTCCGGAAGGGTTGATGGCGAGGTCGGTGAAGGGCGCGTCGACCGAGATCTTGGGGATCAGCAGGCGGACCGGGCGGGACCGCGGCAGCTGCGGGCCGGCTCCGGACGCGGCCGACCGGTGCGGCGCCGCGGACGTGGACCGCGTGTCGGGCAGATCGGGGACGGCCGAGGCGGCTGCCACGGCAGGCGGCGCGTGTGGCGGGCCGGCATCGTCGGTCGACTCGCCGCTGCCGCCGAACAGATTCACGGTCAGGACGAGGGCGGCCACCGCCCAGAGCACCGTCACGACGGTGCGGAACCGCCGCCTCGACGGTTCGGGGCCGGGGTCGGGAAGAGCGGGAGGACTGGCTGCCATCAAGGACCACCTCATTCAGGCACGGCAGCGGGCACGGCACGCGGGAGGACGAGCCGGGCCGCCGCGACGCGCTGGGCACGTGCGGCGGCCACGGCCGGCTATGAGGTCAGGCATGGGTCATACGGCGCCCTGCGAGGCCCTCTGACGACGCAGCGCGTACAGGCCGGTGCCGGCCACCGCCAGCACCGCCAGCCCGCCGGCGGTCACGCCCGGGGCGGAGGCGAGCCCGCCGCCACCGGTGTGCATGCCGCCGCGCGGCTTGTCGTGCCGGTCGTGCTTGCCCTCCCAGGAGCCCTTCTCGTGTCCGCCTTCCTTGCCCTCCTCGTTGCGCTTGTCGCCCCAGTCGTCCTCGCCGTCCTTGTACGTGTCCGGGTCGTACTTGGAGTTCTCCCAGTCGTCGCCCGCCGTCACGGCGGCCAGCGCTCCGCCACCGGTGTGCATCCCGCCGTGCGGCTTGTCGTGCTTGCCCTTCCAGGAGCCCTTCTCGTGCCCGTTCTCCTTGCCCTGCTCCTCGTGCTTGCCCTCTTCCTTGCCCTCTTCCTTGCCCTCTTCGTCGCTCATGGCGCCGGACGAGTCCTCGTCCTGCTTGGAGGTCTTCCAGTCCTCGTCCGCGGTCACCGCGGCGAGTGCTCCGCCACCCGTGTGTACGCCGCCGCGCGGCGCGTGGTGGTCGCCGTCCTTGTGGTGCTCCTTGCTGTAGGAAGTGGTGTCGTGGTCCCAGTCACCCATCGCCTCGGCGTAGGCGGCGGGTGCGGCGATCGCGAGGGCGGCTGTTGCCGTGGCCGTCGCGAGCAGCATGCGGGCAGAGCGCATCGGTGAGTCCTTCCGTCGCGAGCCGGGCAGCTGACGCCTCGCCAGCTCACGAGACCCGGCCTCGACATGAACCACCGTCAGTCATGCCGGGCGGTCCCACCATCCAGAGCGTTCACACGGGTTACAACGGCACCCTGACGGCGCACACTCCCCGATGTCCGGGCGTCACGGGAGGCCCCCGGACGGCCGCCCGCGTCAGCGTCGCCCGAACCCCCGGTGCGTCATGCGGGCCGGGTCCGGATCCGCCAGCTGGGCCGCCATGCCGACGAGGACCAGCCCGCCGGCGATGAGCAGCCCCTGGGCCAGGGCGATGCCGGAGCCCAGCACGGCGACGCCGAGTGCCAGCCCCCACCAGGCTCCGGTGCGCCGGTACTCCCGGGGCCGGGTGGGGCGGCCGGATCTCATGGCCCGGGTGAACCGGGGGTCCTCCCGCTCGAGTCGTGCTTCGAGATCGACCAGACGGTGGTCTTCGGACTGGGGCACGGCTTCTCCTTCCCGGAACCCGAGCGCTTCGCGGCAGGGCACGGCCGAGGCCATGACGCGTCCTGGGGGTCGGGTCCTGTGACGGTGCGGAGGGAGACAGGTCGCCGATGCGGCGGTGCGGCCGGCCGCGGCTGTCTCACCAGGGCTTCAGCTTCTCCCCCCCTCCAGCGGCTTCCGCCATCCGGCCCAACCCTCATCCTTCCCGGTGGGCGCCCCCCATGAACGCCGAGCCGACGGGCGGGTGTTCGGTTCCGAGGATGGGTGCTGTCACGGATGGCCGCGGCCGGGCAGCGCACACGCTGGGTGCTGACGGTCTCGAGGAGGCGGTACGCGGTGCCCTCGTCCCGGCGGATCTTCCTGCTGAACGCCCTCGTGCTCATCGCGGCGCCGGGCTGCTGCCGGGCCCGGTGACCGTGTCCACGCCGGTCCTCCGGGTGGGGACAACACCCACCCGTCCTCTTCCAGCCGGAGGCGGCGATGCCACGCGTGGGACGACTGCGCCTGAGTACGCGTACCCAGGTTGATTGTGCCGCTCGGCTCTGTCGCGGCCGCTCTGCGCTCTCCACGATGGAACGGCCCCACCCCGCGTCGAAAGAGTCAAATAATGGGTCGTGACCTGCAGCTGCGCGTTGCCGTTCCGGAGGATCTCGAGTGGATCCACGAACTGCGTCACCGCGTGTACGCAGAGGAGCTGGGCCAGCATGCGCTGGATCCGTCCGGGCGGCTTCACGACGGGCTGGACGGCGACAACGTCTACCTGGTCGCGGCGCGAGGCACGACCCGGATCGGTTTTGTCAGCCTGACTCCGCCCTGGCTGGGGCGGTACGCGCTGGACAAGTACCTGACCCGCGACGAGTTGCCGCTGCTGACCGAGGGCGGCCTGTTCGAGGTGCGCATCCTCACCGTCGAGCCGCGCTGGCGGGCCTCCGCGGCGGCCCCGCTGCTGATGTACGCGGCACTGCGCTGGATCGCCGCCCGGGGCGGTCGCCGGGTGGTGGCGATGGGGCGCACCGAGTTGCTCAACATGTACCTGGCCGCCGGCCTGCGCCCGGTCGGCCGTACCGTCCACAGCGGTGCGTTGACGTTCGAGGTGCTGACCGCCGGCGTGGCCGAGCTGACGAAGGTCACGACAGACCGATACCGCACCACGCTGGAGCGTCTGCGGTCCGAAGTGGACTGGCGGCTGGACGTCGCGTTCGCACCCCGGCCGGACGGCTGCGAACACGGCGGCGCTTCGTTCACGGCCATCGGCACGGACTTCCGCAGCCTGCACCGACGCCATCAGGTGGTCGCGGCCGACGTGCTGGATGCCTGGTTCCCGCCGGCCCCCGGGGTGCGGGCGGCACTCGCGGAAGATCCGGCCTGGGCCGCCCGGACCTCGCCTCCGACCGGGGCCGAGGGACTGCTGGCGGACATCGCCGCGGCCCGGGCGCTGCCGGCGGAGACGCTCGCGGTCGGCGCCGGTTCGTCCGACCTGATCTTCAGGGCATTCGGCCAGTGGCTGACCCCGGAAAGCAGAGTGCTGCTGATGGACCCGGGCTACGGCGAGTATGCCCACGTCACGGAGCGGGTGATCGGATGCCGGGTGGACCGGTTCCCGTTGCGCCGCGAAGACGGCTGGCGGATCGATCCGGCCCGGCTGTCTGCTGCCGTCAGAGCCGGCCGCTACGACCTCGTGGTGGTGGTCAACCCCAACAACCCGACCGGACGCCACGCTCCGGCCGCCGAGCTGCGCTCGCTGATCGCCGCCGCGCCGGCCCGAACCCGCTGGTGGATCGACGAGGCGTACCTGGGTTATGTCGACCTGACCGAGTCGCTCGCCGGCCTCGCGGCGAACGACCCGCGGGTAGTGGTCTGCAGCTCCTTGTCCAAGATGTATGCGCTGTCCGGTATGCGGGCCGCATACCTGGTGGCCGAGCCGACCACCGCGGCGCAGCTGCGCCGACACACCCCGCCCTGGCCGGTGAGCCTTCCGGCGCAACTGGCCGCAGTCGCAGCCCTGCGCGACCCGGCGTACTACAGCGACTGCTGGCGTCGCACGCACGCGCTGCGCCGGCGACTGGCCGCCGACCTGGCCGCGCTGGACGAGGCCGTGGTGGTCGAAGAGGCCGTGGCGAACTTCCTCACCGTGACCCTGCCGTCCGGCGGGCCGAGTGCCGCGCAACTGGTGGACGAGTGCCGCCGCAGCGATGTGTACCTGCGCGACCTGTCACCGTTGTCCTCTCAGTACCAGGGGCGCACCGTGCGCATCGCGGTCAAGGACACCGCCGAGAACGCGCGCATCGTGGCCGCGTGTCAGGCCGCCCTGGACGTACTGCGGCCGGGTTCGGCGTCGCTCGTTCCGACGCCTTCGGGCGCATCCGCCGCCGGATCCGCCCGGTGATCACCGTGGCCTCCCTGGCGCCCTACCTCGGTGGTGCGCTGGCGCTGGGCGGCATCGCGGTGGCGGTGTCCCGGCGCCGCGAGCTGCTGATCCGGTGGTGCGCCTGGGCGATCGGAGTGCCACTGGTCACCGGTGCGTTCTGGTTGGGCCGACCAGGCGCCGCGGCCATCGCCATCGCGGTTGCGGTGATCGCGGTGATGGAGTTCGGCGGGCTGATGCGGCTGGGCCGGGTGGACCGGGTGGTGCTGGCCGCGGCGGTGGCAGGCGTGGTGCTGGCTGCCTGGCTGGCGCCCGGGCAGGTGCTGCGTGTGCTCGCGACCGGGGCGCTCGCGGTGGCCGCGGTGCCGCTCCTGGCCGGCGACGCCGACCATGGCTTGCGCCGGCTCTGCGCCGGCCTGTTCGGGCTAGCCTGGCTGGGTGTGCTGGCCGGGTTGGTGGTGCTCGGGGCGAGTGCGCTCGCGCTGTTCGTGGCGGTCTCGATCGCCGACATCGTGGCGTACTTCGCCGGTCGAGGGCTGGGCGGGCCGCGGCTGTCGCCACTGTCCCCGGCCAAGCGGTGGAGCGGAACGCTGGCCGGAGCCGCGGCCGGCCTCGGTGTGCTCGCCGTGCTGTCCTCGCTGAGCTGGCCGATGGCGGTCGCGGTGGCGGTCGGCGGCCCGGCCGGGGACCTTCTCGAGTCCATGGTCAAAAGAGGTGCACGGGCGAAGGACGCCGGCCGCTGGCTACCCGGCTCCGGAGGCCTGCTGGACCGGATCGACTCGCTGCTCATCGCGTTGGCCGTCCTGCTCGTGCTGCCCTGACCCTCATCGCCCGGCGCCCCGTCATTCACGTTTCCCACCCTTCCGTCCTCCTGGGCACCGGCTGCGGCTCATCGAGGGAGTCATCGGCGTCGTCGTCACGTTCCGCCGTCCGGCCGAGGCCTCACACCTGCCGGTGGTCGATGCCCAGCAGGCTCGCGGCCGCCCGGAAGTCCGCCGTGTGGCGGCCGACCGCGAGGGACCAGTGGTGGCCGACGCCCGTGGCGCTCCAGGCGTCGACCCATTCGCCCGGGTCGCGGCCGAAGTCGACCCGGCTGGTGGTGTTGCCGATCTCCAGCAGCGGTCCCGGTACGACGGTGCCCTCGGAGGTGACGAAGCACAGGCTGCCATCGGCGTCCTGGCCGAGGCCGAGCAGCGTGACGGGCCCGTGCCGGACGTCGAACTCGACGCTCACGCCCCAGCCGCGCTTGCCGTGGTAGACGCCGAGGCCGCGCAGCAGGGGGTCGCGCGCGCCGACGGCGAGGTGTGCGGGGCCGTCGTGGCCCATCTCCACCACGCCGTCCTCGAAGTTGAGGGCCTGGATCTCGGTGAAGGAGCCTCCGGCGCCGACGCTCTGGGAGGCGAGCTGGGCGACGGACGTGCGCAGTTCGTACTCGCCGGCCGCGGGCACGCCCCGGGCGGTGAGCAGGGAGGCGCCGAGGATCATGCCGGCGCCGAGCCGCTCGTGCAGTTCACCGTCGAGGCCGCGGTGGTAGTAGGCGAGGCTGTCGAGCTCGAAGTCGGCCACCAGCCGGTCCAGGGCGACGGACACGGTCGCGCCCCACGCGAAGTCCTCCTCCACGACACTCTCGTCGAGGGTGAAGATCTGCCGGGCCAGCGCCATCCGTTCCCTGGTCTCCGCCTCGGTCACCCGTTCCACGCGGTGCCTGAGGTCGTCGAACTCCAGAACCTCCACGTGCGAGCCGAACGTCGTGGCGAGCAGCGTCGGATCGGTCTGCACGTCGAGCATGCCGGGGTACACGTGCCCCATGAGGCCGTGCCGGGCGTGCCGGAGCGCGGCACGGACGTGCGCGGCCCGGATCCACTGCTCGATGCGCCGCCAGGCGGACTCCTGCCGCAGCCAGCCCGACACCGACCGGAAAGGGATGCCGGCGCGCCGGAAGACGTTGCCGACCTCGGGGACGGGGCACTGCCCGCAGTAGGCCAGCCAGGCCCCGGTGTCGAAGGCGGCGTGGTCCATCTTCTCGGACGGCTGGAGGTCGATGACCAGGACCGGCGTGTGCGAGCGCTGCGCGATCGGCAGCACCATAGAGGAGGTGAGGTACGTCGTCAGGAACAGCACGATCAGGTCGCAGTCGGCCCGCCGCAGTTCCTCGGCGGCGCGGGCGCCTTCCTGGGCGTCGGAGACGAACCCGGCGTCGGTCACCTCCGCGTCCATCTCCCGGAAGCGCTCGGCGACATAGGCGGCCGACTCCTTCAGCTGCGGGAGGAGGCCGGGGAACTGCGGCCAGTACGTGCCGAGTCCGCCGGCGACCAGCCCGATCCGGGTGCGGCGCCGGGTGACCGGCGGGAGCAGGTCGTGCAGGGCGGCGGTCCGTACGGCCGTGCGGTCCGCGGTCGTTGCCATGGTCGGTGCTCCTTGTCAGATGTGCTGCGGCTCAGGTGCTGGACACGCGCAGGTCCGCTCTGTCCTGTACGGCGCTCGCGGACCGCGGGACCAGGACGCGGATGATGAACACGCCCGCGAACGCCGCCGCCGTCATGCAGGCGGTGATCGTCCAGAGCAGGACGGACGGGCTGTAGTCGGCGAGGGCGGGGGTGAAGAACGCGGCGACCGCGAACACGCCCCGGGACAGGGCGTAGGTGAGGCCCTGGGTGGTGCCGCGGGTGTCCGCGGGCAGCGTGAGCTGCGACCACACCTTGTAGTTGGCCTCTCCGGCGAAGGGGTTGGAGAGCTGGTAGAGCACGAAGAAGACGAGCATGCCGACGAGTGCGCCCGCGGTGAGGGACGCGATGACGAAGGCGAGGATCTGCACCACCGCGGCCACGTGGAACAGCCGGTCGCGCCAGGGGCTGTCGGCGACCCGGACGAAGGCGAACGTCAGGAGCACGCCGATCGGGATGAAGGCCAGGTTGATTCCGGTGGCCAGGCTCTGCGAGGCGTCGCTGACGGTGACGAGCAGATAGGTGCCGAACTGGCCGAAGGTGTTGGCCCCGAGGCCCCAGGTCACGTAGAAGAAGAACGTCGCGGCCATCGGCAGCAGCGCGGCGCGGCTCCATACACCCTTCAGGGAGATGCCCTCCGGGGCGGTTTCGGTATCCGTCTCCGACGGCTCGTCGGACAGTTTCAGCCGGGACCGCAGGGCCCAGGTGACGAGTGCGGCGACGGCCAGTTGCCCGGTGATGAGCCGGGCCCCGGTCATGCCGGTGGTGGACAGGACGAAGCCGAGGAAGATGGCGACGGCGATGCCCAGCATCCACATGACCTGGGTGAACGCCACCAGCCTGCCCCTGGCCCAGGAGGGCGCCGCGTCCGACACCACGGCCAGGGACGTCGGCAGGTCGGCGCCGGCCGCGAGCCCCGCGACGAGGACACCGGCCAGCAGGGTGATGTCGTCCGGCGCGAGCGTGATGACGAGGGCGCCGATCGCGAAGCAGAAGATGTCCCAGTTGTAGACGCGGCGGCGGCCGAAGAGGTCGGCGAGCCGTCCGCCGACGAGGGATCCGACGGCGATGCAGCCGGTGACGATCGCGCTGATCGCCCCGGCCATCCACACGCCCATGTCGTAACTGTCGCGGTAGACGGCCAGGTTGACGGAGATGCTCACGATCAGCCCGGCGTCGAGATAGGAGGCCATGCCCGACAGGGCGGCGGCCTTCCAGAGCGGTTTGGGGATGGGGCGGGTACCGGCCATGATGCGACTCCGTCGTCTGGTGACATCGCGGTTCCGGGGGCCTGGTCGCAGCGAATATAGGGCGAGAAAAACGTTGCAACAAGGTGTCGCGCGCGCATGGGTGACATGACGCCGACTTCCGTGGCGCCGTCACAGGGATATGGCGCGGCCGCTCCAGCTCGCCTACGGTGAAGGTGGCCTAAAAACGTTTTAGGGGAAGGACGGTGTCCGTGATCTCCCCCGAGCTCCGGCGACTGTTCGACGATCCGCCCCGCGACTTCGGCCCCACTCCCCTGTGGTGGTGGTCGGGAGCGAAGGTCACCCGAGAGCGACTCGCCTGGCAGCTGCGGGCGTTCGCCGAGGGCGGGGTCCACAACCTCGTCGTCATCAATCTGGCCCCGGCCGGCCCGACGTTCGGGGCCCGGGCCGACGATCCGGCGTGGTTCGGCGAGGAGTGGTGGGCGCGCTTCACCGACGCCTGCGAGATCGCCGCGGAGCTGGGCACGCGGCTGTGGTTCTACGACCAGATCGGGTTCTCCGGGGCCAATGTGCAGGGCGGTGTGACACGGCGTCATCCCGGCGCGGCGGGACTCGCGCTGCGCTGCCGTGACGTGAGGGTCTCCCGGGGCACGGTCGGCCTGGCGGATGCCGAGACGCCGCTGGCGGCGTACTCCCGGCAGGGCCGGCGGCTCGACCTCGCCGGGGTCGGGCACATCGCGGCCCCGGACGGGACCGAGGTGCGGCTCGTCACCGCCGTCCCCACGGCGTTCGACTACCTGGACCCGCACGCCGTGGGCCTGCTGATGGACACGGTCCACCACGAGTACGACCGCCGCGTACCGGACTACCTCGGCACCGTCATCGCGGGCAGCTTCCAGGACGAACTGCCCGGCACCAACGCCTGGAGCCACCGTTTCGCCGACGAGTTCCGCACCCGGCGCGGCTACGACCTGCTCGACCACCTGCCGGCCCTGTTCGGCACGGACGCCGGCGTGCCGGAGGGGAAGGTCCGTGCCGACTACTACGCGGTCCGCGCGGAGCTGACCGAGGAGGCCCTGTTCCGGCCGCTGGCCGCCTGGCACCGCGAGCGCGGCCTGCTGCTGGGCAGCGACCAGAGCCACCCCGCCCGCGCGGGCTACCCGGCCCAGTCCACGCAGATCTACACCGACTACTTCCGCACCCACCGCTGGTACGGCGCCGCCGGCAGCGACCACCACGGCGACGCCAAGGTGCACTCCTCCATGGCCCACCTCTACGGCCACGAGCGCGTCTGGATCGAGGCGTTCCACTCCTCCGGCTGGGGCGGCACGCTGGAGGACACCTACGACTGGCTGCTGCCGTTCCTGCGCAGCGGCGCCAACCTGTACAACCCGCACGCCAGTTACTTCGGTACCGCGGGCGGCTGGTTCGAGTGGGCGCCGCCGTCCACCGACTGGCGCCAGCCCTACTGGAAGCAGTACCCGGCGTTCTCCCGGGCCGTCGCCCGGATCTGCTCGATCATGTCGTGGGGCGGCTACGCGGCGGACGTGGCGGTGCTGCACCCCACCGCCACCATGCAGGCCCTCGTCCCGCTGGACGAGCCCGTCCGGCACTTCGGCGACGGCCGGCTGGGCGACGGCCATGCCGACGCCGACGAGACCCAGCGGCACTACCTGGACCTGTGCGGCACGAACAACTGGCTCGGGCCGCACGCCGGTGCCCTGGACCGGCACGGGATCTCCTTCGACGTCGTCGACGACGACTCGGTGCAGCGCGCCAAGGCCACCGAGGGCGCCCTGCGGATCAGGGACCTGGCGTACGGCGTGGTGCTGCTGCCCTCGGCGAGCGTGCTGGAGGAGGAGACGGCACGCCGGCTGGCCGAACTGCTCGACGCGGGAGGGCGGGTGGTGGTCGTGGGCCGTCCGCCCGGGACGGCCGCGGGCCGGGCCGGTGACGACTCGGTCGTCGCGGCTCTGCTGGCCCATCCCCGGCTGGAGCGGGTGCGCGATCCGGAGGCCGCCGCCGAGGCGGTGGCCGACGCGGCCGGGCACGCGACGAGCCATGTGCCGCTGCTCGTCCGGCGGAAGGGGAACGAGGCGGTGGCTCTGGTCACGGCGGCCTTCCCGGAGATCGGCGCGCATCCGCTGCGACCGCCCGGCTCCACGCCCGAGCCGGTCCGCACCTCGTCCGTCACCGTCCGGGCAGGCGTCGCGGAGGCCGAGGTCTGGAACCCGGCGACCGGTTCCCGCGGCCCCGCCCGCGTGTCGGTCTGCGACGACGGCGCCCTCTCGACCATCGAGGTGCCGCTGGACGGTGCCCCGGCGGCCTTGGTCGTCTGGCGTGAGGGCCGTCCGGCATCGGCGCCCTCCGAGGGTGGGACGGCGGCCCGGGTGCTCGACGTCTCGACCGGATGGCACGGCCGGCTGGTCCCCACGATGGACAACACCTGGGGCGATCTGGCGCTGCCCCCGGGGGCGTCCGTGCAGGAGCCGCAGATCTGGACCATGGAGTGGACCGAGGGGGCGGTGTGGGAGCGCACCCGGGTCACCTACGGCAACCGGGTCCGGGTCCTGCCGCCGGTGCCACTCGATCAGGCTCCCGAGCCTCTGGACGCCGCGTGCGTGCAGCGGGTCCTGGCCGGCGAACTGCCCCTCGTGCCGGCGGACTCGGGCTGGGACGTCGCGGTGTACTCGTCGAGCCGCGGCATCCCGGACCAGGGAGGGTTGCTGGGTACCAAAGGGCTGGTGAACGAGGAGTTCGTACGCGTTCCCGTGCCGGTCGGCGCGACGGCCGCCCGGGTCCGGGCGATCGTGGAGACCGGCCGCCGGGGGCCTGCCGAGCTGCACGTCGGCGCGGAGGCGGTCAAGCGGGTGTGGTGGAACGGGGAGCCGCTGGCCCCGTACGACGACGGCTACCTGGCCTCCGCCCCGGTCACCGTGGCCCGCGACCGCAACGTGCTCGAGTACGAACTGGCCGACGCCCAGGACCGGCCCTCGACGATCTCGGCCGCCGCCGGCACACCGCTCGGCAGCTTCTTCTGCCTCTCCGAGCCGGGCGGGCTCGGGCCACGGCCGCGGTTCATGCGCCCGCCCGACGGGGTCCGGCCCGACGGCCGGGTCGCCTGTCGCGCACGGCTCCGGGTCCCGGGCGGCGGGGGGCGGGCGGTGCTCGTCGTGGGTGCCGCGTCGGCGGTGACCGTGCTGCTCGACGGGGCCGTGGTGGCGCGGCAGGAGAAGGTGGAGTACTACGAGGCGGACTGGGGCGCCGTGCCGATGTTCTTCCGTCACGAGCTCGAGCTCGGGGCGGGCGAGCACACGCTGGAGGTCGTGACCGACACCGACGATGTCCGGGACGGGGTGTTCGTCGACCTGGTGGCGCGCTCGGGGTCCGAGGTGACGGCCCTGGTCAGTGGCGCCGGCTGGGAGGCCGAGACGGGCGCGTGGCGGGGCCGGACCGTCGAGGACACGCGCAGGCGGGGCGAGTTGCAGCACTGCCATGCGGCCGTACGGCCGCACCCGCTGCCGGACACCGTGTGGCTCAACGGCCGTCCGCTGCTCGGCGGCGCCGTGTGGCCGTCGCGGTCCACCGACGGCGTCCGGGCGTCGCCGCAGCGCTTCCGGTTCACCGTGCCGGCGGGAACGGTGTCGCTGGAGCTGCCGTTGGCGCTGCCCGCGCGCGTGCGGGTCGGCGGCGGACCGGAACTGGCTTTGGCGGGCGACCGGCTGACGCTCCGTGAACCGCTCTCGGCACCCACCCGGGTCGAGGTGGTCACCGAGCCCACGGCGGTTCTGCGGGGCGGCTCCGCATGGCGCGGGCCGGTGCGGGTGCGGACCGTGCCGGCACCGCTGGCGCTGGGCGACTGGCGCGAGCAGGGGCTGGGCGGTTGGAGCGGGGGCGTGACGTATGCGCGTGCGCTGGACGTGCCGCCCGGGCCCGATCCCGTGCTGGATCTCGGGCGGGTGCGGGGCAGCGTGGAGGTGTCGGTCGACGGGGAGTTCGCCGGTGAGGCGTTCTGTCCGCCGTACCGCTTCCCGTTGCGCGGTGCCGCGGGGCGGACCGTCCGGCTGGAGGTGACGGTCCGGGGCACGCTGGCGCCGTACCTCGCGGAGGCCACGCCGACCGCCTGGGCCTTCGCATCCCAGCTGTCGTCGGGGCTGTGGGGGCCGGTGACGCTGCGGATTCCGTCCGGGGCCAGGTGTACTGACCCGCAGGGTTGTTGACGCGGATGATGGGCGGCTGGCCGCCGAGTGCGGTGTCGGCCCTAGCCGGCGGAGAGCGGCCGGGTGGAGTCGCGCAGGACCAGGCCGGGGGCGAAGACGCGGGTCTCGTGGAGGTGGTCCGCACGGGCCTCGATCTCGTCGAGCAGCATCTCCACGGCCGCCCGGCCGAGGTCCTCGACGGGCTGCCGGACCGTCGTCAGCGTCGTCGCCCCGAAGGTCGCGACGTCGAGGTCGCCGTAGCCGACGACCTGTACGTCCTCGGGGACGCGCACGCCCCGGTCGGCCAGGCCCCGGCACAGGCCGGCGGCGAGGAAGTCGTTGGTGCAGAACACCCCGTCGGGCAGGTCCTTCAGCCCGCGGGCGATCTCCGTGCCGTACGCGACGGTCATCCGCTCGGCGACGACCTGGTCGAGCCGGGCCTCGCGGCGGCTGCGTACGGCCTGCCGGGCGCCCTGGTAGCGGTCGGCGCACTGGCGTATGCCGCGCTCGCCGTTGACGACGAGGATGTCGCGGGCCCCGCTGTCGAGGAGGTGCTGTACGGCGATGCGGCCGCCGGCGATGTCGTCGACGGAGGCCGAGCAGCCCTCCCGGTCGGGCATCGCGCGGTCGGCCAGGACGAGCGGGATGCCCCGCTCGCGCAGCCGCGCCAGCCGGCCCGGGTCGGCGCTCAGCGGCACGACGACGACTCCGACGGCCCGCTGCTCGACGAGCATGCTGAAGTAGCCCTGCTCCCGCTCCGGGGCGTCCCCGCTGTGGCACAGGACGAGGGAGTAGCCGTGGTCGTAGGCCGCGTCGGCGGCGCCTCGCGCGATGCGCGCGTAGAAGGAGTTGGTGACGTCGGGCAGCACCAGCCCGATCGCGGAGGAATGGCCGGTGCGCAGGCCCGCGGCGCCCGGGTGGGGGACGTAGTCGAGCGCGGCGACGGCGACACGGACGCGTTCGGCGGTCTGGGCGTTGACCCGCTCGGGCCGGTTGAGCACGTTCGACACCGTGGACACCGAGACGCCGGCGGCGGCAGCGACGTCCTGGATGCGGGCGGGGCGTGCCGGAATGGCGTCCACCCCCTCGCTGTTGCAGCCGCGCGACCAGGCACGACGATGGCCTTCATGGGCGCCGCAAGTATAACGTGAGAGGCCTTGGAACGTTTTTCCTCACCCCATCTCCAGCGACCCGGCAGGCGGTGCCCCGGGGGCGACACGGCGGACGAGGGAAACAAGGGCCGTCCCTGCGGGGCACCGTGGGACCTTCTTCGGTCAGGACTGCAGCAGCCGAGGCCAGGCACGCGTCGACGGTAATCGGGCAAAGCACGGCCCAGGATCGGGCCAGGAGCGCCGACGGCCCGTCAACGGCGCTCGGGGGGCCGCCTTCCCGGCACCGCGACACCGCCGGACGCCGCCGCGTCGATCAGGCGGCGGAAGGTGGAGCACTCCAGGTGGCTGGGCGCGGGGCAGGCGGCGGCATGCCGCAGGGAATCCCGCAGGACGCCCAGTTCGCGGATCCTGTGGTCGAGTTCCTCCGCCTTGGCCGACAGCATCCGCCGGTCGATCCGCGGCTGCCCGTCCGGCGCGAACATCTGCGCGATCTCGTCGAGCGAGAACCCGGCCGTCCGCCCCAGCGCGATCAGCGCCAGCCGCTCCAGCACCCCGGGGTCGTACTGGCGTCGCAGGCCGCGCCGGCCGGTCGAGGCGATCAGCCCCTTCTCCTCGTAGAACCGCAGCGTCGAGGCGGGCACTCCGGCGCGGTGCGCCACTTCTGCGATGTCCAGGTCTGTCATTGTCTTGACCTCAAGTCGACTTGAAGTAGAACGCTGTCATCCCGTCCCGACGAAGGCAAGCAGAGGGAGAGACCCGAAGATGGATGCCTCACACAGGTCCGACGACGAGCAGGCCGCCCGCTGGAACGGACCCTCCGGCCGTGCCTGGGTGGATCTCCAGGGGGTGCTGAACGAGATGTTCCGGCCCATCGAGGAGCTGCTCGTCGACGCCGTGTCCGCCGAACACGCGGGCAGCGTGCTCGATGTCGGCTGCGGCACGGGCGGTATCACCCGGGCCGTCGCCCGCAGGGTCGGTCACTGCGTCGGGGTCGACATCTCCGCCCCGATGATCGAGACGGCCCGGGCGCGCGCCGAGCAGGAGGGCGTACCGGCGTCCTTCATCCAGGCCGACGCGCAGGAGTACGCGTTCGAACCCGGCGCCTTCGACGCCGTCATCTCGCGCTTCGGCGTCATGTTCTTCAGCGACCCCGTGCGGGCCTTCACCAATCTCCGGGCCACGGTGCGGGACGGGGCCGGGCTGCGGTGCGTCGTGTGGCGCGGCCCGGAGGAGAACCCGTTCATGACGACGGCGGAACGCGCCGCGGCCCCGTTCCTGCCGGAGCTTCCCGCCCGCCGGCCGGACCAGCCGGGCCAGTTCGCCTTCGCGGACCCGGAGCGGGTCCACCGCATCCTGGCGGAGAGCGGCTGGGCCGGGGTCGACATCCAGCCGGTCGACGTGGTCTGCGCCCTGCCCGAGAAGGAACTCGTCACCTACTTCACCCGGCTCGGCCCGCTCGGCATGGTCCTTCCCAGCGCCGACGAGCGGACCCGGGCAGAGATCGTCCAGGCGGTCCGCCCCGCCTTCGACCCCTTCGTGCAGGGCACGGAGGTCCGCTACACCGCGGCCTGCTGGATGGTCTCGGCGCGGGCCGTCGCCGCGAAAGTTTCGTGAGGTCCGGCCCTCTTTTGCGGGCGCGGGCGACCGGCGCACACTGAGATCACGATGACGCAGAAGAGAGCCTTGGTGGTCCGCGGCGGCTGGGAAGGGCATCAGCCGGTCGAGGCCACGGAACTGTTCCTGCCCTTCCTCCGGAGCAACGGGTACGCCGTCCGGGTCGAGGAGTCGACCGAGATCTACGCGGACGGCGCCGAGATGGCCGGCACCGACCTGGTCGTGCAGTGCGTGACGATGTCGGAGATCACGCACGAGCAGGTGGCGGGGTTGTCCTCCGCGGTGGTGGCCGGCACCGGCTTCACCGGCTGGCACGGCGGCATCGCCGACTCGTTCCGCGCCTCCTCGGACTATCTCCACCTGGTGGGGGGCCAGTTCGCCACGCACCCCGGCAAGGAACCGTGCGAACGCCGGGGTGAGGCGGCGGACAACTTCCTGCCCCACACCATCGCCCTCACCGCGGCGGGTCGCGAGCACCCGATCACGGCGGGCATCGAGGACTTCGCGCTGGACACCGAGCAGTACTGGGTGCTCCACGACGACCTCATCGACGTCCTGGCCACCACCACGCATCCCACCCGGCCGTGGCAGCCCTGGCACCGGCCGGTCACCTCACCGGCGGTCTGGACCCGCCGGTGGGGTGCCGGGCGGGTCGTGGTGACGACTCCGGGGCACAGCGTCGACGTGCTGGAGCACCCCCACGTCCGGACCATCATCGAGAGGGGCATGCTGTGGGCGACGCGCACCGCGTCGGGGTCGTAGGGCTCGGCGTCATCTCGCGCGCCTACCTGGACACGCTCGTCGGCCATCCCGGCGTGCGCGTCACCGCGGTCGCCGACCTCGACGCCTCCCGGTCGGCCGCGGCCGCCGCCGAACTGCCCGGCGCCCGGGCGCTGACGGTCGAGGAACTGCTGAGCAGCCCGGACGTGGACACGGTGCTGAACCTGACCACCCCGGCGGCCCACGCCGAGATAGCCCTCGGGGCGATCCGCCACGGCAAGAACGTCTACGGGGAGAAGCCTCTGGCGGCGGGCCTGGAGGACGCCCGGACCGTCCTGGAAGCCGCCGCGAAGGCGGGCACCGGTGTGGGCTGCGCCCCGGACACCGTCCTGGGCACGGGAGTTCAGACCGCGCGGGCCGCCGTGGAGGCGGGGAGCATCGGACGCCCCCAGTTCGCCTCGGCCGTGATGGTCACCCCGGGCCACGAACGCTGGCATCCCCACCCCGACTTCTACTACACGGCCGGCGGGGGCCCGCTGCTGGACATGGGGCCGTACTACCTCTCGTCCCTGGTCCATCTGCTCGGGCCGGTGCGTGCCGTGACCGGGGCGGCCGGGAGGCTGCGTGCCGAACGCGTCATCGGTTCCGGTCCGCGCGCCGGCGAGCGCATTCCGGTCGAGGTGGACAGCCATGTCTCCGGAGTGCTGGAGCATGTGAACGGGACGCTGACGACGCTCACGACGAGCTTCGACGGCGTGGCAACCACGGCCGCGCCGATCGAGGTCCACGGCGAGAGCGGCAGCCTCTCGGTCCCGGACCCGAACCGCTTCGACGGCGAGGTACGCCTCCACGCGCTCGGCGACACGCGGTGGCGCGCCCTGCCGACGTCGGCGGGCTACGAGGACGGCGCACGCGGCGTCGGACTGCTCGACTTCCTCACGGCCGACGGGCAGCGGGCGCCGCGCGCGAACGGTGAACTCGCCCTGCACGTGCTGGAGACGATGACCGCCCTGCTGCGGTCGGCGGCCGAGGGGCGGCGGATCGAGCTGACGACATCGGCACGGGTGCCCGCGCCCGTGCCCCTGACGGCTGCGGCGCAGTGGCACGGCCGGCCCGCCTGAGGTCAGTCCACGGGCCACGTGTGCGCGGGCGCGTTCATGTGCATGTAGTCCATGTACGTCCTGGTCATCTGCCGCAGTGCCTCCCGCCGGTCGGAGATGCCGGCCTTCTCCAGGTGGTGCACCATCTCCGCCTGCCACAGGGCGCCGTTGCGGGCGGTGACGCAGCGCTGCTCGATGATGCCCAGCAGGGGTTCGCGCCAGGCGGCGTCCATGCCGGTGAGCTCCAGGCCCCGGTGGGCCAGGGGCAGCAGACGCCGCAACACCAGTTCTGTGACGGGTACTTCGCCCACGCCGGGCCAGTACAGGCGGGCGTCGATGCCGTCGCGGGCCGCGGTGTGCAGGTTCTCCTCGGCGACCGAGAAGGACATCCGCGTCCACACCGGCCGGTCCTCGTCGACCAGGGCGCGGGTCAGGCCGTAGTAGAAGGCGCCGTTGGCGATGATGTCCGCCACGGTGGGGCCGGCGGGCAGCACCCGGTTCTCGATGCGCAGGTGCGGGCCGCTGTCGGTGACCGCGTAGATGGGGCGGTTCCAGCGGTAGATGGTGCCGTTGTGGAGGGTCAGTTCGCCCAGTTGGGGAACGCCCCCGTTGTCCAGCTCCTTCTGCGGGTCCTCGTCCTCGCACAGCGGCAGCAGGGCCGGGAAGTAGCGGACGTTCTCCTCGAAGAGGTCGAAGACGCTGGTGATCCAGCGCTCCCCGAACCACACCCGGGGCCGCACGCCCTGGGCCTTGATCTCCTCGGGGCGGGTGTCGGTGGCCTGCTCGAACAGGGGGATGCGGGTCTCGCGCCACAGCTCCTTGCCGAACAGGAAGGGCGAGTTCGCCGCGAGGGCGATCTGCACGCCCGCGATGGCCTGGGCCGCGTTCCAGTACTGCGAGAACTCCTTCGGGTCGACCTGGAGATGGAACTGGGTGCTGGTGCAGGCGGCCTCGGGAGTGATCGTGTCGGCGTACGTCGACAGGCGCTCCACGCCGTCGACCTTGATCCGCAGGTCCTCGCCCCGGGCCGCGAAGATCTGCTCGTTGAGCAGCCGGTACCGCGGGTCGCCGGAGAGCGCGGACTCGCTGACGTCCGACTCGCCCAGGGTCGGCAGGATGCCGATCATGATCAGGTGGGCGCCCACCGCCGCGGCGCGGTCCTCGGCGTGGTTGAGGGCGTCCCGGATCGCCTGCTCCCAGGAACCGGGGCCGCCGGCCGTCAGCTGCCGGGGCGGGATGTTGATCTCCAGGTTGAAGCGGCCCAGCTCGCTCGACCAGGCGGGGTCGGCGATCGCCTGGAGCACGTCGGTGTTGCGCATCGCGGGCAGCCCGGCGTCGTCCACCAGGTTGAGCTCGATCTCCAGCCCGACCTGGGGGCGCTCGCTCTCGAACCCCGATTCGTGGAGCATCCGGGCCAGCACCTCGAGGTCGGTGTGCATCTTCTCCCGGTACCGACGGCGGTCCTCCCGTGTGAACACCAGGGCCGGCACGTCACGTCCCATGTGCCCTCCTGCGCTCCTTCGGCGGGTACGTCCGCACCCTCGGCGGTTTCGTCTCGTCCCAGAGTCGCACCTTGTCCTCGACCCCGCACCCACCTAGCCTGACTTTGTGCCGCAAATAAACAAACCCCGAACGCACAGTGACGTGCCGGGCAACGGCAGCTCCCTGTCCCGACTCCGCGTCGCCCTCACCGTCTTCTTCGCCCTCGACGGCTTCGTCTTCGCCGGCTGGGTGGTGCGCATCCCCGCCATCAAGGCGCAGACGGGCGCCTCCGCCAGCGCCCTCGGCCTCGCCCTCCTGGGCGTCTCCGCCGGGGCCGTCGTCACCATGACCCTCACGGGGCGCCTGTGCCGCCGCTACGGGAACCACCAGGTCACCGTCGTCTGCGCGGTCCTGCTCTCCCTCAGCGTCGCCCTGCCCCCGCTGACCCACTCGGCGCTCGCGCTGGGCCTCGTCCTGCTGCTCTTCGGGGCCGCGTACGGCGGCATCAACGTCGCCTTCAACAGCGCGGCCGTCGAACTCGTGGCCGCGCTGCGGCGGCCGATCATGCCGAGCTTCCATGCGGCGTTCAGCCTGGGCGGCATGGTCGGGGCAGGGCTGGGCGGGCTGGTCGCGGGGGTCCTCTCCCCCACGCGGCACCTGCTGCTGCTCACGCTCGTCGGCCTGCTCGTCACCGCCGCGGCGGGCCCCACGCTCCTGCGGCACGAGCCGCCGGCGCCCCCGGAGCGGGAGCTCCCCGACGAGGGCGCCCCGCGCCGCCTGGACGCCCGCACCCGGGGGCTGGTGATCGTCTTCGGCCTCATCGCGGGGTGCACCGCGTACGGCGAGGGGGCGCTGGCCGACTGGGGCGCCCTGCACCTCGAACAGGACCTGCACGCCTCGGCGGGTGCCGCGGCCGCGGGCTACTCCTGCTTCGCGCTCGCCATGACGGTGGGGCGGCTGTCCGGCACGACGCTCCTGGAACGCCTGGGGCGGACTCCGACCGTCGTCGCCGGCGGCACCACCGCGGCGGCCGGAATGCTGCTCGGCTCCCTCGCCCCCTCCCTCTGGGCGGCCCTCCTCGGCTACGCGATCACGGGCATCGGCCTCGCGAACCTCTTCCCCGTGGCCGTGGAACGCGCCGGCGCCCTCGCCGGGCCCAGCGGTGTCGCCACGGCCTCCACCCTGGGCTACGGGGGCATGCTCCTCGGCCCGCCCGCGATCGGCTTCATGGCGGACTGGTTCACCCTGCCGACCGCACTGACCAGCGTGGCGGTGCTGGCCGCGGTGGCGGCGCTCGTCGGAGCGCTGGTGGGGGCGGCGGCGCGGCGGGCGGCCGGGGGCTGAAGGGGGGACGCTGCCAGGAGGGATACCGGTGATCCTGGGTACCCGTGGCCACGCCCGTGGTGATCACCGGGCCGTACGCCATGGACGAGGAGGCAGACCCGTGACCGAACAGCAGCACCCCGGAGAGCAGCACCCGACCCCGGAGTTTCCCTCCCAGGACCAGCCGCACCCCGGTTGGACGGGGCCGATGGACCCGCCCCCGGACCACGGCGAGGAGTCCTACCGGGGCAGTGGCCGGCTGGCCGATCGCAAGGCCGTGATCACCGGTGGGGACTCCGGGATCGGCCGCGCGGTCGCCCTGGCGTTCGCCCGCGAGGGAGCCGACGTGCTGTTCACCCATCTGGATGACGAGAAGGACGACGCCGCCGAGACGGCCCGGCTCGTCGAGGAGGCCGGCCGGCGTGCCGTGCCCGTCTCGTGCGACGTGCGGGAGGAGGAGAACTGCCGGGCGCTGATCGAGCGTGCCGTGGACGAGTTCGGCCGGATCGACGTCCTCGTGAACAACGCGGCGTACCAGATGTCGCAGCCCGACGGCATCGAGGCGATCACCACCGAGCAGTTCGACCGGGTGCTGCGCACCAACCTGTACGGCATGTTCTGGCTGTGCAAGCTGGCCCTGCCGCACATCCCGGAGGGCGGCAGCATCATCAACTCCACGTCCGTGCAGGCGTACAAGCCCAGTCCGCACCTGCTGGACTACGCGACGACGAAGGGCGCGATCGTCACGTTCACCCAGGGGCTGGCGCAGATGTTGATCGAGAAGGGCATCCGCGTCAACGCGGTGGCGCCGGGCCCGGTGTGGACGCCGCTGATCCCGGCGACCCTGCCGGACACGCAGACGTTCGGCAAGCAGGCCCCCATCGGGCGGCCTGCACAGCCTGCCGAAATGGCGCCGGCGTACGTCTTCCTCGCCTCGCAGGAGGCGTCGTACATCACCGCCGAGATCGTCAACGCGACGGGCGGGACGCCGCTGCCGTAGCCACCGCGGCCGGCCGCCCGAAATCCCCGGGCCTGGAGCGCACTTCATGCGGCAGACTCGGCGCCATGGAGACCGCCGAGTTCCTTCAAGCGCTGGAGACGGAAGGCCGGCTGCTGGCCGCGGCCGCCGAGGAGGCCGGGACCGATGCGAAGGTGCCGACGTGCCCCGAGTGGCAGGTGCGCGACCTGTTGCGGCACACGGGCGCCGTGCACCGCTGGGCCGCCGCCTACGTCGCCGAGCAGCTCACCGAACGCCGCCCGCTGGTCGAACCCACCGACCTCGACGGCCCTGAGCTCGTGGACTGGTACCGCGACAGCCACCGGCATCTCGTCGGCACACTGGCGGGCGCCTCGCCCGACGTGGAGTGCTTCGCCTTCCTGCCCGCGCCGTCCCCGCTGGCCTTCTGGGCCCGGCGGCAGGCGCACGAGACGGCCGTGCACCGGGTCGACGCGGAGTCCGCGCGCGGCGGGGGCCCGAACAGCGTCGGCCCCGAGTTCGCGACCGACGGCATCGACGAGTTGCTGCGCGGCTTCCATGCCCGCGCCAGGAGCCGCGTGCGCACCCCCGAGCCCCGTGTCCTGCGGGTCCGCACGGAGGACACCGGCGCGGTGTGGACGGTGCGTCTGTCGCCGGAGCCGCCCGTGACCACGCGGGACGCGTCCGGGGAGGCCGAGTGCGAACTGTCCGGCCCGGCCGAGCAGTTGTATCTGGCGCTGTGGAACCGGGCGCCCCTGCCGAGCGCCACGGGCGACCAGGCGCTCGCCAAGCTGTGGCGGGAGACGTCGGCGATCTGAGCGGCCGACGGGCGATCAGTCGTCGGTGAGCATCCGCGCCAGTACCGCGCGTTGCACGGGAAGCACCTCGCCGTGCAACGCGCGTCCCTTTGCCGTGAGGCAGACCTTCACGCCGCGCCGGTCCTCGGGGCACATGCCGCGCTCGACGAGTCCCTCCTTCTCCAGCCGGGCGATCAGCCGCGACAGCGCGCTCTGGCTGAGATGGACCCGCTCGGAGATCTCCTGGACGCGGTAGGACGGCGTGCCGTTCGGCGTCCGGCACCCGGCGAGGACGTCGAGCACCTCGAAGTCGCTGGCGCACAGGCCATGCCCGTGCAGCGCACGGTCGAGTTCGCACTGCGTCCGCGCGTGCAGCGCCAGAATGTCCCGCCACCGTGCCACGAGCGTCTGCTCGGCCTGCTGAGCCGCCATGCGCCGCACCGTAACAGAGAACCCAGATTGTTGCACCCGAATTAAATGCACTTGCATCTCATGCATGCGCATGTAGTGTTCCGGGCATGACCTCTCCGCTCATCTCCCCCACGTCCGAGGGGCGTTGGACTCCGCGGCTCTGGGGCACCCTGCTCGTGCTCTGCGCCGCGATGTTCCTGGACGCCCTGGACGTGTCCATGGTCGGCGTCGCCCTGCCGTCCATCGGCGCCGACCTCGGCCTGTCGACCTCGGCACTGCAATGGATCGTCAGCGGCTACATCCTGGGCTACGGCGGCCTGCTGCTCCTCGGCGGACGCGCCGCCGACCTGCTGGGCCGGCGTCAGGTCTTCCTGGTGGCCCTCGGCGTCTTCGCGCTCGCCTCGCTGCTCGGCGGCCTCGTCGACTCGGGGCCGCTGCTCATCGCCAGCCGCTTCATCAAGGGCCTGAGCGCGGCCTTCACGGCCCCCGCCGGCCTGTCGATCATCACCACGACGTTCCCCGAAGGCCCGCTGCGCAACCGCGCCCTGGCCATCTACACCACCTGCGGCGCCACCGGCTACTCGATGGGCCTGGTCTTCTCCGGCCTGCTCACGGAGGCCAGCTGGCGGCTCACCATGCTCCTGCCCGCCCCCATCGCGCTGATCGCCCTGCTCGTCGGCCTGAAGCTGCTGCCGCGCAGTGAGCGCGAGCGCGGCCAGGGCGGCTACGACATCCCCGGCGCCGTCCTCGGCACCACCTCGATGCTGCTGCTCGTCTTCACCGTCGTCGAGGCGCCCGAGGTGGGCTGGGGCGCGGCCCGGACCGTCCTGTCCTTCGCCGCCGTGGCCGTACTCCTGGCGGCCTTCGTCGCCGTCGAGCGGCGCAGCCCCAGCCCGCTGATCCGGCTCGGCGTGCTGCGCTCGGGGCCGCAGGTGCGGGCCCAGCTGGGCGCGCTGACGTTCGTCGGCAGCTACATCGGCTTCCAGTTCCTGGTCACGCTGTACATGCAGCAGCTGCTCGGCTGGTCCGCGCTGCACACGGCCCTGGCCTTCCTGCCGGCGGGCGCGCTGGTGGCGCTGTCCGCGACGAAGGTCGGAGCGGTCATCGACCGGTTCGGCACGGCCCGGCTGATGGTGCTGGGCTTCGCGCTGATGGTCACCGGGTACGTGCTGTTCCTGCGCATCGACCTCGACCCGGTCTACGCGGCGGTGATCCTGCCGACGATGCTGCTGGTCGGCTCGGGCTTCGCGCTGACCTTCCCGTCCCTCAACGTCCAGGCCACCAACGGCGTCGACGAGCACGAGCAGGGCATGGTCTCCGGGCTGCTCAACACCTCGGTCCAGGTGGGCGGCGCGATCTTCCTCGCCGTGGTGACGGCGGTGGTCACCGCGAACGCCCCCGAGCGGGGCAACGCCTCCCCGCAGGCCGTCCTCGACAGCTACCGGCCCGGGCTGGTGGTCGTGACGCTCATCGCCTTCGCCGGCCTGCTGATCACCCTCACGGGCCTGCGGACCGGGCGGAAGCAGCCGTCCGTCGTGGTCGCCAGGTCCACCCCGAAGGAGGCGGAGCGCGTCACCGTAGGCGACTAGGGAGCGCGTCCACGCATGACCAAGGCCCTGCGCGACCTGAGGGGGGAGCGCAGGGCCGAAGCGATGAGCACAATCAATCGCAAAAGTGTAGATTTCACACCTTTTCCGATCTCCGAATGAGTTCTACCCTCGTGTACAGATGGCGGGCGGAGGGCCGGCCAGTCGACCACCGCCGCCTGTAACGAGCGGAGGCGGAGATGAAAGCGTCGATACGGCGGTCCGCGATCTTCGCAAGCGCGGCCGCCCTCGTGATAGCCGTCTGCGGTACGACGGGCACCGCCCGGGCCGAGCCGGGCGATGGAGAGCTCCAGTTCGGCTATGTCCTGCCGGAGACGGGACAGCTGGCCTACCTCGGCCCACCCCAGATCGAGTCGCTGAAGTTCGCGATACAGAAGATCAACGACGCGGGCGGGGTCCTGGGCAAGTCCGTGCCGACCGTGGTCTCCAGTGACGAGGCGGGCCAGGAGGCCGTCGCCGCACAGTCGGCGGACCGGGTCCTCGCGGCAGGCGTGGACGCGATCGTCGGCGCCGCGGCTTCCGGTATGTCACTGGCGTTCATCGACCGGGTGACCGGAGCGGGCGTCGTGCAGTGTTCGGGGTCGAACACCGCTCCCACCTTCACCGACTACGAGGACGACGGCTACTACTTCCGCACCGTCCCGAGTGACGTGTTGCAGGGGCCCATCCTGGCGGATGTCGTCCGCGACGACGGCCACGACCGGGTGGCCCTGGTCGCACGGGCGGACGACTACGGGCGCGGCCTGATGGAGGCCACTCGCAAGTCGCTGGAGGAGCGCGGTGCGACGGTGACGCTCGCCGAGACCTACGACCCGAAGGCGACCAACTTCGACCAGGTCGCCCAGCAGATCGAGAACTCCAGGCCGGACGCCGCCGTGGTGATCGCCTTCGAGGAAGGCACCCAGATCCTGCAGGGCATGATCGAGTCCGGACTCGGGCCCGACCGGATCGGCGTCTACGGCGCCGACGGACTGCGCAGTGAGGAACTGCCCTCGCTGGTCGCCCCCGGCCAGCCCGAGAGGCTCTCCGGGATGAAGGGGACCGCGCCGGCCTCGGCGGAGAACGAGCAGTACGTGAAGGAGCTCAAGGAGTTCGCGCCGAAGCTGAAGGAGCTGCAGTTCGCGCCGCAGGCGTTCGACTGCGTGACGACGATCGCGCTCGCCGCCGAGAAGGCGAAGTCCGACGACCCGGGCGCGTACGTGAAGGAGATGAACGGGATCACCAAGGACGGCGAGAAGTGCAAGTCGTTCGCCGCCTGCAAGGAGCTCCTCGCCGACGGCAGGGACATCGACTACGACGGCGTGAGCGGTCCGCTCGACTTCACCGACAAGGGCGAGCCCGGCCAGGCGACGATCGAGGTGTACGGCTACGACGACGAGGGGAAGTTGCAGACCCTGCGTACCGAGACCAGCAAGGCCGAGGAGTGACCGGGAGGACCGGCAGCGGGAGTCAACGGACGCGGGCGAGCGTGCCGAGGTACAGCTCGATCACCTTCTCGTCGTGCAACAGGGCCGTACCCGTACCGGTGTACGCGTTGCGGCCCTGGTCGAGGACGTAGCCGCGGTCGCAGAGCTGAAGGCACCTGCGGGCGTTCTGCTCGACCATGAGCACGGCGACGCCCGCGCTGTTGATCATTCTGCACCGGTCGAAGACGTGGTCCTGGTGGAGCGGTGACAAACCGGCCGACGGCTCGTCGAGCAGCAGCAGCTGCGGCTCCATCATCAGCGCGCGGGCCATCGCGAGCATCTGGCGTTCGCCGCCGGACATCGCGCCGGCCTTCTGCTTGCGGCGGTCGGCCAGCACGGGGAAGAGCTCCTCGACCGCCGCGACGCGCCGCGCGTGGTCCTTGGGCCGCAGGTAGACCCCCATCCGCAGGTTCTCCTCGACGGTCAGCGTGGGGAACACGTTCTGCAGCTGCGGTACGTAGCCCACGCCCCGCCGGACCAGCTCGTGCGCGGGCCTGCCGGTCACGTCCTCGCCGCGCAGCCGCACGGTCCCGCCGCGCACCCGCAGCAGCCCGAAGACGGCCTTGATCAGCGTGGACTTGCCGGCGCCGTTGGGGCCGATCACGCCGACCACCTCGCCCGGCCGCACCTCGACGCTGCATCCGCGCAGCACGTCGACACCGGGGACGTAACCGGCGACGATGTCGTCGGCCGCCAGCACCGGTGCCTGCTCCTCAGGGGACATCGCTACCCCTCCTCGCCCTTCTCCTCGGTCGCGTCCGGCTCGTCGTGCCGCTTGCCCAGGTAGGCGTCCACGACGGCGGCGTTCCGGCCGATGGTGTGCGGTGGCCCTTCGGCCACCAGGTGACCGTCGGCCATGACGGCCACCCAGTCGCTGATGCCCATCACCACGTCCATGTCGTGCTCGACGAAGCACACCGTCAGCCCCTCGTCCCGCAACCGCGTGATGTGCCCGAGGAGCGACTGGGTCAGCGCGGGGTTCACCCCGGCCATCGGCTCGTCGAGCAGGAGCATGACCGGCCGGGTCATCAGCGCGCGGGCCAGTTCCAGCAGTTTGCGCTGGCCGCCGGAGAGCGTGCCGGCGTGGTCGTCGCGCAGGGGGCCGAGCCGGAACCGGTCCAGCAGTTCGTCGGCCCGGCGCTCGAACTCCCGCTCCTGCCCGCGCCACAGCGGTCGCAGCAGCGCGGGCAGCACCCGCTCGCCGCGTTGCCCGGGCGCGGCGAGCAGCAGGTTCTCCAGCACCGTGAGCCGGGCGAGCGCCCTGGAGAGCTGGAACGTACGGACCATTCCGCGCCGCGCCACCCGGTGCGCCGGGGAGCCGGTGAGCGGCTGTCCGTCGAACGACCACCGGCCGCCGTCGGCCCGGTCGAACCCGCTCACCACGTTGAACAACGTGGTCTTGCCGGCGCCGTTGGGCCCGATGAGCGCCGTGATGGCCCCGCGCTGTACCTCCAGGTGCTCGACCCGCACGGCGACGAGGCCGCCGAAGGTGCGGGTCACCTGGTCCAGGACCAGCAGGGGATCGGGCTTGCGCACCCCCGGCTCGGGATCGATCGCGGAGAGCCGGCCCGGGTGGGGCACGGCAGGGTCAGCGGCCACTGAGCAGCATCTCCTTCCGGCTGCCGAGGATGCCCTGGGGCCGGAACGCGACCAGCAGGATCAGGGCGATGCCGACCAGGGCGAAGCGCACCGCGCCGACCTCCGACGTGCTGATGAGGTCCGGCGAGATGTACTCGGCGTCGATGGCCTGGCGCAGCGCGCTGTCGAGGAAGCTGAGGACGAACCAGAACAGGATCGAGCCGACGACCGGCCCGAGGATCCGCCCGGCACCTCCGAGCACGAGCAGCGTGTACAGGAAGAACGTGACGGCCGGGTCGTAGTTGTCCGGGTTCACGGACTGCACCTGGATCGCCTGCATCATGCCCGCGACCGCCCCGATGACGCCGCCGAGCACGAGGCTCTGCATCTTGTACGCGTAGACGTTCTTGCCGAGGCTGCGCGCGGCGACGTCGTCATCACGGATCGACCGGATGACACGGCCCCAGGGGCTGTGGATCAGCAGGGCGAGCAGACTTCCGACCACGACCACCAGCGCCCATCCGATGATCATCACCCAGAGGTCGCGGGCGCTGAACCTCACGAGCCACACGCCGTAGGTGCCGGGCTCGATGGGGCTGAGCGCGTAGAAGTCGTTCGCGAACCGCTGCAGCCCGAACACCCCGCCGGTGACCGGCTCGGCCCAGCTGGAGCGGTAGAACAGCCGTAGCGTCTCCCCCGCCGCGATCGTGGTGATGGCGAGGTAGTCGGCGCGCAGCCGCAGGGTGGGCAGGCCGAGGAGCAGGGCCAGCACGATCGCGCAGGCGATTCCGCCCAGGACGCCGAGCCACATGGGGCCGTCGTACGTCGACACCGTGATGGCGAGCCCGTAGCCGCCGACCAGCATGAATCCGACCTGGCCGAAGTTCAGCAGCCCCGTGTACCCGAAGTGCAGGTTCAGTCCCATCGCGGCGAGGGCGTAGACGGCGGCGATGGGGCCGATTCCCGAGCGCAGGGCGTCGGAGAGGATGGCCGAGAAGTCCATGGCGTCGACCCCTCACCCGACACGTTCGGCCCGGCCGAGGATGCCCTGCGGCCGGACGAGGAGGACGAGGATGAGGACGATGAGCGCCCAGGCGTACTGCAGGTCGACCGGGAACCACAGGGTGGACATCTGGGCGACGACGCCGATGACGAGGCTGCCGACCATCGCACCGTAGGCGGAGCCGAGACCGCCCAGGATGATCCCCGCGAACATGAGCAGCAGGAGCTTGAAGCCCATGTCCCAGGTGACGATCTCGACCAGTCCGAAGAAGACGCCGCCGAGCGCGGCCAGCCCGCCGCCGAGCATCCACACGAACAGCACCACCCGCTGCACGTCGATGCCCGACGCCTCCGCGAGGTCGCGGTTGGCGGAGACGGCCCGCACGGCCGTGCCGATCCGCGTCTTCTGCAGCAGCGCGGCGATGCCGAGCAGCACCAGCACGGAGAGCAGGGTGACGGTGAGGTCCCGCGGGGTGATGCCGGCCGGCCCGATGCCGATCGTGCTCTGGATGTCGTACTGGGCGTAGGAGGCGGGCCGTGTTCCGTACAGCACGAGGACGACGTGGCGCAGCAGCAGCGAGAGCCCGATGGTGACGATGAACATGTTGATCAGCCCGGTGCCCCGAGCCCGCAGCGGGCGCCAGATGCCGCGCTCGACCGCCCCGCCCAGCAGGGCGCCGAACGCCACCGCGGCGAGGGCGGCGGGGATGAGGTGCCAGCCCGGACCGGCCGCGGAGGCGTTGAGGAAGAACGCGAAGGTGGCGCCGATCGTGACGAACTCACCGTGCGCGAAGTTGATCAGGTGGATGGTGCCGAAGATCAGCGAGAGACCGACCGCCGTGATCGCGATGATCACCCCGAACTGGACACCGTCGATCAGCGCCTGCAGAGCGCGCGCGGCGAACGTGGGGCCGCGCGGGACTTCCTCACCCTGTGCCCGCGCGGAGATCGCGGGCGCCATCACGAGGACCAGGGCGAGGACCGGCACGAGCATCCGCTGATAGCGCACGGCGGTTCCGGTACGTCACGAACGTCCCTTATGGGCCCAGTGTAGGCGCAGGTCGGGGCGGTGACACGGGCAGTGGGCCCCGTGGGGGCGCCCTCGGAACGGAGGATGCGGGATGGGTGACAGCGGAGACAGCGGAGACCTCGCGAGTGCGTACAACGACGACAGTGTGCTCTTCCGGGTGCTGCGGCACCTCGGCTGGGACAGCCTGGTCGACATCGGCTACTTCACGCTGCCCACTCTGCCGCTCGTGGTCCTGACCGGGCCGGTGCCCTTTCAGCGCCGACTGGCTCGCCGGTCGCTGGCGTTGCTGGACGCCCGGCCCGGACAGCTCGTCCTGGATGCCGGATGCGGTCGCGGCGACACCACGGCGCGGTTGGGTGCCGCGGGATGCCGGGCGCTGGGGGTGGACATCCAGCCCGCGCAGATCGACCAGGCACGCCGCCGCTTCGGCGACAGCGCGCGTTTCGCCGTCGCCGACGCCACGGCTCTGCCGCGGCGGGCCGCGGAGATCCCGCTGACGGAGGGGTCCTTCGACCGAGTGCACTGCCTGGAGGCCGCCTTCCACTTCGGCCATGAGGGCCGCAGGTCGTTCCTGAGCGAGAGCTTCCGGCTGCTCCGCCCGGGAGGCCGGCTCGTCCTCGTGGATGTCACGTCCCGTACGGATCAGCCGATCGAGTCCCTCGACCCGAACGGCCTCGTGCGCGGGACCTGGCGCTTCGACGACATCGAACCGTACGAGCGCTACCCCCTGATGGCTTCCGCCGCCGGCTTCACCACGCGCCGGATCCTCGACTGGACCGCCCCCGTACTCCACAGGGCAGCCCAACTCTGTGCCCTGTTCGTCGGCGCCGCGTCCACCCGGGCCGGCCGCCGGGCCCTGTGCCTGCGGTGGCCAGGCCTCAGGACACTCGACGCACAGGACTGGGACGAGGTCATCACCGTCGTCCGGGCTCACCGGGCCATCGGGCGCGTCACGCACTACACGGCGTACGTCCTCGACAAACCCGCCTCCCGAGGGCGCCCTGCGGGACGCTTGCCCGCCGGGCACCCTCCTGTTTGACTCGCCGTATGACCAGTCACGGGGGACGGCGCACGCAGGCCGAACGGGACGCGATCACCGTCGAGATCGGGTACGCGCTGTGCAGTGCCGCCTTCGCGGCGGCGGTCGTCTTCGGGGCCGTGGCCGGCCCGGCGCTGCTCTTCGATCTCCCGGACACGGCGGAGACTCTGCTGCCGCGCACCGGGGTGGTGCTCGCGCCCGTCCTCTTCGTCGCCCGGGTCGTCAGTGTGCTGGTCCGGTTCCGCTCGGCGGATCAGCCCAGCCAGCCCGGCCGCACCAGCCCGGACTCGTAGGCGAGCACGACCAGTTGGGCCCGGTCGCGGGCGCCCAGCTTCACCATCGTGCGGCTGACGTGGGTCTTCGCGGTGAGCGGGCTGACGACCAGCCGGCGGGCGATCTCCTCGTTGGACAGGCCGATCCCGACCAGGGCCATCACCTCCCGCTCCCGCTCGGTGAGCCGGCCCAGGGCACCGGCCGCCGCCGGTTCCTTGGAGCGGGACGCGAACTCGGAGATGAGCCGCCGTGTCACGCCCGGCGACAGCAGCGCGTCGCCCGCGACCACCGCCCGTACGGCGCGCAGGAGTTCCTCCGGCTCGGTGTCCTTGACCAGGAAGCCGGAGGCGCCCGAGCGGATCGCCTCGAAGACGTACTCGTCGAGCTCGAAGGTGGTGAGCATGACGACCTTGACGTCCTTCAGGGCCGGGTCCTCGGTGACCCGGCGGGTCGCGGCCAGGCCGTCGAGGGCGGGCATCCGGATGTCCATCAGGACGACGTCGGGCCGCAGTTCGCGGATCGAGCGCACGGCCTCCTCCCCGTCGCCGGCCTCCGCGGCCACCTCGATGTCGGGTTGCGCGTCGAGCAGCGCCCGGAACCCGGCCCGGACCAGTGACTGGTCGTCGGCGAGCAGTACGCGGATCACCGGTCCTCCTGTATCGGTCGGGGAGACGTGCCGGCGGATGCCGTCAGCGGCAGCACGGCGCGCACCCGGAACCCTCCGTCCGGGCGGGGACCCGCCTCGATGGTGCCACCCAGGGCGGCGGCCCGCTCCCGCATCCCGGCCAGCCCGTTGCCGCTGCCGCCCGCGTCGGCGCCGGTCGCGGGCCCGTCGTCGTCCACGCGCAGCCGCAGCATGCCCGCGTCGTGCGCGAGGTGCACGCGCGCGTGCCGCGAACCCGAGTGCCGTACGACGTTGGTGAGGGCCTCCTGGACGATCCGGAAGGCGGCGAGGTCCGTGCCGGGGGCGAGGCGCGGCGGCTCCCCCTCGACGTCCACGGTGAGGCCCGCGTCCGCTGCCTGCTCCACCAGTTCGGGCAGCCGGTCGAGCCCGGGCGCGGGGGCGCGCGGCGCGTCACCGGGGGCCCGCAGCGTGTCGAGCACCTGGCGCACCTCGCCGAGCGCCTCCTTGCTCTGGGCCTTGATCGTGGTGAGGGCCGTTCGGGCCTGCTCGGGGTCGGTGTCCAGGAGCGCGAGACCGACCCCGGCCTGCACGTTGATGACGGAGATGCTGTGCGCGAGGACGTCGTGCAGCTCCCGGGCGATCCGCAGCCGCTCCTCGTCGGCCCGCCGTCGCGCCGCCTCGGCCCGCTCGGCCCTTTCGCGGATCCACTGCTCGCGCCGGACGCGGAACAGCTCGGAGACCGCCGCGATGGCCACCACCCAGGTGGCGACCACGATCTCCTCGCCCCAGGAGGCGGCGGAGTCCCCGGACGGCGGCAGCCACCGGAAGAGCCAGTGCGCCACCAGGACGTGCCCGGCCCAGAGCATGCCCATCGCGGCCCACGCCGCCCGGCGGTGCCCGGCGACGATGGCGCTGAAGCAGGCCAGGGCGACGGTGAAGAGCACCGGCCCGTAGGGATACCCGGCCCCCAGATAGACCATGACGGCGGCCGCCGTGCCGAACACCACGGCCACCGGATACCGCTTGCGCCACAGCAGCATCGCCCCGGCCACCAGCAGCAGCACCCGCGCGAAGAGGTCCGGCTCCGCCCGCTCGCCCTGCTGCCCCTGGGCGGCGAAGTTCGATCCGACCAGGACGAACACGGTCACCAGGACCGTGGACCGCCAGGGCCATCGAGGCGCCCGCCCCTCCCACCGGTCCCACCACGCGGGCCCGTGCCGCCACCACCGCGGCGAACCGCCCCGCGCACGCTGCTCGTCCATACCGGCCACGCTAGACGCCACCCTCCCGCAGCGGCGTCCCCCCGGAGTGGTGATCACGCGTACTCCCCGGGAAGCAGACCCGTCCACCGGGCCGGTGGCATTACGCGGACTCGGGCGCCAGCCCCACCCCCCGGGCGAGCTGCCCCACCGCATGCCGGAAGAACCTCTCCCGGTCCTCCACCACCCGGTGGAACTGGCCGAACAGCTCGAAGCCGACCAGTCCGTACAGCTGCGCCCAGGCCGCGACGAGTGCTGTGACGACCTCCGGGGGGAGGTCCGGGGCGAGGTCGGCGGTCATCCGTTCCGCCTCCGGGCGCAGGTCGGCCGGCAGCGCGGGGCGGGCAAGACCCCGGCCCTGGTGGGCGTCGCGCACGATGCCGATGAGCAGGAGGCCCACGCGGGCGGCGGCCGGGACGGTGGCGTCGGGGGCGGTGTAGCCGGGGACGGGCGATCCGTAGATCAGCGCGTACTCGTGCGGGTGGTCCAGCGCCCAGCGGCGCACCGCCTCGCAGACCGTGATCCAGCGTTCGAAGGGGCCGGCCGCCGCCTCGTGGGCCGCCTCGGCGTTCTCGCCGAGGGAGTCGTAGGCGTCGATGATGAGTGCGGTCAGCAGGTCGTCACGGCTGGGGAAGTAGCGGTACAGCGCGGACGAGACCATGCCGAGCTCGCGGGCCACGGCTCGCAGGGAGAGCCGGGCGGCGCCCTCCGCCGCGAGCTGTCTGCGGGCCTCGTCCTTGATGGCCGCGGTGACTTCGATCCTGGCCCGGGCCCGGGCGCCGTGTGCGGTGCTCATGCGGGGCAGTGTGCCATGGAAGCAGAGCAGTGCACACAAACGAGAGCGGTAATCAAAAATGAGAGCAGTGCTCTTGCTTTGGGGTGCCGAGCTCAGGCAGACTGGCAGCACCAAGCGAGAGCAGTGCTCACGAATGAGAGCGCCGCTCCACACTCAAACAGGGGGAACCATGTCCACACACGTCCAGAAGCCCGGCTGGTTCACCGTCAACGTCTTCAACCGCTTCGTGGCCTGGCTGACCCGCCGCGGCATCAGCGTCTGGGGTTCCCGGGTCCTCGCCGTCCGCGGCCGCAAGAGCGGCCAGTGGCGCACCACCCCGGTCAATCTGCTGACCCTGGACGGCAAGCAGTACCTGGTCGCCCCCCGCGGCCACGTGCAGTGGACGCACAACATGCGTGCGGCGGGCGGCGGCGAGCTGCACCTCGGCAAGCGCGTGGACACCTTCACCGCGGCCGAGGTGGGCGACGACGACAAGGCCCCGATCCTGCGCGCCTACCTCAAGCGCTGGAAGGCGGAGGTCGGGGTCTTCTTCAACGGAGTCGGCCCCGACTCCCCGGACGACCAGCTGCGCCGCATCGCCCCCGACCACCCGGTCTTCGAGATCACTCCGACGAGCTGACCTCGCCGCCCGTCGCGGGACGACGGTCCAGAGCGGTCAGAGCCCGCTGGGCCACCGGATACGTGCGGACGATCTCGCCCAGCGACGTCGAGCCCTGGGTGATCTCCTTGAACGCCCTCCAGGCCGGGCGGAGGCTCGTCAGCGCCGCGTGGAACAGCCCGGGACGGCGCTCGAACACCGTCAGCAGCCGCTTGCCGACGCTCATCTCCACTCCGAGCCCGGCCTTGACCGCGAACGCGTAGTTGAGAGCCTGCCGACGCGTGTCCACGGCGTCGTGCGCCTCCGCGATCCGCACCGCCCACTCCCCCGCGAGCCGGCCGGACCGCAGCGCGAACGAGATGCCCTCGCGGGTCCACGGCTCCAGCAGCCCCGCGGCATCACCGCACACCAGCACCCGCCCGCGCGAGAGCGGCGAGTCGTCGGCGCGGCAGCGGGTCAAGTGCCCGGAGGAGATGCTCGGTTCGAAACCGGCGAGGCCCAGCCGGCCGATGAACTCCTCCAAGTACCGCTTCGTCGCGGCCCCTTCGCCGCGGGCCGAGATCACCCCGACCGTCAGGGTGTCGCCCTTGGGGAAGACCCAGCCGTAACTGCCGGGCAGGGGGCCCCAGTCGATCAGTACCCGGCCCTTCCAGTCCTCGGCGACGGTCTCCGGCACCGGGATCTCCGCCTCCAGGCCGAGATCCACCTGGGCGACCTTGACCCCGACATGCGCCCCTATGCGGCTGGCGCTGCCGTCCGCCCCGACGACGGCCCTCGCGAGCAGGACCTCGCCGCCCTGCAGGACCACGGCGACCGTGCGCCGGTCCGGCACCACCGAGCCGTGCTGCTCGACCCGCTGGACCGTGACGCCCGTACGCAGCTCGGCGCCCGCCTTCTGCGCGTGCTCGACGAGCTGCTGGTCGAACTCGGGCCGGTTGATCAGCCCGAACAGCATCTGCTTGGAGCGTCGGGTGCGCGTGAAGCGGCCGTTGTTCGAGAACGTCACCGCGTGCACCCGGTCCCTGAGCGGCAGTTCGAAGCCGGGCGGCAGGGCGTCGCGCGAGGGGCCGATGATGCCGCCGCCGCACGTCTTGTAGCGCGGCAGCTCGGCCTTCTCCAGCAACAGCACGCGTCTGCCGGCCACTGCCGCCGCGTACGCGGCCGAAGCGCCCGCGGGTCCCGCGCCCACCACGACGACGTCCCACACCTGCCGCACGTCGTCCGCCGAAGAGTTCTCGCTGCTCACGATGGTCTACTGCTCCCGATCAAGCCGCCTGCCGCTGTCTCCCGCATCCTACGGCGGCGGTCACCGCAGGCCGCTGTGGGAGTATCGGCGGCGTGGGTGGCCCTTACACGGGGCCGCGCCCACACCACACGATCACCGCGTACCGAGAGGTACGCATCCGTACAACGTCGCACCCACGAGGAGCGTGCCCATGTCGTCGAATCCGGTCGCCGAGACCGTCGCCTCGCTGATGCCCAGGGCGAAGGAGGAGCTCACCGAACTGGTGGCCTTCCGGTCGGTGGCGGACTTCGACCAGTTCCCTAGGAGCGAGAGCGAGGGCGCCGCCCGCTGGGTCGCCGACGCGCTCGCCGCCGAGGGGTTCGAGGACGTGGCCCTGCTCGACACCCCCGACGGCACGCAGTCGGTCTACGGCTTCCTGCCCGGCCCGGCGGGCGCGAAGACCGTCCTGCTCTACGCCCACTACGACGTGCAGCCGCCGCTGGACGAGGCCGCCTGGACGACCCCGCCGTTCGAGCTGACCGAGCGGGACGGGCGCTGGTACGGGCGCGGGGCCGCCGACTGCAAGGGCGGCCTGGTCATGCACCTGCTGGCACTGCGCGCACTGAAGGCGAACGGCGGCGTCCCCGTCCATGTGAAGGTGATCGCCGAGGGCTCGGAGGAGATGGGCACGGGCGGTCTGGAGCGGTACGCCGAGGAGCACCCCGGCCTGCTGAAGGCGGACACGATCGTCATCGGCGACGCGGGCAACTTCCGTGCCGGCCTGCCGACCGTCACCTCCACCCTGCGCGGCATGACCATGGTGCGGGTGCAGGTCGACACGCTCGCGGGCAATCTGCACTCGGGCCAGTTCGGCGGTGCCGCGCCCGACGCGCTCGCCGCGCTGATCCGCGTGCTGGACTCGCTGCGCGCCGAGGACGGTTCGACGACCGTGGAAGGCCTCTCCGGCGACGCGGCCTGGGAAGGGCTGCGTTACGAGGAGGGGCAGTTCCGCCAGGACGCCAAGGTCCTGGACGGCGTCGAGCTGATCGGCTCCGGGACGGTCGCCGACCGCATCTGGGCGCGCCCCGCCGTCACGGTCCTCGGCATCGACTGCCCGCCCGTGGTCGGCGCCACGCCGTCGGTACAGGCGAGCGCCCGTGCGCTGATCAGCCTGCGGGTGCCGCCGGGGGTGGACGCGGGCGCGGCGACCAAGCTGCTCCAGGCGCACCTGGAGGCACACACCCCGTGGGGTGCGCGGCTGAGCACCGAGCAGATCGGCGAGGGCCAGCCGTTCCGCGCCGACACCACCAGCCCGGCGTACCAGGCCATGGCGGCCGCGATGGCGGTGGCCTACCCGGGGCAGGAGATGCAGTACGCGGGGCAGGGCGGCTCCATCCCGCTGTGCAACACGCTGGCCGCCCTCTATCCGCGTGCGGAGATCCTGCTGATCGGGCTGAGCGAGCCGGAGGCCCAGATCCACGCCGTGAACGAGAGCGTGTCCCCCGAGGAGCTGGAGCGGCTGTCGGTGGCGGAGGCGCTGTTCCTGCGGAACTACGCGGCGAGCTGACCTCTGCCCACAGCAAAGGCCCTCGTCCTCGGACGGGGGCCTTTCCTACGGTCTTGCCATGGACGTCATCGAGCTGCTCCCCCGCCTCCACCTTCTGCGCTTCCCGGTCGGCCAGGCCTATCTCTGGCGCGACGGCGGCGAACTGACGCTGGTCGACGCCGGCCCGGCCGGCTCCGGCGCCCCGATCGCCGAGGCCGTGACCGCCCTCGGCCGGCATCCCCGGGACGTACGACGGATCGTGCTCACCCACTTCCACGAGGACCACGCGGGCGGGGCCGGCGAGTTCGCCGCGCTGAGCGGCGCCGAGGTGCTGGTCCACCGGCTCGACGCGCCGGTCGTACGCGGGGACGCCCCGGGCCCGCCGCCGCTGTTCGAGGACTGGGAGCTGCCGCTGCACGAGCAGGCCGTGAAGCTCCTGCCCGAGGGTGACTTCGCCCGGCCGCGACAGGTCACCGAGGTGTCCGGCGGCGACGTGCTGGACATGGGCGGCGGGGCGCAGATCGTGCACGTCCCGGGGCACACGCACGGCAGCATCGCGCTCCATCTCCCGGAGCAGGGCGTGCTGTTCACGGGTGACACGGTCGCCGCCTCACCCGTCGACGGCACGGTGATGCCGGGGGTGTTCAACCTCGATCGCGGGCAGGTCCTCGCGGCCTGCCTGCGTCTGGCCGAACTGGACGCGGACGTGGCCTGCTTCGGTCACGGAGATCCGGTGACGGGGCAGGCGGCCCGGGCACTGCGGAGCGCGGCGCTCGGGCGACCCGCCTAGGCCGTGTTTCAGGTTCGGCTTCCTGTGCACGCCCTGCATGCTGATGATCCGTGGGCACAAGTCGCAGGTGGCCTGGCTGTCGGCGGCTGATAGAACGGTGTGCGGTGGCGGGTTCGGACCGGAGTTCCGTGGCGGGACCTGCCGTTCGAGTACGGACAGGGCGCATTTCTTGGCATTGGGCGGAGCGGTGTGTATGGGGTTGCACCTTCCGTAGCGGCATGTGGTCCGGTGGACTTACGTCCCGATGCCTTGAGGAAGGGTCCCTGCTCATGCATTCGTCTTTCATGCCACCCCGCCAGGTCAAGATCGGTGACGCGGCGGCCTTCGCCGGCAGCACGCCACGGGCGATTCGCCATTACCACGAGATCGGGCTGCTCCCCGAGCCAGAGCGGGGCGGCGATGACCGCCGCCGCTACGGGTACGAGGACATGATCCGCCTGCTGTGGATTCGCAAGATGGCCGATGCCGGGATCGCCCTGGACGACATCCGTGACGCCTTTACCACCGGCACGGCTTCCGCCGGTGCGGACAGCGGAGAAGGTATCGAGGGCATCCTGGAGCGGTTGGAGGAAACCCTCGCCGAGCAGGAGGCGGAATTGCGGCGGCAACGGACCGCCGTGCAGCGGATGCGCACCGAAGGCAGCCGGATGGGCCTGCTCTCCGACCTCGTCACCGAACGCCTCAGGAGCCTGCCCGAGGGCTCCCTGCGTCAGGCGGACCTGGACAGTCTGCTGGTCACTGAGCGGATCTTCGGCCCGCTCGGCGCGGCCGTCCAGGCCACCCGCTTCGTCGTCCTGGCCACGCATCCCACTCTGCGGGAGGATTCCGACCGCATCGACGACGCCGAGGAGGCACTCGATGACAGTGTCGCCGTCGATGATCCACGGGTGGCTCAAGTGGCCGTCGAGCGGCACGACTTCGAAAGCGCCCTGCAGGCCGTCATCGAGGAGTCCGGCCTGGGTAAGGACGACGATGACCTCTTCGACGCCTGGGACACTTTGCACCCTGCCACCGCCGATGACGGCGAGGGCGAGGCCGACCTCAGCTCTGGCAGGCGGGAGGCTGACTCCATGAGCGTGTTCGAAGCCACCGGCAAGATGCCCTACGACTTCTCCCCAGCCCGCCTGCGCTGTATGGAACTGGCCGAAGAACTCTCCGCCCGAGACTCACCCGCTACCTGAAACACGGCCTAGCCGAGAGCCGGGTCCAGGACGATGTCCTCCTCGCGTGCGGTGACGGACGGCTCCTCGGGGAAGTGGCAGGCGGTCAGATGACCCGGGGGGCTGCCCTCGACGCGCACCAGGTGCGGTTCCTCCAGGGCGCATTTCTCCTGTGCCTTCCAGCAGCGGGTGCGGAAGCGGCAGCCGGAGGGTGGGTCGATCGGGGAGGGCACGTCCCCGGCCAGCCGGATGCGTTCGCGCCGCTGCACGGCGTCCGGGTCGGCCTCGGGTACGGCGGACAGCAGCGCGTGCGTGTAGGGGTGCCGGGGCCGGGTGTAGAGCGACTCCCGCTCGGCGACCTCGACGATCTTGCCGAGGTACATCACGGCGACCCGCTCGGAGAAGTGCCGTACGACGGCCAGGTCGTGGGCGATGAAGACGAAGGCGATGCCGAACTCCCGCTGGAGGTCCTGGAGCAGGTTGACGACCTGTGCCTGGATGGAGACGTCCAGTGCCGAGACGGGTTCGTCGGCGACGATCAGCTTCGGCCGCAGGGCGAGGGCTCGGGCGATGCCGATGCGCTGGCGCTGGCCGCCGGAGAACTCGTTCGGGTAGCGGTTGTAGTGCTCGGGGTTGAGCCCGACGGTCTCCAGGAGTTCCTGGGCGCGCTTCTTGTGGCCCTGGGGCGGGTTGATGCCGTTGAGCCGCATCGGTGTCTCGATGATGGTGCCGACGGTGTGCCGGGGGTTCAGCGACGCGTACGGGTCCTGGAAGATCATCTGGAGGTTGCGGCGGGCCTCCCGCATCCGCGCGGCGGGCCGGTGGGTGATGTCCTCGCCGTCGAACACCACGGAGCCGCCGGTGGGTTCGAGCAGCCGGGTGATCAGGCGGCCCGTGGTCGACTTGCCGCAGCCGGACTCGCCGACCAGGCCCAGCGACTCACCGGCCCCGACCGAGAAGTCGATGCCGTCGACGGCGCGGACGGCCCCGATCTGCCGCTGGAAGATGATGCCCTGCCGGATCGGGAAGTGCTTCTGCAGACCGCGCACGTCGAGGAGGTTCTCGCCGGTGGGACGGTCGGTGTTCTGCCCCGTGAGGGGCTGGGTGGTGCTCACGGCTTGCTCCCTTTCGTCCGCCGCCGTCACTGCGCGGCCCGTGCGGCTGCGGCGCTGTGGTCGTCCGGACCGGCCCCGCCGCGGATCTCCTGCTTGGCGTCGTCGCTGAGATGGCAGGCGGCGAGGTGCCGTTCGCTGCCGGAGACGAGACGCAGCTCGGGCCGCTCCGTCGTGCAACGGCCCTCCGGCACCCAGCCCTTGTAGGCGCAGCGGGGGTGGAAGGAGCAGCCGTCCGGCAGGTTGATCAGGCTGGGCGGGGTGCCGGGGATCGGGTCGAGGCGTTCGCCGACGTCACCGCTGAGGTGCGGCATCGACCGCAACAGGCCCCAGGTGTAGGGGTGCTGGGGCTGCTTGAGCACCTCGCGGGTGGTGCCGTACTCGATGCGGCGGCCGCCGTACATCACCAGGATGTCGTCGGCGACGTCGGAGACCACGCCGAGGTCGTGCGTGATGATGACGACGGCCGAGCCGAACTCCTCCTGGAGGTCGCGGATCAGGTCCAGGATCTGCGCCTGGACGGTGACGTCCAGGGCCGTGGTGGGCTCGTCGGCGATCAGCAGGGCCGGGTCGCACACCAGCGACATGGCGATCATGGCGCGTTGGCGCATACCGCCGGAGAACTGGTGCGGGTAGTCCCTGACCCGGCGCTCGGGCTGCGGGATGCCGACTCGCTTCAGCATCTCCACCGCGCGGTCCTTGGCCTCCTTCTTGGAGACCTTGTGGTGCACCCGGTAGGCCTCGGCGATCTGGGAGCCGACGGTGAAGAAGGGGTGCAGCGCGGACAGCGGGTCCTGGAAGATCATGGAGACCGTGCGGCCGCGCAGGGCGCGCATGCCGGCCTCGGGCAGGGCGACGAGTTCCCTGCCCTCCAGCCAGATCTCGCCGGAGACCTGGGCGCGGGTGCCCTTGTGCAGTCCGAGCAGGGCCAGTGAGGTCACCGACTTGCCGGAGCCGGACTCGCCGACGATGCCGAGGGTCCTGCCCTTCTCCAGGGTGAAGGAGACGCCGTCGACCGACTTGACGAGGCCGTCCTCGGTCGGGAAGTGCACCCTCAGATCGCGTACGTCGAGGAAGGGTGCGGGCGCGGGTGTGACGTCCGCGGGCTGCGGTGAGGTCGATACGGACACGGGTGTTCCTAAGGACGAAGAAGGGCTCAGGCGAGGCGCACGCGCGGGTCGACGAGGCCGTACACCAGGTCGACGACGACGTTGGCGAGGACGACGAACGTCGCGGCGAAGAGCGTGGTGCCGAGGATGACCGGCAGGTCGGAGTTCTGGACGGAGTCGACCGCGAGCTTGCCGATGCCGTTGATGCCGAACACCGACTCGGTGATGACCGCGGAGCCGCCGATCAGGGAGCCGACGTCCATGCCGAAGATGGTGATGATCGGGGTGATGGCGGCCCGCAGTCCGTGCTTGAGGACGACGGTGGCGGCCGGCAGGCCCTTGGCGCGGGCGGTGCGCATGTAGTCCTCGGCGAAGACCTCCAGCATGGAGGAGCGGGTGAGCCGGGTGTACATCGCGAGGTAGACGACGACCAGGGTGGTCCACGGCAGGATCAGCCCCTGGAACCAGCCGGCCGGGTCCTCGGTGATCGGCGTGTAGCCCGAGGTGGGCAGGATCTGGAACTTGTCGACGAAGAGGTAGAGCAGGAGCAGACCGATGAAGTAGATCTGCACCGACACGCCGAACAGGGCGAGTCCCACCGCCGCTTTGTCGGCGGCCCGGCCCCTGCGCACCGCCGCGACGGTGCCGAGGCCGACGCCCAGGACGAGGAACGCCACCGCGGCGCCGAGGCCGAGGGAGAGGTCCGCCGGGAAGTCCTGGAGCAGCGTGGTCAGGACGGGGGTGTCGGTCTGGAAGGAGATGCCGAGGCAGGGTGCGGCGCAGTGGATGCGGACGCTCTGGTCGCCGTAGTCGCGTCCTGCGACCAGCCCCTTGACGAACTCCCAGTACTGCGTCAGGTAGCTCTGGTCCAGGCCCAGTGAGTGCTTGATCTCCGCGAGACGGGAGGGCGAGCAGGTCTTTCCACAGGCCAGGAGCGCGGGGTTGGACGGCAGCGCGAAGAAGATGAAGAAGGTGATCGTGGTGATCACCAGCATGATCACGGCCGCTGCCAGCAGGCGTCTGATGAGGTAACGAAACATGGGGTGCCGGGACCTGACGTGAGGGGGATGCCCGCCGGCGGCCGGGGCCGCCGACGGGGTTCAGAGGGGATGCGTCACTGCTTGATGTAGGCGTGCACCAGGCTGGGTTCGGCCATGATCGAGTCGTTGATGACCCCGCCGACCTTCGAGCCGCTCACCTCGCTGAAGTTCATGTACATCAGCGGGACCACGGCGGCGTCCTTCAGGATCTGCTCGTCCAGGGCCCCGTAGGCGGCGTTGCGCTGCTTGATGTCGGTCATCTTGCCGATCTTGTCGATCTGCGCGTTGACCTTCGGGTCGTTCAGGTACGAGAGGTCGTTGTTGGACTGCGGGAGCTTCTTGATCTGCCGCCCGTCGAAGAGGGTGGGCAGCACGGTGGAGGCGTTCGGCCAGTCCGCGATCCAGTCGCCCCACGTCAGGTCGTACTGGTTCTTCACGTTGTCGACGGTGCTGAAGTAGTTGTTCTTGTCGATCGGGGTGATGTTCACCGTGATGCCGATCTTCGCGAGCGCGGTCTTCACGGCGTCCGCGAAGTGCTCGTGCGTGGGGATGTTCTCGACCGCGAGCGACATCGTCGGCTTGGGGTTGCCGGCCTGCTTCATCAGGGCCTTGGCCTTGGTGAGGTCACCGGCGGGGTTGCTGCTGTAGAGGTTGAAGTCCTTGTGGCCGTCGATGCCGGGGGCGAGCATCGTGGTGGCGTAGTTGCCGTAGGCCGAACCGCCGAAGGCACCGCGTACGGTGGTCTTGTCGACGGCGTACTCGATGGCCTGACGGACCTTGAGGTCCTTGACCCGGTTCAGATTGATCGCCATGTAGTTGATGCCCGGGGCCGGGATCTTGTAGTAGCGCGACTTCAGCGAGGGGTCGTTCGCCATCGTCGTCAGGTCGGAGCCGGCGATCGGCGTCTGTGTGATCGCGGTCCGGGCGGAGCCGCCGTCGGACTTGATCTGCTGGTCGATGGCGGCCTGGTCCTGGCCGAACTTCGCGTCGATCTCGTCGAGGTTCTGCTGGCGGATCGGGTCGGTCGACCGGCTCCAGTTCTTGTTCCGGACGAGGACCATTTCCTTGTTCTTGGTGTACGACTTGATCATGTAGGGCCCGTCGGACCAGACATGTGTGTCGTACGTGGCGCCGGTGTCGTGTGCCTTGGGCACCGCCGACCAGCCGGTCATGGCCGTCGTCTCGTTGAAGTCGGCGACGGGCTGGTTGAGATGGAAGACGAGGGTGTACTTGTCCGGTGTCCCGATCGAGTCCAACTGCTTGCCCTGGTACGGGCCCTTGTAGGAGTCGCCGCCGGCCAGCCACTGACTTGCGTACGGCGGGCCGCCGTTGATGTCCGGGGAGAAGGCCCGCTCGACGCCGTACTTGACGTCCTGCGCGGTGACCTCGCTGCCGTCCTGCCACTTGACTCCGTGACGCAGGTGGAACGTCCACACCGTGGCGCCCTTGCTGGACGTTCCGGTGTCGGTGGCCAGGTCGCCGACCAGCTTGGGCGCGGATGCCGTCTCGTCCCATCCGGTGAGGGTGCGGACGAGCTCGTAGTCCATGCTCGAACCCTCGGTGGTGTACGTCCGCTGAGGGTCGATGTGGTTGAAGTCGGCGTCGTCGAGGATCGTCAGCGTGCCGCCCTTCGACGGGGAGCCGTCGGCGCTGTTGCCGGAGGACCCTCCGCATGCGGTGGCTCCGAGGGCGATCACGACGGCGGTTGCCGTGAGAGCGACCGTGCGTGATCTGCGCGTTCTGCGCGTCATTGAGGAAACTCCGTTCTTGCTACGGGTCGGCGGCCGTTTGGTGGGACCGCCGGGCCGAAACTCGGGGGGTGGTTTGTCAGCCGCGGCGGGCGCGGGGGTCCAGGGCGTCCCGGACGCCGTCCCCGAGCAGGTTGAGCGCCAGGACCAGGAGGAAGAGCAGGACGCCGGGCACGAAGAGGTACATCGGGTCCTGGAGGAAGAACTGGGAGGCGTCCGACAGCACGGCTCCCCAGTCGGGGTTGGGCGGGATGACACCGACGCCCAGGTACGACAGCGCCGCCTCGGTGGTGATGTTCTGCGGGACGGCGAGCGCGAAGGAGATCAGGATCGGCGCCCACAGGTTGGGCAGCAGCTGCCGGAAGAGGATGTGCCGGCGCCCGGCGCTCATCAGCCGTGCGGCGTCGACGAACTCCCGCTCGCGCAGGGACAGTACCTGCCCGCGCACCAGGCGGGCGGTGTACGCCCAGGCGAAGACCGCGATGTTGAGGACCAGGACGAGCAGCCGGAGGTTCTCGTCGGTGCCGCCGTGGCTGTTGGTCTGCAACGCGTTCTGGATCACGGGGGTGAGCGCGATGATGAACAGCAGCTGCGGGAACGCCAGCATCACGTCCATGATCCGGGACAGCAGGGAGTCGACCCAGCCGCCGAAGTAGCCGGCGGCGAGCCCTGCGACGACGCCGACGGCGGTGGACAGCAGCGCCGAGGCGAATCCCACGTAGAGGGAGGTGCGCAGGCCGTAGACGATGCGGGCGAACAGGTCGTATCCCGTGCCCGGTTCGACGCCGAGCAGATGCCGGGCGCTGATGCCTCCCAGCGATCCGTAGGGGAAGTTGCCCGTGTCCGGATTGATCGCCTTGTTGTCGGGGGTGATCGGTCCCCAGCCGGTCAGTGCGGTGAGCACCGGCGCGAGGAGCGCGATCGCGATGAACAGGAGGGTGGCCGCCAGAGCGGCCGTGGTGACCTTGTCCCGCCTGATCCGCCGCCAGGCCATCCGGGCCGGTGAGCGGCCGGCGACAACCGTGCCGCCGGGTCTGGAGTCCTGCGTCGACGGCTCGGTCAGCAGCGCGGTGCCGCCGCCGGTGTCGACGGGCTGGTGTTGCGTGGTCATCGTACGGACATCCCGGATCTGCCCCTGGGGCAAGGAAATTGGGTGGCGGTCGTTGATTCCGCCGTGAGACTCTGCGGACTTTCGCAATGGCGTGCGAGTCCGGTCAAGCCGCGCAGGGGCGAGAAAAGGGATTGTTTGCGGACATGGAGAAGTGTTGACGAGAGCAGGGAATGTGATTACCCGCCGCGTGAGTGTTTGCGGGAGATTCCTTGGGAAGTCATTGGCCGTGGCTCCGGCGTCGTTTCCTTTTGCTTTTCCCTCGGAATCCCCCGTGCCGGGTAAAGGGCGCGGGCAGCGAGCCCGGCGTCAGCCGACCGGCACCCCGGCTTCCAGGTAGAGCGCCGCTCCGCGTTCGCGTGCCCGCAGGGCCCAGCGCAGCCGCTCGTAGCGCACCGGGGGCAGCAGGTCGGCGGCTTCCTCCTCGGTGACGAACCGCCAGGCGCGCAGCTCCGGGCCGGGCAGCAGCAGCCGGCCGGCCTCCGCGGAGTGGAGGAGGCCGCCGTCGAAGAGGAGACGCAGGCCGCCGAACCCGGGGGGCGCGGGGCGCTCCCAGTCGACGACGAGCAGGCTCGGCACCTCGTCGAGGCTGATGCCGGTCTCCTCGGCGACCTCCCGCATCCCCGCCCGCGCGGGCGCCTCGCCGGGTTCCACGACACCGCCGGGGAACTCCCAGCCGGCCTTGTACGTGGGGTCGACGAGCAGCACCCGGCCCTGCTCGTCGAAGAGGAGCACTCCGGCCGCGACGGTCTCGGCGGTGGGCTCGGGCGTCTGCACGATGTCGCAGACGGGCACGGAGTCGCTGGTGACGGCCTCGGCGATCCGGACGGCCGTCTCGTACGGTGTGAGGTCGCCGGTGTCGACCGGGTGGGCGTCTGCGGTGAGCCAGGAGGCGAGGGCGGCCCGGTACGGCTCGATGTGGTCGAAGGACCACTGACGTATTCGCATCTCGCCGTCCGCGAGGTCCTGCGGGACCTCGCGGCCCGCTATGCGCTCCCGCAGTATCGTTTCGGCCGGAGCGAGCAGGATGTGGCTGACCGGAATCCTGCGCGCGGCCAGGCCGCCGAAGATCTCGTCGCGGTACTCCTGGCGCAGCAGGGTCATGGGGACGACGAGGGTCCCGCCGAGCTCGGCGAGCATCGCGGCCGCCGTGTCGATCACGAGCCGTCGCCAGATCGGCAGGTCCTGGAAGTCGCCGACCTCGGCGAGGCGTTTGGGTGGCAGCAGGTGGGCGAGCGCGCCGCCGATGACCTCCGGGTCGAAGAGCGTGCTGTTCGGGATCAGTTCGATCAATTCCCGTGCGGTGGTGGTCTTCCCCGCACCGAACGCGCCGTTGATCCAGACGACGGTCACAGGTCCCCCTCTGCTGTTGGCCCCCTGAGGCTTGCCCGCTCCACCCTGCCACGGAAACCAGCCGCAGTTGAGGGCGCATGACGACGGCGCCGGCGCCCCCTCACGCGGGAGCGACGGCGCCGTGGCCGCGGGGCCGTGCGGCTCGTCAGCCCTTCTTCTTCGCCTGGGCGCCGTCCTCCCGGTCCAGGGACAGGCTGTCCTTGGCGACGGTCTCGTCGAGCGTCTTGAGGGTCTCGTCGACGCTCAGGGTGCCGAGGCTGTCCCCGAGGGCGTGGGACGGGGTGACCGCCGCGACGACGAAGCCGGTGGCGAGGGAGGCGATGGCGAGCATGCTGCGCTTCTTCATGCCCGACTCAACTGCCGGACCCGCTCCGGGGTCACGCAGCCGCGTGCGACCGGGCGAAGCGGGCGCTACGCGGAGTCGCCCTCCCGGTCGGTCGCCCACACTCCCGGACCGCCGCCGCGCCACTCGATCAGTCCCGTGGCCGCCACGTACGCCTCGTCCGCGTCCTCGATCCCGGCGCGCCGCAGGAACTCGGCGACGTCGAGCGGCCCGTAGGCGATACCGAGGAACTGGTCGTCCACACGGACCCGCCGGCCGCCGTCCGCGGCGGGCGGGTAGACCACGACGGGTTTCACGGACGCCATGGCACCAGGGTGCGCGGGGACGGCGCCGGCCGCGCGCCGGGATGGGCCGTTCAGCCCGCCTTCCGCGACGGCCGGAACTCGTGGACGTCGGCGGTGAGGGTGCCGTCCTGCTGCTCGTAGTGGGACAGGGCGAGGCCGAGACCGAAGAAGGTGGGGGCCCATTCGCCGACGAAGATGCCCCAGCGGTCGGCACGGGCGAGACCGGTGCCGCCTTCCATCTTCATGGAGCCCACCCAGGCGACGACGCTGAGGCCGATGGAGGCCATGCCGGCCATGTAGGCGTGCTCGCTGCGGACGCCCATCTCGTGCATCTTCCTGATGATCATCAGCGGCTCCGTTCCGTGGGGGATTCAGGAGACGGAGTGCCCTCGACCGGCGCCGATATTCGCATGATTTGTACTTTTTGCCCGAAGTGTGGGCCGTGAGGCGAGCCCGTCGAGTGCACGCCTCACGGCCACCGAGGCCTGGTCAGGCGCCCACGTAGGCCGCCAGGTGCTCCCCGGTCAGCGTGGAACGGGCTTCGACGAGGTCGGCCGGGGTGCCCTCGAAGACGATCCGGCCGCCGTCGTGGCCCGCGCCGGGCCCGAGGTCGATGATCCAGTCGGCGTGCGCCATGACAGCCTGGTGGTGCTCGATCACGATGACCGACTTGCCGGCGTCGACGAGCCGGTCGAGCAGGCCGAGCAACTGCTCCACGTCCGCGAGGTGGAGACCGGTGGTCGGCTCGTCGAGGACGTACACGCCGCCCTTCTCGCCCATGTGCGTGGCCAGCTTCAGCCGCTGCCGCTCGCCGCCGGACAGTGTGGTGAGCGGCTGGCCGAGGGTGAGGTAGCCGAGCCCGACGTCCGCGAGCCGCTCCAGGATCCTGTGCGCGGCGGGCGTGCGGGCCTCTCCGCTGCCGAAGAACTCCTCGGCCTCGGTCACCGGCATCGCCAGCACCTCGCTGATGTCGCGGCCGCCGAGGCGGTACTCCAGCACCGACGCCTCGAACCGCCTGCCCTCGCACTCCTCGCACGGGGTGGCGACGCTCTGCATGATCGCCAGGTCGGTGTAGATGACACCGGCGCCGTTGCAGGTGGGGCAGGCACCCTCGGAGTTGGCGCTGAACAGCGCCGGCTTCACACCGTTGGCCTTGGCGAAGGCCTTGCGGATCGGGTCGGCCAGGCCGGTGTACGTCGCCGGGTTGCTGCGCCGGGAGCCGCGGATCGGGGTCTGGTCGATCGCCACCACACCCTCGGCCCCCGCTTGCTTGGGCATCGAGCCGTGCACGAGCGAGCTCTTGCCGGAGCCCGCGACGCCGGTGATGACGGTGAGGACGCCGAGCGGGATGTCGACGTCGACGCTGTGCAGGTTGTTCGCGGAGGCGCCCCGGATCTCCAGCGCGCCGGTGGGCTTGCGGACCGTCGCCTTGATCTTGGCCCGGTCGTCGAGGTGCCGGCCGGTGACGGTGCCGCTGCCCCGCAGCCCCTCCAGGGTGCCCTCGAAGCAGACGGTGCCGCCCGCCGTGCCGGCGCCGGGGCCGAGGTCCACGACATGGTCGGCGATGGCGATCGTCTCCGGCTTGTGCTCCACGACCAGCACGGTGTTGCCCTTGTCACGCAGGCGCAGGAGCAGGTTGTTCATCCGCTGGATGTCATGCGGGTGCAGGCCGATGGACGGCTCGTCGAAGACGTAGGTGACGTCCGTGAGCGAGGACCCGAGGTGGCGGATCATCTTGGTGCGCTGCGCCTCGCCACCGGAGAGCGTGCCCGACGCCCGGTCGAGCGAGAGGTAGCCGAGGCCGATCTCCACGAACGAGTCGAGGGTGTGCTGGAGCTTGGCGAGCAGGGGCGCCACCGACGGCTCGCCGAGCCCGCGCACCCACTCCGCCAGGTCGCGGATCTCCATCGCGCAGGCGTCGGCGATGTTGACCTTGCCGATCTTCGAGGAGCGGGCGAGCTCGCTGAGCCGGGTGCCGTCGCACTCGGGGCACCGGGTGAAGGTGACCGCCCGGTCCACGAAGGCCCGGATGTGCGGCTGCATCGACTCGCGGTCCTTGGACAGGAAGCTCTTCTGGATCTTCGGGATCAGCCCCTCGTAGGTGAGGTTGACGCCGTTGATCTTCACCTTGGTCGGCTCGCGGTACAGGAAGTCGTGCCGCTCCTTCTTGGTGTACTCGCGGATCGGCTTCTCCTTGTCGAAGAAGCCCGACTCGGCGATGACCCGCACCACCCAGCCGCCCCCGGTGTAGGTGGGGATGGTGAACGGGTCCTCGGAGAGCGACTTGGAGTCGTCGTAGAGCTGGGTCAGGTCGATGTCGGAGACCGTGCCCCGGCCCTCGCAGTGCGTGCACATGCCGCCGGTGCGGCTGAAGGTCACCTTCTCCGTCTTGGTCTTGTCGGCGCCGCGGTCGACCGTCATGCCACCGCTCGCCGAGACCGAGGCCGTGTTGAAGGAGAACGCGCCGGGCGGGCCGATGTGCGGCGTGCCGAGCCGGCTGAAGAGGATCCGCAGCATCGCGTTGGCGTCGGTGGCGGTGCCGACGGTGGAACGGGGGTCGGAGCCCATGCGCTGCTGGTCGACGGCGATCGCGGTCGTCAGCCCGTCCAGCACGTCGACCTCGGGCCGGGCCAGGTTCGGCATGAAGCCCTGCAGGAAGGCGCTGTAGGTCTCGTTGATCAGCCGCTGCGACTCCGCCGCGATCGTGTCGAACACCAGCGAGCTCTTGCCCGAGCCGGAGACGCCCGTGAACACCGTGAGCCTGCGCTTGGGGATCTCGATGCTGACGTCCCTGAGGTTGTTCTCGCGCGCGCCGTGCACGCGGATCACGTCATGGCTGTCGGCAACGTGCGGCCCGGGCGACTGTCTGTCCGTCGTCGTGGCCTTGCTCATGGTGTCTCCATCTGTCGTGCGGGGCTGCCGCGCTCGGACGATCTCGTTCCCCCGCGCCGGTCCCGGGGGGCGGCGCGGGGGGAGGTGCGGTGCGGGGGGCTGTTACGACGCCTTGAGCTGCTGGATGCGGACCATGTTGCCCGCGGGGTCGCGGAAGGCGCAGTCGCGAACGCCGTAGGGCTGGTCCACCGGCTCCTGGACCACCTCGGCGTCGCCGGCCTGCACCCGCTCGAAGGTGCCGTCGACATCGGTGGTGGCCAGGACGATGCTGGCGTAGGTGCCCTTGGCCATCATCTCGGCGATGGTGCGGCGCTCGTCCTCGGTGATGCCGGGGTCGGCGGCCGGCGGGTGCAGCACGATGTTCGTGCCGGGCTGGCCGACGGGGCCGACCGTGATCCAGCGCATGCCCTCGTATCCGACGTCGTTTCTGACTTCGAAGCCGAGGGTGTCGCGGTAGAACGCCAGGGCGGCGTCCGGGTCGTCGTGCGGAAGGAAACTGGCGTGAATCCGAAGGTCCATGGCCATCACGCTAGTTTCGGCTCGGGGTGGGCGCTTCTCGATTCCTGATCGGTCTGGTCACCTGCTTCGCCACGCACGACGGAATGCCCGCCGTCGCGCGCGCCGCCTCGCGCCGGTAGGCACTGGGCGGCATGCCCACGAGCTCGGTGAAACGGGTGCTGAAGGTGCCCAGCGACGCGCAGCCGACCTCGAAGCACACCTCGGTGACGCTGAGGTCGCCCCGGCGCAGCAGCGCCATCGCGCGCTCGATGCGCCGCGTCATGAGATAGCTGTACGGCGACTCGCCGTACGCCTGCCGGAACTCGCGGCTGAGGTGCCCGGCCGACATGTGCACACCCCGGGCGAGCGCCTCGACGTCCAGAGGCTTCGCGTACTCCCGGTCGATCCGGTCCTTGACGCGACGCAGTCGAGCGAGGTCACGCAGGTGCTGCGCCGAGGCGGGTCTGCTGCTCACAAGCGCGATCGTGTCACATCGCACAGACATGCGGTTCGATTTCCGTGTATCCCGGACCGAACGGGCCAGGGGGCCCGGAGGCGGGTCCTGGAGCCCGGCGGCGGCCTCGACGGACGGGTCGATGAGCCCCGTCCGCGGACCGGCCTCGACAGCCTCCCAGGAGCCGGGTCGGAAACCCGCCCGGGCGGCACAACAGCCTGCAGGAGCCCGGGGGCCGGCATCTCGCGCGAGCGGCTACGGCAACCATCAAGAGGCCCGGGGGGAACCCTGCCGCCGACGTCAACAGCCTCCAGCAGCCGAGGACCGGAAACTCACGCGGGCAGCCTCGGCAGCCGCCAAGAGCCGGGGGCCGGAAACCCACACGGGCGACTTCGGCAGCCCCAGAAGCCGAGGGCCGGAAACCCACACGAGCGGCTACGGCAACCATCAAGAGACCCGGTGCCAAACCCCTGCCGCCGACCTCAACAGCCTCCAGGAGCCGAGGACCGGAAACCCACGCGGGCGGCTCGGTAGCCATCAGGGGGGCCGGACCGCAAGCCCGCGCAGGCGGCTTCGGCAGCGCTACGAGGCCGGGGACAAGTCCACGCGACCGCCCCCGGCAACCCCGCACCGACCCCCGTCACTAGCCCCCGCACCCCCGCAGGGGGAACGTTCCTGCCGGATCGGCCGGTCCCGGTCTCACACCCCGGCCGCCGCCGCGTCCGTCCGCTTCGCCAGGGCTGCCGCCGCCGCGCCCACCAGCCCCGCGTCGGTGCCCATCTGTGCCGGCGCCACGGTCAGGTGCCGGACGAAGGACAGCGTCGCGTAGGTGCTCAGGGCCTTGCGCAGGGGGTCGAACAGGACGTCGCCCGCCTTGCCCACTCCCCCGCCGATCACGGCGATGTCGATCTCCACGAGGGTCGCGGTGGCGGCGATCCCGGCGGCCAGGGCCTGGGCGGCCCGCTCGAAGGAGGCGACGGCGACCGGGTCACCGGACCGGGCGGCGGCGGCCACCGCGGCGGCGGACGTGTCCCCGTCGGGGCCGGGCCGCCAGCCGTTCGCCAGGGCGCGCCGGGCGATGTTGGGGCCGCTCGCGATGCGCTCCACGCAGCCGTGCGAGCCGCACGGGCACAGATCGCCGTCGAGGTCCACGCTGATGTGGCCGATGTGGCCCGCGTTGCCGGTGGGCCCGGGATGCAGCCGGCCGCCGAGCACCAGGCCGCCGCCGACTCCCGTGGAGACGACCATGCACAGCGCGTTGTCGTGGCCGCGGGCGGCGCCCTGCCAGTGTTCGGCCGCCGTGATCGCCACCCCGTCGCCGATCAGCTCGACGGGCAGGTTCCCGGCGGCGGCCCGGACCCGGGCGACGAGCGGGTAGTCGCGCCAGCCGGGCACGTTCACCGGGCTCACCGTGCCCGCCGAGGCGTCCACGGGCCCGGCGCTGCCGATGCCCACGGCCGCGGCACGCTCCCACAGCGGCGACGCGGTGAGCTCCCCGAGCACCCCCTCCACGGCCCGCATCACGGTGTCGCCGTCCTCCCGGGCGGGCGTCGGCCGCTGGGCGCGGACCAGGATCCGGCCGTGGCCGTCCACCAGAGCGCCGGCGATCTTGGTGCCGCCGATGTCGAGCGCGGCCACGAGGTCGGTGTGCATCAGAGTCGGATCTCCCCGTCGGGCATGAAAAAACGCCGAGAATGGCCATCAAGCAGGGCAAGCAGCAGACCGGTCCCGCGGCGGTGCACGGGGCCGGAGATTGCGGTGGACAGTCTCTCCCGAGCCTGACAACGTTGTCCAGGCTCTATGCTCGACGCCACATCCTCATACAAACCCAGGATCGACGCACCCCCGTGGACGACAGGACAGGACACCGCACCGTGCCCCAGACCCCCCTCCGATCCGCCACGCGCTACGGCACCCGGCCCACCATGAAGGACGTCGCGGCACGCGCCGGAGTCGGCCTCAAGACGGTCTCCCGTGTCGTGAACGGGGAGCCGGGGGTCACCCCGGAGACGGAGCAGCGGGTCCAGGAGGCGATCGACGCCCTCGGCTTCCGCCGCAACGACAGCGCGCGGGTGCTGCGCAAGGGCCGCACGGCGAGCATCGGCCTGGTCCTGGAAGACCTCGCGGACCCGTTCTACGGACCGCTGAGCCGGTCGGTCGAGGAGGTGGCCCGCGCGCACGGCGCCCTGCTGATCAACGGCTCCAGCGCGGAGGACCCCGAGCGCGAGCAGGAACTGGTGCTGGCCCTGTGCGCGCGGCGGGTGGACGGGCTGGTGGTGATCCCGGCCGGGGACGACCACCGCTATCTGGAGCCCGAGCTCAAGGCGGGTGTCGCCACGGTGTTCGTGGACCGCCCGGCCGGGCACATCGACGCCGACGTGGTCCTGTCGGACAACTTCGGCGGCGCCCGCGACGGCGTCGCCCACCTCATCGCGCACGGGCACCGCCGGATCGGCTTCATCGGCGACATGCCCCGCATCCACACCGCCGCCGAGCGGCTGCGCGGCTACCGGGCCGCGATGGAGGACGCGGGCATACCGGTGGCGGGCTCCTGGATGTCCCTCGGCGTCACCGACCCCGAGCGGGTGCGCAGGGCGGCCGAGGAGATGCTCACCGGCCCGGACCCCGTCACGGCGATCTTCGCCGGCAACAACCGGGTGACGGTCACCGTGATCCGTGTGCTCGCCGAGCAGACCCGCCGTGTCGCCCTGGTCGGCTTCGACGACATCGAGCTCGCCGACCTGCTCCAGCCGGGCGTCACCGTCGTCGCCCAGGACGCCTCGGACATCGGCCGCACCGCGGCGGATCGACTCTTCCGGCAGCTGGACGGCACCCTCGTCACCCCCGAGCGCATCGAGCTGCCGACCCGGCTGATCACCCGCGGCTCGGGCGAGATCCCCCCGGCGGACTGAGCGGCCGATGGACGACGCCACCGATCGCACGCTGCGAGCACTCGGCATGGCCGAGGCGCCGCGCGAGCATCCCCTGCTGTATCCGGGCGCGTGGCCCGCCGATTCCGGGCTCCTCGACGGGGACCGCTTCCTGCCGCTGGAGCAGCTGGTGTACGGGGACCGCACACCGGTCATCGCCATCGGCTCCAACGGCTGTCCGGGCCAGTTGCGGCACAAGATGACGGAGTTCGGGATCGGGTCGCCGCTGCCCATGGTGAAGGCACGGGTGACGGGTGTCGACGCCGGCGTCTCCGCGCATGTGAGCCGCATGGGGTACGTGTCGGCCTCGCCGGTCGGGGCCCCGGACACCGTGCGGGAGTTGTTCGTCCTGTGGCTCGACGCCGAGCAGCTCGCGGTGATCGACGCGAGCGAGGGCGTGCCGTTGCCGGGCGGCAACTTCGACCGGGCCTGGCTGCCGTCGCCGGACGTCCGGATCGACCTCGCGGACGGCACGCGCCTGCCCGGGGCGTACGCCTACGTCAATCGGCACGGCGTCCTCCACGACGGCACGGGCACTCCGCGCACGCACCCCGGTGAGCGGGAGCTGCTGACCGAGCTCCTCGTCGGGCTGCCGCGCCTGCGGGAGCTGTTCGGTGTCGTACCCGAGGAGTTCTGCGCGCGGGCCCGCGGGGACCGGCGGCTGTGCGAGCGGGGCACCCGCCTGTTCATCGAGGAGAAGCTGGTGACGGCCTCCGGTCTCGAACGGTATGTGGCCGCCTCGGCGCGGGATCAGCAGAGCGGGAGCCCGGGGACCGGCGCGTCGTTGTCGCCGCCCTTGATGTAGACGTCGCTGACCCACACGTTCGTGTTGCCGCTGTCGTCGTCGGTCTTCGCCCACCAGACGTTGGTCCACTCCCCGGACGTCTCGCGGCGGCCCAGGTTCTGCTGGCAGTAGAAGTAGTTGGTGCCCGCTTTGAGGATGCCGACCTCGGTGCCGGAGGCCGTGTAGGAGGCGGCCGTCTTCCAGACCTGGCAGTTGTACTTGCCGCCGCCGATGGAGTGGCAGACCGGGGCCGGGGTGGTCGAGCCGCCGCCTGTCGTGGCGCCGCCGCCGGAACCGCCCCCGGTGGTGCCGCCGTCCGACGCCGCGCCGCCGGTGTCGCCTGCGGTGCCGCCGCCGGTGGACTTGGCGGGGGGCGAGGTGGTCGACCGGCCGGTGGGCTCGGGGTTCTTCTTGTCGCCGGGCTCGTCGGACGGGGCCTTGCCCTTGTCGTCGCCCTGTTGCGTGGGTCTCGGGGCGTTCGAGCCGCCGTCCCCGCCGCTGGGCTCGGAGGACCCGGCATCCGCGGGGGCGGCGTCGGGCCGTGCGCCGGTCTCCTTGCCGCCGGAGTCGCCGAGCAGGGCGACCGTGGTGCCGGCGGCGGCGAGGACGACGGTGGCGGCCGCGGCGGCGAGCAGGACGCGTGCCCTGCGGCGGGGCGCTGCGCGGTCGGCGTTCATCGGGCCGGTGGGGGCGGAGCCGCCGGGAGCGGTGCTGCCGGGGTCGGCCGGGCCGAAGCCATGGGGGCCGGTGCCCGGGGTCTGCGGGCCGGGGCCCGACGGCATGGTGTGACCGGGGGCCGAGGCCTGTGCGCCGGGGTCTGCCGACGCGGGGTGCCCGGAGCCCGTTCCCTGTACGCCGGGGCCCGTCGGCGGGGCGTGACCGGAGCCTGGGCCTTGCGGGACGAAGCCTCCCGGTGCCGGCCGGCCGGGGCCGGCGTGCCCCGGCCCGTCATGGCCCTCGGTCCCCGCCGCCCCCGCGGCTCCGAACGCGGCCGCCGTGCCGGAGTTCGGGGTGTTCGTGCCCCCGTGAGGTCCTGCGGCGCCCGGCTGCGGGGGTCCGAACCCCGGCGGCACCGACGGGACGCTGCGCTCCGTCTCGGCACGCGGGGGCGTGGCCGCGGAGCCCCGCAGGGGAGAGGTCGGTGTGTCCTTGCCACCCGTGTCCGCGACCGCCTGGAGCAGTGCGCGGGCCTGGTCGGCCTCCGGGCGGGATTCGGGGCGCTTGTCCAGCAGCCGCTGGAGGACGGGCGCGAGGGAGCCGGCGCGCCGGGTCTCCGGCAGCGGCTCGGTGACGATCGCGGTGAGCGTGGAGAACGTGGACGTGCGGCGGAAGGGCGAGGAGCCCTCGACGGCCGCGTACAGCGTGGCACCCAGCGCCCAGATGTCGGAGGCGGGCCCGGGGTCGGCGCCCTGGGCGCGCTCGGGGGCCAGGTAGTCGAGGGAGCCGACGAGTTCGCCGCTGCGCGTGAGGTGCGTGGCCGAACCGTCCCCCGGATCGTCCATCGTGGCGATGCCGAAGTCGGTGAGGACCACCCGGCCCGAGCGGTCGAGCAGGATGTTGCCCGGCTTGACGTCCCGGTGCAGGACGCCCGCGCGGTGGGCTGCGGCCAGCGCGTCCATGACCTTCGCGCCGATCCCGGCCGCCTCGCCCGGGTCCAGCGTGCCGCGCTCACGCAGGACGTCGTCCAGGGACGGCCCGTCGACCAGTTCCATCACGATGAGCGGGCGGCCGTCGACCTTGGCGATGTCGTGCACGGCGATGACGCCGGGGTGGCGCACGCGGGCCGCCGCACGCGCCTCGCGCTGCATCCGCAGCTGCAGAGCGGCCAGTTCGGGACCGGCCGCGTCGGTGTAGGTGCGCAGTTCCTTGACCGCGACCTCACGGCCGAGGACCTCGTCGACGGCCTTCCAGACGACGCCCATGCCGCCGCGCCCCAGCGCCGCCGTGACGCGGTAGCGGCCTGCCAGCAGCCGTCCGGCCCCGTCCGTCTGCCCGTGCTCCCCCGTCGACACCGCTGCCCCGTTCCTGTGACCCCACCGGATGCGCCGACGGACGACTCCGCCGGTACGTGGCGTACAGACTAAGGGGCGGCGGTGACCGCGACAGCCGCCGACCACGGCTGTGACAGGGCCGGTACGTGCCGGCGGAGCCGGCGTACGGAAGCCCTCAGGCGGAGGCCGTCAGGTCCCCGCGCCGGGGCGCGGCGAAGCTCTCCAGGTCCGCCCGGGTCAGACCGGCCAGGCGGGCGACCTCCCCGATGTCGAGGGCACCGCAGTCCAGGCCGCGCAGCAGGTAGCCGCTGAGGGCCTTGGCGGTGGCGGGCTCGTCCATGACGTCGCCGCCGGTGCGGTTGGCGTAGCGGGACAGGCGGGCGGCGGCCTGCTCGAAGCCCTCGCGGTAGAAGGCGAAGACGGCCGCGTAGCGGGTGGGGATGTGGCCGGGGTGCATGTCCCAGCCCTGGTAGTAGGCGCGGGCCAGGGCGCGGCGGGTGAGGCCGTAGTGCAGGCGCCAGGCGTCGTGGACCTTCGCGGTGGGACCGACCGGCAGGACGTTCGTCGAGCCGTCCGAGACGCGTACGCCCGTACCGGCCGCGGCGACCTGCATGACGGCCTTGGCGTGGTCCGCGGCGGGGTGGTCACTGGCCTGGTGGGCGGCGGAGACGCCGAGGCAGGCGCTGTAGTCGAAGGTGCCGTAGTGCAGGCCGGTGGCGCGGCCCTCGGCGGCCTGGATCATGCGGGCGACGGTGGCGGTGCCGTCGGCGGCGAGGATGGACTGGCTGGTCTCGATCTGGATCTCGAAGCCGATCCGGCCGGGCTCCAGACCGTGGGTCTTCTCGAAGGCGTCCAGCAGCCGCGCCATGGCGGTGACCTGCTCGGCGTAGGTCACCTTCGGCAGGGTGAGGACCAGCCCGCCGGGCAGGCCGCCGGCCTCCATCAGGCCGGTGAGGAAGATGTCGAGGGTGCGGATGCCCCGGGCGCGTACGGGCGCTTCCATGCACTTCATGCGGATGCCCATGTAGGGGGCGGCGGCGCGCTCCTCGTAGGCCTCGGCGATGATCCGGGCGGCGCGGGCGGCGGCCTCGTCCTCCTCGGCGTCGGGGCGGTTGCCGTAGCCGTCCTCGAAGTCGACGCGCAGGTCCTCGATCGGCTCGCGTTCCAGCTTGGCGCGCACGCGCGCGTGGACGGGCTCGGCGAGTTCCTCCGAGAGGCCGAGGACGGCGGCGAAGGACGCGGCGTCCGGAGCGTGCTCGTCGAGGGCGGCGAGCGCCCGGTCACCCCACGTGCGGACGGTGTCGGCGGCGAAGACGTCGCCGGGTACGTAGACGGTGTGGACGGGCTGGCGGGTACCGGGGTCGCCGGGGTAGCGGCGCTCCAGCTCCGCGTCGACCGGCGCGAGGGAGGCGCTGATCTCCTCGCTGACGGCGCCCGCGAGGCTCGTCGCCACCTTCTCCTGCTGGCCCTGACCCATTCCGAGACCCTCCTCTTTTCCGCTGTACGGAATCAACAATCCGTAGAGCGAAGTTATCGGCCGACCTTCGGCCTGGTCAACACCGTCTTGAAGTGGGGTTCCCCATCCTTCACCCTTGGTCTCCGCAGACTCACCCTCTTCTTCCGTATTCAGAAGGCAAGCTTCATCCTGACGTGCAAGGGGAGGGAGACCACGTGTCGAACGAGGCCGGAGTGACGCGCCGCCACGGGCTCAAGGCGGCGGCGGCCGCCGCCATCACAGGGCCGCTGCTCACCACCGCGGGCCCCACACAGCCCGCTTCCGCCGGCGAGCACCCCGGCGCCCTGAACGTCATGACGTTCAACGTCCGCTTCGGGACCGTCGTCGACAGGACACCGCGCTGGGAGGTGCGCCGACCGGTGATGCGAGAACTGCTGCGCCGCGAGCTGCCGCACCTCATCGGCACCCAGGAAGGGCTCTACCGGCAGGTGCGCGCGATCGAGAAGGATCTCGGCGAGCACTACGACTGGATCGGCACCGGACGCGGGGGTGGCAGCAAGGACGAGTTCATGGCGGTCTTCTACGACACGCGCAGACTCGAGCCGATCGAATTCGATCACTTCTGGCTGTCCGACACGCCGTACACGATCGCCTCGAACACCTGGGGCGCGGACTGGCTGCGCATGGTGACGTGGGTCCGTTTCGTCGATCTCGGCGACGGGGGACGGGAGTTCTACGTCCTCAACACCCACCTGGACAGCGTCAGCCAGTACGCCCGGGAACGCTCGGCGGGACTCATCGGCGAGACGATCGCCGCGTGGGACCGGTCGTTACCGGTCATCGTCACCGGCGACTTCAACGCGGCCGCCCACGACAACCGGGTGCACGACCTCATGCTGGACATCGGACTGGTGGACACCTGGGACGCGGCGGCCTCGCGGGGTCCGGCCTACGGGACGCACCACGGCTACCGGGCGCTCAGACCCGGCGGGCGGCGCATCGACTGGATCCTCACCACCCCCGGGGTGACCACGCACTGGGCCGGGATGAACACCTTCAGCAGGGACGGGACGTATCCGAGCGACCATCTGCCGGTGCAGGCCTCGATGACCCTGGGATGAGAAGAGGCCCCCGTGACCGTTCGCGCGGTCACGGGGGCCTTCCTCAGCCGGGGTCGATCAGCCCTTGCGGGTCTTGATCTCCTCGGTCAGGGCCGGGACGACGTCGAAGAGGTCGCCGACGACGCCGTAGTCGACGAGGTCGAAGATCGGGGCCTCGGCGTCCTTGTTGACCGCCACGATCGTCTTCGAGGTCTGCATACCGGCGCGGTGCTGGATCGCGCCGGAGATGCCGTTGGCGATGTAGAGCTGCGGCGAGACGGACTTGCCGGTCTGGCCGACCTGGTTGGTGTGCGGGTACCAGCCGGCGTCGACCGCGGCACGCGAGGCACCGACAGCGGCACCGAGGGAGTCGGCGAGCGCCTCGATGATCGCGAAGTTCTCCGAGCCGTTGACGCCACGGCCACCGGAGACCACGATCGCGGCCTCGGTCAGCTCCGGGCGGCCCGTCGACTCACGCGGCGTACGGCCGGTGATCTTGGTGCCGGTGGCCTGCGCGGAGAAGGTCACGGACAGGGCCTCGACCGCACCGGCGGCCGGAGCGGCCTCGACGGCGGCCGAGTTCGGCTTGACCGTGATGACCGGGGTGCCCTTGGAGACACGGGACTTGGTGGTGAAGGACGCGGCGAACACCGACTGGGTGGCCACGGGGCCCTCGTCGCCGGCCTCCAGGTCGACGGCGTCGGTGATGATGCCGGAGCCCAGACGCAGCGCGAGACGGGCGGCGATCTCCTTGCCCTCGGCGGAGGACGGGACCAGCACGGCGGCCGGGGACACGGCCTCGTGGGCGGCCTGGAGGGCGTCGACCTTGGGTACGACCAGGTAGTCGGCGTACTCGGCGGCCTCGTGGGTGAGGACCTTGACCGCGCCGTGCTCGGCGAGCGTGGCGGCGGTGTCACCGGCGCCGTTGCCCAGCGCGACGGCGACCGGCTCGCCGATGCGGCGGGCCAGGGTCAGCAGCTCCAGGGTGGGCTTGCGGACGGCACCGTCCACGTGGTCGACGTAGACGAGAACTTCAGCCATGGGACTTCTTCTCTCCTGCTTGCGAAAGATGAGGGGCGGTCAGCGAATACCGGGCTCAGATGAACTTCTGGCCCGCGAGGAACTCAGCGAGCTGCTTGCCGCCCTCGCCCTCGTCCTTGACGATCGTGCCCGCGGTGCGGGCCGGACGCTCGGCCGCGCCGTCGACCGTGGTGTAGGCGCCCTCCAGGCCGACCTCCTCGGCCTCGATGTCGAGGTCGGACAGGTCCCAGGACTCCACCGGCTTCTTCTTGGCCGCCATGATGCCCTTGAAGGACGGGTAACGCGCCTCGCCCGACTGGTCGGTCACCGACACGACCGCCGGCAGGGACGCCTCGAGGTTCTCCGAGGCGGCGTCGCCGTCGCGGCGGCCCTTGACCGTGCCGTCCTCGACGGAGACCTCGGAGAGCAGGGTGACCTGCGGGACGCCCAGACGCTCGGCGAGCAGCGCGGGCACGACGCCCATGGTGCCGTCGGTGGAGGCCATGCCGGAGATGACCAGGTCGTAACCGGCCTTCTCGACGGCCTTGGCCAGGACCAGGGAGGTGCCGATGGCGTCGGTGCCGTGGATGTCGTCGTCCTCGACGTGGATCGCCTTGTCGGCGCCCATGGACAGCGCCTTGCGCAGGGCGTCCTTGGCGTCCTCGGGGCCCACCGTGAGGACGGTGATCTCCACGTCGTCGTCGGAGTTCTCGGAGATCTGCAGCGCCTGCTCGACCGCGTACTCGTCGAGCTCGGAGAGCAGACCGTCCACGTCGTCCCGGTCGACGGTCAGGTCATCGGCGAAGTGCCGGTCGCCAGTGGCGTCGGGCACGTACTTCACAGTGACAACGATCCTCAAGCTCACGCCGGCTCTCCTACTGCATCGTCATTTCCATGCTGCCTACTTGCAGGCAGCATAGGCGCCTCTAGCGTCCGATCCCGGTCGGGGCGACCCACGCCCCGAGCGAAACATTACTCGTCAGTACACTCAGTTCGTTCCCGCTAAGCAAGCGCTTTGAACTGTGACCTTCGCAACGCAGCGTAACCGGAACTCGACGGTCACGCAGCCCGGGGGGCGCCCGGTTCAGTCGCGCAGACGCTGGAATCGTCCCTGGTGGTAGAGGAGGGGACGGCCGGTGCCCGAGGGGTCGCCGTGCACGACCTCGGCGAGCACGATCCGGTGGTCCCCGGCGGGCACGCGGGCGACGACCCGTCCCACCAGCCAGGCCACCACGCCGTCGAGGATCGGGACGCCCTCGGGCCCCTCCCACCAGCCGGTGGGCGGGCCGAAACGGTCGGCGCCGCTGCGGGCGAAGGTGGCGGCCAGCTCCTGCTGGTGCTCGCCGAGGACGTGGACACCGACGTGGTCCGCCGCCGCGATCGCGGGCCAGCTGGAGGCGCCGGTGCCCACGCCGAAGGACAGCAGGGGCGGCTCGGCGGAGACGGATGTCAGGGAGGTGGCGGTGAAGCCCACCGGACCCTCCTCGCCACGAGCGGTGATGACGGCGACCCCTGCCGCGTGCTGCCGGAAGACCGAGCGCAGGAGGTCGGGCGTGGCGAGAAGGTCCGCAGGCATGGGGTCAGGCTGACGATAAATGGTACGCGCAGTCAAGTTCGTTCCGTGATGTGGGAGATGGCTCACTGGCGGCACCACGCCCGTCACACCGCCTCTCCCAGCGCGGCGATCACGTCGGCCTTGCGCGGCTGCCCGGTGGCCCGCCGGACCACGTGGCCGTCGGCGTCCAGGACCAGCACGGTCGGGGTCTTGAGGATGTCCAGCCGCCGTACGAGGTCCAAGTGGGCCTCGGCGTCGATCTCGACGTGCGTCACGCCCGGCACCACGGCGGCGACCTCGCCGAGGACCCGCCGGGTCGCCCGGCAGGGCGCGCAGAACGCGCTGGAGAACTGCACGAGCGTGGCCCGCTCGCCGAGTTCCGCGCCCAGCTCCGCCGCATCGAGCCGCTTGCCGTCGTCGCGCCCGCGCACCCGCACTCTCCCGCTCCGCCGCCGTTGCAGCACTCCGTAGGCGCTCGCCGCCGCGAGCACCACCACACACACCACCAGTCCGGTCATCACCTGCTGCAAGCGTTCACGAGACCGCAAAGATTCCCGCCCCCTCAACGCGGTCGCGCTGCGGAATGCTTTGCTCCATGGACATCGATGTGAGAGGTCCGCGTTTCGGCGCGGCCGTCACGGCCGCCGTCCTGGCGGTCGTTCTGATCACGGGGAGCGCCTGGCTGCTGGCCTGGCAGACGCTGGCGTTCCTGCTCGGCGCGGCGGGCGGGGTGAGCCGCTCCCCCTACGGCCTGCTGTTCGCCAAGGCCGTACGGCCGCGGCTCGGGCCGCCGACGGAGTTCGAAGCGCCCGAACCGCCGCGCTTCGCCCAGGTGGTGGGGCTGCTTTTCGCCGGACTCGGGCTCGTCGGCCACACCCTCGGGCCCGGCTGGCTGGGACTCGCGGCGACCGGCGCCGCACTCGCCGCCGCCTTCCTGAATGCGGCATTCGGGTACTGCCTGGGATGCGAGTTGTACCTGCTCGTGCGGCGGGTGACGGTCCGCGCGGAGTAATGGGGACGCAAAAGCACGAGGTGGGAACCTGCGGGCGACGTGACGAGAATCTCGCCGCCGACGGGCACGAGGACTGGCTACCCGGCCGTTCTTCGGGCACGATCTGCGACAAGCCGTAAACCTACGGCTGCGTAACTTTCCACTGGGAATCCCTTCCCAGGCAGAGCAGGAAGGGTCCGACCCGCCCATGGCAGAGCTCGTCTACCGTCCCGTCGTCGGTTTCGCCCGCACGCTGTTCAAGGTGTGGGACCTCAAGATCGACTGCCAGGGTTCGGAGAACATCCCGCGCTCGGGCGGCGCCGTGCTGGTGAGCAACCACATCAGCTACCTGGACTTCGTCTTCGACGGCCTGGCGGCCCTGCCGCAGAAGCGTCTCGTGCGGTTCATGGCGAAGGAGTCCGTCTTCCGGCACAAGATCTCCGGCCCGCTGATGCGCGGGATGAAGCACATCCCCGTGGACCGCAAGCAGGGCGAGGCGGCCTACGCGCACGCCCTGGACTCGCTGCGCTCGGGTGAGATCGTCGGGGTCTTCCCGGAGGCGACCATCTCGCAGTCGTTCACGCTGAAGAGCTTCAAGTCGGGTGCCGCGCGCCTGGCCCAGGAGGCCGGCGTCCCGCTGATCCCGATGGCGGTGTGGGGCACGCAGCGGCTGTGGACCAAGGGCCAGCCGCGCAACTTCAAGCGCAGCCACATCCCCATCACGATCCGGGTGGGCGAGGCGATCGAGGCCTCCCGCGACAAGTACGCGGGCGCCATCACGCGCCAGCTGCGCGAGCGCGTCCAGGAGCTCCTCGAGGCCGCCCAGCGCGCCTACCCCGTCCGCCCGAAGGGTCCGGACGACACCTGGTGGATGCCGGCCCACCTCGGCGGCACGGCCCCGACGCCGGAGCAGGTGCGGGCGGCCGAGGCACTCTGAGGCCCGCCCGGCAGGGGCTCAGGCGGAGGACTCCGGAGCGCGGACGGCGATGTCCGCTCCCGGGCTGAACTTCGCCAGCAGTTCGGCGAGTTCCGCCGCGGCCGCGGCAACCTCGGCGACGGGCATCGGCGCGAGGCTCTCCAGCAGGAAGATGCCCGAGGTCGTCTGCTCGGTGAGCCGGGTGCGCGGGCCCTGGCGCCAGTTCCAGCGGCGGCAGGTCACGCCCGCGTCGTCACGCCACACCACTTCGCCCGCGTCGGGGTGCTCGACGGTCTCCTCGCCGCCGGCGACGGTCACGAAGTCCTCCTCGCCCGTGGCGCGGATCAGTCGCATGCCGCCCTCGATCCGGTCGGCGTCCTCGCCGCCGACCGGGATCAGATGGGCGACGGAGACGGCGTTGTAGAGGTCGACGAGCAGGTTGATGCGGGGCAGCCCGGCCTCCGAGAGGGCCCGCTTGGCCAGCGCCTCCGCGGAGTTGCGGGTACGGGACGGCTTCGAGCCGAACGCCGTGTAGGTCTCGCGCCATACGGCCATGTGCGGGTCCTCGTGCGGGGCACGGCCGTCCAGTCGTACGGCGAGCCGACGCGCCGCGTCGTCCAGCAGCGCCGAGCCGGCGTCGTTGCTCGGCCCGTTGACCAGGCCGTGCGCCTCGATCGCGACGTGCGTGAAACCGGGCGCGAGAGCGCGTACGTCGTCGGACACGGTCAGCGTGAGCGTCATGGTCGCCTTGCCTCAGAGTGCGGTGGGGAGCGTCTGCCACAGGTGCGGCCGGTCGCGAGCCGCCGTGAGGGCGTCCAGCACGACCGGATGCGGTGCAGCATACAGGACTGGGTAGTCCAGTTCATTGGACGCGAGATCGGGCGTGAAGGCGAGCTGTTCACCGTCGAGGGAGAACTGCGCGTCGACGCCGGGCTTATTGCCCCGTGGGTCCTGCCGGTGCCAGGCACCGTTGAACCGCACGGCGATCAGTCCGTGCACCACCCCCAACTCCTGGTAGCAGAACGCGGTGGGGATGTCCTCGGCCCGGAGCAGTGCGGCCAGCGCGTGAGCCTTGGCGTAGCAGATACCGGTGCGCTGCTCCAGGACATCTGAGGCGCGCCAGGTGACGCGGAGATCACCGGAGTCCTGCGAGTGCGGAATGGTGTCGCGCACGAACTCGAAGGCCGCCCGCGCATACTCATACGAGTCCGCCACCCCGTCGGCGAGCCTCGCCGCTGTGTCGCGGACGAGCGGATGATGGTGGTCGACCGCCTCGTCAGCGGCCAAGTAGGCGGAGAGGTCGGGGGTTTCCTGGATCAGCTGCATGCACGCAGAGCTTAGGGAGAGATCCACTTCCGAGTCAATCAATTTTCCATTGATTGCATACCTATGCAGCTGTGAGTACCGGGAGGACGAGACCGGCACGGGGGCCCTGTTGCGTACTGGACGAGGCGGGGGCACCGGGGCAGCGGTTCGCGTTGGACACCGGACTCCGCGTCGGGCGGCGCGGGGGCCTCCGTGGCCACGGTGCGGTTCCGGGCACCGGAGGGCACCACCGTAGGCACCCCGCCGAGACCCTCGACGACGATCCCGAGCTGAGCATCCGGAAGTTCGACCTCGGGGAGGTGGCCCCTAGCGGGCCATCTCCTCCTTCAGTGCCGCCACGAACGTGTCCACGTCGTCCTCGGTCGTGTCGAAGGCGCACATCCAGCGGACGTCACCCGCCGCCTCGTCCCAGAAGTAGAAGCGGAACCGCTTCTGGAGGCGCTCGCTCACGTCGTGGGGCAGGCGGGCGAAGACCGCGTTGGCCTGCACCGGGTAGAGGATCTCCACACCGTGCACGGCCCGCACGCCCTCGGCGAGGCGCTGGGCCATCTCGTTGGCGTGACCGGCGTTGCGCAGCCACAGGTCCCGGGCGAGCAGGGCCTCCAGCTGCACCGACACGAAGCGCATCTTGGAGGCGAGCTGCATGGACAGCTTGCGCAGGTGCTTCATGTGGCTGACGGCGTCCTGGTTGAGGACCACGACCGCCTCGCCGAACAGGGCGCCGCTCTTCGTGCCGCCCAGGGAGAGGATGTCGACGCCGGCGGCGTTGGTGAGCGTGCGCATCGGGACGTTCAGGGTGGCCGCGGCGTTGGCCAGCCGCGAGCCGTCCAGGTGCACCTTCATGCCGTGCGCGTGGGCGTGCTCGCAGAGGGCGCGTATCTCCTCCGGCGTGTAGACCGTGCCCAGTTCGGTGGCCTGGGCGATGGAGACGACCTGCGGCATCGCGCGGTGCTCGTCGTCCCAGCCGTACGCCTGCCGGTCGATCAGCTCGGGCGTGAGCTTGCCGTCGGGCGCCGGAACGGTCAGCAGCTTCAGGCCGCCGACCCGCTCCGGGGCGCCGCACTCGTCGACGTTGATGTGCGCGCTCTCGGCGCAGATCACCGCACCCCAGCGGTCGGTGACCGCCTGGAGCGCGACGACGTTGGCGCCGGTGCCGTTGAAGACCGGGAACGCCTCGGCGGTGGGCCCGAAGTGGCTGCGGATCACCTGCTGGAGGTTCTCGGTGTACGCGTCCTCGCCGTACGCGACCTGGTGCCCGCCGTTGGCCAGGGCCAGGGCGGCGAGAACCTCCGGGTGGGCCCCGGCGTAGTTGTCGCTGGCGAAACCGCGGACCTCCGGGTCGTGATGACGACGGGCGTCGGTCTTCGGCGGGTTCACGGCTTCTCGGTGAGCCACAGACGTTTTCCGTTCACTTCGGCGGCAGGCTTCTCCCAGACCTCGGTGATGGCCTCGGCCAGGTCCTTGACGTCGGTGAAGCCCGCGAACTTCGCGTTGGGTCGATCGGCGCGCATCGCATCGTGGACCAGCGCCTTCACCACCAGGATCGCAGCAGCCGACGTCGGCCCCTCGGCGCCCCCGGCCTTGCGGAAGTAGTCCGCCATGGCCAGCGTCCACGCCTCGGCCGCCGCCTTGCCGGCCGCGTAGGCGGCGTTGCCCGCGGTGGGCTTGCTGGCGCCCGCGGCGCTGATCAGCACGTACCGGCCGCGGTCGCTGCGCTGCAGCGCCTCGTGGAAGGCGAGGGAGGTGTGCTGCACCGTGCGGACCAGCAGCATCTCCAGGAAGTCCCAGTCGTCGAGGCTGGTCCGCGTGAAGGTCTCGCTGCCGCGCCAGCCGCCGACGAGGTGGACCAGGCCGTCGACCCGGCCGAAGTCCTTCTCGACGCGGGTGGCCCAGTCGCGGGTGGCCCCCAGGTCCAGCAGATCGACCGTGTCGCCGGTGACGGTGGCGCCGCCGGTCGCGTAGCTCGCCGCGTCCACCGCCTCCGCCAGCCGCTCCGGATCGTTGTCCGACCCGATGACGGTCGCACCCGCCTCGGCCAGCCTGAGCAGCGCGGCCCGGCCCGCGGGCCCGCCCGCTCCGGCCACCGCGATCACCGCACCGCTGAGCGCCCCGTTCCCCATGATTTTCGCCTCCTGAGCAGTGTTCTCGGTACGCCGATCGCTCATGCGGCGATCCGCTCGGCGCTGTCCGCCGTGATGCCCTTGGCGGAGGCGATCACGTTCTTAAGCTTCTTGGACAGTGCCTCATAGAACATGCTCAGCGGAAACTCGTCCGGAAGCACGTCATCGACGAGTTTCCGCGGCGGCTGGGTCGTGTCCAGGGCGTCGGGACCCTTGGCCCACTTCGAGCCCGGGTGCGGGGAGAGGTAGGTGGAGACCAGCTCGTACCCGGCGAACCAGTGGACGAGCTTCGGGCGGTCGATGCCGTCGCGGTAGAGGTCCTCGATCTCGGCGCACAGCTGGTTGGTGACCTGCGGGGCGCGCTCCCAGTCGATGGTGAGCTTGTTGTCGGTCCAGCGGACGACGTCGTGCTTGTGCAGGTAGGCGAAGAGGAGCTGCCCGCCGAGGCCGTCGTAGTTGCGGACTCGCTCACCGCTGACCGGGAAGCGGAACATGCGGTCGAAGAGGACCGCGACCTGCACGTCACGGGCCTGCGGGACGCCGTCCGCCTCCAGCTTCACGGCCTCCTTGAAGGCGGTGAGGTCGCAGCGCAGCTCTTCCAGGCCGTACATCCAGAACGGCTGGCGCTGCTTGATCATGAACGGGTCGAAGGGCAGGTCGCCGTGGCTGTGGGTGCGGTCGTGGACCATGTCCCACAGGACGAACGCCTCCTCGCAGCGCTTCTGGTCGTGGACCATCGCGGCGACGTCCTCGGGCAGCTCCAGGCCCAGGATGTCGACGGCGGCGTCGGTCACGCGGCGGAAGCGGGCGGCCTCGCGGTCGCAGAAGATGCCGCCCCAGGTGAACCGCTCGGGGGCCTCGCGCACGGCGATGGTCTCGGGGAACAGGACGGCCGAGTGGGTGTCGTAGCCGGCCGTGAAGTCCTCGAACTTGATGCCGCAGAAGAGCGGGTTGTCGTAGCGGGTGCGCTCCAGCTCGGCCAGCCAGTCCGGCCAGACCATGCGCAGCACGACCGCCTCGAGGTTGCGGTCCGGGTTGCCGTTCTGCGTGTACATCGGGAAGACGACGAGGTGCTGAAGGCCGTCCGCGCGGTTCGCGGCGGGCTGGAAGGCCAGCAGCGAGTCGAGGAAGTCGGGCACCTGGAAGCCGCTGTCGGCCCACCGGGTCAGGTCCTTGACCAGGGCCTCGTGATAGGCGCCGTCGTGCGGGAGCAGCGGGGAGAGCTCCAGGACGGCGTCGGCGACCTGGCGGACCGCGAGCTCGGCGTCGGCCGGGTCGGGCGCGCCCTCGGCGTCGAAGTCGATCGACCCGTCCTTGGACTGCCATGGCCGGATCCGCTCCACGGCATCCTTGAGCACGGGCCATGCCGGGTGTTCCACCACCCTGGCCACGGGAGGAAGACCTTCCTCCGAACCCACCTGCACAAGAATTTCCGTCATGTCCCACCTTCCACGGGAGAATCTCACGTATGCAGACCGTATACACACGAGGTTCCTCCCAGCAAGGGTGAACCCGGGAAATTATCCTGCCCGACCCTGTGCTTCACCGCACTTTTTCCTGTCGGTCACGCTTCTGCCCGGATGTGCGGCGACCATGCCCTCACTCTCTGCACAGGGCGGGTCCAGGCGATACGGTCAGGGGGGCCGTCAGGCCCAGTGCCGCCTGTCGACGGAAGAGAGTCGCGTCTTGAACTTCCTCACCATCGGTCACCGCGGAGTCATGGGTGTGGAACCCGAGAACACCCTCCGGTCCTTCGTCGCCGCCCAGGAGGCGGGCCTCGACGCCATCGAACTCGATCTGCATCTGAGCAAGGACGGCGCCCTCGTCGTCATGCACGACACGGATGTGGACCGCACGACCGACGGCACCGGGCCGATCGCCGAGAAGACCCTCGCCGAGCTGCGGGCCCTGGACGCGGGCCGGGGCGAGCGGGTCCCGGTCTTCGAGGAGGTGCTGGAGGCCGTTCACACGCCGCTCCAGGCCGAGATCAAGGACGCGCAGGCGGCGCGGGCCCTGGCCGAGGTGATGAACCGGCGCGGGCTGGCCGGCCGGGTGGAGGTGTCCTCGTTCCACGACGAGGCGATCGCTGAGATCAAGCCCCTGGTACCGGGAGTGCGCACCGCGCTGATCGCCAGCCGCTACGGCACGGACATCGTCGACCGCGCCGTCCAGGCCGGCGCCGAGACCGTCTGCCTGAACATCCGCCGGCTCACCCTGGAGATCGTGGAGCGGGCCCGCAAGGCCGACCTGAGGATCATCGGCTGGGTGGTGAACACGCAGGATCAGCTGCGCCTCGTCCGGGCCTTCGGTCTGGACGGCGCGACCACCGACCACCCGGACATCAAGCGCACGGGCCGTTTCACTGCCTAGGGGGGCGCCCCCGGCGGCCAGGCAAGCTAGGCGAGCTCCTTGACCAGCAGCTCGAACTTCAGGTCGTCGCGCTGCGGAACGCCGAAGCGCTCGTCGCCGTACGGGAACGGGGTCATCCGGCCCGTACGGCGGTAGCCGCGCCGCTCGTACCAGGCGATGAGATCGTCGCGCACGGAGATCACGCTCATCTGCATCTCCGTCACGCCCCAGGTCTCGCGCGCCCGCCGCTCGGCCTCAGCGATGATCACCTTGCCGAGACCCGCGCCCTGGAGCCGGGGGCTGACGGCGAACATCCCGAAGTAGGCGTGGTCGCCCTGGTGCTCCAGCTGGCAGCAGGCGACGATCCTGCCGTCCCGCTCCACGGTCATGAGCCGGCTGTCGGGCGACTTGATGACCTCCAGCACCCCCTCCGGGTCGGTCCGCTGCCCTTCGAGGATGTCCGCCTCGGTGGTCCACCCGGCCCGGCTGTCGTCGCCCCGGTACGCCGACTCGATCAGCGCGACCAGCTCGTCCACGTCGGCGTCGGTGGCGTCGCGGAAGGTCAGTGCGGTGGCGGCGGTCTCCATGGGCGTACGTCTCCGTTTCCTGGCGCGGCTCGGGCAGGGACGAGCGTAACGCCGCCACTAAGCTCCGCTGCATGGTGCATGTACTCAGCAGCCGGATCCTGCTCCGCCCCACCGACCCCGAGCGGTCCCGTGCCTTCTACGGCGAGCAGCTGGGCCTCGCCGTCTACCGCGAGTTCGGCACGGGCCCCGACCGCGGCACGGTCTACTTCCTGGGCGGCGGCTTCCTCGAGGTCGCTGGACGGTCCGAGACTCCCCCGTCGCCCGCCGTGCGGTTGTGGCTGCAGGTCGACGACGTGGCCGCGGCGGAGGAGGAGCTGCGGGCGAAGGGCGTGGAGATCGTGCGGCCGCCGGTGAAGGAGCCGTGGGGCCTGGTCGAGATGTGGATCGCGGATCCGGACGGGACGCCGATCGTGCTGGTCGAGGTCCCGGCGGACCACCCCATGCGCTACCGCCCCGGCATCTGAGGTCACCCGGGGCGGTGCTCCCAGCCCCGGTCGGTGCGGGTGAGTTCGTGGAAGCCCGCGCCCGTCAGGAGGTCGAGCATGGTGCCGTCGTCGGCCGTTTCGTAGGCGACGAGCCGGTCGACGCCGCACAGGCGGAGCCAGTCGGCGGCCCGGGCCAGGAGCCGGTGCTCCAGGCCGGTGCCGTGGTGCGCGGGGTCGACGTGCAGGTTGCCGATGTCGGCCAGGCCCGCCGCGCGGGCGTGGCGTTCCGGGCGGGCCAGGGCCGTGTCGATCTCGATGAAGCCGAGGGCGCGCGCGTCGGCGTAGGCCGTGAAGCGGGTGCCGCACTCCCCCAGCGTGCGTTCGACCGTGACGTCCGGCCGGGGCTCGTGCGGCGGCAGGTCGGCGACCCGGGCGATCAGGATGACCTCGGTGTCCCCCGTGTGCCGGAACCCCGCGCGCTCATAGAGGGCCCGGATGTGCGGCCAGTTGCGGGGCAGGCCGTAGACGAGCGGGGCGGGCAGGGACCCGTCGGCGTAGCGGACGCGGGCGTTCCAGCGGGAGAACTGCGCGAGGCACGCCCGCATCAGCAGGTCCGCGGCGAGATCGGCGTCCGGCCAGAGGGAGGCCGCCGGGCGGTGGACGAACCAGTTGATCTCGGCGGCGTCCCGGTAGTCCTCGCCGACCTCGCCGCCGGCGCGGTAACGCAGCAGATGGGCCGCGGCGACGACGTACCCGCGCTGCTCGGCGACGAGCGTCGTCCGCTCGGCCACCCACGGGTCCGTGATGAACTCGCCGGGCTGCCGCTCCAGCTCGCCGAGGACGGTGTTCACGGAGACGGAGACACCGGGGACGACGGCCGCCACATGCATGTTGACCAGGTCGGTCAGCTGGTCGCGGTCGGACCGGCGGAAGGGGCGCACCTCGGGCGCGGGCATGGGGTACCTCCGGGCAGGGTGAAGGAGCTGGAGGCCGCCACGCGGTGCGGTACGGGGCGAGGGTACGCCGGGGCCGCGGCGGCACACCAGTGGGTTTCCCCGGATGGCAGGGAGGCCGGGGAGCGGCTTAGCGTGCTGGAGGGGGCCCGGGGGCCTGTCCCCGCCGCTCGTGGAAGGAACGCCATGAAGCTCGACGCACCGGTGACCGGCGGCCCCTGCTGGACCGAGCTGGGGACCAGCGACCTGGACGCGGCCCGGCGGTTCTACACGCGGCTGTTCGGCTGGCGGCCCGAGACCGACGCTCGTCAGGAGGGCGGCTACACCGTCGCGCACCTCGGGGACGCGGCCGTGGCCGCGCTCGCCCCGCTGTACCAGCCGTCGCAGCCGGTCGCGTGGAACGTGTCGTTCGCGGTGACCGACGCGGACGCCACCGCCCGTGCGGTGACCGAGGCGGGCGGGACGTTGCTGTTCGGCCCGATGGACGTGGGCGAGGTGGGCCGGTTCGCGGTGGCCGCCGATCCGGACGGTGCCGTGTTCCAGCTGTGGCAGGCGGGGACCTTCCCGGGTGCCGGGCTGTTCAACGCGCCCGGTTCGCTGGGCTGGGTGGAGCTGATGACACGCGATCCGGAGGGGGCCGTGTCCTTCTACACGCGAGTGTTCGGCTGGACGGTCGCCCCGTCGGACCGCTACACCCAGTGGGGCATCGGCGGCGCGGACTTCGGCGGCATGGTGGCGATGGACGACAAGTTCCCGCCCGAGGTGCCGGCGCACTGGCTGCCGTACTTCGCCGTGGCCGACGTGGACGACACGACCGCCGTCGTGCAGCAGCACGGCACGGTCCTGATGGTGCCCACGTCCGTGCCCGACGGCCCGCGCATCGCGGTGCTGCGGGACCCGCAGGGGGCGATGTTCGGCGTGTACCGGGCCGGCGACGAGGGCTGAGAGGCGGAGTGCGACGGCCGGGGGCGGGCTGTGGCTTGCGTTGAAGTGCGCTCCAGCTCCTAGCCTCCTGCGTACGACCTGCCCGGAGGGGGCGAGACCGTGCGTTACACACTGTTCGGCAAGACCGGTCTGCGCGTGAGCGAGCTGTGCCTCGGCGCGATGACCATCGGCGACGACTGGGGCTGGGGCGCCGGCAAGGAGGTCAGCGCCCGGATCGTCGACTCCTATGCGGAGGCGGGCGGCAACTTCATCGACACCGCCAACAACTACACCGACGGCAGCTCCGAACGGATCCTCGGAGAGCTGCTGGAGGGCCGGCGCGACACGTTCGTGCTGGCCAGCAAGTACACCTGCGGGATCCGCGACGGCGACGTCAACGCCGCGGGCAACCACCGCAAGAACCTGGTCCAGTCGGTGGAGGCGAGCCTGCGCCGGCTGCGCACCGACCGGCTGGACGTGCTGTGGGTGCACGCCCGGGACAACTTCACACCGGTCGCGGAGGTCATGCGGGCCCTGGACGACCTCGTCCGCACGGGCAAGGTGCTGTACGTCGGTGTCTCGGACTGGCCCGCCTGGGAGATCGCCCAGGCCAACACCCTTGCGGAGCTGCGGGGCTGGACCGCGTTCGCCGGGTCGCAGCTGCGCTACAGCCTGCTGGAGCGGACCCCGGAGCGCGAACTACTCCCGCAGGCCAGGGCGTTCGACCTGGCCGTGCTGGCCTGGGCGCCGCTCGCGGCCGGGAAGCTCACGGGCAAGTACCGCCGGGGCGAGCCGGGGCGGCTGGACACCACCGGCGGGGACACCGACCCGCGCGAGGCGGCCGTGATCAGCGCCGTGCTGGAGGTCGCCGAGGAGGGCGGCTGGAGCCCGGCCCAGGTGGCGCTGGCCTGGCTGCTGGCCCGGCCGGGCACCATGGTGCCGATCATCGCGGCGACCAAGGAGAGCCAGCTCGCCGACAATCTGGGCAGCGTGGACGTCCGCCTCGACGCGGACGCCCTCGCCCGGCTCGACGAGGTGAGCGCGGTGCCGCTCGGCTTCCCGCACGACTTCGTCCGCGAGCCGGCCATCACCCGGAACATCTACGGCGACCTCTGGGCGTCCGTCGACGACCGCCGCTCCACGCATCGCCGCAGCGTGCACGAGGTGCTCTGACCGGTACGCCCACGCGCCCCGGCCGGTGCCCGGTTCAGGCCCGCAGCACGCCGAGGCGCCCTTCCAGCTGGCTGAGCAACTCCCCGAGCAGTGCTGCGAGTTCACCCTGCTCGGGGCCGTCGATACCGGAGAGCACGGCGGTCTCGTACGCGAGCTGCACGGGCAGGATGCCGTCGACGAGGTCGCGTCCGGCATCGGTGAGGCGGAGGTGGACGACCCGGCGGTCACGGGTGTCCCCGCGCCGTTCGACCAGACCCCGCTCGGTGAGCTGCTTCAGGCGTTTGGTGACGGCGGCCCCCGAGGAGAAGGTCTCCCGGGCCAGCTCTCCGGGCGTCAGCTCGTAGCCCGTACGGCGCAGCGCGCCCAGCAGATCGAACTCGGGCCGACTGAGCCCGGCCCGGCGCAAGGGAGCGTCCTCGGCCTGCTGCAGCAGAGCGGCACAGCGGTTGATCCGCCCGATGATCTCCATCGGCCCGGTGTCGAGTCCGGGATGCACGGCCTGCCACTGCCGGACAACGGCGGCAACGGTGTCGCCCCGCCGGCCGCCACCCGGTTCTTCTCCGACGGGTTCTTCTTCGACCGGGTCCGCTGCGGCCGTCAGGCCGCGAGCCGAATCCCCTCCGGCCGCAGGAGCACTGCCGGTGCGACCCCCTCCGGCCGCTCCCCCCTCGACAGCCGCCCGTCCCTGCGCCACCGGTTCCGCCTCGACCCCCGGCTGCGGGGTCTGTCCCGCGTCGCTCCCCGTGGGCGATGGTCCTTCCGTCGGCGTCATGGCCGTGCGTCCTCCGTTTCGGTGGCCGGGTCCCGCTCCGGGAGCAGGCCCTGGCGTCGGGCCGTCGCGGCGAGCGTACGGTGTCCGGACTGTTCGGCGAGCACGACCCGCTCCTGGGGCAGGGCCCGCTGCCACCATTCCCCGGCGGCGGCGTCGGCGGTGGCGCGCAGGTCGGCCAGGGCGACGGCGAGGCCGCGGCGGGCGGATTCCAGGACCGCGGTGTCGGGGTCCGGCTCGGCCAGGAGGCGGGCGGCGTGCTCGCGGGCCCGGTCGGCCGTGGTCAGCGCCCGTTCGACGCGGTCGCCCGCACGCCGGTTGGTGACGGCGACGGCTGCGACGAACCCGACCAGCGCACCGACGACGGTGTCCACGACCCGCTCCGTCATCAGCGCCGCGGGCTGCTGGTAGCCGGCGAACTCCGTGATGAGCAGGGCCATGGGCGTCACACAGACACTGCCGAGCCAGTAGTTCCGGCTGATCAGCACCTCCGCACCGAAGCTGAACGCGAGGCAGCACAGCACGAGCGCCACCGGGCCCAGGTGGGCGAGCGGCACGACGGCCAGGAAGACGAGCACGCCGACGACGTTGCCCACGACCCGCTGGACGGCCCGGCTCCAGGTCAGCGCGATGTTCGCCTGGTAGAGCGAGGCGGCGGTGACCAGCGCCCAGTAGGGGCGGCCGATCCCGAGGGCGAGGGAGGCGTAGCCGGCGAGCGCGCAGCCGAGCGCGGTGCGCATCGCGAGCGGGGTCAGCGGGCCCAGCCGCGCCCAGAGGGGCCGGGCCGCGGCCACGCCGAGCAGTTCGTCGGCGGCCGCGTCCGGCAGCCCGGCCGCCGGGACGGCCCCCGTGCCGCGCAGCGAGCCCGCCCATGCGCGCAGCCGTCCCGCGTCCGCCTCCGTCGGCGCCGCGAGGGCGACCTCGGCACGGACGACGAGCCGTTCGAGGGCGCGCCGGGTCCGGGAAGGGGCCCTGGTGGACAGCAGCGACTGCCAGGCGGCCTGCACGGCGGCATAGCCCGCGGCGCGGGCCCGGGCGTGGCCCTCTCCCATGCCGCCGGTGTCGGCGTACCCGGCGGCGGCCTTCAGCGCGGAGGCGGTGGCTCGACGCTCCGGTCCGTGCGGCCGGACGAGGCCGGGCGCCATGCAGACCAGCCAGGCCCAGGCACCCGTCGCGGCGGCCAGGGCCAGATGGCCCGGCACCTGGCCGAGGGTCTGCGGCGCGAACAGGGAGGCGGAGCTGACGAAGGTGAGCACGACGTTGCCCGGCGGACCGACCCGGGTGGCGTCGCACAGCACCTTCTGCGCGGCGGCCAGCAGCGCACCGACGGTGACCAGGAGCACGGCGCTGCCGGTGAGCGAGGCCGCGACCAGGGCCACGGCGAGTCCGCCGAGCATGCCCAGCACCACCCACACCAGGACCCCGGCCCGGGCGGCGTAGGGGCGGTTGTGGGCGTACAGCGCGCACAGGGACCCGGCCATCGCGTACATCACGAGGTCGAGCCGGCCGAGCGCCAGCAGGGTGAGGGCGGGCGGGGCGATCGACGCCACCACGCTCAGCGCGGGCTTGAACCAGATCTCCGAGGGCCTGCCGAGACGCAGCACCCCCGCCAGCGGGAGACGCCGGGCGGGTCGGGTGGCGGGGGTGGGGGTGGGGGTCGCACTGCTCATACCCATAAGATTAGCAGGTGTTTTACCCGTGAAATACATCTCCTCAGCCGGCGTGCTCCGTCGAATGCTCCCCGTGTACACCCTTGCGCTTGCGTGCGCGCCGCATGGCCCGGGCATCGAATGACCGACCGTCGAACGGGGAGGTGCGCGTGCACGGACCGGCTTCGTCCGGCTGGCTGCTGGTGGCGCTCTGCGCGGTGACCGGCGCCTACTGCCTGGCGCGGATGCGCAGCGGCGCCGAGGAGCAGCGCAGCGCCGCGGGCGGCGAGGCGCTGATGGGTTTCGGGATGGCCGCGATGGCCGTGCCGACGGCCGTGTTCACACCGCCGTCCTGGGCGTGGCCCGTCTACGCGGCGGTGTTCGGGGCGGCGGGCATGCAGGCACTGTGGGCGGCGCGGGCCGACGCGCACCATCTCCACCACCTGGTGGGGGCGGCGGCGATGGTCTACATGTCCGTCGTCATGGCCGGCTCCCCCGCACACGCGCACGGTCGGGGCGGATCGGGGGTCCCGCTCCTGACCGGGGCGCTGCTGCTCTACTTCGCCGGGTACGTGCTGCTGACCGGCGTCCGCCTGGTTCCGGTCGCCGCCGTGGCCGGGGGCGGCGGACCCGCCGGGTGGGGCGACCGGCCGGAACTCGCGCGGGCCTGCCGGCTGTCCATGGGGATCGCGATGGTGGCGATGCTGCTGGCGCTGTGAGCGGGACCGGCCCGACAGCCCCGACGGATCCGTTGCCTGCGTCACTTTGACGGCACAAGCCGTACCCCTGCGCAGGGCCGCGCTCATAGGCTGCCCTCATGATGCTCACCGCCGCGCTGTTGCTGCTCGGCGCCCTGACCGCCGTGGTCGCCCCCCGGCTCCTCGCCCGGGCGGACTGGCCGGACCGTGAGCCGGTGGTGGCGCTGTGGGTGTGGCAGTGCGCGGTGGCGGCCGTCCTCGTGTGCTGTGCGCTGTCGATGACGCTCAGCGCGGCCGCGGCCTGGCACGCGGTCGGCGGGCACCTCTTCGCCACGGCCCCGCGCGCGGTCGTCGAGGCCTACGCCCTCGGTACGGCGGGCCCCTGGGCGGCGACCACCGCGCTCGCCCTGGCCGGCGCCGGGCTGTGGAGCGCGGCGATGCTGCTCCGCGAGATCGGCCGGGCCCGCGCCCGGCGCCGCCGCCGGCGCGCCGATCTGCTGGTCCGGGCTCCGCTGCTGCCGGGCGAGGTGACCGTCTCCGGCCGGCTCGTCGTCCTGGAGAGCGAGCAGCCCGACGCCTGGTGGCAGCCCGGCACTCCCCCGCAACTGGTCGTCACCACGGCCGCGTTGCGCCGGCTGAAGGGCCGGCAGCTGGACGCCGTGCTCGCCCACGAGCAGGGCCACGCCCGGGCCCGGCACGACTGGCTGCTGAACTGCTCCTCGGCCCTCGCCGACGGCTTTCCGCAGGTGCCCGTGTTCGCCGCGTTCCGCGACGAGATGCACCGCCTGGTCGAACTCGCCGCCGACGACACGGCATCGCGCCGCTTCGGCCGTCTGACCACGGCCCTGGCCCTGGTCGAACTGAACGAGCACCGTGGCGTGTTCGGGCCCTGCCCCACACCCCAGGCCCATGTCCCGGCCCGGGTGCACCGGTTGCTCACACCCCCGGACCGGCTGACCGCGGGGCGGCGTCTGCGCCTGACGGCTGCGGCCGCGCTGGTGCCCGTGGTGCCGGTGCTGGTGGCGTTCGTACCGGGGCTGCGAGCGCTGGGATGACCGGGGTACCGCCGGGGCCGCCGGGGTTCCTGCCGCGATGGACGCCGGATGAGACCTGTGCCCGGGCCGGGTCCGGCGGCTCCCGCATGGCCGAAGCGCGCTCCTGAGGGGCTGAAGATCGTCGCCGTACTGGATCCGGACCCCCCGGTTCGGCGAGGATCGCATCATGCACACCTCGTCCATCGACTCACCGCCCCGTCCGGAGAACCACAGCGCCGCCCGCTTCGCCGGCGCCCTGGCCCTGTGCTCGGCGCTGCTGCTGACCCTCGTCGCAGCCAGATGGAGCCCGTTGATCAGCGCGGACGGGGACATCGCCGACACCACCCATCGCTGGGCGGTCGACGAACCGGGCCTCACTCAGGCGTGCCGCATCCTGACGGACTGGGTGTGGGATCCGTGGACGATGCGCGTGCTGTGCGCGGCCGTCGTCGTGTGGCTGGTGGTACGGATGGCGGCGCGCTGGACGGCCTTGTGGCTGGCACTGGCCGTCGCGGTGGGCACCCTGCTGCAGCAGGGCATCAAGGCAGCGGTGGACCGCCCCCGCCCCGTCTGGCCCGACCCCGTCGACTCGGCCCACTACTCGGCGTTCCCGTCGGGCCACGCCATGACCGCCACGGTGGTCTGCGGCCTGCTGCTGTGGCTCCTGCACCGGCGCGGCGTCGGCCGGGCCGTGTGGCGTACGGCCCTGGCCGTGGCCGTCGTCTCGGTGGTCGGGGTCGGGCTGACGCGGATCTGGCTCGGCGTCCACTGGCCGTCGGACGTGGCGGGCGGCTGGCTGCTGGGCACGACGGTGGTGGCCCTGGCCGTGTGGATGCACCGGCGCTGGCAGCCCTCAACTCAAAGCCGCCTCACCGATCTTCCGTCGCGGCGTGACGCGGCCTCGTAGGATCGCGGCATGACCGCCGTGCTCTTCGACTTCTCCGGAACCCTCTTCCGTGTCGAGTCCACCGACTCCTGGCTGCGCGGTGCGCTGGCCGGGGCCGATGTCCGGCTCGCGGAGGCCGAGTTGACCGCCGCGGCGCTCGCGCTGGAGGCGGTCGGGGCACTGCCCGGCGGCGGTGGCCCCGCGCGGGTGCCGGAGGAACTGGCGGACGCCTGGCTGATCCGGGACCAGAGTGCCGCCCTGCACCGGGCCGCCTACACCGGCCTCTCCCGCCAGGTCCCGCTGCCCGACCCGGCCCTGTACGACGCGCTGTACGACCGTCACATGGCCCCGGCCGCGTGGGCTCCTTACCCGGACGCCGTCGAAGTGCTGCACACACTGCGGGAGCGGGGCATTCCCGTCGGGGTGGTCAGCAACATCGGCTGGGACCTGCGGCCGGTCTTCCGCGCACACGGCCTGGATCCCTACATCGACACGTACGTCCTGTCGTTCGAGCACGGCATCCAGAAGCCCGACCCGCGACTGTTCGCCACCGCCTGCGAGGCGCTCGGCGCCGATCCGCGCAAGACCCTCATGGTCGGCGACGACCGCCGGGCGGACGGCGGCGCCACCGCTCTGGGCTGCGGGGTGCACTTCGTGGACCACCTGCCGGCGGCCGACCGGCCGGACGGGCTGCGGCCGGTCCTGGATCTGGTGAGCTGAGAAGACGCGCCGTCCCCGGAGAGGGCCCCCGGTTGCAGAAAGTAGCCCTAGGCCACCACTGGGTCGGGCTGCACGCCCGCCTCGGACGATCCCCCGCGTCGCCCGAGGCAGACGGCATCACCGGCCCAGACCCGGGAGGTCTTGGCCGGACGCTCTGAGTATAGTTGGCTGGCAGCCAGTCAACACTGGAGTTACAGCATGTCTCCGCGTAGCGCCTCGGTCAATGAAGAGTTGCGGCGGCGTTCCCGGGAGCGGCTCCTGCAGGCGGCGGTCGAGCTCGTGGGCGAGCGCGGTTACGACGCGACGACGCTCGGCGACATCGCGGACCGGGCGGGTTCCGCCCGCGGCCTGGTGTCGTACTACTTCCCCGGCAAGCGCCAGCTGGTGCAGTCCGCCGTGCACCGGCTGATGCACCGCACGCTGGAGGAGGCACTGGAGCGCGAGCCGCGCACCGAGGACGGCCGGGAGCGGATGGCCCGGGCCATCGACGCGATCCTGGGCCTGGCCAGGGACCGGCCGGTGCTGATGCGCCAGCACATGGCGGGGATCATGCAGGCCGAGGGCTTCATGCAGTGCCCGGAGCAGCGGCGGCTGGCCGAGCTGCTGCGGGACACTATGGCCCGGCACGGGTCGCCGGATGTCGACAGCGACTACCCGATGATGCGCGCCCTGCTGATGGGCGCCGTGTACGCGGCCCTGGTGCCGGGGGTGCCGATGCCGGTGCCGGTGCTGCGGGCCGAGCTGTTCAAGCGCTACCGGCTCGACTGGGAGCTGGGCCTCCCGCCGGAGACCGGAGACTCCGGCGGGAGGGGCGACAAGGATCTGTCGCGGTTCTTCGCGACCGGGGCCGCACCGGAGTGCGGTCCGCTGGGTCAGTCGAAGTAGTCCGGCTGCGTCTGCACGTTGAGCTCACGCATGTGGACCCAGCGGGCCGGGTCCGTGCGCCGGTCCTTGATCTTCAGGACGTCGAAGCCCCGGGCGTACTCGTTCGAGTAGATGTAGCCGTTGTAGTAGTACGCCGACCACGAGCCACCCGACTTGATCGTGTCGGTGGTCAGCGGGCCGCGGTCGAAGTAGGCGATCTCCTTGGGTTCGGCCGAGTCGGTGAAGTCCCAGACGGAGACGCCGCCCTGGTACCAGGCCTGGACCATGATGTCCTTGCCCTTGACCGGGATCAGCGAGCCGTTGTGGGCCACGCAGTTCTCGGTGTCCGCCTGGTGGCGGGGGATCTTGAAGTAGCTGCGGAAGACGAGCTTGCGCTGGTCGCCCTTGCCGACGATGTCGTAGATGCCGTCGGCGCCACGGTCCGGGCCGATCTCCGCGTTGCAGGTGGCCGCTCCGCCACCGCCCAGTTCGTCGGTGTAGACGACCTTGTTCGCCTTCTGGTTGAAGGTCGCCGAGTGCCAGAACGCGAAGTTGACGTTGTCCTGCACCCGGTCGATGACCTTCGGGCGTTCCGGGTCCTTGATGGAGAACAGGATGCCGTCCCCCATGCAGGCGCCCGCGGCCAGGTCCTTCGACGGCAGCACGGTGATGTCGTGGCAGCCGGTGGTCTTGGAGACGCCCGGGTTGGTGGGTCCGCCCGGGTTGCCGCCGCCGTCCGGCCCCTCACCGGGGAACAGCACGGGGAAGCCCACGACCTTCGCCTTCTCGGGGGCGTTGCGCGGCACCTTGATGACGGAGATGCCGTCGTGCGGCGGCTGGCAGTCGGGGTAGGCGGCGTTCGGCGAGTACGAGGAGACGTACACGTAGACGTCGCGGCGCTCGGGCACCAGCGTGTGGGTGTGCGAGCCGCAGGCGGTCTCGACGGCGGCGACGTACCTCGGGTTGCGCTTGTCGCTGATGTCGAAGACCTTCATGCCCTCCCAGGAGGACTTCTCGGTCGCCGGCTGGGTGGTGCTGGAGCAACTGCTGTCGCTGCGCGAGGAGTCGGTGGACAGGAACAGCAGGTTGCCGGAGACGGAGATGTCGTTCTGCGAGCCGGGGCACAGCACCTGGGTGACGGTCTTCGGCGCCTTGGGATTGCTGATGTCGAAGATGCGGAAGCCGTCGTAGTTGCCCGCGAACGCGTACCTGCCCTGGAAGGCGAGGTCCGAGTTCGTGCCCTGCAGCACGTCCTTGGGGACGTGGGCCAGGTGCTGGATGTTGTCGGAGTGGACGATCTCGTCCTGGCCGGGTATCTCGCCGCTCTGGATGGCCTCACGGACCTCGGCCTGGGCGCTCTTGGAAACCTTCTTCGGCGCGGGCGGCGCGTCCCCCGGGTCGGGGGTGGCCGCTGCCGGTGCCGCTGTGAGGAGCGCGGCCAGCAGCCCACCGGCGGCAGCCACAACTCCCACGCGTCTGCGGCGTGTTCTGCGGTCGTTCAACAGGATCACTGTTTTCCTCCCTGGTTCCGTTCACTTCGGAACGGTTCACGCACCACGCAGTATCGTCTTCGCCATGCTCATACCAACAGGGGGCAACAGAATCGCAATGAAGTTTCCCGATCAATGACCCGCGGAAGCGTGCCAGTACGCCGCCCGCAACACGAGGTGCGTCCCAACCCACCTGCCACAGGAGGTCGTTGTGCTCTTCCGCCGTGCGTCTCGGGCGTCCGCCGTCACGACGGGGCTGGCCGTCCTGGCCGTGCTCGCGATCGGAGGCTGTGACTCCGGTCCGGACCGCGAGCAGGCCGCGGCGGACGGGCCCGCCGTGATCGCGCCGGGTGAGCCCGGCGAAGCGAACCGCACCCTGTCCGCCGAGGAAGCGGCCGACCAGCGTTCGGAGAACGACTCCCCCAACTCGGCCGACGTCTCCTACGTCCGCATGATGATCGAGCACCACGCACAGGCCTTGGACATGACCGAACTCGTCCCGGAGCGTGCCGAGTCGAAGGACGTGCGGCGGATCGCCGAGCGCGTCGCGGCCGGCCAGAAGCCCGAGATCGAGGCGATGAAGGGCTGGCTGAAGTCGTACGGCAAGCCGCTGAAGGCCGAGCGGCACGAGCACGCCACGATGCCCGGCATGGCGACGAAGGCCCAGCTGAAGAAGCTCCGCGCGGCTGAGGGCCCGGCGTTCGACCACCTCTTCCTGACCCTGATGACGACCCATCACCAGGGCGCGATCACCATGGCCACGGATGTGAAGGGGCAGGGCAACAACATCCGCGTCGAGGAGATGGCCGACGAGGTGATCGCACAGCAGACGAGCGAGATCACGCGGATGCGGAACATGCTCTGAACGCGCCCGGGGGCGGGGCAGCCTCGATCGTGTTCAGCGCCGGGCTCGGCGCGGCGACAGCAGGCCCGCGTCCCGGGCCTGGCCGATCAGCCTGAGCGACGTACGACGGCTGTGCCCGGTCGCGCACATCACGGCGAGGACCGGGTCGGCTCCGTCCCGCTGGGCCGCGCGGTACTCCCGCGCCACCAGCCGTCGCCCCTCCGCTCCGCGCGGCCAGGCCGGCCGGGCCCGGCGCCCCTGCCCGGCGCAGCCGTCGGGCCCGGGCCCGGCACCGCACGCCTCGGCCACCGACTCCTCGATCCAGTCGGCGAGCACGGCCAGGTCGTCGAGGGACAGCGCGGGTTCAGCGCGCACCTCCTCGACGCAGACGCATCCGCCGCCCACGACGGCCAGCGCGTCGACCCGGGCGCCGTCCGCGAAAGCCAGCCGGAACTCGAACCAACGCGTGGCGCCCCCGTTCTCCCGCACTTCCCACGCGGGGCGCACGGACACCGCACCGTCCGCCGGAGAGCGATCAGAAAGATTCAGAAAGGATGCTTCCAGCATTCACTGAACGTAACCGCATGATCACATTCCCTATAGATCGGACACGCGCCACGGGCGGCGCACTGCACCCTGTCAGCGGAGCCCGGCGGGTGCGATGCTGGAGGCGTCAGCGCTCTCCCGAGATCCGCCGGATCCCCCGGGTAAGGAGTTCCGCCGTGCTGCGAGTCGCCGTCGTAGGCTCCGGGCCGAGCGGGTGCTACACCGCCCAGAGCCTCGTCCAGCTTGACTCCGACGTGTGCGTCGACGTCCTGGACCGGCTGCCGTCCCCGTACGGCCTCGTCCGCTACGGCGTGGCACCCGACCACGAGAAGATCAAGTCGCTGCAGAACAACCTGCGCGCGGTCCTGGAGCACGATCGGGTCCGGTTCCTCGGCGGCGTGCAGATCGGCCCCGGCCCCGGCGCCGTGACCGTCGCGCGGCTGCGGGAGCTCTACCACGCGGTGGTGTACTGCGTGGGCGCCGCCACCGACCGGCACCTGGGCATCCCCGGGGAGGACCTGCCGGGGAGCTGGTCGGCGACGCAGTTCGTGTCCTGGTACAGCGCCCACCCGGACGCCGTGGACGCCGGTTTCCTGCGGGAAGCCCGGTCGGCCGTGGTCATCGGCGTGGGGAACGTCGCCGTGGACGTCACGCGGATGCTGGCCCGGGGGCTGGCCGAGCTCACCACGACCGACATTCCGCAGGCGGCCCTCACCACCCTGGCGGACAGCAGCGTGACCGAGATCCACATGGTGGGCCGGCGCGGCCCCTCCCAGGCCCGGTTCACCACCAAGGAGCTGCGCGAGCTGGGGACTCTGCCGGAGACCGACGTCGTCGTGGACCCGGCGGAGCTGGCCCTGGACCCGGGGTACACGGACCCGTCCGCACTGCCCGCGCCACAGCGCCGCAACGTGGAGGTACTGCGCGGCTGGGCCGAGACACCCCCGAAGGGCGCCCCGCGCCGTATCCACCTCCGCTTCTTCCTCCGCCCGTCCGAGCTGCTCGCCGAGCAGGGCCACGTGGGCGCGGCGCGGTTCGAGCGGACCACCCCGGACGGCCAGGGCGGCGTGACGGGCACGGGCCGCCATGAGGTCATCGCGGGACAGCTGGTCCTGCGCTCCGTGGGCTACCGCGGAGTCCCCTTGGAGGGCCTTCCGTTCGATCCGGCCACCGGCACCGTCCCGAACCTGTCCGGCCGCGTCCTGCGCGAGGGTGTCGTCACCCCGGGCGAGTACGTGGCGGGCTGGATCAAGCGCGGCCCCACGGGCGTCATCGGCACGAACCGCCCCTGCGCGAAGGAGACGGCGACGTCACTCCTGGAGGACGCCCCGGCGCTCACCCTCCGGGTCGTCCCCGAGGACCCCCTCCCGGCCCTGCGCGCCGAGGGAACCGACCCGATCGAATGGCCGGGCTGGCAGTCGATCGAGCGGGCGGAAGCGGAACTGGGAGCGTCACTGGGCCGCGGAGTGGTCAAACTCCCGGACTGGGAGTCCCTGCTGAAGGCCGCAGCGGGCAAGGCTCCTTAGGGGCGCGGGGCGGCGTCACGTGCGGCTCCGCCGCACGGGCGCGACGAGCCACGCCCCTCCCGGACCGGCGCACGATTCAGCCACCGAGACGGACGGCCTGCCGGGCTGCCGCGTCGAGCAGGGCACCCATGAGCCCCGGGAACAACGCGTCGAGCTCGTCCCGCCGCAGCCCGTTCATCTTGGCCGTACCCCGGTACACCTGCCGGATCACCCCGCTCTCCCGCAGCACGCGGAAGTGATGCGTGGTGGTCGACTTGGTGACGGGCAGCTCGAAGTGCGAACAGGACAACTCGCCACTCGCACCGGCAAGTTCCCGCACGATCCGCAACCGCATCGGATCCGAGAGCGCATGCAGCACCCCCTCCAGCCGGATCTCGTCACGCTCGGGATGCGGCAGGTCTCGACTGCTGACGGCGGGGGACGTCACGGCGGCTCCACTTCCTCGGGGACTCCATAGTACGAGAACCCTCGTAGTTTGACATCCGCCGTACTACGATGCCTATCGTACGAGTCGACATCGGCCCCGTGACGAATGGAGTCCGCCGTGACCGCGCTCTTCGAGCCCTTCACCCTGCGCGAGCTGACGATCCCGAACCGCGTGTGGATGCCCCCGATGTGCCAGTACTCGGCGGCGCCGGAGGGCCCGGAGACCGGGGTCCCCACCGACTGGCACTTCGCGCACTACGCCGCCCGCGCCACCGGCGGTACGGGCCTGATCATCGTCGAGGCCACCGCGGTGTCCCCGCAAGGCCGCATCTCCCCCTACGACCTCGGCATCTGGAACGACACGCAGGTCGAGGCGTTCCGCCGCATCACCCGCTTCCTGTCCGCACAGGGCACGGTGCCGGCGATCCAGCTGGCCCATGCCGGCCGCAAGGCGTCGACGGACCGTCCCTGGAAGGGCGGCGCCCCGGTCGGTCCGGACGCGCACGGCTGGGACTCGGTCGCCCCCAGTCCGCTCGCCTTCGACGACAGGCACCCGACCCCGGCCGAGCTGACCGTCGACCAGATCAAGGACGTCGTCGGTCAGTTCGCCGCCGCGGCCCGCCGCGCACTCGCCGCCGGCTTCGAGGTCGCCGAGATCCACGGCGCCCACGGCTATCTGATCAACGAGTTCCTCTCCCCGCACTCCAACCACCGCACCGATGCCTACGGCGGCTCGTACGAGAACCGCACCCGCTTCGCCCTCGAAGTCGTCGACGCCGTACGGGAGGTCTGGCCGGACGACAAGCCGCTGTTCTTCCGCGTCTCGGCGACCGAATGGCTCGAGGACGGCGGCTGGACCGCGGACGACACGGTCCGTTTCGCCGCCGACCTGCGGGCCCACGGCATCGACCTGCTGGACGTCTCCACCGGCGGCAACGCCTCCGGCGTCCGCATCCCCACCGGCCCCGGCTACCAGGTGCCCTTCGCCGCCCGGGTGAAGAACGAGACCGCGCTGCCGGTCGCCGCGGTCGGGCTCATCACCGACGTCGAGCAGGCCGAGAAGATCCTGGCCAACGGCGAGGCGGACGCGGTCCTGCTGGGCCGCGAGCTCCTGCGCAACCCCTCCTGGGCACGGCACGCCGCGCGGGAACTCGGCGGCGAGGTGCGGGTGCCGGACCAGTACCACCGGTCGGTCTGATCCGGCACCCGCAGAGGTGCCTCACGCCGGTCCGGTCCGGCACCCGAAGGGGTACGTCAACCGGCCGCGCACGCCGTTCCGTTGAGCGTGAACGCGGCCGGAGCGGCACTGTTGCCGCCGTGAGCGGCCTGGTAGCCGATGCTCACGCTCGCTCCCGGCGCGATGGTGCCGTTGTACGAGACGTTGGTGGCGGTGACCGCCCCGGACGACGGCGTGTACGTGGCACCCCAGCCGCCCGTGACCGTCTGCCCCGCGGGCAGCGTGAAGCCGAGTTTCCAGCCGTTGACGGTCGTCGTACCGGTGTTGGTGAGGGTCACGGAGGCGGTCAGACCGGTACTCCAGGCGTTCACCGAGGCCGTCACCCTGCAGGCGCCGGGCTGGGGCTGGGGAGCCGGGCCCGACCCGTCCAGGCCGAAGAAGGTGAGGACGCGGGACGCCATGCCCTGGGCGTACAGGTTGTGGCCGACGCCCTGGAGGCTGACGGCCTCCACGGGGGCCTGGTCTCCCGTGCCTCCGTAGCGGGTGCGGGTCCAGCCGGACTGGGGCGTGTCGATGGTGGTGGGCGACTGGCTCACGCCCTGCACGTTCGTCCACTGCTTGATCTGCTCCCCGAAGTTGGGGTAGCGCAGGACGTCGTCCTGGGTGCCGTGCCAGATCTGCATCCGGGGGCGGGGGCCGGTGTAGCCGGGGTATGCGCCCCGGGCGAGGTCGCCCCACTCCTTCGGGGTGTGCGTGACCGTGCCTCCCGAGCAGGCGCTGTTCCACTCGGAGCCGTCGGTGGTGGCGAAGCAGCCGAACGGGACGCCCGAGAAGGCGGCGCCCGCCGCGAACACGTCCGGGTAGTCCCCGAGCAGGACGTTCGTCATCATCGCGCCGGAGGAGATGCCGGTGGCGAACACCCGGCCGGTGTCGGCGTCGTAGGTGCGGGTGACCCAGTCGATCATCGACTTGATGCCGACGGGATCGCTGCCGCCGCCGCGGCGCAGCGCCTGGGGCGAGGAGACGTCGAAGCACTTGCTGCTGCGGGTGACGGACGGGTAGAGCACGATGAACCCGTACCGGTCGGCGAGCGTGTCGTACTCGGTGCCGTTGTACATGTCCGGGCCCGAGCCGGTGCACCAGTGCACGGCCACCACGACCGCCGGCTTCACGGTCACGCTCTCCGGTACGTACAGGTACATCCGCAGGTTGCTGGGGTTCGTACCGAAGTTCGTGACCTCGGTGAGCGCCGCGGCGGGCACGGCACCCTCGCGGGCGGAGACGCGGGCTGAGTCTCGGGCGGGCTCGCCTGCGGCGGCCGCGGGTGCGGTGAGCGCGGTGGCCGTGAGTAACGGCAGCAGCGCGGCGACGAGCGCGAGGAGCAGTGACCGCAGGGGTCTCCTCGCGGTGGGGTGGGGGGTGGCAGACACGTCCGGGTTCCTTTCGTCGTGAGGTGCGGCTCGCAGGACGTCGTACGGGCGGTTCAGAAGGTCGTGCGGGCGGTTCAGAAGGAGGAGCCGGTCCGGGTCAGCGGGGCGAGCCGCCAGGCGGCCGGTGACACTCGCCGCTCGCCGCGGGGTCCATCCCCTGGTAGCGAGTGCCCTGCGTCCGGCTTGGAGCCGATCAACGGGCCGATCGACGTCCAGATGAAGGAACCAGAGCACCGGTGATCACCAGCATGAACACGAGCCCACTGACGCACGTACGCATGCGCGGAGTCCCTCATCGACTCGCCCTCTCGCGAAGGGAAGCGTCCGTTCGGCATGGTGACATGGCCATGGCTCTCATGGAAGCGCTCCCACACGGCTGTCGCCGTGACCAGGAGTGGCTGAATGTGTTCTGCGCGAAGCGTTGACTAGAAAGCGCTTGCCGCCTACGTTCCGTTCAGCAGTGTGACCCGGAAGCGCCCTCGCGAAGGCGCTCACCGGAGCCTGTCCGGCCTCAGGGAAGTGCACCCCCGGGGCGCGGCAGGGCTTTCGGACCGGCCGCACGCAGCACGCGCGGTAAGCAACATGGCGAATGTCATTCATGTACATGAACCAATGGCTCCATGAAGGCACCCCGACGGGACGCACGGGCACCGGAAAGCCCTGACCCCCATCCACCCCCACGACAGAAGGAATCGGGACATGACTTCTGCGACACGTCCGCGCGCCCGCAGGCGCGCACTGACCGGCGCACTGGCCACACTCGGCCTGTCGGTTGGCATGATCATGACTACCAATGCGCCCACCGCGAGCGCCGCGACCTGGCCGACCCCCAACGGCAGCCAGGGGACCTCCTCCACCATCTCCGTGTCCGGCACCAAGGACTACGGGATGAAGCGGTACTACGGCACCGGGGCCCTGGCCGGTGACGGCCAGGAGGAGGGCCAGGACCCGATCTTCAAGCTCGCGAACGGCGCGGTGCTGAAGAACGTCATCCTCGGCGCCCCCGCGGCCGACGGCATCCACTGCGAGGGCAGCTGCACGCTGCAGAACGTCTGGTGGGAGGACGTCGGCGAGGACGCCGCCACCTTCCGCGGCGGCAACGGCGCCACCTACCAGGTGATCGGGGGCGGCGCGAAGAAGGCGGCGGACAAGGTCTTCCAGCACAACGGCGGCGGCACGCTGACCATCTCCAACTTCGCGGTGCAGGAGTTCAAGACGCTGTACCGCTCCTGCGGTGACTGCTCCACGCAGTACACGCGCAAGGTCAACCTCAACACCGTCGACGTGACCGGAACCGGCTCCACCGCGCGGCTCGTCGGCATCAACGTCAACCGCAACGACGTGGCGACGCTGCGGAACATCACGATCCGCAACGACTCCGGCCGCAAGGTCGTCCCCTGCCAGAAGTACAACAACAACACCGCCGTCGGCTCGGGCCCCGACAGCAGCAACTGCCTCTACTCCGCCTCGGACATCACCTACAGGTAGTCCCCCGCAGGCATTCCCCCCACGGTGAAGGCGGCCGTGCGCGGCGCCCGGAGGGCGCTTCGCACGGCCGTCCGCGTCAGGTGCCGCGCACGCGCGCGCGTACCTCCCCGATCAGCTCCCGCTGGTAGTCGGTGTAGGCGGCGCGCAGTTCGGCACCGGGCCAGTCGGCGGGCAGGAGCCCGGGCGGCAGGACGGGGTCGGCGAGCAGGTGCCGTACGACGCCGGCGAAGGCGGTCAGGCGGTCGGCCGGTCGGGGCGCGCCGGCGATGTGGGCGAGCAGGGCCCGGGCCGTGGTGGACCAGGCGTCCAGCGGCCACAGCGTTTCGGCCAATGCGCCCGAGGGCCGGTCGGGGCGGGCCGTGTAGCACTGGACCACCTGGTCCAGGTCGCCGGGGAGGGCGCGGGTCAGGTTGGCGGGCCGGAGCCAGACGCCCTCGCGGAGTTCGGCGAGCCGGAGTGCGGTCAGCCGGGTGCGGAGGTCGGCACGTTCGGCGGGGCCGCGTCCCGTCGCGGTGATCACGACCATCTCCCAGTCGCCGCCCCACGCGCGCGTGCGCGGATGCACGGCGTCGTCCTGGCGGCGCTGGCGTTCCAGCAGCCGGTCGCTGAGGCGGTAGCCGCCGTCCGTGCGCCGCAGGTCTCCGGCGGCCACCATCCGGCTGAGCGCCGCACGCAGGGTGGAGCCGCCGACGTCGAAGCCCTCCACGAGCCGCACCAGTTCCCTGACCGGCAGTTCGGGGGGATGCGTCCCGAGGAGCAGGCTCAGGACGACCGACCGCGCGGACAGCGGACGCAGATCGAGCGCGCCGGACCGCGCCGGGACGTTCATCGGCATGGTCACGTACTGTACGCGGCGGACTTCGATGTTGCAGGATTGCTGCGACCGCAGCGATAGTGCAACACTCGCTGCATGGTCTCCACACTGGACGAACAGCGGGAGCACGGCGGACCCGCCACGCACGACGTCACCAACCAGGCCCCGCCTCTCACCCCGTACGACGCTTCCGACGACACGGCCCTGCTGGAGGGGCTGCGGCGGGAGGATGCCGGGTGGGCCGAGGCGGACCTGCGGCGGCTCGGCCGGCAGGCCGGCAGCGCCCAGGCACAGGAGTGGGCCGACCTGGCCAACCGCCACGAGCCGGAGCTGCGCACCCACGACCGGTACGGCAACCGCGTCGACGAGGTCGACTTCCACCCCAGCTGGCACCACCTGATGCGCACGGCGATCGCGGAGGGACTGGCCGCGTCGCCCTGGGCGGACGACCGGCCCGGTGCCCACGTCGTCAGGACCGCCGGCGGACTGGTGTGGGGGCACACCGAGGCGGGGCACGGCTGCCCCACGTCGATGACCTACGCGGCCGTGCCGGCGCTGCGCAGGCAGCCGGAACTGGCGAAGCTCTACGAGCCGCTGCTGACGAGCCGGGAGTACGACCCCGCCCTGCGGGAGCCCACGCAGAAGCGCGGGCTGCTGGCGGGCATGGGGATGACCGAGAAGCAGGGTGGCTCCGACGTCCGGACGAACACCACGACGGCCACGCCCACGGCCGAGCCCGGGGTGTACACGCTGCGCGGGCACAAGTGGTTCACCTCGGCGCCGATGTGCGACGTGTTCCTGGTGCTGGCGCAGGCTCCGGGCGGGCTGTCGTGCTTCCTGGTGCCGCGCGTGCTGCCCGACGGCACGCGCAACCCCTTCCGCATCCAGCGACTGAAGGACAAGCTGGGCAACCGGTCCAACGCTTCCTCCGAGCCCGAGTTCGACGGGACGGTGGCCTGGCTGGTCGGCCCCGAGGGGCAGGGCGTGAAGACCATCATCGAGATGGTCAACTGCACGCGGCTGGACTGCGTGATGATGTCGGCGGCGCTGATGCGCAAGTCCCTCGTCGAGGCGGGGCACCACGCGCGCCACCGCAGCGCGTTCGGCGCCCGGCTCGTGGACCAGCCGCTGATGCGCAACGTGCTCGCGGATCTGGCGCTGGAGTCGGAGGCCGCGACGACGCTCACCCTTCGGCTGGCCGGGGCGGCCGACCGGGCGATCCGTGGGGACGAGGGCGAGATGGCGTTCCGCCGGATCGCCACCGCCGTCGGCAAGTACTGGGTGACCAAACGGGGCCCCGCCTTCACCGCGGAGGCCCTGGAATGCCTCGGCGGCAACGGCTATGTGGAGGAGTCGGGCATGCCCCGGCACTACCGCGAGGCTCCCCTGCTGTCGATCTGGGAGGGCTCGGGGAACGTCAACGCCCTCGACGTGCTGCGGGCGCTGAGCCGCGAACCGGGCACCGCCGAGGCCCTGTTCGGGGAGCTCGCCCTCGCGCGGGGGGCGGACGCCCGGCTGGACGCGGCCGTGACGCGGCTCAAGGACGGGCTGTCCGAGGCATCGCAGACGACGGCGCGCCGTCTCGTGGAGCGGATGGCGCTGACGCTCCAGGCCTCCCTCCTCGTCCGGCACGCCCCGCCGGCGGTCGCCGACGCGTTCTGCGCGACGCGGCTCGGGGGTGACTGGGGGCATGCGTTCGGGACGCTGCCGCAGACGGCGGGCCTGGACACGATCGTGGAGCGGGCGCTGCCCGATGGGGGGCGAGGCACCGGGGCGGGCTGACCGGTCGAGGCGGGCCGACCGGGCTGGGCAGGGCCGACGGACTCGGGCGAGGCCGACCGGGCTGGGCAGGGCCCGAGCGGCCTGGGCGAGGCCGACTGGGCTGGTCCCGGCGGGTACCGCCGAGGACGTCGACGGCGCCGTACCGGCCGCCCGCGCCGCCCTGCCGGGGCCGAGCGACCTAGGCGAGGCCGAGCGGCCCGGGCGGGGCCGACTCGAAGTCAAGCCATCGTGCGCACAGTTCGCGCACAGTCATCTCCCGATTCCGCTTCGTTGTCAGTGCCGTGGTGCAGACTCCCCGTCAGTTGGCATTTCGCCTGGGGGAGGACACCGTGTTCAGGGGGATCGACGAGGTCGACTGGGCCTCGCTGCGCCATGCGTACGGCAGCGCGGAGGACGTGCCCGGATTACTGCGGGGACTGGCCTCCGCCGACCCGGCCGAGCGGCAGACCGCGCTCGACGGGCTGTACGGCGCCGTGCACCACCAGGGCGATGTGTACGACTCGACGCTCGCCTGTGTTCCGTTTCTCCTCGCGCTCGCCGGCTGCGAGGAGGTGCGGGACCGGGCGGGGGTGGTGGAACTCCTCGTCAGCATCGGCGACATCGCCGGTGCCCCCGATGGTCCCGCGACGAGAGCGCGTGATGCCCTGTGCGCGCGTGCCGAGGTCTTCGTCCGGCTCGCGGGGGACGCGGACCCCGGAGTGCGCCGGGCGGTTCCCGGGGCGCTGGTGCGGTTCCTCGGCCGGCCGGCACAGGTGCTCGCCCTGGTGCGGGAGCGGATCACCGTGGAGCGGGACGGCCGGGTCCTGCTCGCCCTGGCGGAGAGCCTCGGCCTGTTCGCGCAGCGGTACCGCCTGACCGACGATGCCCACGCCGCCGAGGCGGTGCGCCTGCTGACCGAACTGAGCGGGCCCCCTTACGACCCCGGGCTCCGGCTCGCCGCACTCGGCCAGCTCGCGGGGTGTGCCCCGGAGCTGCTCCCCGCCGATCTCGTACCGACCGTCGTCCGGCTGCTCAGGGACAGATCCGGGCAGCGGGCCCGGACGGGACACCCGTACGACTGTCCCGGTCCGGACACGCTCGCCGGCCGGCTGCGGCGGCTGCGCCCTTCGGACGAGGAGGGCTCTCGGCTGCTGCGGACGCTGCACTCCGCGCTCGGCGGCCGGGTGGCCGACCGGGTCGCCCTGCTGTGCGGGCAGTTGACCAGCCCGGATCCCCTCGACCGGTGCAACGGCGTGTGGATGGCGGCCGGGCTGTTCCGCGAGTGGCGTGCCCGCCACGCCGAGCCGGTCACCCTCATCGGCAACCAACTGGGCGCGGAGGAGGGCCGGTTGCACGACGCGGCGGTCGCGGTCCTGGTGGAGCTCTTCGAGCTGGCCGCGCCCGCCGCGGACCATCTGCACGCGCTGGTGACGTACCGTCCCGAGCTTCGCATACTGCATGGGGAGCGGGGTGCGCCGGCCCTCGGCGGTCCCCTCAAGGCGCTGGCCGGGGCCGGGGACCCGCGGGCCACGCCCGTGCTGGCCGAGGTGCTGGCGGGCCCCGTCGTCCCGAACGATCTGGGGCTGGTGATCCCCCACCTGGGCCGCGCCGCCGTTCCGCTCGTGCCCGCGCTGCGGCGACGGCTCGCCCGTGTGCCGCTCGACGCGTCCGACACCCACGAGCGGGCCGTTCCCCTGCTGTCGGCACTCGCCGCCCTGGGCGATGCCGAGTCCATACCCGCGGTACTGCGGCTGCTGCGCGGCATGCCGGACGGGCTGCGGCGGCGCGACGCCGTCACGGAGGCGGCGGCCCGTGCCCTCGGCGCGTTCGGCGGCACCGCGCGCGAAGCGATACCCGACCTGCGCGGGCTGTTGGAGACCGGATGCGCGGTCGCGGCGGCGGACGCGCTGTGGTCGGTCACGGGCGATGCGGATGCCGTGGTGCCCGTGCTGCTGCGGGAGTTGACGGGCACCGGGAGCGGCCGGCGGCGTGCGGCGGCCGTACTGGGGCGGATGGGGTCGGCGGCTCGTCCGGCCCTGCCCGGGCTGCGCGAGACGGCCGGCTCCGGTGACGCGCTCGCGCGGGCCACGGCGGCGTGCGCGGTGTGGCGGACAGCCGGGGATCCGGAACAGTTCGTTCCCGTTCTCCGCTCCGCGTGGAGGGAACACCCGCGCACGCGCGGAACGATCGCCGAGTGCCTCTCGGCACTGGGACCGGCGGGAGCACCCCTGCACGACGTGCTCCGAGCGGAGCTCGCCTCTCCCCGGCGGCATCGCACCGACTCCGGCGGTCACGGCATACGCGAGGACCTGGAGTTGCTGCGGGTGTGCCGGGAGGCGCTGGCCGGGCAGGGGCACCGTTAGGACCTCACCCCGTCGTACGCCCCCACATCGGGCCGAAGCGGGACCACTCGGCGTCCCACTGGTCGATGCGGAGACGCTCCAGGCGGCTGCGCAGGGCGCGGCCGGCGACCAGGGGGACGGCAGCGGCGCAGAGACCTGCCACGCCGCCGATCAGGGAGGCCCGTACGCGGGCCTGGGGCTCGGTGACGGGCCGGGTGACCTGGCGACCCTCGGGGTCCGTCCACACCGTGACCGGGGCCCCGGCCGCAGTGCCGGCCGGGACCCGCAGCTGGCCGGAGTGCTCGGAACCGTCCGCGGCGGTCCACCGTGCCGTCGCCCACACCTGGTCGGCGCGGGACACATGGGCGTTCTCGGAGGCCGTACCGGGAGCACGCTCGGCGAGCCGTGCCACGAGGGGGCGCCATTCGACGCGTTCCCGGGCCAGCCCGTCCTCCACGGAGCCGCTCACCGTCGTACCGGCCAGCACGCCGACGAGCACGGTGAGCATCCACACGCCCAGGACGACCCAGGCCTCCACCCTGTCGGCGCGGCGCTTGAGCGGATTGCGCCGCCAGCGCCAGAGCCACACCTTCGGACCACGTAACGCCATCGAAGGCCTCCTCCTCACGAGCCCACGACCATCTCGCCGCTCTCCCCATACGGACGGCGGCGCCTGGCTGCTCACTGCACCTGTCCGACGGGTCGGCCCCCAGGGGCCGCCGCGCCCCCGAACCCCCTCCGGGAGCGGGCCCGCGGGACCCTGCGTCCGCGTGGCCGACACCCCGCTGACCTGCGACGGAGCACGTTCCGGAGGTGACTGTCAGTGGTCGGGTGCAGACTGGCCGGTGTTCGGGACGAGGGCGTCAACGACGACGCCGCGGAGGTGATCGGCATGACCGAGGTACTGCTCGCCGTGGGCACGCGCAAAGGCCTGTTCATCGGGCGCCGGCGAGGTGGTGGCGCCTGGGAGTTCGACGAGAGCCCCTACTTCAACGCACAGGCCGTGTACTCGGTCGCCATCGACACCCGGGGCGGGACCCCTCGGTTGCTGGCCGGCGGCGACAGCGCGCACTGGGGCCCGTCCGTGTTCCATTCCGACGATCTCGGCCGGACCTGGACCGAACCGGCCCGTCCGGCCGTCAAGTTCCCCAAGGACACCGGGGCGTCCCTGGAGCGGGTGTGGCAGTTGCACCCGGCCGCCGCCGAGCCGGACGTGGTGTACGCGGGCACCGAACCGGCCGCGCTGTACCGCTCGGAGGACCGCGGGGAGACGTTCGAGCTGGTCCGGCCCCTGTGGGAGCACCCCACGCGGTCGAAATGGGTGCCGGGCGGCGGCGGTGAGGGCCTGCACACCGTGCTCACCGACGAGCGCGACCCCCAGGCGGTGACGGTCGCCGTCTCGACCGCCGGGGTGTTCCGCACGCTGGACGGCGGCGCGAGCTGGGCGCCCTCCAACTCGGGTGTCTCGGCGGTCTTCCTGCCCGACCCGAACCCGGAGTTCGGCCAGTGCGTGCACAAGGTCGCGCGGGACGCGGCCACCCCGGACCGGCTGTACCTGCAGAACCACTGGGGGGTGTACCGCAGCGACGACGCGGGCGCCCACTGGACGGACATCGGTGAGGGCCTGCCGTCCACGTTCGGCTTCGCGGCGGCGGCGCATCCGCACCGAGGCGGCACGGCGTACGTGTTCCCGATCAACGCCGACGCCGACCGGGTCCCGGCCGGCCACCGGTGCCGGGTCTACCGGACGGCGGACGCGGGCAAGAGCTGGGAGCCGCTCTCGGCGGGCCTGCCCCAGGAGGACCACTACGGCACGGTGCTGCGCGACGCGATGTGCACGGACGACGCCGACCCGGCGGGCATCTACTTCGGCAACCGCAACGGCGAGGTGTTCGCGTCGGCGGACGACGGCGACAGCTGGCAGCAGCTCGCCTCGCATCTGCCGGACGTGCTGTGCGTGCGGGCCGCGCTCGTCGGCTGAGGCGCGGATGAGGCGGGGGACGAGGTTGCGCACAGGCGTTGGCCACCGGTTGATCGCCGCTGCCCGTACGGCAGTAGGGTGACGCCCGTGGCACCACGACCCTTGCATGAAATCGTCGAAGCGGGCTGGGCGAAGGCCCTGGAACCGGTGGCCGAACGCGTCGCCGCGATGGGGGACTTCCTCCGCGCGGAGATCGCCGCGGGGCGCACCTACCTCCCGGCCGGGCCGAACGTTCTGCGGGCCTTCCAGCAGCCCTTCGACGACGTACGCGTCCTGATCGTCGGTCAGGACCCGTACCCCACTCCGGGGCACGCGGTGGGGCTGTCGTTCTCGGTCGCGCCCGAGGTGCGGCCGCTGCCCGGCAGCCTCATCAACATCTACCGCGAGCTGAACACCGACCTGGGACTCCCCCAGCCGTCCAACGGTGACCTCACGCCGTGGACGCAGCAGGGCGTGCTGCTGCTCAACAGGGCCCTGACCACCGCCCCGCGCAAGCCCGCCGCCCACCGCGGCAAGGGCTGGGAGGAGGTCACGGAGCAGGCCATCCGGGCCCTGGCGGGGCGCGGCAAGCCGCTGGTGTCCATCCTGTGGGGCCGTGACGCCCGCAATCTGCGTCCGCTCCTCGGCGACCTGCCCTCCGTGGAATCCGCCCACCCCTCCCCCATGTCGGCCGACCGGGGCTTCTTCGGGTCCCGCCCGTTCAGCCGGGCCAACGACCTGCTCATCCGCCAGGGCGGCCAACCGGTGGACTGGCGTCTGCCGTGACCGGGGCGTCGGAGGGCTCGGGGTTTCTCGCCGTGGACTCCGGCGGCTCCGGGCTCCGGGCCGTGGTGGGGACCGCCGAGCGCGGTCCGTTGGCCCGGCGGGCATCCGGTGAGCCGGTCCGTACGGGCGACCGGGGCATCGACCCCGCGCACTTCATGGCGCAACTCGTGCCCCTGGTACGTGCGTTGACCGCCGAGGCGGGAGCGGTGCCGTTGACCACCGTCGTCGTCGGCGCAACCGGGATGGCCTCCCTGGGTGACGGGCTGCGCGCCGAACTGCCGGGCGCCCTGGCCCGGGAGTGGGGTGTGCGCAGGGTCGCACTGGCCGCGGATGCCGTGACCGCGTACGTGGGTGCGCTCGGGCCACGCCCCGGCGCCGTGATCGCCGGCGGTACGGGGCTCATCGCGGTGGGCACCGACCTGAGCGGCTGGCGGCGGGCGGACGGCTGGGGGCATCTGCTCGGCGACTGCGGCGGCGGTGCCTGGATCGGGCGGGCCGGTCTCGAGGCCGCGCTGCGCGCCCACGACGGGCGCGAGGACGGCTCGGCCCTGCTGCTGGCCTGCGCCGAGGAGGAGTTCGGACCCGTCGCGGGGCTGCCCGGCGCCCTGTATCCGCGCCCCGACCGGCCCGCCGTGCTCGCCTCCTTCGCACCACGCGTGGCCGCCTGCGCGGCCCAGGATCCCGGCGCGGCGGGCATCCTGCGCGCGGCCGCCCGGCACATGGCCGACTCCGCGGCGGCCGTGTGCCCCTCCGGCGGTGAGCCGCGCCTCGCCGTCACCGGCGGCCTGTTCAAGCTGGGCGACCCGCTGCTCGGTCCCCTGGACGAGGAACTGGCGCAGCGGCTCCCGCACACGCGGCGGGTGCCGGCCGAGGGCGATCCGCTGCACGGCTCGGTGCGCATCGCGGCGGAACTGAGCACGGGTTCGCTCACGCTGCCGGGTGACGGGGTGATGCTGTCCGTGACCACCCGCTCGGGGGATTGATCCGACCGCATCCCATCCGAACGTAACTCATCAGACAAAACAGGACGGATACCGCTCACCTGCACCCTCCCCGAACAGGGGAACCCAAGAAGCCAGTAACATGCGGCGCCATGAGTTCCCCCACTGGGCCCGCGGATGGCCTGCCCGTACGAATGCCGCGCCCCCGCCAGCCCGGACGGCACCGTCGTCCCGAGCCGCTGGTTGCTCCCGAGGGCGCGCCCGCGCTCGTCCTCGCCGTGCCGGGGACGCCCAGTAGCGCCACGCGCAGCCTCGCCGAGGAGGTCGTGAGCATCGCCCGCTCCGAGCTGCCCGGCCTCGACGCCCGCATCGGGTACCTCGACGGGGACAACGCGGAGTTCCCCTCGCTGCAGGCCGTGCTCGTGCACGCCGCCGAGGAGCGCACGGCCCGTTTCGAGCATGCCCGCGCCGCCGGCATGGACGTCAAGATGCCCGACGGCCCCGTCGCCGTCGTCGTGCCGCTGCTCGCCGGTCCGGACAGCGCGCTGCTGCGCCAGGTCCGTCAGGCCCTCATGGAGAGCCGTGTCGCCGCCGAGCTGACCGACGTCCTCGGCCCCCACCCGCTGCTCGCCGAGGCGCTGCACGTGCGGCTGTCCGAGGCCGGTCTGGCCCGTGCCGACCGTGCCCGGCTGTTCACCGTGGCGACGGCCGCGGACGGCATCGTCCTCGCTTCCGTGGGCGGTGACGAGGCCGTGCAGGCGGCCGGGATCACCGGCATGCTGCTCGCCGCGCGCCTCGCCGTGCCGGTGATGGCGGCGGCCCTGGACCAGGAGGGCTCCATCGCCTCCGTCGCCGAGCAGCTGCGCTCCTCGGGCTCGCAGCAGCTGGCGCTCGCGCCGTATCTGATCGGTCCGGAGATCGAGCCGGGTCTGGTCGAGGAGGCCGCGAAGGAGGCGGGCTGCTCCGCCGCCGAGTCGCTCGGCCCGTACCCGGCGATCGGCAAGCTCGCCCTGGCCAAGTACACGACGGCGCTGGGCATCGCGCCGCAGCAGGCGCAGAGCACGCCCGCGCGCTGACGCGAGGCGCTGCGCGCAACGCCGAGAAGGCCCGCTCCGGTTCGGAGCGGGCCTTCGTCGTCGGGGGTGGGGTGCCTGGCCGGGTGCGGGGGCGTCGCGGGGCCGAGCGAGCCCTCACGCCCGCCTCAGGCGATGACCACGCAGGATGCCGCCGTCACCCTGATCGAGCCGCCCCGGCGCGGGACGCCCGTGAGCGGGTCGACCGCGAACCACGTCACGTCGCCGGAGCGCTCGTTGGCGACGTACAGGAAGCCGTCGGAGGCGGTGAGGGCGCGCGGCCAGTGGCCGCCGCAGGGCACCGTGGCGACGAGCCGCAGCTCCTCGCCCTCGACGGCGAGCACGGACAGGACGTCCTCGCCCCGGGTGGCGGTCCAGACGAAGCGGCCGTCGGGCGAGGTGACGATGCCCGAGGGGTAGGCGTCGCGGGCCGGTGCGCCGGGCAGGACCGGGGTTTCGGACAGCGGCGTCAGGACGCCGTCCGCCGCGTCCCAGCGGCAGACGGTGACGGAGGGGCTCAGTTCGTTGACGACGTACGCGTACGAGCCGCCCGGGTGGAACGACAGGTGGCGCGGCCCCGACCCGGGCCGCAGGGCGCTCTCCCGGTGCAGGACGAGGGCGCCGTCCGTCAGCGTGCACACCCGCACCGAGTCCGTACCGAGGTCCACGCTGACGGCCCAGCGGCCGCTCGGGTCGGGCTGCACCTGGTGGGCGTGCGGTCGCTGCTGGCGGGGCGTGTGCGGCCCCGCCCCGCTGTGCCGGAGCGCGCCGGAGGCGGACCGGGCGAGGGTGCCGTCGGGGCGGAGCGGGACCGCGGTGACGCTGCCGGAGCCGTAGTTGGCGGTCAGGACGTGCCCGGCGAACAGGCTGAGGTGGGTCGGGCCACTGCCGTCGACCGGCACGGGCCGCCCGGCAGGCTCGGGCTTGTCCCCGTCCACGCGGTACGCGGCCACCGCGCCCTCGGCTGTCTCACTGACCGCGTACAGCGTCTCACCGTCGTGCGCGAGGACGAGGTAGGAGGGGTCCGGGACGGCGTTCACGCTGCTCAGCACGGTCAGCGCGCCCGTGCCGGCGTCGACCTCCGCCATCACGATCCCGGGGCCGCCGGCCGCCGTGAACGACCCGATGAACGCCCGCCGCCTGCCGTCCGCCACCGCTGTCCCCTCTCGCCCGCGCCGCCCGGAAGGACCGCGCAGCCGATCATGCAAGGTCTAGACCAATCGGTCAAGGGGTGGTCGCCCGATCGGACCCGGGCCCGCAGGAGTACCCGGGGCCCGTCGCAACCGTCGCCAAGGCCTGCCCAGCCGTAGCGGAAGCGCCCCGGCAAGCGCCGACCTACCAGCGTCATCCGCAGCGGACGGGGCAGCCGGGCCCAGCCCCCTGCACGGCACGCCGGAGCACGCGCCCAACAGGCGGGTCAGCTCGGCCCAGGCTCGCTCCACGCCCCGCCCGGGAGCCCCCGGGTCAGACCTCCAACCGGCGGCGTGGCCGACAGGCGGGCCGACTCGGCCAAAGCGCGCTCCACGCCCCCCAGGAGCCCCATGACCAGACCCCCAACCAGCGACGCGCCCGACAAGCGGACCGGCTCGACCGAAGCGCGCTCCACGCCCCCAGGAGCCCCGGGGCCAGACCCCCACAACCAGCGACGCGCCCGACAAGCGGGGCCGGCTTGGCCGGAGCCCGTTCCCGGGGCGCCGGTGCGTCCCGTCAGGCGCCCACCAGCGGCGAGCCGGATGGGGTGCGCAGGGGGCGGGCCAGTTCGGACAGGGCTCGTTCCAGACCGTGCAGGTGGGCCAGTGCCGGTTCCGCGTGGGACAGGCCGTCCGCGTGGACCGCGATGTCCCTGCCCTCGGTGAGGGCCTCCACCGCGGCCTCCACCCGTCGGCAGGCCGTGGACAGACGGGCGTCGTGGGAGGCCTCGGGGTCGGCCGCGACGGCGACCAGGCCGCGGATCTCCCGGGCGCAGTCGTCGAGGAGGGCGAGCACGTGCCGGGCCCGCCGCTTGCGGCCGAGCATCGGGTTCAGCGGGTGCACGAGCGGGGCGACCGAGAGCCGTACCCGGGCGAGGAGCTGCTCCAGCTCCGCCACCCGCGGGGCGGGGTCGGCGTCGGCCGCACCCGCCAGCCGCCGGGCGGTCTCGACGGCGCAGGCGTGCACACAGCCCAGGGCCCGCCGGATCCAGGCGTCGGTGACGCTGTGGGTGGTGACGGGCAGGACGAGGATCACGGCCAGGGCGGCGCCGAGTGCCCCGACGCCGGTCTCGGCGAGTCGCAGGGCGAGCAGGTCCGGGCCGAGTACGCCGAGGAGGCCGTAGAGCAGTCCGGCGAGGAGGGTGACCCAGAGCATCATCCAGGTGTAGGACACGGCGGCCGTGTAGAAGATGCCGAAGACGCAGAGGGCGGCGAGGGCGGCCGTGACCGTCGGGTCGCCGTGCACGGGCATGGCCACGAGCAGGCCGAGGGCGATGCCGATGACCGTGCCGAGCAGCCGCCGGAAGCCGCGGACCAGGGTCTCGCCGCGCGAGGTGGTGTTGACGAAGATCCACCAGGTGGCGCCGACTGCCCAGTACCAGCGCTGCCCGGACACCAGCTGGCCCACGACGAGGGCGAAGCCGGCACCGGCGGTGGCCTGGATCGCCTGGCGGGTGGTCACCCGGGCCAGGCCGGTGCCACCCGGCGGGGCGGGCACGGCGGGCGGCGGCAGGCGGCGCTCGTAGCACCACAGGCCGAAGCGCACCGCGGCGGCGGCGAGGACGGACAGCAGGACGGCGATGTACAGCTGGGGCAGCTGGTCGGTGGTGGCGTGCAGGAACTGCGCCACGAAGAAGGTCATGAACGCGAACACGCCGAGGCTGTGCCCGCGCGGGCCCCAGCGGCGCGCGTACACGCCCGCGCCGACCACGGCGAGGAAGGTGAGGTCCCGGGCCACCGGGTGGTCGTGCAGTTCGGCCGCGGCGGTGAGCACGGGCAGACCGACGGCGGGCAGCAGCGCGGTCGTGACCGCCTGGCCGCGGACCGTGGCGTCGGTCACGGTGAACAGGGCGAGCAGGGCGGCGAGGCCGCCGGTGACGGCACCCGTGAGGGAGTGCCCGGCGAGGCCGCACAGGGCGACCGCGAGCGCGATGCCGAGCACGGCTCGCGCGGCGAACCGCAACCGCGTCCGCCCCGGATCCGGAGCCATGAACACCCTCTTCAGCACCGCCTACCGCCCCTTTCGAGCCACCGGCCATGAGCACGCATGAAAAAGGCGCCGCGGGGTCCGCAGCGCCATCGACGCACCTATATCAGCATCTCGGGGGCCACTGGCTCAACCGGCCTCTTCTAGACTGGTCCATTGGTACTGCCGGAGCGTCCGCTGGACGGCCGCGGCAGAGCCAACGGACGAGGAGGACGCGCCATGCCCGTGGACGAGCTCGATACCCGCATCCTGCGGCTGCTGCTGGAGCAGCCGCGCACGAGTGTGCGCGAGTACGCCCGGATCCTCGGCGTCGCCCGGGGCACCCTTCAGGCCCGGCTCGACCGGCTGGAGCGCGACGGTGTGATCACCGGCACGGCCCCGGCCCTCTCCCCCGCCGCGCTCGGGCATCCGGTGCTGGCGTTCGTGCACATCGAGGTCACCCAGGGCCATCTCGACGAGGTGGGCGACGCGCTGGCGGCGGTGCCGGAGATCGTGGAGGCGTTCTCGATCACCGGTGGCGGGGACCTGCTGGCCCGGGTGGTGGCGCGGGACAACGCGCACCTGGAGGACATCGTCCAGAAGCTGATCAGCATGCCCGGTGTGGTGCGCACCCGTACCGAGGTCGCCCTGCGTGAGCGCGTCCCCCACCGGATGCTGCCGCTGGTGGAGTCGATCGGGCGATCGGCCCGCGGATGATCTTTGAGAGCATGGCGGCATGAGCAGGCTCCGCGGAATATCGGTCATCTTCGATCTCGACGGAACGCTCGTGGACAGCGAGCCGAACTACTACGAGGCAGGCCGTCAGACGCTCGCTGACAACGGCGTCACGGACTTCACCTGGGCGGACCACGAGCGGTATGTCGGCATCAGCACCCAGGAGACGGTCGCGGACTGGAAGGACCGCTACGGCCTGCCCGCCTCGGTGGACGAGCTGGTCGCCGCCAAGAACCGCCGCTACCTGGAGCTGGCCCGCAGCGCCACCCGCGCCTACCCGGAGATGCGCACCTTCGTCGAACTGCTGGCGGCCGAGGGCGTGCCCATGGCCGTGGCCTCGGGCTCGTCCCCGGAGGCCATCGGCGCGGTGCTGAGCGCGACCGGACTGGACGCGCATCTGCACACCGTGGTCTCCGCCGACGAGGTCGCGCACGGCAAGCCGGCTCCGGACGTCTTCCTGGAGGCGGCCAGCAGGCTCGGCGCGGCCCCGTCCGACTGCGTCGTACTGGAGGACGCCGCCCCGGGTGCCGCCGCCGCGCACGCCGCCGGCATGCGGTGCATCGCGATCCCGTACGTCCCCTCACAGGCGGACGCACCGGAGTTCACCACCGCGGGTCTGCTTCTGCCGGGCGGCCAGGAGCAGTTCACGGCGCGGACCGCATACGACTGGCTCGTGAGCCCGGCCGGCCTTTCGTGAACTCACCTTTCCCCACCCGCCCGAACTTTTTTGCGGCAGGAGTGATTGTTTCTCCCCTCGCATCCGTACCTCTCGGTGTTGGGCCGTTCATATCCCAGGAGGCACGATGCGCATCTCGCGCAGCACGGCAGGAACCGCGTTCGTGGGCGGTGCGTTGATCCTTACGCTCACCGCGCTCGCCTACCCGAGCATGCTGGGCGTGGAGAACGCCGCTTCCGGCCAGGACCGCATCATCGCCAACACCCAGTGGGGTCCGCTGACCGAGGCGGACCGCGACTTCGTTGTGCGCGTGCGCGCGGCCGGCTTGTGGGAGTACCCGCTGGGGCAACTGATCAAGCAGCGGAGCTCGTCGCCTGAGATGCAGGAAGTCGCCAAGCATCTGCTCGTAGGGCACGGCCGGCTCGACGCGGGCTGCCGCAAGGTCTCCACCGACCTGGGCATCACCCTGCCGAACGAGGCGTCGCCGCAGCAGCAGCAGTTCGTGGCGACGGCCGAAGGCAGCACCGGCAAGGAGTTCGAGTCCACGGCCGTGACCATCATGCGCGTTGCGCACGGGGGCATCTTCCCGACGATCGCCAAGATCCGGGCGACCACCCGGAACAGCCTCGTGCGGGAGCTCGCCGACACCACCAACGACACCGTGCTCGACCACATCACGGTCCTGGAGCAGACCGGCCTGATCAACCAGGAGCAGGTCAGCTTCCAGATCACCGCCCCGCCCAAGCTGCCCCAGGAGCAGACGACACCGCCGCCGCCGCAGCAGGGCGCACCGGTCCGCGTGCTGCCGATCCCCGAAGACCTGAAGGATTTCCAGACGGTCGCCCCCAATCCGTCCTACGGGGCACAGGCGCCGTCTCCGTCGGCCGGCTGAGCAGGTACGGGTACGGGTACGGGGCTGCGGTCCGTCCGCTCGCCCTGTACCCGAGCACTACGACTGGACCGGGTCCCACGAACGACGGCGGGCGCGGGCACCGCACACGACGGCCGGCTCCGGTACTACGAACGGCGGCGGGGCTTGCCGCGCCTGTTGCCCTTGGGCGCGCCGCTCCCGCTCTTCCCGGTGCGCTTCGCCCCCGCCGACTTGCCGGGCACCGGCTTGCGCCGGGCGCCGCCCCGGTCCGCACCCGTGGACTCGCCCCGCGCCGGAGGCTGCTGACGGCCCCGGGTGCTGTTGACCGTGCGGCCGCGGACGATGCCGATGAAGTCCTCGACCTGGTCCGTCTTCGCGTCCTCGGGCCAGGCGAGCGCCACGCTCGATTCGGGGGCGTCCTTGAGGGGCCGGTGGGTGAGGTCCTTGCGGTGGTGGAGGCGGGCGAGCGACAGCGGGACGGCGAGCACACCGATGCCGGCAGCTACCAGTTCGATGGCGTCGGCGGTGGTGGCGGGCCGTTCGAGCGCGGGCCGCCCGGGGAGGCTCTCCCAGTCGAGGACATCGTCGAGGGGGTGCAGCACGATGTCGTCGGCCAGGTCTTCCGGCGCGACCTCGTCGACGGCGGTGACCAGGTGGTCCTTGGGCACGACGACGACCGTCTGCTCGGTGTAGAGGGGGATCGCGCTGAAGACCTCCCGGTCCACGGGCGTACGGACGAGGCCCGCGTCGGCGTCCCCGCCCAGCAGCCGCTCGGCCGCCGCTCCGGCGGGCACCTGCGTGAGGGTCAGCGGGACGTCGGGCTGCCGCTCGTTCCAGATGCGCACCCATTTGTCGGGCATCACGCCGGGGACGTAGGCGAGTCGGAACGAGTGGGTTGCATCCGAGCCTGTCACCTCGCCAGGTTACCGGCCGTGGTCAGGGGCCGTGCACATGCTCGATACGCTTGACGGCATGACGTCGCACCAGAGCACCCAGACGATGAAGCCCGCGACCGCGGCGAAGAAGCTGGGTGTGTACCTCGAGGCCACACCCGCCGAGTTCCGGGAGGGTGTCGTCTCGCGTGCCGAGCTGAACGAGCTCCAGGCCAACCCGCCGCAGTGGCTGCAGGACCTGCGGCTCAACGGCCCGCATCCCCGGCCGGTGGTCGCCGCGAAGCTCGGCGTCTCCATCGCGGGCCTCGCCCGCGCGGGCGTCACCGAGCCCCTCACCACCGAGCAGATCGAGGCGCTGAAGCAGGAAGCTCCCGAGTGGCTGGGGCGGGAGCGCGCCACCCAGGCGGAGGTCCGCAAGGAATCGGCCCGGATCAAGAAGAAGAACGCCGAACGTCAGGTCTGACCCGAGCACCCTTCATTTTCGGACGGCCCCCACCGGATATCCGGTGGGGGCCGTCGCTGTTTCCTGGGTGCCTTTGGCCCCCGTGTGGCCTCGGTGAAATCTTTCGGCCATGTCTTGACATGGCGAGGAAGCGATCCGTAGCTTGGCCGATCATTTAGATTCGTGAAGGACGTTCACGAATATGAACGGAGAGCCACCCATGCGGGATCGCCGACGCTGCATCGCCATGCGGCTCCGCCGCGTGCGCCGCCTGACCGCCAGCCTCGCCGTCTCGGGACTCCTGTTCGGAACGGCCGCTTGCGGCTCCGGTTCCGGCAGCGCCCGGGCGGACGACCCGAACACCCTGGAGGTGTGGACCCGGAGCGATCCGGAGTCCGCCAAGACCTACGACCGTGTGTTCGCCGCCTTCACCGAGAAGACCGGCATCAAGGTCGACTTTCAGCCGGTCATGAACTTCGACCAGCAGTTGCAGAGCCGCGCGTCCGTCAAGGACCTGCCGGACGTCATGATCAACGACACGGCCCTGATGGGCAGCTACCAGGCCCAGGGCCTGCTCAAGCCGATCACTCCGGCCTCGATATCCGGACATGACGAGATCACCGCCAAGTCCTGGTCGTCCACGGTGGGCCTCGACGGCAGGCACTACGGCATCCCGTACTCCCGGCAGGCCATGACGCTGTTCGTCCGCAAGGACTGGCGCGAGAAGCTCGGCCTGCCGCAGCCGAAGACCTGGCAGGACACCCTCGCCCTCGCCAAGGCCTTCGCCACCCGCGACCCCGACGGGGACGGCAGGAAGAACACGTACGGCATGGTCGTCCCGGGCAGCGCCCAGAACGGCTACGTCGCCTGGTGGGGCGCCAGCTATCTGTGGCAGGGCGGTGTGCAGATCCTCCGGAAGGAGGGGTCGGGCTACCGGCCCGCCATGGACTCGGCGGCGGCCCTGCGCACCGTCACCTGGATGAAGAAGAACCTCTTCTGCGGTGACAACGGTGTCATCCAGCCCAGCGCCCTGACCTCCGTCACCGCGAACACCACCAACTTCCAGGACGGCAACGCCGGGATGTACCTCACCGGCCCGTACAACATCTCCACGTTCGACAAGTCGCTCGGCAAGGACAAGTACGAGGTACTGCCGGCACCCTCGGGCCCGGCCGGCAACAACGACGTGCTGGCCGACGGCGAGAACATCTACTTCGGCGCCCGGACCGGCAAAGCGAAGCAGGAGCAGACGCTCGCGGCGTTCCTCGTCTCCCCCGAGGGCCAGGAACTCGCCATGACCGGCGACCACCAGCCCGTCGTACGCATCCCGGTCAACTCCACGCTCGACGCGGCCAAGGTGCGCAAGGACCCCCGCTGGAGCGTGGTGCAGAAGGCGTACGAGACCGCCTCCGTGCAGTTCCCCAACGCGCCGAACTTCGCCCCGATCAAGCAGGACACCGCCGACGCGCTCAACGCGATCTTCACCTACTGCGGCAGCGACGTCCGCTCCGGCCTGAAGGAGCTCAACGACACCCTCGCCGGTGACCTCAAGGACCAGGAGCTGCTGAAATGACCGCGACCGCGACGACGCCCGGGCCGCGCAGAGCCCGGGTCATCGGCAAGAAGGCCGTACTGCCCTGGCTGTTCCTCGCCCCGGGTCTGCTGCTGGCCCTCGTCTTCAAGTTCCTGCCCATGGGCAAGGGCGTCTGGCTCAGCTTCTTCGAGGTGCGGCCCTTCCTCGGTGACAAGTGGGTCGGCCTCGACAACTACACGCGGGTCCTCACCGACCACCGCTTCCAGGACGCCATCGGCCACACCCTGCTCCTCGGCGTCGGCATGTCCCTCGGCGGGATCGTCGTCGGCTCCGCGCTGGCGCTGCTGCTGGAGGGCCAGGCCCGCTCGCTGAAGATCATCCGCACCGCCGTCTTCCTGCCCGTCGTCACCGCCACCGCGGTGGTCGGCGAGATGTGGCGGCTGATGTACTACCCGACCTCCGACGGCCTGATCAACAGCGGACTGGGGCTGTTCGGGCTGGGGCCCGTGCCCTACCTGGACAACCCCGACACCGCGCTGTGGGCGACGATGGCCATGGGCATCTGGATGCTCGCCCCGTACAACATGGTGATCATCCTCGCCGGCCTGGCGGGCGTGGACCGCTCGCTCTACGAGGCCGCCGCGATGGACGGCGTCTCGCTGTGGCAGCGGCTGCGGCACATCACGCTGCCGGCGATCCGGCCCGCCCTCGGCATCGTCCTCACCCTCGCCGCCATCCGCGGACTGCGCGTCTTCACCGAGGTGTACGTCCTCACCGGCGGCGGCCCGGCCGGCTCCACCGACGTGTGGATGACCCGCGCCTACACCCTCGGCTTCACCCGTAACGACATCGGCGGTGCCTCGGCCGCCTCCGTGGTTCTGCTCTGCGTGACGCTGCTGCTCACCGTCACGGTCAACTACCTCCGCAAGAGGGGAGACGTGAGATGAGCGCCCCCGCCATCGACCCCGTCCGGACCCCGGTGACCGCCTCTCCCGCGCGGAAGTCCGCCGGGAAGCGGCGCACCACCCCCGCCCGCTTCGACACCGCCCTCGGCTGGAGCGACCGGCTGGGACCCGCCTGGGCCCTGCGCATCCTGCTCTGCCTGCTCGCCCTGGGCGTCTTCGCGGCACCGTTCCTGACGATCTTCTCCGGTTCCTTCAGCGAGAAAGCCAGCGGCTCGACCCTGTCGTTCCTCCCGCACCACCCGACCTTGCTGAACTTCGACGTGGCGGGCGAGCGCGGCATCTGGGACTACTTCGGCAACTCCCTGGTGATCGCGGGCGGCGGACTGCTGCTCCAGCTCGCCGTCTGCACACTCGCCGCCTACGCCCTGGCCCGGCACAAGTTCCGCGGGCAGGCGCTGATACTCACCCTGTTCATGCTCACGATGATGCTCCCGGAGGAGGTCATCGCCATCCCGCTGTCCCTGGTCCTCGGGCACGTTCCCGTGGTCGGCGTCGACCTCAAGGGCACCGTCTGGGGCGTGATCCTGCCGCTCGGCGCCTGGGGCTTCTCGGTGATGCTGCTGACGGAGTTCATGAAGGACATCCCCTCCGAGATCGAGGAGGCCGCCCGGATCGACGGCGTGGGCGAGCTGCGCATGCTGTGGCAGGTCGTCCTGCCGCTGTGCAAGCCCGCGCTCGGTGTCGCCGGGGTGCTCGGTTTCATCATGATCTGGGACCAGTACCTGCTGCCCCTGATCGCCGCCAAGGACCCCACCGACTACACGGTCACCGTCGCCCTGTCCATCCTGCGCACCGACCCCGAGGTCGGCTCCGGGGTGGTGCTGGCCGGTGCGGTCATCGCCCTGATTCCCAGCCTGATCGTCTATCTGCTCCTCCAGCGCTCGCTGGTCACCGGCATCGCCGCCGGGGCCACCAAGGGCTGACGACCCACCCCCACGTTTGAGGGAGACATGAAGTTCCACGGAGTGCTGTTCTTCCCGGTCACGCCGTTCGCGGCGGACGGTTCACTGGACGAGGAACGGCTGGCCCAGCACATCGAGTCGGGTGTCGCCGCGGGCGCTGGAGGTGTGTTCGTCGCCTGCGGCACCGGTGAGTTCCACGCGCTGTCGGCCGAGGAGATCGAGCGGGCCACCCGGGTCGCCGTCACGACCACGGCCGGACGGGTGCCGGTGCTCGCAGCGGCCGGCGGGCCCACCCCGGTCGCCCGCGACCAGGCCGCGCGCGTCGAACGCGCGGGCGCCGACGGCATCCTGCTGCTGCCGCCCTACCTCGTCAGCGCCCCGCAGCAGGGCCTCGTGCGGTACGTCGAGGAGGTGACCGCGGCCACGGACCTGCCCGTCGTCTTCTACCAGCGGGGCACCGCCCGGCTCACCGCGGAGACGGCCGCCGAGATCGCCGCCCTGCCCGGGGTCGTCGGCCTCAAGGACGGCATCGGGGACATCGAGCGGATGCATCGCATCGTCCGCGCGGTGCGTGCCGTGCCGGGCACGGAGGACTTCCAGTTCTTCAACGGTCTGCCCACCGCCGAGATGACCGCGCCCGCCTACAAGGGCGTCGGCGTGGATCTGTACTCCTCGGCGGTGTTCGCCTTCGCCCCGGAGATCGCCCTGGCCTTCCACCGGGCGCTCGCCGAGGACGACGACGCCCTGGTCTCCCGGCTCCTCGACGAGTTCTACGGCCCGCTGGTCGCCCTGCGTGACGAGGTCCCCGGGTACGCCGTGTCGCTGGTCAAGGCGGGGGTGACCCTGCGCGGCCTGGAGGTGGGCGGGGTGCGGGCGCCGCTGCTCGATCCGACGCCGGAGCACATCGCCCGGCTCTCCAAGCTGCTCGACCACGGACTGGAGGTGGTCGGCGCATGAGCTCCAGCCGTGTTCGTGAGCTGATCGTCACCCCGATCGCCTTCGGCGACCCGCCGCTGCTCAACTCCAACGGCGTGCACGAGCCGCTCGCCCTGCGGATCATTCTCCAACTCGTCCTCGAGGACGGCACGGTGGGGCTCGGCGAGTCGCCGGGCGGGGCGGCCCGCCTGGAGCGGCTGCACGCCGCAGCGAAGGTCGTCGTCGGCATGGACGTCTTCGACACCACCGCCGTGGCCGCCGCGATCGACGCGGCCCTGCTGCCGACCGTGCCCAGCTCCCACGAGCGCGGCTGGACCACCTCGGCGGTGGAGGTGGCCTGTCTGGACGCGCAGGGCAAGCTGCTCGGCCGTCCGGTCAGCGACCTGCTGGGCGGCACGGTCCGCGACGCGGTGCCGTTCGCCGCCTACCTCTTCTACAAGTGGGCCGAGCACCCCGCGCTCGACGGCCGCCCGGCCGTCACCGACGACTGGGGCGAGGCCCTCGACCCGGCCGGGATCGTCGAGCAGGCCCGACTGATGCAGGAGCGCTACGGTTTCAGGTCGTTCAAGCTCAAGGGCGGTGTCTTCCCGCCCGACGAGGAGATCGCCGCGATGCGGGCCCTGGCGGAGGCCTTCCCCGGGCAGCCGCTGCGGCTGGACCCGAACGTGGCCTGGACGGTCGAGACGTCCCGGTACGTCGCCCGTGAACTCGACGGTGTCCTGGAGTACTTGGAGGATCCGACCAAGGGCATCCCCGGGATGGCGGAGGTGGCGAAGGACTCCCCCATGCCGCTCGCGACCAATATGTGCGTGATCGCCTGGGAGCATCTGAAGCCGGCCGTCGAGCAGAACGCCGTCCAGGTCCTGCTCACCGACCACCACTACTGGGGCGGACTGCGCCGCACCCGTGAACTGGCCGCCGTGTGCGAGGCGTTCGGGCTCGCCCTGTCGATGCACTCCAACTCGCACCTCGGCATCAGCCTCGCCGCGATGACCCATGTCGCCGCGGCCATCCCCAACCTCGACCACTCCTGCGACACGCACTACCCGTGGAACTCCGCGGACGACGTGATCGTCCCCGGCGTGCTGGAGTTGCGCGACGGCGAGGTGAAGGTGCCCACCGGGCCGGGGCTGGGTGTCGAGCTCGACCACGAGCAACTGGAGCGACTGCACCGGCGGTACGTCGACTCGGGCATGCGCAGCCGGGACGACACCGGCTACATGCAGCGGTTCCAGCCGGAGTACGAACTGAAGCTGCCCCGCTGGTGACACCGTGTGCCCCTCCCGAAGGAGGGGCACACACGCTCACCCTCCGGACTTGGGCACCTTCAGCCGGTCCCAGGTGACCTTGCCGGGGATGCCGTCGGCGTCCTTGCCGGAGAAGCCCTGCTTCTGCTGCCACAGCGCGTAGGACCGGCGGTCGGCCTCGCTCCAGTCGGGGCTGGGCCCCTCCTCGTAGCGGCTGCACCCCTCGGCGACCAGGCGGCGGCCCATCGCCGTGATGATCGGGGAGCGCTGCCCGGCGTGGAAGAACGCGGCGCCCGGGAACGGCTCGTAGGACGGCCTGGGTGACGGCTTGGGGTCCGGGTCGGGCTTGCTGCCGCCCCCGGCGGCGCCCTTGAGCCGGTCGCGTATGCGCTTTCGCATGCCGTCCATCGTGAAACCGCGCGGGTCGACCTTGCCCGGCTGCCACTCCTTGTGCCCGATGACGGAGCGTTCGGACCAGCCGTGGTGGCGGCAGATCGCCGCGGACACCCTCTCGATGGCCTCCTTCTGCGCCTCGGGCCAGGGGTCCTTGCCGTTGCCGAGGTTGATGCACTCGAAGCCGTAGAAGTGCCGGTTGCCGTCGGTGTCGGCCTCGTTGTCGTGCGGCAGCTTCGACTCGTTGATCACGGCGCGCAGGACGTCGCTGTCGCCGGGGCCGGCGTGGTTGGCCCGGCCGTTGCCGACCAGGTGCACATGGCCCTTCTTGTCGATGACGCCGTGGCACAGGGGGCCGGGCAGGCTGGAGTAGCCGTCGTAGCAGATGTCGACGGAGGCGGCGGTGCCGGAGGTGACGGTGTGGTGGATCATCACCCCGTTCACCGGGCCCCAGGGGCCCTTGCTGTTGCGGTTGTGGGTGCGCCAGCTGCGGACCTCGTGGACGGTCACGCCCTCGGCTCTGAGGATCTCCACCAGCTTGGACGCGCTCAGCGGCTTGGCCATCAGTTGTCTCCTTCCGCGGCGGCTTCCGCCTCGGCTGTGGTCTGGGACCGCCCGTGGGAGGGGTCCTCGGCGGCCAGTTCCTCGCGGTGGGCCTTTTCCTCGGCGGCGAGCGTCGCCTCGTCCGCGGGTGGCATGCTGCTCGCCAGCGGGCCGAACGCCAGGCGCAGGTCGATCGCGCTGCCCTCGCCCTTGATCAGGGCCAGCGGGGCGAAGTGCCGGGCGATTCCGGCGGGTCCCTGGAGCAGCGGGCGGCGGGCCTGATCGGCCGGCCATTCGACGCCGCCGGTGGCGGTGCGGGCCGGGACGATCCAGTGGTCGCCGGTGCGGTAGACGCCGCCCCGGGCGAAGTACACCTCGACGCCGTCCTCCAGGGGCAGCCACTCCCCCTCGGTGACGGGGATGGCCCCGTCCTTCAGCGCGGTGCTGCGGCCCTTGCGCTTCGGGCCGCCGCTGTGGTCCCAGCGGCGCAGGTACGGGTTCAGGTGCGCCAGCCGTCCGACGCCCGGGGCGGGTTCGGCGGACAGGCGGACCCGGCGGCCGGGCAGGTCGAGTTCCTCGACGCGCAGCAGCGGCAGGGGTTCCAGGCGGGAGGCGTAGGCGGTGTCGACGAACTCGACGTGGTCGCCGACGTCCAGGTCCAGTTTGGCGTCGTGGCCGAGGGACGCCAGCTGCACCCAGGTGCCGTCGAGTTCGTCGACGGCGAAGACGACGGAGCCGTTCTCGCGGGACCACTTGAAGGTGGCGTCCTTCGTCTCGCCGCCCGCGTGGACCTCCACCCGGTACAGCTGGTTCTCCGGGCCGCGGTAGCGGGCGTCGGGCTTGACCAGGCAGGGGTCCTCGTCGGCGTGGTCGGGCCGCTCGCTGCGCGCGGCGAGCCGGGCCGAGGGGGCCGCCTGACGCCGCGCCCAGCGGGTGAAGGCGTCCCGGACCGTCTCCCTGGACGGGTCGGTCTCCTCGATCTCCAGCGCGGCGAGGGACAGCGGCAGCACCTGCCAGACGACCTTCACGCGGGCTGCGGTGTCGGGCATGGCCGCGCCGAGGGCGACCTCGCGCAGGGCCGGGTCCTCGGCTGCGCTGACCGAGCGCTCCCATACGTTCAGGTAGGCGACGAACGGCGTCTGGGCGGGCGAGGGCAGCCGGTCGCCGGGCTTCTCCGGGTCGCGGTAGCCGTCGGGCTGGTCCCAGTAGGTCCACTGCGCGGGCGGCTCCGGCGCGGACTCCTCGTTCTCCTCGTCGGTGACCGGCACTCCGGCCGCCGGACGGTCGGCGTCGCACAGGATGCCGTCGACGTAGTAGCGGCCGCCGTGGACGATGAGGGTGTCGATCTCGTGCTTGCCGCCCACGTACTCGATGCGGAAGCCGGCGGCGTCGCGCGGTCCGCCGTGCGGTCCGATCAGGTCGGCGGCGAGGGTGCGGGCCTGGTGGAGCTGGATCGCGGTCTGCTCGTTGAGGTCGGCGTCGAGCTGGACGCGGCCCTGCTGGGCGACGACCGCGGAGTAGTGCCGCTCCGGGCGGAACGTGGAGCGGGAGAGGTCTGCGTGCATGAAGGGTGTCCCCCCTGGTTCAGAAGTGCGGGTTCACAAGGTCGGTGGCGGGTGCGCGCCTCACGTCACGAAGAAGATCCCGGCGTCGGTGCCGGCCGGCGTGTACTCGGCGAGCCGGGCCCTGAGACCGTCCTCGCGCTGCGGCCGGTACAGGTCGTGGAAGGCGCCGAGTTCGGCGCCGTCGTCCGCGCCGCGCCGGATCTGTTCGGGGCAGCGGTCGGCGAGCAGGCCGTACCAGGGCGTGCCGTAGCGCTGGGAGGTGAACAGGGGCTTGGTGTCCGGGCAGCGGTGGCGGCGGGGGGTGCGCGATCCGGTGGGGACGTAGGAGTGGCGCAGGCAGCCGATGCCGCGCCTGGCCACGTGGAGCCGGCCGGTGAAGACGCTGTTCTCGGCGATCCGCACGGCGTGCGTGTGGATCTCCCCGATGACCGTGGTGCGGTGCAGGTGCAGCACGGCGTGGGCGTGGCGGCAGTCCGGGGCGGACAGGGCCTCGCGGTCGTCGGCGGTGGCGTCCAGGATGCTGTCCCGGATGTGGATGTCGAGGGGGTCCTCGCTCACCTCGTCGCCGATGACCTCGATGGTGCCGAGGATGCTGTGCTCGATCTGGAGGCACGCGGTGGTGCGGTCCAGGACGATGCTCGGCTCCTCGGGCGAGTGCGGCGCGCACTCGGGCTCCAGCGACCAGCCGGGCACGAGCGTGCTGTGCCGCAGGACGACGGCGCCCATCGCGCCGGTGACGTTGATGCCGCGCCCGGCGACCAGCAGCCCGTCGAGCACGACCCGGGGCCGCTCGTGCGGGGCGCAGTCGTCGGACACCGCGCGGATGTTGAGGGCGTCGGGGCGGTTGCTGTACCAGTCGAGCAGCCGGATGACCGGGCGGGTGCCCTCGGCCGCGCGCAGTTCTAGCCGGTCGCCCGGGTCGAGGTCGAAGTCCAGCTGCTCCTGGTAGGCGCCGCTGTGCGTGATCTCGATGATGCCGGCGGGCCCGGTGCGGTCGGCCCGGCGGTCGTGCTGCCAGGCCCGGTAGGCGTCCATGATCTGCCGGTGCGGCTGCCCGGGACCGACCCGGTACACCTCGGCGTCGGGACGCGGCTCGCGGTTCCGCTCGTACTCGCCGCCGCCCAGGTCGGCCGCTTGGGCGTAGTGGTGGTCGACCCACACGCCCTGCCGGGGCGCGGACCGCGAGCCGAACGCGATCCGGCCCAGCTCGGGATCGACGGCCACCTGCCCGCGCTTCGGCCGGTAGCGCCAGTCGGACAGGTCGGCGACCACGATGTCGGCGGGCGGTACCGGGTTGTCCTCGCCGTCGCGCCGGATGACGAAGCTCTTGCCGGGGCCGTAGTAGTCGAGCAGCCGGTCGTGGAGCAGACGGCGGGTGATGAACGCCGGGACGTTGTCGACGGTGGCGATGTGCGTGGGCGAGGGCTCCGGGAAGGGCTTGGTGACCAGTGGGGTGTCGTTGCCGAGGATCGAGAAGGTGTACAGGTTGCGGGCCCGGTCGATGCAGTAGGCCGGGGTCCTGGTCAGGGCGTACGACTTCAGCCGCCACACGAACAGGGCGACCCCGGCCGGGCTCCAGCCGCCCTGCCGGTGCCGTGACTCGGCGCGGCGGACGTCGACCGTACGGGCCGAGTCGGCGAACGGACCGCCACCGAGGGCGAGTTCGGCACCGTCACGCAGGTCGGTGAGGCGGCCGCGTTCGCCGCGGTGGGTGCCGGTGCCGTGCAGTTTCACCGGCTGGGTGTGGGCGACGCGCCGGGACAGTTCGACGGCCCGGGCGGGCCAGGCGGCGACCTGATCGGACAGTTCCTCCAGGAGGTGCAGGGTGCCTTTGCGGCGGCGGCTCGCGACCGTGGCGGCCACGTCCCGGCGCGGGGCGACTGCCTCCGCGAGGGCGGCCCGGCCGCCGTCGTGCAGTCCGGTGGTCAGAACGCGCTCGTAGCCGGGCAGGGTGCGGTAGCCGACGAGGTCGCCCAGGTAGGGCAACACCCAGGGGGCCGCCGTCTCCACGAACAGGTCCTCGTAGCCCTGCTGCACGCCGTCGCGGACGCGGTCGAGCTGCTCCGCGATCACGGCGAGGAGCGCGCGCAGCGGCTCGCCCTCCTCGGTGTCGCGCAGCCGGTGCCAGCGGGGCAGCAGGTCGGCGAGCCCGTCCGGCTCCCTGGGCACCGCCGGGGCCGGGGTCTCCAACTGGGTGTCCGGGGACATCACTTGACCTCCGTCAGAATCAGGGTGTCCGCGGCCCGGGGCGACAGCAGCGCGAGCTGGGCCGGGCGGATGCCGCGGAAGACGTACACCGACCGGCCCTCGGGCAGGCGCCGGGTGTCGGTGATGTCGGGGTTGAGGCGCAGCAGTTCGGCGAGCGGGACGCCGTACCGGGCGCAGATCTCCGACAGCGTCTCGCCGTTCTCGGCGCGGACCGTGTGGGTCTTCTCGTCGTACGTCGCCGGGTGCGCCAGGACGGACGCCCGGGGCGGGCCGGGCCGGGTGAGCAGCTCGGTGAGCTCCTCGGGGGTGGCGGAGGCGGGTACGCCGGTGAAGACGTCGACGTCCACGTAGTCGACGCCGGGCACGGTGTGGGCGGTGGCCAGGACCTCGGAGAGGCGTGCGGGCCTTGCCAGTTCCCGTCCTTCGAAGCCGAGCCGGTGCAGCAGGGCCTGCCGCAGCCGGGGCTCGACGTACTGCCAGCTGTGGTCCGGGGCGACCTTGACCTTGGCGGCGATGAGCAGCAGGACCAGTTCCCGCCCGTCCACGCGGACCGTCAGGCCCGGGTCGCCGTACTCGGTGAGGGCGCCGCGCAGGGCAGTCAGGGTGTCCGAGTCGGGGGCGATCGGCACGTCGTCGGTGCCCGCGACCGTCACGTGCAGCACCCGCCGCCGCCCGTCGAAGAGTTCGCGTGCGGCGGCCCGGCCGATGCCGGCGCGGGAGCGGGCGAAGTCCTCGTAGTCGGACTCGGACACCAGCCGGTCCAGTGCCGAGACGGCGAGTGGGACCGTACGGCGGGTCAGGCCAGGGCCGTCGGCGTCCGCACCGCCGGTGACCGGGCGCGGGTTGGTGACCGCGGTGACGCCGAGCGGCCGGGTGAGGGGCTGGGTGACGCGGTCCGCCGGCATGTTGGCGGCCTTGCCGGTGCCGAAGCGGTAGCGGGCGCGGACGTTCTCGTGGCCGGAGGGCAGCCGGGCGCCGTGCACACCGTCGCCGAAGGTCACGGTCGTCCGGCCGTCGGCCGTGGCGCCGGTGATGTAGACACGCTCGGCCGGGCCGCGTCCGGCGAGGCTGTCGACCTCGTGCCACAGCACCCCGTCCACCCGGATCTCCAGCACGGGGGTGGCGCCCAGGGGGTTGTCGTCGGCGAGCCAGGTCAGCGGGGACTGCCAGAGCGCGAAGGTCTGGTTGACGCGGTCCGAGTCACCGCTGCCGATGGCCTCCTCGCGGCTCTCGCCGTGGGTGGCCTCGACGACGTTGCCGAGGATGCGGACGGTCTCGCGGCGGTAGCGGTGGGCGAGATCCCCGGTGAGCACGAGCCGGGTGTGGACGCGGTCGCCGGGCAGCCGCGGGTCGACGGCCGGGTCCGCGGAGGCGACGGTCACGATCTCCGTGGCCTTTACGCCGGCCGTTCCCGGGATGTCGCTGCGCTCGCCCGACACCACGAGGGTGCGGCCGGGCCGCAACCCCTCGTACAGTTCGGCGAGTTCGATCTCATTGCCGTGCACGTCCTCGCCGAGGGGTTCGTCCGCGAGGCGCAGGGGCTCTCCCGCCGCGTGCACGGTGGTGTCGCGGATGTGCGACAGCAGGACGTCGAACTCGTCCAGCCAGGAGTCGGCGAGGGTGAGTTCGGTGCCGCGTCCGGTGATGCCGTAGTTGGTGTACGCGGCCGTGCGGGCGGCCACCACCTGGGTGGTGACGAAGGCCAGCTTCGGGTCGCCGGGGACTCCCTTGTCCGCCCCCTTGGCGGGCCGCTGGACCGCCACCCAGCTGCCGACGGTGATGCCCTCGTGCACGGTGTCCAGCTGGAGCGTGCGGCGGTTGACGGGCTCCGGCTTGCTGGCGATGACGACCTCGACGTGGGGCTCGGCGCTGCCCACCGTGTACGTGAGGCTGACCTCGTACTCGCCGTGTGTGAACTGCTCACTGGCTCCGGGCCGGAGGACGATCTGCTCGGAGGTGCCGTTGTGGACGCCGACATGGACCAGGCCCTCGTCGTCGGGCCGCGACACGAACAGTGTGCGCTCGGGCAGGCCGGAGGCCAGGCGGGCGGTGACTCCTGGTTCCTGGGAGTCGGCCGGCCGCCGGTTGAGCCAGTTCAGGTCGTGGTCCTGGCCGGAGCGCACGGACAGCTCGACCTGGCCGGGGCCGAGGGTGAAGGTGACCGGCTGGGTGACGGGCAGGTTCTCGGCCCGCTGGTCGGAGCCGCTGCCCTCGACGTACTGGAACTCGGCCCGGACCGGCGACTTGCCCGCCGTGTCGTACACGACCCGCATGGTTGCCAGCACCGCGCCGGTCAGGGGCCAGTCGGCGGTGCGGATGACCCGGCCGCGGTCGTCCTGCACCGGCTTCAGCGGGGCCGTGGCGCCGAAGGGGGCCGCGGTGACGCGCAGGGCGAGCAGTTCGCGCAGGAACTGCGGGGTGCCGGGGGCGGCGGCCGTGCGCCAGGCCGGGTAGAGGCTGTCGAGGCCGGGGTTGAGGGCGGACAGGAGGCGGGCGGTGTCGGTGCCCGGGAGCTGGGGGCCGGTGGCGCCCCGGGGGGCGCCGGCTGTGGAGCGCAGGGCGGGAAGTACTGCGCCCAGGGCCGTCAGAGCGGCGGCGCGCGAGTCGCCCGTCAGGGGCGTGGGCCGTGTCGATGTGCGCGTGGGCGCGACCAGCCCCAACGGCGCCGCGGACGGCCGACCACCGATCGACGCACCCTCCTCATCCGTCTGCGCAGGCGCCAACTCCATGGCCCGCTCGGCGAGTTCAGCGAGGACCGCCTCCAGCCGCCCGAACCACGCCGCCACGTCCTCATACGGAGCAGCCAGCACCTGCGCCTCACCCAGCCGCGCGAGAGGCTCCGCAAGACGGGCCGCGAGCCGCTCGGGCGTCTTGACGCCGTCCAGGTCGCCACGCAAGGGCTCCAGGACCTGGTCCTCGAAGTCCTCGATCAGCCGGCTGACCGGGCGCGGGTTGGGGACCTCCGGGGTGGGCGGCTCCTCCCCCGGCTCTCCCGGCTGCACGGGCGGAGCCGTCCAGCGCCGCACCTCGTCGACGAGTTCCTTCAGGGTCTGCGGGGCCGACTTCGGCAGGGAGATCGCCGTGATGTCGTCGTCCCGGTCGACGCGCGCCTTCGCCACGGGCAGCAGCTTGCGCTCGCCGCCCGCGCCCTCCCCGAAGACGAACAGCAACTGGTCGCCCGTCTGGAGGGAGAGCCCGGTGCCGTCGACGAACAGCTCGGAGCGCCTGTCGAGGTCCTGCGGGGTGACGAGCGAGGGACGGCGGCGACGGACCTTCAGTTCGTTGAAGTCCCAGCGGGCCGTCAGGTCCCGGCCGGTCTCGAAGGTCAGCGACTCCTCGTCGGCGGACGCGGGCACGCTGTGGCTGCGCGCACCGCGCGGGATCAGCACGTTCTGAGCCTCGGCGCGCGGGTCGCGTTCGAGGGTGTAGGCCAGGTGTGTGGCGGCGGCGACGCCGGGCCGCGGACGGTGCCCGACGAGCCGGCCGAGCAGCACCAGGGAACGGTGCTCGTTCGCGGTCCGGATGTAGGCCTCGTCGGCGATCCGCTCGGAGTGGAAGGTGAGCAGGTCGCCCAGGACGGCCGTGGCGTCGAGCAGGCCGATCGCCGGGTCGTCCGGGGTACGGACGGTGAGGCCGTTGAGCGCCGGGTAGGCGGGCGAGGCGAGCCGGTCGAGCAGGGCGGCCCGGAAGGAGCCGTACTCGCCGACGCGGTAGTCCAGCGCGGTGCGGCCGGGCGCGTTGTGCGGCGGGGCCGGCGCGAGGCGCTCGTCGTGGCCGCCGCGGCAGGCGCCGCCGCAGCCGCACGTGTCGGTCGTGGTGACCGGGTGCGTGTCCGTCATCGGGCACCTCCCAGGGATATCGCCAGCAGGCCGTTCTCCGGCCGGTCCGGGTCGTTGTCGCAGGTGGCGATCTCCAGCGGGCCGAGCCGCAGCACGCCGTCCTCCCTCTCTCCTCGGTCCTGTTCGGACAGTCGCCGCAGCCGGGTGACCTCGACGCTCTCCACGCCGGGCACGGCAGCGGCGACCGCGACCAGGCGGCTGAGCCGGACCGGCCCGCCGAAGGTCAGCGCGTCGGGGTGGAAGAAGCCGAGCCGTCCGCCCGGCAGTCGTCCGCTGCCCAGCACGCGGTACAGCTCGGCGAGGATCTGCCCGTGCTGGTGGCCGGGCTTCGCGCACACGGTGAGCGCGATGTCCAGCGGTACCAGGCGGGCGGGCCCCACGACGAGGTCGTGGCCGATGCGCCGGTACGCCTCCAGCGCCTGGGCGACCGAGTCGAGCAGTTCCTGCGGCGGAGCGGCGGTGCCGTACGCGTCGATCGCGATGTGCGCCTCCTGGACGCTGCCCGTCCAGCGGAGCTCGGCCGCCGCCCGCTGCACGCCGGGCAGGGTCCCGGCGAGGGCGGCGTAGTCCTCGGCGGTGACCGCGCGCAGTCGGGTGCGGCGCAGGTCGAGCGGGGCCAACTGGCGTACCTGCTCGACGGGTTCGGGCTGGGCGCCGCCGGTGGCGGGCAGCGGGTTGCGCACGACGGCGACCGGTGCCTCGCACTCGCCCTGCACGACGAGGTGGTTGATGGCCTCGGCTCCGACGTTGCCGGCGGTGCCGCCGCCGAGCCGGTGGCGCAGCTCCAGACGGGAGCCGGGCGTGGGCTTCGCGCCGTGCCGGCCGTCGCCGAAACGCAGGGCGAGGCGGCCGTCGTCCTCCAGTTCGCCCACGAAGTGCTTCTCGCGGGGGCCGCTGTCGAGCAGGTCGCGCCGCGGCACCCAGGTCACGCCGTCGCCGTGCAGGCGCACGGCGGGCAGTGCCTTCCTCGGGTCCTGGGCGAGGGCGGCGGTCGCGGGCCCGCGCAGCACCGTCTCCTCGGGGTGCAGTCCGGCCGCGTAGGCCGGGCCCCAGGCGTGGGCGATCTCCCAGGCGATGTGCCCGTCGAGCACGGTGCCCGCGCGGGCCCGGGCGGCGAGGACCTCGACGCGGCGCAGTTTCGCGTCGAGCAACTGGTCGCTGCGGTAGAGGAGTTCACGCAGGGCGCGGACCGGGTGGCGGCGCAGCTCGAAGCGTTCCAGCACGTCGAGCCCGTAGACGACGGCGAGTTCGGCGATCTCCTCCCCGCCGAGCCCGTCCCGGTCGCGGGCACTGCGCCACAGCTCGACCAGTCGCTGCCGGACCCGGCCCGGTATGGCCGCGATCCGCGTCGCCTGCCCGGCGGCGACGGTGCCGGAGTCGGGGAAGGGCACCGCCTGCGTGACGGGCGTGCGGCCGAGGACCGGGCGGAAGCGGGGCGCGATGCCCGGGTAGACCGACTGGGCGAGCAGCGTGCGCAGCGCGGCGGCCTGGGCGTACGCCGTTCCGGGCACGACCTGTTCGTGCCGCTGCCCGGCGCTCTCCAGGCCGAGACCGGCGCGCTGGGTCGCGGCCTCGCCGACGACGTCGAAGAGTTCGCGGACATCGCCGGGGACGAGCGCCCGGCCCGAACGGGCCTTGTCGGTGAGGGCGTTGATGAGACGCGCGGGCGCGTTTCCCTCATCGACGTCGTGGCAGCCGAAGGCGGGAGGGTCGCAGGGGGCGGTCACGGCGGGCACGGGCGGCACGGTGACCGCCTCGGGGAGCCCGGTCAGGGTGCGTCCGTGGTCGACGAGGACGACGTTGCCTCGGGCGAGGGTGACGTCCTGCACGGGCAGGCAGTCGCGTCCGCCACGGGTGGTGAGGCAGAGCGGGAAGCGCAGCGCGTCCTCGGCGGCCCAGGTGACCTCCAGGACCGGCTGGTCCTCGATCCGGTCGAGGCCGGGGGTGACGGAGGTGAGGCGGACGGCCTGGCGGTGCGCGGGGTCGGCGTCGCCGGGGGTGCCGGTGCGCGGGCCCTTCACCTCCTCCAGGACGAGCACGTCGCCCGGCCGCAGGGCCAGCCGGCGCTCGCGGCAGGTCTCCGGGTCGGCCCACGCGTCCCGCAGGGTGGCCGCGGTGGCGCCCTGCGGCAGGGTGCACACCTCGCCGCCCCAGGTCCACAGCCGGATCGCGTTGTGCGCGACCCTCAGCTCCAGCGGGTCGGTGGCGACGACCGGTTCGAAGACCTCCACCGAGCCGCGCTCGTCGAGGTCACCGAGGTCGGCCTCGTCGATCACGATGCCCGGCTCGGGGCGGTCGTGCGGGTCGAGGCTGCGCACGTCGACGGAGGCGAAGCGGAACGTGCCCGGGGCGAGCACCTGGTCGTGCGCCGTCTGGACGGTGACGTACGCGCGGGCGTTGCAGCCGTCGTGCATCGCGTAGTCGATGAGCCGCACATGGCGGCGTACCGAGACGCGGCGGCGGGCGGTGTCGAGATAGGCCTCGGTGGCGACGGCGTCCTGCTGGTAGCTGATCTGGTCGCCGGTGTACGCGAGCAGTTCGACGAGGGTCATGCCCAGGTCGGCGGGGTTGCGCTCGGCCCAGTCGGGGGTGGTGAGCGCGAGCCGGTCCAGGAGGAGCTTGCGAATGGTGTCGTAGTCGCGGGCCGTGTAGTCGATGACGGGCGCGGCCGGGAAGGACGGCTCCTCGTGCGGCTCGCCCTTGCAGTCGAAGGGGGTCGGGCAGTCGGGCCGGAAGGTGAACGCGGCGCTGTGGTAGCGCTGGTCGAAGCCGCGGTACGGCTCGGTGCCGGGCCGTCCGTACGGGTCGGTCTCGACGAGCGAGAGCCGGTAGCGGGAGGTGTCGCCGGCCCGGTCGAGGGTGACGTAGAGCCGGTCGTCGAGCTCCGGGTCCTCCTCGCGTTCGACGCTGACGTCGACGGCGGTGATGCCGGTGATGCGGCGGCCTCCGTCGATGCGGACGTTCTCGGGGCCGAGGCCGTGCGGGGCCTTGCCGAGGAAGGTGACGGTGAGCAGCAGTCCGTCGTCGTCCACCTCGACGGTGTCGACGCCGTTCAGCTGGGCGGCCCTCACCTTGCTGCGGCGGGACGCGGTGGTGCCGGTGGTCATGCGGCGGCCCTCCCTTCGAAGACGTCGTCGCGCCGGGCGCCGGTGGCCCGGACGGCGTACGACAGGTACACGCGGACGGAGTGGTCCTCGCTGACGATGTCGAGGGCCGTCACCTCGATGAGGTCGCCGAGCCAGCGCTGCAGCGCGGCCTGCACGGACAGTTCGAGCGTGCTGATCAGCTCGGGGCTGTTGGGCGCGAACACCAGGTCCAGCAGTCCGCAGCCGAAGTCCGGGCGCATCACGCGCTCGCCGGGGCTGGTGAACAGCAGCTGCTCGATCAGGTCGTGGACGTGCTCGCCGTGGCGGGCGTGCGCGGTGCGTCCGCGGCGGTCCGGACGGAACGGGAACGCGACGTCGCTGCGCGGGCTCCGGTCGCCCGGGCGGGCGCCGGCGTCGAGGGGGTTCATCGGACTGGGCGAACTCATCGGACGGTGACCTTTCGCTGCGCGGCCTGGACGACGGGCGGCCCCTGCGGGACGAGGGCCGCGCTGAAGCACTGCGCCGCGGAGGTGTCGAGCAGCACGGGCACGCCGTCGGCCGTGATGCCGGTGCGGTCGGCGGTCCAGCGGACGGTGACGCACGGCGAGGGCACCCGGTCGACGGTGTGCGGGCAGCCGGTGACCACGTAGCCGTGCGCGGCCGTGGCGACGGCGGCGCCCGCGACGCGCAGGCCCCCGGCGGGCGGTGTGGCGGCGGTGACGCGGCCGCCGTGCGGGCAGCCGATCACGGCTCCCGCGTCGAGCAGATTCCCGGACACGGTCTCTTCCCCCGTCTATCGCTTCGAGAGCACGGTCAACTGGCCCTCGTTGATCGTCACTTCACGTCCGCGGAGCACGATCTCGGCGCCCGCGCCGGTCGCGATGACCACGGCTTCCTCGGTGATGCGGACATAGGCGCCGCCCTGGGCCTGCAGGAGGATCCCCTGCTCGGCGCCGGGCGTGTCGTTCATGACGAGCTTGTGCGCCCCCGGCGTCTGCACGACGACCGGCTTGCTCGGCGAGCCGGCCTGGAGCTCGCGGCGCGCGTCGGGCGGCAGCTCGTCGGCGGCGCCGTACCAGCACCCCGTCCACACCGGGAAGCTGGGATCGCCCTGCTCGAACTCCACCCACACGCCCGCGCCGGGCGGTGGCACCACGAACTGCCCCGACTGCGGCCCGGTGAACGGCAGGCAGGGCAGCGCCCAGGTCGACGGCTCGTCGCCGAGCACGTCCGGGACCTCGACGGTGACGCGGCCGATGCGCAGCGGGTCGTTGTTGTCGACGACCCGGCCGCGGAACTTGCCGAGGTAGCGATTGCTGGGTGCCGCCATGGTGGGAGTGCTCCTGGTGGGTGGGTCGTTGGTGGGTGCGGGTTACGGCCGGACGTAGTCGCTGCGGGCTTCCAGGCCCTCCCGGGAGAGGGTGAAGTTCTGCTGGAACGAGCCGGGCCGAAGGTTGTGGGTGACGGACTTGACGTAGTAGTCGCCGTCGTAGGCCCGTCCGGCGCCCCGTACGCCGACGAGCTGGCGGGGCTGGAGGATGTAGCCGTGCCGGTTGACGTCGAGGGAGCCGGAGCCGGAGACGACGTCGGCGGAGACGGCCGCGCGGGCGAGCAGTTCGGCCTCGGCCTGCTCGCGCTGCTGCTTGGCGGTGCCGGACAGCGTCCTGCGTTTCAGGGCCGGGGTGGGACGCCGGCCGAGGGGCGGCCGCAGCGGGCTGATCGGCGGTTGCGGCAGCAGGGTGGACTGCCGGGTCCCCGGGTCCTGCCAGCGGGCCTGCGGTTCCTCCCGGGCCGTCCCGTCGTAGGCGAACGTCATCTGGTCGACGGTGGAGTGGGCGTCCAGGTTGACGTTGAGGGCGTGCTGGCGGATGCCGAGCCGGACCTCCGGCCCCCAACGGGCGGAGGACTGGCCGGGATTGGGGCCGGGCTCCAGGTAGAAGGTGTAGCCGTTGGCGCGGGCGAGCTCGGTGACGTACTGGAGGTCGGTGCCGGTCTGGTAGTGCACGCGCAGGTCCTGGTGCGGGGGCTGGGCGACCTTCTCGGTGTAGACGTCGGGCCGGATGCCGTAGTCGGAGTAGCGGCGCAGGATGGCGAGCACGCGCTCGGACGGCGGCAGGTTGGGGTAGCGGGCGGTGCGCTCCTCCAAGTCCATGAGCAGGGTGAGGTCCTCGCCGGTGACGGTGAGGGTGGAGTGGCCGGGCCGGTTGCTGGCGCCGACCTCCTGCCGTACGACGAGCCCGTCGAACAGCACGGCGGACGTGCCGCGCACGTTGACGGTCACGATCAGCCGCGTCTTCGGGTCGAAGAACCCCTCGGGCAGCAGCCGTCGGCTGATGATGCCGTTCTTGGTGAGGTCGAAGGCGAGCTGGAACCCGCTGCGTTCGCCGGCGGTGGCGGTGATCTGGGCGGAGAGCAGGGCCTCGGTGACCTCGGCGGGCACGGGGCGGGCGAGCTTGGGCCCCATCAGGAGGGTGATGTGGACGGGGCCCTGCCCGACGGGCAGGTCAAACACGCCGGTCCCCCTGCGGGAAGCCGCCGGCGAGGGGGATGTCGATGACGCGCCCGGCCTCCTCGGTCAGCTCACGCGGATCGAGTACGGGGTTGGCGTCGGCGATCTGCCACCACTGCCCCGGGTCGCCGAAGTACCGCTGGGCGAGCAGATCGGGCCGCTCCCCGGCACCGACGACATGGGGTGCGGCGTCCTGCCCGGTGTCGTCGAGCGGGGGCAGCAACCGGCGCTTGGTGTAGCGCACTTCGGTCCCGTCGGCCTGTCGGTGCACCCCGATCTCCGCGTCGTGGTAGCGGCTGGTGCGCGGATAGGGATGAGCTCCGGGTATGGCGTCCAGGGCGCTCTCGTACGGTTCGATGTCGGCCATGGTGGTGGCTCAGCCCCTCCTGATCGATGCGCTCGCGCTCGCCGCCGCGCCGAGGCCGCCGCCGAGGCCCAGCGCGCCGAGGCTGCCGCCCCGGGCCGCGGCGGCCAGCCGCTCCTTCTGCGCGAGGTGCGCCATGTACAGATCGGCACCGCGGTGCCCGGCGGGCAGATCGCTGACGGTGAGGATCTTCATCCCGATGCTGAGCGAGGCCCGGATCGGATTGAGGTTCACGTCGAAGGCGGACTCGTTGACGGACAGCTCCGTCAGCCGCACCGGCATGACCCGCTTGCTGCCCCAGGTGAACAGCGTCAGCGGCATCTCGATCGGGCTGATCTCGATGGCGCCCTTCTGCGACAGCTTGCTCGCGGCGCGCAGTTGGGCGGTGGTCGGCTGCACGAGCATCTCCAGCGTGGCGAGCTGGGGGTGGATCCCGTCGGGTGCGGCGATCTCGAACTGATCGGTCGCGTCGATCTCGGCGGTGAACTTCCAGGTCTCCTGCGCGGGGCCCTTGAGCCGCAACGCCTCGTTGCGGTCCCCGCTGCCGGTGCCGCCGCCTCCGGCGTCCCCGCTGTCACCGGCCGACTGGGGGCTGACGCTTCGTTCGAGGGTGTCGGGGTTGAACTGCAGCACGATGATGCGCTGGGGGGTGCCGGTGTCGGGGTTGACGACGACGATGCCGGAGCGGATCGGTTTGGGGATGTCGGCGTAGCGGGTCACAGGCGGGCCTCCAGGCGGGCGCGCAGGTCCGTGTAGTCGTGGTCGGGGAAGAGGCGGGGGAAGACGTCGAGCATTTCTCCCAGCTCGTCCCCCAGACCCACGAAGTCGTCGTCCGCAAAGGAGACATCGCAGAACAGGAACTGCCAGCCGAACGTCCCCTTGGTGAGCGTGAGGGCGTCCAGATAGCGGCAGTGGTCGAGCGCCATCCGGAAGCCGCCCAGGTTGTAGTGGAAGTCGTGGTACCAGATCTCCGGGGTGGGGGTTTCCGGGTTCAGGCGCAGCGCCGCGAAGGCGCCCGTCCCGCTCACCGGGTGATCGTCCAGCACCCTGAACTCCGCGTACCGCTGCCGTTCGTCCTGGGTCATCAGCTCCGTCGCCGTGGGAGGCGCCTCGGTGGCGACCACGGCGGGCAGGTGCGATATGCAGAACTCTCCGGAGAGGTCGTTCTCCGAGCCTTCCATGCTCCAGCTGGCCGAGCACCGGTCGAAACGAACGAAACAGTCCTTGAGCGCGCCGTCCAGTGAGATACCCGTGGACACCGTGATACCGGAAAATGCCGCGACGATGTCCTCGCAGGCGGGGTCGACGACACCGGGCAGGGCATCGTGCACCTCGAATTCGGACGCCTCTCGCAGTTCGCTCATCATCAGCCGCAGTCGTCGTTCGGCGGGGTTCAGGTCGGTCATGGGGTAGCTCCGTTCGTCAGGCGTGGGGCGGTGCCGTGGTCAGTAGGAGATCAGTCCTTCTATGTGTCGTGCGCGGATCTCCGCCTGGACCGTGCTGAACTCGCTCTGCAACGGGCTGCTGGTCGCCTTCAGGTGTTTCTCCAGCCGCGTGGTGAGATCGCCGACGTTTCGGAACCGCCGTTGACGGGACAGCTTCCTGATCTCCGCGGCCATCTTGGTGGATGCCTTGAAGTACTTCGAGAACATGCGGTCCTCTTCGCTCTGCCGGTTCACTTCGATGAACTTCGGCAACGGTATGTCCTCGGTGTAGTGGTGCTTCGGCGCCGTGATCGGCGGCCTTTCCTTCCACGTGTTCCCGGACTTGTAGTGGTAGTTCCACCGGGTCATGACGTTCTCGGGGAAGAACTCGTGCGGATTGCTGCGGAACTTGACCCGGACGGTGTACCAGATCGCCTTCCCCGCCGCCGACCTCGCCGTGTTCGCTTCGTCTTCGACGCCGTAGTGGAATCGCGTATTGATGTCGCCCGGCGCCGGTACGAGATTCGAGCCGGATGCCAGGCCGCCCAGCTTGAAGGGCAGGAGGTGCATCTTGACGAAGTTGTTCGGAGCCTGGGAAAGGGCTTGGCTCCACCCGACGGGGTTGGGTGGCTTCTTGTTGTGCAAACCTGCTGGTTGCCCCTTCGGGATGCCCTGTTGCAGGTAGTAGGCCTTGAAATTCCGTGCCCGAACGTTGTCCACGAACGGTGGGAACACCGCGGGGGGAATATCGTTGTTGTTGTTCGTGTCGCGTTCTTCGAGGAGGCGGGCGAGCTTGACCATCGCCGTCTGGAGTCGCTTGTACTGCCAGGACCGGATGTTCGTGGGGATCGGACGGCTGCCGTAGTTCGCGGTCGTGTATCGGGGCGACATGCTGTTCTGCATTGCGTCGACGTTCTGAGCCAGCGCGTCCGCCTTGTTGAGGGCGGTCGTCTGGGCTTTCTTCTCGGTACCGGCAGGCATCGTCGCGATGTCCGCCTGCCAGTCGGCGAAGAACGCGCTCATCGCCTGCTGCACACTGCGCACCACGAGGTCGGCGCTCTGCGTACGGCCGTTGAACAGCAAGGTGTGCACCTCGCCGTCGGCCATACGGAACCGCACCCGGGGAAGCGGCGGCGCCTGCTGCTGCCTGGTCTCCTCCCGCCGCCTGTCGTTGTCGCGGCGCCGGTCACGGTCCCTGTGACGCGTGCGGTCCCGGTCGTGCCGGCGCCGCCACTGGTCCCGCAGCCTGCGCAGCCGGTCGTTCAGACGGTTGCCGAGCCGGTGACGGGCCTTCCCGTAGAGCTTGCTCGTCGCCCGGCGGGCGCGGTTGACGGCCGCCTTGACCGTCTGGCGGGCGCGCCGGAGGGGGCTGCGGCGAGGCCGGTCACCGGGCTGACGGTCCCGGTCCCGCGAGCGGCGGTCGGGCGTGCCGTCGGTGTCCCGGCGGCGCTCGTCGGGGCGCCGTCTGTCGTCGGTGCGGCGGTCATCGGGGCGCGTGTCGCGGGCGTCGCGGTCACGGCCGTCCCTCCTGTCGGCGCCGGGGCGACGCCGGTCGCGGAGCGTGTCCCGGGCCGGGCCGCGGCGGTCGGCCCCACGTCCGCGCTCGTCCCTGTCGTCGTCGCGCATCCTGCGCTCGGCGTCCCGTGCTCGGCGCCTGGCCGCGTTCACCTCGCGGCCCTCCTCGCGGCGTTCGTCGTCGTCGCGGCGCTTCTTCGGGCGGGTGGAGTGCGAGGGGCGCGGCTTCTTCTCCGGGGAGGTGCGCTTGCCGGGGCGGGGCTTGGACGGGGGGCGGGAGGTCTTGTCGGGCGAGGGCTTGCGCGGGGCGGGGCGGTCGGCCGGCTTGTCCGTGTCCCTGGTGTCGTCGTCCTTGGGCCTGTCGTCCTTCGGCTTCTCGTCGTCGGGCTTGCTCGGTGCCTCCGGACGGCCCGGCCCGGGCTTCTTCGTGCGGATCTTCTTCAGCATGTCGCCGAGCCGGTCGGCGACCTTGCCCATGAACCGGCCGACGCCCTCGATCAGGAACGTGTAGATCAGCTCCAGCAGGGCCACGACACCGGCCGCCACCGCCTTCGCGAAGGGCAGCGCGCCGTTGCCGCTCTTGACCGACTTCAGGAAGTCCATGAACAGGCCGAACGCGGCGAGGATCTCGCTGAGGGCGCCCCACGCGGTCTGGAGGGCGTCGATGATCGCCATCACCCAGCCGGCGCCGGGGATGAGCTTGGCGACGACCTTCTCGACGACCATCACGCCGATGATGACCGGGAGTTGGGGCAGTGCCTCGTCCCAGGCCATCTGCGCCATCTGCTCGACGGACACTCCCCCGGAGACCAGCTCCTGGAAGTCCTCCATCGGGATGCCGATGATCTCCTGGACCTTCTGGTTGAACCAGGCCCTGACGGCGGTCTTGACCTCCTCGAAGAGGTGCTCCTTCGCACCCGTCTCCGCGGCGGCACCGGCCTTGCTGATCCAGTCGCCCGGGTCGGAGACGATGTCGTTGAAGATGGCCGCCCACTCGCCGAGCGCCGCGACGGCGGCGGCGCCGAACTCCAGCGCGCCGACGGTCACCGTCTCGGCGATGTCGACCGCCGCCAGCAGGCCGCCCTCCAGGGCGTCCAGGCCGGCCAGCAGCGCACCGCACAGGCCGTCGAGGAGCTTGCCCGCGACCTCCTTCAGCGCGTCCGCCGCCTCGTTGACCTTCTGCACGGCCCAGTCGCGCGCACCGTCGATGGTGTTGCGCCACTTGTCGCGCATCGCCGGGTAGTCGGCGAGGAGCTCGTCGCCGAGGGCGATCAGCGCGTCGGCGAAGGTGTTGATCTGGTCGATGACCCAGTTGCGGGCGTCGTCGATGAGCTTGAAGACCTGCTGCTTGAACTTGTCGATGAGGTCGGTGACGACCTGACGGGCCTTCTCGAAGACGCTCTTGATGGCGTTCTTGAGGGTCTCGAAGAACTCCTTCAGCTTCTCGATGGCCTCTTCGAGCCAGTTGTCGGCGTCGTCCTTGCCCTCCTCCTGCTTCTTCTCCGCCTCCTTCTCGGCGTTGGTCTGCTCGTCGTCGATCTTCTTGTTGTCGTCCTCGGTCCGCTTGTCGACGTCCTTGTCGGTGTCCTCCTCCTTCTTCTTGATGTCGTCGCGGACTTTGTCGTACTTCTTGCCCTTCTTGTCGTCGATCTCCGAGACCTTGTCGTCCTGCTCCTTGCGCCACTGGTCTCGTGAATCGGCGATGTCGGAACGGCCCTTGTCGCGGGCGTCCGACTGCTTCTTGCCGCTGGCGGAGACCTCCTTCTGGAGGTCCCGGTCGTGCTGCTTGCGGTCGTCGGCGGCCTTCTTGTCCTTGGCCTGGCGTTCCTGCCCCATCTTCTGGCGGCCCTGGGAGAAGCCCGCCTGGATCTGCGGGCCCCGGTCGTGCTCGGCGACCGCGGAGGCCGACTCGATCGGCACACCGCCGCCGGACACCGACCGCGCGCCGCCGGCCTTGGCGCCCTTCTTCCCCCCGGCCACCTTGCCGGTCAGGGTCTCCTTGGGCACGTCGGGGTAGATCTGGTCCTCGCCCATCGGGCGGGCCGCGTCGTCACGTCCCGACTGGTGCAGCTCGTTCTTCCGCTCGTCGAGCTTGCGGCCCTGCTCGTCGGTGCGCTGCGGGTCGGAGTCGTTCTCCAGCGGAAGCTTCGGGGCGTCGCCCACCCGGGCGTTCTGCAGACCCTCGTCCTTGGTCGGCAGGCCCAGGATCGAGTCGATCAGGTCGTCGAGCGGCAGGATCTCCTTCAGCAGCTTGCCGAACAGCTGGGCGCCGATGGTGACGGCGATGTCCCACCAGCTCGGTTCCGGCACGTTCGCGCCCGGAACTTCGCCTTCCGGTTTCTGTTCGCCGCGGATCTCGGGTGTCTTGCCCTGAGCCGCGTTCGTACGGGCGACCTTGGCGTTCGTGTACGTGCCCGGGGACGCCGCCTGCGGGCCTCCGGGGACCGTACGCGGGGAGCCGGAGGGCCGCTGCATCTTCGGGGGCGCCTTGCGCAGAGCCGTGCGTTCCTTGTCGACCGAGCGGCCGACCGCGCTGCCGACGCCCTTGAGCGTCTCCAGAGCCTGGTGAGGCTTGAGCCCCGCGGCCGTCGACAGGCCGGACTCGGGGGTGGCGTTGGAGACGTCCGGGGGCGGGGTCTCCTTCTTGGCCTTGGCCTTTGAGCCGCCGGACGCGGCGGGGCTGCCACCGCCGCCGGCGCGGCCGCCGGAGCGGACGGGGGCGGGGGATGTACGGCCGCCGCCGCCGCCGTCTCGGCGCGACGCGGTCTTCGCGGCCTTTCGTGCCGCCTGGCGCTTGCTGCCCGCCGGACGGGCGCGCGAGCCCGTGGAACCACCGGCCGATCCGGCGGAGCCGTCGACGCCCGGGGCATCGGCGGCCTTGGAAGCGCTGCCGGGGGCACCGGCGGAGCGGGGAGCGTTGGTCGCGGCCTCCGGCCGTCCGGACATGGGGGACGGACCATTGCCCGGCGCCAGTTCGGGGGCGCCAACGGGCCCGGGCGTCGAGACCTTCTCCGGGCCGGTCCGGGGGCCGGGGGTGGTCGCGTCGCCCTTGCCCTCGGCGACGTCCTGCCCACCGGGAGCGGGCGTGGGCTCCGGAGCGGGCGTGTTCCGGTCGGCGTTGTCGCCGCGTCGGTCTCCGGTACCTGATGCCGCCTTGCCGTCCTGCTCGGCCGTGCCCTGCGCGGCTCCGGTGCCCTGTTCGGTCGCGCCGCTGCGAGCGGCCTCTGGCTTTCCGGTGCTCTCACCTCGGCCCGCACCTTCCGCCCCTGCCGCGCCGGCTGAGGGCGAAGCAGCGCTCTGCGTCCGAGCGTCCTCGTTCGCCTTGGCCAGCCGATCGGGCGCGGCCGCCTCACCGGGCTGCGGCGCCCCGTCCGACATGGCACCGTCGACGGCCCCGCCCTCCTCGTCGCGCCGTCGGGCGTCGGCGTCCTGGGTGCGTTCCTCCGCCTGCTTCCGGTCCCGGTCGCCACCGGCCGCGGCAACGGCACGGGCGGCCCCGGCGTCCGCACCCGCTGCTTCGGTGGCCTCGTCGGCCCCGGGCTGCTGCCCGGAGTCCGGCCCGAAGGTGACGGCATCCGGTACGTCGTCACCCCCCGCCGTCTCCTCGACGGACGACGCAGCGTCCTGAGCGGTCCCGGGCCGCTCGTCCTGCTGCGCCCCGTCCGACACCGAGGCGACGTCCGTGGACGGAAGCTGGGGCCGAGGGGCCGTGCCCTTCTGCCGTTCCTCGATGAGGCTCGCATTCTTCGCCGCGTCGGTGTGCCCGAGGAGGTCGGCCTCCGAGGGAGGTGCCTCCTCGCCGCCCGGCGCCTCGTCCGTCCGAGCGTCCTCGTCGGCTTGGTACTGCTCGGACTCCGGCTCAAGCCCCAACGGCTCGTCGTCGGCGTCCCGTTCGTTCTCCGGGTCGCCCACCGCACGGACGGTTCCGGAATCGCCGCCGGTCCGGGACTTCTCCCCGGGCTCGGCGCCGCTGCGGTCGACGGTGCCCGGAGCGGTGGCCTGGCGGCGGGAAACCTCGGCCGGGGCCTCGTCCTCGCCCCGCTCCTGCTCGCCGGCCTGCTTCTCGGGCTCCTGGGCGGCCTCGTCCTCGGGTCCGCCCTCGTCCTGCTCGGCGGCGCGCTCGTCCTGCTTGTCCTGGTCCTGCTGTTCGCGTTCGGTGTCCGAGGCGTCCTTGCGTTCGTCGCCTGCGTCCTGCCGCGCGTCCCGGCCGGAGGCGTCCTTCTCCTCCTGCCGGCCCTGCGAGCGCTCCTGCTCGTCCTTGGCGCCCACCTGCTGCCGCGCGGCCGCCCCCTCGGCACCCTGTTGCCGCGCGGCCGAACCCTCCGCGCCCTGCTCCTGGCCGGCAGCCTCCACGGCCTCCTCGCCCCGGGCGTCCTCGGGCTCATCACCCTGCCGGTCCGGCTCCTCCGGCCGTACGTCCCGCTCGGGAGCCCGGTCCGCCTCGGAGTCCTCGCGAGCGCGCTCCTCCTCGATCTCCTCCGTCGCGCCGGGCAGGGCGTGGGGAGCCGCCGCGGCGTCCATCGGCAGCGGCCCTGCCCGCTCCGTCTCCTCCACGCCCTCCAGCAGCCGGTCCACGACCGGCGCGGGCAGCCGCAGTTCCAGCCGGTCCAGGACGCTGTCCTGCACCTCGGGTGCCATCCGGGCCAGTTGGATCCGGACGCGGCCCGACCGGTCCTCCGGGTCGCCGCGCAGGGAGCGCAGCAGGCCGTTGGCGATGCGGTCGACGAGGGTCGCGGGGTCCAGTTGCTCCATGCGGCGGCGATCGGCGTCGACGGTCGCGTAGCGGAGCCAGCCGGGGGTGGCCTGCCCCTCCTCCACGTCCGGAGCGGGGACGGCCGCGCCGGAACCCGTGTCGCGCACCAGGTCCTCGGCCGCCGACTCCGCCTCCCGCTCGATGGCCTGCTGCGGCAGGCTCACCGCACCCAGCTCACGCCCGGCCCGCAACGCGCCGAGGCCGTGCGGGTTCTGGACGGTGTGCAGGAGCTCGTGGGCGAGCAGCCGGCGGCCCTCGTCCGTGCCCGGCCGGTACGCCCCCTCGCCGAAGAAGATGTCCTGGCCGACGGCGACCGCGTCCGCCCCGAGCAGGTCCGCCAGCTCTCCGGCGTCCCGTCCGGTGTGCAGGCGTACGCGGCTCAGGTCGTGCCCGAGACGCTCCTCCAGCTCCCGTCGTACGCCCGGGTCGAGCGGCTGGCCGGCGCCGCTGACGATGTCCCTGGGCTCGGGGGCACGGGACTTGGCCGCACGCTCCTTGCGCTTGCGGCGGCGCTGCTCGGCGGACTGCTCGGAACGGCCGTCCTGGGTCCGGGAGTTGCTCACGACGTCACCTCCCCGCGGCCGCACAGGCCCTCGTGCACGGCCCGCGCCAGTTCCTGGCCGAGCCGCCGCGCGGACAGCCCGGCGGGCAGCGGCGGCAGTCCGGACAGGACGTCGGCCGTCCAGGGGCCGTCGGCGGGTACGCCGCGCTCGCGGACCAGCCGGGTCAGCTCGTGTTCGAAGGCGGCGGCCACCCGGTCGGGGTCGGCACGGAAGCCGTCGAGGACCAGTTCGCCTATGTCCACGCGGATCTCGCGAGGCGCCGGGGTCGCACCCACCGCGGTCCCGCCGCTCTGTGTCACACCCATCCGCGGACCTCCGTCGGCGTCAAGGAGCGTTCCAGCTTGAGGTATTCGGTTCGGGCGGCGGCGAGCATGTGCCGCATCTGGAGCGCCTCGCCCTCCTCGGCGGCGAGGAACGCCCCGGACAGGGCGATGTTGCGGATCGAGCCGCCCGCCACGGTGAGCTGCGCGAGCAGCTGCGGGTCGATGTCCTTCACCGGGGCCTTCGACGGCAGCACCCGGCGCCAGATCTCGGCGCGCTCGTGCTCGGCCGGGAAGGGGAAGTCGACCAGGAAACGGATGCGCCGCAGGAAGGCGTTGTCCAGGGCCTTCTTCATGTTGGTGGTGAGGATGGCGAGGCCGCGGTAGGCCTCCATCCGCATGAGCAGGTAGCTGACCTCGAGGTTGGCGTACCGGTCGTGGCTGTCCTTGACCTCGCTGCGCTTGCCGAACAGGGCGTCGGCCTCGTCGAACAGCAGCAGGGCGCCGCCGCGTTCGGCGGCGTCGAAGACCCGGCGGAGGTTCTTCTCGGTCTCGCCGATGTACTTGCTGACGACCTGGGAGAGGTCGACGACGAACAGGTCGAGGCCGAGTTCCTTCGCCATCACCTCCGCGGCCAGGGTCTTGCCGGTGCCGGAGCCGCCCGCGAAGAGCGCGGTGACGCCGAGGCCCCGGCGCAGGGTCGCGCCGAAGCCCCACTCCTGGTGGACCACCGACCTCTGCCGTACGTGAGCGACGATCTCCCGCAGCACGCCGGTCTGCCGCTCGTGCAGCACGAGGTCGTTCCAGCCGGCCTGCGGTTCGATGCGGCGGCCGAGCTCGTCCATGCCGACGCGGGCCTCGTCCATACCGGCTCGCCAGGCCAGCCCCGCGGCGTCGAGCTCGTCCTCGTAGGGCAGTTCACGCCGTACGGTCGCGGCGGCGGACCGTACGACGTGCGGCGGGAGCTGGAACTGGGCGATCAGGGAGCGCAGTTCGCGCTCCTCCAGGTCGGCGACGTCGCTGAAGGCCTCGGACCACAGCGCCAGTTGCTCCTCGTCGTTCAGGCTCGGCACGCTCACCCGGGTGCCGTACGGACGGTCCGTGCGGCGGGGGTCGGCGCTCGACACGACGACCGGCACGGCCGCCCCGGCCAGGAACGCGTCGGTGGCCGCCTGCTGCTCCCGGTCGGGCTCGCCGAACTCCACGAGCAGGGCGGCCGGCAGCAGGATCGCCTCGCGCTGCCACAGCCGGGCGAACCGGTCGCGCTCGGCGGGGTCGACGGGGATGTCCTCGGCGCTCATCGCGTACAGCCCGAGCCCGGCGCGCGCGGCGGCGGCTGCGGCGATGTCGGCGCGGCTGCGCAGATCGCCGCCGACGAGTTCGACGAGCAGCGGCGCGTCGGGGCGGGCGCCGTCGGTCCAGCCCGCCGCGACCCGGCTCGCGGCGAGGTCGTACGACGGCGGCAGCCGGTCCGGTACGGAGGTGCGGCGCGCCTGGCCGTGCAGCCGGGCGTCCAGGTAGGGCGAGCCGAGCAGGAAGTGCAAGATGCGTTCGTCGAGCCGCAGCCGGGAGGTCGTCAGCCGTGACTCGTCGTCCAGTTCCAGGATCCGCCAGCGGCGCAGCGGCGCCACGGGCGGCAGCGCGCTCCAGTGCGGCTCGTCCAGGGCGGCCAGGGCGAGGGAGAACGTGGGGTGGGCCCGGTCCGGGTCCCCGCTGGCGGCCGCGCAGCGCGCGGCGGCGGTGGGCTCCAGCTCCTGTGCGGCCGTGAGCAGGACGAGGTCCCGCTCGAACGCGGTGAGACCGAAGCAGGTGACCAGGGCGTCGAGGGGGGCGGTGCCGGGGCCGTCGGTGAGCTCGGGCGCGGGGGTGTGCGCCTCTCGCTCCTCGCCCTCCGTGCCGCGCAGCGCATGAGCGTCGACGCGAGCCAGGACACGCCGGATCTCCGCCGTGAGCGTCGTGCCGTCGCCCAGGGCGGCGGCGCCTCCGGTCTCGGCCGTGGCCGTCCGGTGCGTTCCCATGTCCTCACCTGCCCCCGTCGCTGCCATGTGCCTCAGTTCTCCGTGTCCTCGCTGCCGTCCGCGTCCGCGTTCCTTGCCGCCGGCTGACTCCGCGCGGACTTGGCGGGCTTGGCGGCCGCCTTCGTCGCGCTCCTGGCCGGCTGCGCCGCCTTGCGGCCCCGGGCCGTCTTCGCGGGCGCCTTCGCGGCCGTCTTCGCGGGGGCTTTCGCGGGCGCCTTCGTCTCGGTCCCGGCCACGGCCTTCGTGGGTTCGTCAGCGGACTCCGCGGCCTCCTGCGGGGGCGGCGCGGCCGGCTCCTGCGGCACGGGGTCCGGCGAAGGCGCCCCCGGCGCCCCGAAGGGCAGCACCCGTACCTCCGGCCGTTCCACCGCCTTCGCCGGCACCGGCGTCTCGCGCCCGTCGATGAGGACCAGCACGGCCTGGTAGACGACCGACAGCGCGTACGGCGTCTGGTGCAGCATTCCCCACAGCTTGGACGTCTCGTCGACGTCCATCGCCGCCGGGGTGAACCGCACCCGCTGCACCGCGTCGGCCAGGTCGCTGCCGCCCAAGTACGGTCGCTGGCCCGCGAGTTCGATGATGTCCCGAGGCAGTACGGGTATCTCGTGCAGCGTGCGCACCACCGAGCCGATCAGCCGCTGCCCGACCAGTTCGGCCTCCTCGCCGTACGCGCTGATCAGGTAGTGCAGGTCGAGCGCGGCGGCGGGCCGTCGGACCAGCGTGCCGTCGGACGCCCGGGTCGGCAGGTCGTTGTTGCGCTGCGAGGTGTTGGGCGTGACCTGGTAGAGGAACACGGTGATGGTGGGTTCGAGCGGCGGGTCGGCCGGCGGCCTGCGCGTCTCGACCTTGACCGCGATGTCGATGTCCGGCGGCAGGTTGGCCTCGATCAGCAGGGCGAGGGCCTGGGTGACGTGGGCGAGGGCAAGTGCGTTGCTCATGGCGTCAGTTCCTCGGTCCCTCTCCTCGTCGTGCTGCTTCTCGTCGTGCGGCTTCTCGTCGTGCGGCTTCTCGTCGTGCTGCTTCTCGTCGTGCGGCTTCTCGTCGTGCTGCTTCTCGTCGTACGTCCGCGTGCCGGTGGCCGCTCACTCGCGCCCCCTGGCCAGGTAGTCCGCCAGGCTGACGGTGGCCCCGGGGCGTTCCGACTCCCGGGGCCGGGGCCGGCCGCCGCCCTGGGGCGCGCCGCCGGCCGTGACCTCCAGCCGCCCGATCTGCACCTGCACGACCTGCTCGGCCTGCCGCCCGGGGCGCCGGGCGGCGGCCTGCCGGACGGCGTCCCGTGCGGCCGCCGTGTCCGCCGCGCTGGGGAGCATCGGCGGCGGGTACGGGATGTCGAACCCGGCCACGCGCAGCACCGGCGCCTCCAGGTGGTGGAAGCAGCGCTCCGTGACCCGG